>CAJKBH010000033.1 GCA_905198125.1 uncultured Porphyromonadaceae bacterium
TTATGTTTTACTGCATGTTACAAAAAAAGAGGCTGCGCCATTTTGACACAGCCTCTTTCAAGGTGACAAAATCAGCTAAATCGTCCCTTTCAAGGTGACAATTCCTGTCGATTCGCACCTCTAAAGTAATGATAGGCCGGAATCTTCATTATTGGCATCCGCCTCGCCGGACTTACCGGGTGTCGACCGGCGTACCAGCAGGATGCTGAATTCATACAGCAGATACATGGGGAGCGCCACTACCGACAGCGTGAATACGTCGGAGGTGGGCGTGATGACTGCGGCCACAATAAGTATCAGCACTATGGCGTGACGGCGGTAACGGCGCATGAAGCCGTCGGTCAGAAAACCGAGTTTGGCGAACAGCCAGCACAGCACGGGAATCTCGAACACTATCCCCATGGCCAGCGACATGGTAAGCAACGTGCTGATGTACGACTGAAGGTTGATCATGTTCTCGACGTCAGCATTAACCTGATATGTACCCAAAAACCGGAATGTCAGCGGAAACACCAACAGATAGCTGACGGCCACCCCGATCATGAACATCAGGTAGCCGCCGCCCACCACTTTAGTGGCATATTGCCGCTCGTCGGCATACAGGGCCGGCGACACATACCGGAACAGCTGGTACAGAATATAAGGCGACGCCAACAGCACTCCGACGGCAAACGACATCTTGACATGTATCATGAACTGCTGTGCCAGCCCGGTGTTGATCAGCCTGACGTCGAACTGCTCGGTGCCTCCCTGCGAGAAGATGCCGCCAAGGGCCGACAGCCACCGGTAGGTGACGAAGCCGGAATCGCGCGGTGCAAGTATCACGGCAAACACCTGGTCGCGAAAAAAGAACGCCACGATGCCGAACACCACCGTCACCACGAGACTCCGGACTATTACGTCACGTAGCTCGTCAAGGTGGTCCCACACGGTCAGACATTTCTCGGCGCTCACTTCCCCTCTCCCTCTTTCGCTTTTTCCTCGCCGGTAAATTTGGTCGGGTCGTCGTTAACCGTCTTCTCTATGTCGTTCATACCCTCCTTGAACGAGCGCACTCCTTTGCCGAGGCCGCGCATCATCTCGGGTATCTTCTTGCCGCCGAAAAACAACAGCACCACCAGTGCTATCAGCAGAATCTCGGGTACCCCGAGTCCGCCTATAAATGCTAATATATTCGTCATTATCAATTAGTTTACAAAGTTTATAAAGTTGAAAAAGTTCAAGATAAATGTTCAAACTCCGAATGTCGTGTCTTGGAATTATCTTAACTTTTTAAACTCTTTCAACTCTTTTCACTTTATTATGCTTTCTTTGGAAAATTCTGTTTCAGTTGTTCCACATACCGGTCGATTCTGTGCAGTTCGGCCGGGATGTCGATGCGTTGCGGGCAATGAGGCGCGCACTGGCCGCACCCGATGCAGTGGCTGGCCTGGCGCAGCTTGGGCACGCTGCGGTCGTAACCCACCAGGAACGCCCTGCGGGCCTCGCGGTAATCGGGATCGCCCACATCCTGCGGCAGATGGTCGTCGTTGACGCATTTGTTGTAGTGCTGCAGAATCGAGGGGATGTCGATGCCGTATGGACACGGCATGCAGTATTTACAGTCGTTGCAGGGTATCGTGTCCATGGTCACCATCTTCGTGGCTATACGCTCTAAGAATGCGAATTCATCGTCCGTCAATGGTTTTAACGGAGCCAACGACCTGAGATTGTCCTTCAGGTGCTCCATTTCGGTCATTCCGCTCAGAACGGTATGCACCCCCGGGAAACTTCCGGCAAACCGGAACGCCCACGACGCCACGCTGCGGTCGGGATCGCGCTGCTTCATGTCGGCCACGGCATAATCCGGCACTTTGGCCAAGCGTCCGCCCAACAGCGGCTCCATTATCACTGCCGGTATGTTGCGCTTCTCCAGCTCGTGATACAGGTATTCGGCATCGGTATTACGTTCGTTCGTCGCCTTGGCGTGTTTCCAGTCCAGATAATTGAGCTGGATCTGCGCGAAGTCCCATTTATATTCGTCGTGACGCGACAGCAGATAGTCGAACACCTTGATGTCGCCGTGATACGAGAAACCGAGGTTGCGTATCCTCCCCTCCTTGCGTTCATTAAGCAGGAAGTCGAGCATACCGTTCTTCATGTATCGGTTCTCGAACTCCTCCATGCCGTCGTCGCCCATGCCGATGCCGTGCAGCAGCATGTAGTCGATATGGTCGGTCTGCAGTTCCTTCAGCGAGTTACGGTACATGTCGATAGAAGCCTGGCGCGACTGGCTTTCGGGCGCGAAGTTCGACAGCTTCGTGGCTATGAAATATTTGTCGCGCGGATGACGGCTCAGGGCAATGCCGGTGGCATGTTCGGACTGACCCTTGCAATAGGCCGGCGACGTGTCGAAATAGTTCACGCCGTGCTCTATGGCATAGTCCACCAGCCGGTTCACCTGTTCCTGGTCAATCTCGTCGCCCTGTTCGCGGGCCGACTTGCCGCTGACCGACGGAAGGCGCATCATACCGAATCCCAACAGCGACACTCGGTCGCCGGTACTCGGATTCACGCGGTATGTCATCTGGCCCTTCGGGGGTTCGGAGGTTTCGGAAGTCGCGTCGCTCTTACGGTTCTGCACCCCACAGGCGGAAAGCCCGGCGGTCATACCCGCCGTGCCCATCATCTTCAGAAAATCGCGGCGCGACACCTCATGCTTCTTATTATGGAATAGCTTCATAGTTTTTCTGAATTAAATGTCATGATGCACGCTGTAGCCCTCCACGTATATTGCGCTGAAAGGCCGCGCGGGGCAGAGATTCTCACAGGCGCCGCATCCGATGCATCGTGCCGTGTTTACAACCGGCACCTTGACCGACGCAGGGTCGTCCTTCTTCGACGGCACCATGATAATGGCTCCGGCGGGACAGTGACGGGCGCAGTTTCCGCACTCCACGCCGTCGGTCAGCGGAATGCAGTTGTCGGCTATCCATACGGCATGGCCTATCTGTATGGCGGTTTTCTCCTCGCGTGTGATCGGCAGGATTGCTCCCGTGGGACATACATGCGAACATCTGGTGCATTCCGGGCGGCAATAACCACGCTCGTACGACGACTCGGGCTGCATCAGCGTCATGACGTTGCCCGACGGGCGCAACACGTTGTTCGGACAGTTGGACACGCACAGCTGACAGGCGGTGCAATGCTGACTGAAGTGTTTCAGACTGACGGCACCGGGAGGCACTATCGGCGTCTTTCGCTTCGGCACCTTTTTATCCACAATCTCGGCCAGTCCGCCGTCCACCTTCTTGGCCTGCGCGTTTACCAGTGCCGAGGCGGCGACAATCGTTCCGGCGGTCAGCACGGCGCGACGGCTCTCGTCTATCTTCTCCGTCTTTTCATTGGCCCCGGATTCCTGTTTCATTTCATCTTTCTTCCCGCCATCATCGGGAAACGTAACCTTTTTGCCCCAACGCATTCCGTATGTTATGGCATGATGCGTGCAGGTGTCGATACAATCCATACAGGCCACGCAGCGGCTGTAGTCCACCTTGCGGTTCTTGCCGTCGATGCACGAGCTCTTGCATTTGCGCGAGCAGAGACCGCATTCCACGCATTTGTCCTTGTTGATGCGTATACCCAACAGCGAGAAGCGCGAGAGTACTCCCAATATGGTTCCCACCGGACAGATGGTGTTGCAATATGTACGTCCGTTGCGCCACGCCAGTATGAACAGGGCCACGAACGTGCCGGCGGCGATGATAAAGGTCGGAATGCTGCGAATCCACACCTCTTTCTCATAGAAGGCATAGCTGTTGAAATGCTCGGCTATCTTTGCCATCAGGTTGTTGCCGGCGTCATACACCGGGCCGAGCAGGTTCCACACTATGCGGCCATACGAGCTGTAAGGCGCCAGCAGGGCCACGAACGAGCCTACGCCCGCAATCATGGCGATTATGAACAGGCCGAGCACCGTGTAGCGCCACCAATTCTTTGCCGGAGAATACGAGAATCTGTATTTCTTCTTTTTGCGGCGCCCGCTCAGCCATGATATGCAGTCCTGCATCACGCCCAACGGGCATATCACCGAGCAATAGACGCGCCCCAACACCAGGGTCAGTGCCACAAGGACCGCCACGACGCCCGCATTCAGGGCGAACAATGCCGGCAGAAACTGAATTCTGGCCATCCATCCGAACCATGTATGGAAGAATCCCGACAGGTCCAGGAACAGCATGGTGATGCACACGATGAATATGGCCGCAAGTATGATTCGAATACGTCGCAACATTCTGATTTCGGTTAGTTTCCGCAAATTTAGCGAAAATTTCCCAAACACACTTCCCTTATTTACCTAATTTATAATCTTTTTTACAGATTGCCCCGAAAACCGGAGCGGCGGCATCCCACCGCCCGCACATAAACTTGACAGTAGAACAGTAGAACAGGAGCATCGGCGACTGGAGAGGCGGTGTCCCCGCCGCCTGCACATAAACCTGATAGGAGAACAGTAGAACAGGAGCATCGGCGACTGGAGAGGCGGTGTCCCCACCGCCTGCATATATAACTTGACAGGAGAACAGGAGAACAGGAGCATCGGCGACTGGAGAGGCGGTGTCCTCACCGCCTGCATGTTGACGACGTGGACGTCGTCATTCCAGTTGCGCGGCTGTCCCAAGCCTTACATAAAGTATTGTTTCTTAAAAATTTTATATGGAAATGATTCGTAATACTGTTTTTTTTATTATTTTTGCAGAAAAATAGACGGAATAGAATATTTTTATATTCCGACAAAACAACTTACAATGAGCAAAAGAGAAGAAGACGACGAGATCTTGATGTCGCGCCGCAGTTTTTTCCGCAAGGCAGCCCGCACCATATTGCCAATGGTCGCCATGGTCACAATCGGCCCGGGTCTGCTGAGTTCATGCGGAGGCGGGGGTAATGATGAACCGGAAGGAGGATGTGTCGGCTGTTCCAAAAATTGCATGAACGAATGCAAGGGAATAGTATACAAGGTAGATTCCAGCTGTAAATCGAATTGCTATCATTTCTGCTTCAGCAATTGCAAGGGAAGCTGCATAGATAGTGCCAAGTCATCATCCAGTTCGGGCTCAGGCTCGTCAGGATGCTCGGGATGTGGAAAATCCTGTTCGGCCCAATGCACGCAGTCATGTGTGACCGGGTGCAAGGATTCCTGCAAGGATAAGTGCAAGAGTGGCTGCAAGGGATCCTGCAATACATCATGCCTGACACAATGCACCAAGGGCTGTAAAAAGAGCTGTAAAGGACACGTTCGCTGATGTCGGATATTTCGGAAATCAAACAAAGCGACAAAGGCTGGGGCAAAGGTGAAGCTAAATGCATCACCTTTATCGTGACCAAGGATTGTCAGCTTGCCTGCAAGTATTGTTATCTTGTAGGCAAGAACAGTCATGAACGCATGTCGTTTGAAGTAGCGCAAAAGGCGATTGACTACATTCTGGACCATGAGGAGGAAATGCCTGAGGAGTCAGTGGAATGGGATTTCATCGGAGGCGAGCCGTTTCTGGAGATTGAACTGATCGACCGGATATGCGATTATATCAAGATCGAGACTTTCAGGCGCAACCATCACTGGTTCGACTCATACAGATTCTCGTTCTCGACAAATGGCATCAATTACGATTCGCCGGAGGTACAGAGGTTCATAACCAAGAACCGCGAGCATCTGAGCATCGGTATCACCATAGACGGCACCCGGTTCAAGCACGACCTGAACCGCGTTTATAAAGGATCCGGGAAGGGATCGTACGACGACGTGGTGCGCAACATACCACTTTGGCTCGAACAGTTTCCTGACGAAGCGACCAAAGTGACGGTGAGCAGTGCCGACATCCCGTATATTCGCGAAAGCGTAATGCATCTGTTTTCGCTGGGTATTCACGAGGTCAACATCAATGCCGTGTTCGAAAATGTATGGAAGGAGGGCGATGACAGATTATTCCAGGAGCAATTGATGTCATTGGCCGACGACATCATCGACAATGATATGTACCTTGACTATGTGTGTTCATTTTTCAGCGAAGACATAGGCAAGCCTATGCCGGACATAGAAAAGGGAAACTGGTGCGGGGCCGGCCGTATGCTGTCCATTGACGCCGCAGGAAACTTCTATCCGTGCACACGCTTTGCGCAGTATTCACTGAGGTCGAAAAAAGCCCGGATCATAGGCAATGTCGACGATGGCATAGACAAAAACAAACTCCGGCCATTCCTTACACTGACGCGACAGATGCAAAGTCCACGGAAATGCATCGAATGTGAGGTAGCTTCCGGTTGCGCCTGGTGTCAGGGCGAGAACTATGACGCTGCTGAAACCGACACCATATACCAGCGCGCAACAGCTATATGCCTCCTGCACAAGGCCAGGGTACGCGCCAATAATTATTACTGGAACAAACTATACCGCAAACTGGAGAAGGAAGGCAAATCCCTGCCGAAAACAATCTGACAAGCAAATGCTTCAATACCTCATAATTCTGCTTGACGACAATGCTCCGTCATTCTGTTATTATCCCGACAGGACTTCCCGTCGCCTGATGCCACTGGACGTGCTGAAGAAGGCCGTCCGCTATGCCATGGTGGAAAACCTGACCGTCCAGGTGATCATGCCGGACTACCCGCTGCCGGCGGAATATGCGGAAGTCCTTGACATGACGGACCATTCCGTCATAGGCTCCGCCCGACTTGAAAACGCGGATGTCAAAATCGTGTCAGGATGGGAAAGCATACCTTCGCTTGACATGAACGACGATTCGGTTTATATTTTGCGGACTTCCCTGGCTGAACTGCATGAGAATCGGGATATTCTGATGAATAAACTGAAGTCAGCGCGACGCATCAACGTGGTGCTGACAGATGCACATAAGGCGACTGACGCCGACATGGCCCTATACAAGGATGATCTGGAATATATGGCATGTCGTATGGCGGAGATATATGCCTACGGAGGATCTTCGCAGCTCAATCTGTTGTCGGACCGCGTGATGTTGTCTTCCATGAACAACTGCGGTGCCGGCGATTCAAGTATCACAATTGCCCCTGACGGCAATTTCTACCCATGTCCGGCTTTTTACTACGACAATATCCTGCCATGCGGAGACATTGACAACGGACTGAAAATCGGAAACAGTGAACTGTACGGAATTGACCGTGCTGCAATATGTTGCGCCTGCGATGCCTGGCATTGCCGACGTTGCGTATGGCTTAACAAAACTGACACGTGGGAGGTCAACACCCCCGGGCATGAGCAGTGCGTCATCTCGCATCTCGAACGAAACGCAAGCCGGAAATTCATAGAGGCCACCCGCAAACTGAACCCAACGGTATTTATGGATCGTGACATACCTGAAATCGATTATCTTGATCCTTTTGACATCTGCAAGCTTTGAAATTATAAATAATCACACCTAAATATTATGGAAAAGAAGGTAGGTCAGGTAACACCCGAAGAAAGCGCAACCATACAGAAACTTCATGAGCGCCGCAACGGACTCGTGGAATTGGCCAAAATAATTGACCCCTCCAATGAAGCCCTCTACGAGAAACTCGTTACCGATATGGGCAGGACATCGGCCGACTTCCAGCAGTGGTGGTCGGATATGGCTGAAAAATATGACTGGGAATCCATTCCGGACCATTCATGGCGTATAGACTTCAATACCGGCGACATATTCCTGCAGCCCGACAACTGATGCCTTGACATGTCGAAGGCATCGGTCAAAAAGGCGCTGAAGGAGCTGGATCACGAGGGGCTCGTGATCCTGCTGATGGATCTGTATGCCTGCCGCAAGGATGCGAAGGATTTTCTTGAGTTCTGGGCCGATCCCGACGAGGATAAGGAACTGGAACGCGTCAAGGAACGCATCCATAAACTATTTTTCCTGCCTCATGACAAGCCGCGCCGCAAGCCGGACATGACGGAAATCAAAACATTAGTGAAGAATTTCCGTTCCACGACTATTTCGCCCTCTCCACATCGGGCATATCATGATTGTTATTCTCCTTGAGATTCTTTCAGGCGATAATGCTCCTTAGCAACCGCAATCGCCCTTTGCAATTTTTCAGATAATAATTTTTTATCCGGCAATTTGGTGTAGTATTGAGCTACTTTTATGGGTGAATCCTCGTCAAGCATAAGGTACTCAATATGTTCGGTATTGCCTTCGGAGCATAGGATCAGACCTATGGGCGATTCTTCGCCATCCCTGCGGTCATGTCGATTTAGATAGCGTAGATACAACAGCATCTGCCCTTCATAGGCAGGTTTGAATTTACCCAATTTTAGGTCAATCGCTACCAACCGCTTCAACCCTCGGTGGAAAAACAGTAAATCCAGTTTATAATCCACTCCGTCAACAGGTATCCGTTTTTGCCTGTCTACAAATGCGAAATCAGAACCGAACTCCTTCAAGAACAACTGAATCTGATTCAGTATGGCAGTTTCCAGTTCACTTTCGCTGAATACATCAGGCAGCCCAAGCATATCAAGGAAATAACTGCTTCTGAAAACCATATCCGGCTGTATCTCGTTTTTCTCCTTCGATTTCTCCAATTCAGCCTTTATCACTTCATCGGGTTTGCGACTGATGGCTGTACGCTCGAACAACTGCGCATCGATTTTTTCATCAAGGGTACGTGTTGACCAGTGTTCTATGCGACACATTTCCATGTAAAACTGACGTGCAAGAGCATTCGGCACCGCCATCAATGACCTTAAATGTGTCCAGCTTAATTGTGTACGCACTGCGTACATTATTTCTTCCTCACTGAAAGTGTACGCGGCGCGTACACAATGTTGGAGTTTCTGATAACCCCAGCCGCTTCCATATCTGGCTCTCAATCTTTGAGCCAAACGTTTAAGAACCTGTTCTCCATAATCTGCCCGTTTGTTGAGAAGTACATCTTCCTTGATTCGTTTGCCGACATTCCAGTTCATCATGGATGCCTCGGAATTTACATACACGGCTACCCGATAACGGGCTTGCTCTATGATGTTGCAGACGTCATCATAGAGCTTGTTTTCGAGGTTAGGGGCTATTTCTTGTGCCATCGTAATCGTTTTATCAATACAAATTTACGAATTTTATGCGAGATATACCCCTGATTTCGGAATTATTAGCTAAGTGACCCGGATTTTCTGGCCGGATTTGAAGATAATTTGTTATATTTGTGGATTCATTCAAGAGATATGTCGAAAGCATCGGTCAAAAAGGCGCTGAAGGAGCTGGATCAGGAGGGACTCGTGAACCTGCTGATGGATCTGTATTCCTGCCGCAAGGATGCGAAGGATTTTCTTGAATTCTGGGCCAATCCCGACGAGGATAAGGAACTGGAACGCGTCAAGGAACGCATCCATAAACTATTTTTCCTGCCTCATGACAAGCCGCGCCGCAAGCCGGACATGACGGAAATCAAAACATTAGTGAAGAATTTCCGCACTCTCGGCCCCGACCCGGAGAAAATCGCCGACCTGCTGATCTACGTTCCGGAGCTGATGTTGGAATGGCTGCAACGTCGCAACGGCACCGGCATGACCGCCGCGCGTTCACGATTCGACTCGATGCTGGAGGAATCCCGGACTTTCATCGAAAGCGCCGGTCTGGAACAGGTATTCGGCGTGCGCCACGACCGCATCGCCGAACTTATCAACGCCTACTACGACACCTCATGCGACGAAACTGGCACCAGCCGCCGTCGCAAATGGTTCCGCTTCCGGTACTAACGTTACGACAAAAATCAAGGCCCTGTTCTTTAAGGAATAATCCCATAGGAACAGGGCCTGAATAATGCAAGTTAATAAACTGAGACTAAATTCAATGCGTTATCTTAGAGTGTGTTTACTTTTATACCGTTTTAACTAATGAATAGGGTGATTATTTAAACTTCAAATTAATATTGAGGTCTTTTTTGGCTGATTTTGCCAAGCCTCGTCGGTCACGGTGCCCGCACCGCTCCCTCCTTGGCTTGCAAAATCATCTCAAAAAATCCTCTCAATCTTAATTTGATTTAAAAGTAAACACACTCTCAGCGGATCATTACTTTTTTGCCGTCAATGATGTAGATGCCTGGAGCGAGAGTGTCGCCCGCCTTTATCTTCTTACCGTCGATTGTAAAAATATCAGCTTGGCGCTGTGTGAAATCAATGTCGTTCACCCCGCTGGGTAAGGTGATATTCATACTGAACGAAAGGGTGTTTTCCTCCCCATATTTCAGGTTGCCGACGTTGGTGGTGTAATCAACATAGCCGTCACGGGAGGCCGTGAGCTTATACGTTTCGGCGATGACTCCTTTCAGCGAGATGACATATTTCCCCTGATCATCCGTTGTGGATGTATATTTATCGGTCTCGTCATCCGACGCTGCCAGGGAGATTTCCACACCATTCAAAGGCGTATTGCCGTCGGATGCGGTTACGGTGCCGGTCAATACGGTCTCCACTTGAGTGAGCGTGTATGCGTTGTCGACATTCGTGTAGTCGAAGACCACGGTAGCACTTTCGTTCTTATAACCGGGATGATCGATCGAAACGGTGTAAGGCTTATCGGCTGCCACAACAGCGTTGATATTGTCCAATACATAAACGCCGGGAGTCTCGGATTCAGGAACAGTCATTACATCGCTGTCCGGATCCGTCAAGGTGACCGTGGCATCTGTCAGCGCTTCTCCCCCACTCGTTACCCGGGCAGTAAACGAGAGCATGACCGGTTTCAGCACGACGGATATATCGGATTTGTCGGCATCCGTGATATCGAAAGGAACCGATTGCGACACATATCCGGTTTTGCCGAACTCTGCCGTATATGATCCGGCCACAAGTCCGGTGACACTCCACTTTCCTTCGGCATCGGTCAATGTATCGGTTTCGCCCACCTTGACGGCGACACCGGCCACAGGGGTCTGCGCCTCGTCAGTCACGAACCCGCCGGCGCTGAATTGCGTGTTTGTCGCCTCGTAGGAATTGGAGATGTCGTTGATGTATTGCTGTCCCGTGATCGTGAGTGCATAGTAGCCGTCGGCCGGGACCTCGATATTGATTACCTTGTAATCGGTTGCTGAAAGGTCCTCCACTTCTTTCATGACCGAGAGGTCGCCCGCAATGTAGGTGTCGTCGCCGGGAGTGGCTTCAAACAGCCTGATAACCGAATAAGTAGAGGTGGAGGAACGGGCCTTCATATTGAAACCGAGAGTGCCCTTGTGGGCAAAGAATACCATCGCTACGCTTTTATTATTGTAATCAAGCGCTACCAGACATGGCAGATTGTCCACTCCGTTCTTGCGGGGGCTGATTTTCCAGCCATAGCTGTTTGTCCCGAGAATCATCCAGCCTTCAGGCAGGTAATTGCCATAATAATCGGGGCTGCTGCTGTCAGTGCTAAGATAAAAGTCTGTGTATTTTCCTGGGGCCGGCTTGTTGAAATTCCAGGTATCCGTCACGGTCTCCGCGGATACGGAGACCGTGATACCGGCGAACAACGCGACTGTCAGGAAATGTTTTAATATATTCATGACACCTGTTGTTTATTTCATTACCTTGGATACGTTGCCGTTCTCATCCACGCGGATGAATACGCCATGACCGGCCTCCTTGAGCGAGACTTTGCGTCCCTGCAGGTCGTAGACAGAGGCATTTCCTGTCGGAGCCGCCATGCCGGTTATTCCTGAAGTTTCTCCTACGTTTACACGCACGCTGTTCAGTGTATAGACAGTGGCGCCGTCCACGCTGTTCTCGTTGAAGTAAAGCACGTCAAGATTGCCGTCGGAGAAGTTGGTGGCGGGATAGTCGAAGGTGCATTCGTTGCCGAATTTCACGTTACGTTCAACATTTCCGTTGCTGTTGACTATGCACATATAGCCTTGTTTCTTGCCGAATTCAATCACATCGACGTATGCCACCATCCAGGTGTCGTTCTGGTATGGCTCCACTCTCAGCGGGCGGTAGGAAAATCCCGAGACATCATCCTTTGTCGACAGGATTTTACCTTCATCACCCCAGCGATAATCACCGGTAAACGAGAAAGCCTGACCGCCTAAGGCATACTGACCGCGCATTACGGAATATGCTGTCATGATAGTCTTGCTCCCGGGGTTGACTGCAATCAATGTGTTGTCACGTGAGTAAAGTTCCTCGGTCACTACATCCATAGCCTGGCTGAATGTGTTGTTTCCATCCTTGTCCACATGCTGCACCACGGGCATAGTCTGGTAATCACCGAAATTGCGGACAAATGTCACGGCCACACCGCCGTCGCCGTCCGGAGCGATGCTGTAAGGAAACTTGTTAAAGCCGGAATATTCGTCGGTCGACAAGGTTACCGGAGCCTTCCAGACCTCGTCGAAATCGCATGTGTATCGCATAGCCATCGTTCCCTGGTCGGAAACAGCATAAACGCGTATGAAGTCCGTACCTGCGCCGGCGGCGATCTGACCAGAGAAATCATCCATCATTGTGGCAAACTTTCCGTTGTCGTTGAGGCGGGCCAGGATCGGCAGTTTGTTTTCATCAGCTTTGTAGACTACGGCATATATTTCGTCGCCCAGACGTGTGAGCATCGGCGGGTATTTGTAGTTGTTGCTCAACTGAACGCCATTCTCGCCCCATACATGTGTTCCCTGCTGTGAAATCTTGTAGAGCACGGGGCGGTGTCCCGTACCGGATTCATCGTCGCGGGTATCGGCCCATGCTATCACCGCAGCTCCATCGGCTGAGGTCACCATAGAATAGTCCTTGGAATAGGATGCCTGCGGGAAGTTCTCCACCTGCATGGGTTTTTCCCAGGCCTTGTTGCCCTGTTCGTCAATCAGCATAAGGAACAGTTCGGCGCCTGATTGCCCGGGTTCCTGCCAACATACGAATGCCTTGCCGTCGGTTGTGAAGGCGGTTTTCGGCTCATACATTTCCACTGTGGATGACAACACCTCGGCCGGATTCTTCACGGTTCCCCATCCCGCAACGGCGGTGAGAGGAACTGCAAACATCATTGCCGACGCGCTTAACGATAAGAAGTGTAACTTTTTCATAGGCTTACTTATTGGGTTTATTTGATTTCTGTCAGCAGGGTCCTGAATGAGGCCCGATATAATATATGATGCAAAGGTAACGATATTTCCCAATTCCACTTGTCATTTTGTCACAAATATAAACCCATCGGCACATTTCTTGATTACAATCAAGTCTTTTTATGACAATTTGCGAATATCACAGGGCGTTAATATTGCAAAAAGAATCAACATATTCATTAAAAGTTCCTTTATGAAACAAATTTTCGTATTTATTCTGACAGTTGCCATGACCCTGGGCATGTCGGCAAAGCAGCCGCAGCTTCGGGAGAATCCCAGGCTCGTGTCCCATACTCCGGGAGCTAACCTTAAATTGAAGAAGGTCATCCCTTCAGGCCTTGACCAAAGGCTGCGCGCCTCCGAATCCACCGGTGCCAACACGGTGGAGGGAGTCTACACCATCCACATCGAGGATGTGTACTTCGATGATTCCAAAGGCGACATCACCGAGGAATGCACCGTGACGCTTGACGACAATATCGTCACCTTGGACTGCATCTACTTTACGCGACCTGTAAAAGGAGAGTGGGATGCCTCCAACAGCACCATCACATTCAATCCCGAATATCTCGGCCAGGTAACAACCAATGCGGGAACCCGTTATATGGCGTTCCGGCCTATCACTTATGTAGCGTCATCCCAGACTCTTGATTACACGCCCTATTCGGTGACCTACAATAACGGCACGATCCTGTTCCCCGAATTGCACGGTTTCGGCTGGATTCTATACACCGATGCGGAGTATACACAGCAGGTCGGGGTAGCCGAATTGTTCAACATATCCTCGATGGAGCAGAAAGACCCCGACGAGGATCCCAACCAGGACTGGACAGGCATTGGAGAGGCCACACTGTATGATCCCTGGCTTCTGCCCGGCCTGTCCATGCAGGAAGAAGCCGATAAGGGATATGGCGTGGAAATGCAGCGCAATGATGAAAACCCGAACCTGTATCGTCTCGTTGACCCATATAAGGGGAAATCGCCGGCGGCGCAGCTCAACAGCTACACAGGCAACGGATACATCACCTTCGACATCACTGACCCCGAACATGTATTGTTCACTGCCTCCGGAGCGGGATTCGCCAATCAGGAAATGGGCATCAGGCAGTTCTATTGCATGGATCAGTTGTCGGCAGTAGCCGGGGCTTTCCAGATGGATCCCGGGGTTGTGATAGCCGTGATAGGAGACGAACTTTGCTATTCCCGATATGAGGACGGAGTGCTCAGTCTTGGCTCCATGGAATCCGAGGACGTAGAGACGGGTGAGCTATTCACCATGTATGCCGCATGTTTCGGTATACAAGGCGATCCTTACGGTGGATATGGATGGACGGACGATAACGATGCACTTGTCTCCATGAACGGGCGTATCGTGTTTCCGGGATACAGCGGCATTTCCGGCATCCGGGACGAAGTCACTCCGGTTGAATATTATGATCTGACAGGCAATCGTATTGACAGACCCCGTGCAGGTCAGATTGTCATAATGCGACAGGGAAGCAATGCCTCGAAGATTGTGTACCAGGATATAATAAATTGATTTCTTAACCGATATGACAAGCCGCCGGAGTCTCAACATAATCGCTCCGGCGGCTTATTATCAATATACTTTCAGATGTTGATACTTTCAGATGTCGGTTTGCTTCACAAGTTTCCGGCGGATGCGACTCAGCGTCTCGGGGCGTACGCCGAGCCAGGAGGCAATCATCTTCAACGGCACCTTGCGCGAAATGGTCTTACCCGTCATAAGCCCGAGTCTGGAATCGCTCTTGCTCATGAATTCGATTAATCTCTCCTCGGGCGAGAGGTTGCAGAACATGATGTATTTCAGCTCCAAGGCCCGCAACTGCCCCGCGCACAGCAACATCATCCATTTGACAAATTCAGGGTATTTATCCATTAAGGCATTAATGTCGGTATATGGTATGCTGTAAACCTCCGACTCAATGACGGGAATAAGAGAAAAATCAGAGATCTCATGTCCTATCCAGCATTGCAAGGGAGTATAAATGTCACCGTCCGTACCGAACAACAGAGTGTCCTCTTTTTTTTCTGTCTGGTGACACACCCTTAGAATTCCGTCGCGGACAAAATAAAAGTATTTGCATTCCTCACCCTGACGAATCAGGTAGTCGCCGGCATTAAATCGGGCGACTTTGGCAACCCGGTTCAAATCTGCGAGACAGTCCTCGCCGAGCGGTCCGTAAGTTCGTAATATCTGAGTCAATTCCATACAAGCACTTTATCATTGAGAGTCATTTCTTCTGGGACAGGATAATAATGGTAGTGCAAAAATAATGAATAAATTGCTCTTTTCCAACTTTAGAGCCGACCCTGAAGATAAACCGAATCCGCTCGTCACGCCGTTGGGTCCGCTTCCGCCATTAAAACGGATTGATTCAAACCGTTATAGGTTATCCGGTTCTGTCCATCACTGAATCCTGACTTTAACTGAATCAGCGTTACATTGTATCCTGACTTGAACCGAATCAGCGTCACATTGTATCAGGAGCAATATTTTGTTCACATACACGAAACATTTATGAAATAATCGGGAGATAACTTTGCAGCGTAATCATAATATTATCGCATGAAACGCATCACGCTGCTTATCGTTGGCTCGCTATCAATTCTCCCTGCATTGGGACGGGAGATTTCCGGCATAGTGGTCGATTCGACAACCGGAGAGACCCTGATCGGCGCTTCGGTCTATGTGAGACAACAGCCCAAGTCCGGCACCTCAACCGGTCTTGACGGATCCTTCCGGCTATCCACTGATGTCAAAGAGCCGACTCTGGTATGCTCTTATCTGGGTTATGAGTCACAGACTGTAACCAATCCGGGACACTCCCTTCTCACCATCCGCATGACGGAATCGGCAGCACAACTGTGTGAAGTGGTAGTTACCGCTTCCGCCGCGAACACCGATGCGGGCGCACGTATGATAGAGCGAAATTCCATGAATGTGGTCAATGTGATGAGCGCACGCGCCATGGAACTTTCTCCTGATATTACAGTCGGCAACATCATCCAGAAGATGTCGGGAGTCACCACCGAGCGTAATTCTTCGGGCGAGGGGCAGTATGCCATTCTCAGAGGCATGGACAAACGCTACAACTACACTCTGGTGAACGGGGTGAAGATTCCGAGTCCCGACAACAAGAACCGTTTCGTGCCCCTCGACCTGTTTCCCTCCGAGATTCTGGACCGCATAGAGGTGTATAAATCCATGATGCCCAACCTTGAAGGCGACGGCATCGGAGGTGCGGTAAACCTTGTGATGAAGGACGCGCCGTCGCGCCGCATGCTTCATGCCAATATCACCACCGGATACAATGCACTTTACTTTGTCCGGGATTTCCTGTCGTTCGATCATGGCGCCATTCAACGTAAATCACCCAACGAGATAAAGGGTACGACCGGCGATTACGGCGTAAAGGAATCTGATTTCACCAACAACAATCTGCGTGTGAGGAGTTCACGCCCCTGGCCCGATATCCTGGCCGGCATATCATACGGCGACAGATTCTTCGGCAACAGACTGGGCGTCATCGCTTCGGTAAGCTACCAAAATCTGAATCGCGGCAAGAACAGCGATTGGTATTACCGTTCCGCATACATGACCAACGGAGTGGAACGCCGCGAATATTCCGACAACCGCCAGCGCCTTGCGATACATGGGAAAGTGGACTATGTGTTCTCGCCGCAACATAAACTCTCGTGGTATAACGGCTGGCTCAGCATGACCAACGAGCAGACACGACAGGCGCAGGATGACAAAACCTCATCAGTACGTATGCGCTGGAACCGTCAGGGCATATTCAATTCCACGCTTCAAGGCAACCACCTATTTCTCCACGATCAGCTGCGCGTTGACTGGAAAGCGGTTTTCTCCAATGCCACCAACCTCACGCCAGACAATGCCACCGTCTACATCCAGGGCAACCATCTGGCCACAAGCAAAGCCGCACTGCGTCGCTGGGAACACAACTCCGACCGCGACTGGGCCGGATACATTGACCTGAGTTATCATATCCGCAACTGGGACATCTCGATTGGCGGCATGTTCCGCGCAAAGGACCGCGACAGCTTTTTCAACGAATACACATTCGATTCCGCCACCGGCACCGGACACGTCCAGGTTTTCGGACAGGACTGGGATAATTTTGACGGGATCCTGATTACTCCGCGCGAGTTCGGCAACGTGGGCGACCCTCTGAACTATGACGCGGACGAACGGATAGCCGCCGGATATGCCATGGCTCGACTCACACTGCCGCATTGGGAATTTATAGCAGGTCTGCGTGTGGAATACACCAGTCAGGGTTATTCCTTGAAATTCCCGCGCGACGTTGACCCCACCGGACGCCAGAAATACACCGACTTCCTGCCGAGCCTGCACATCAAGCGGATGCTTACCGACCGGATGAACCTGCGCCTAAGCTATGCCCGCGCCATAAACCGTCCGAGCTTCTTCGAGATCGTTCCTTACAGCATCATCAACGAGGAATACAAGGAGAAGGGCAATCCCTCGCTGAAGCATACCGTGGCCGACAACATAGACCTGCGGTGGGAGTTCTTCCCGAAATCGTCTGAACAGTTCATGGCCGGTCTTTTCTACAAGCATCTGCAGAACCCAATAGAATATGGACTCATAAACGAAGGACAGGACACATATTACATGCCGATGAACATGGGCAACGCCGACAATATGGGGGCGGAAATCGACATTCTGAAGTATTTCAGCAAGTTCGGCATCAAGGCCAACTACACCTTCACTTACTCCCGCATCACCACCGACAAACGCACCATGCAGGGCAACGACATAATAACTGTGAGACAGACCCGACCGCTGTTCGGACAGGCCGCCCATGTGGCCAATCTCTCGCTTCTGTTCAAGGACAGCGACAACGGCTGGGACGCACAGCTCACAGGCAGCTACATCAGTCCCCGGCTCGCCGACGTCAGCAACTGGTATGACAACGACATCTGGGAGAACGATTACTTCCGCATGGAACTGTCTGCCGAGAAATCGTTCCGTTGCGGCCTGTCGATATTCCTGAAAGCCACCAACCTGCTCGACCTCCCTATGATACGCTACTATCACAAGGGGCCGCATACCGACACACTCACCGACGTGAAGCGTATACGGGGCAACGTGATGGAACGCAAGGAGCATTACGGGCAGACCGTCCTGCTCGGCGTGAGATTCAAGCTGTGACGTCCCGCACGGGACACACTCCCATATCAAGCATTCAACAACCCAATAACAACAAATTCGTAAAGATGAAAAAACTACTATTCGCCGCCTTGATCGGCGCAGCGATGCCGCTGGTATCGTGCAGTGACAAAAACGATCCCGAACAACCTTCGGCCGACACCGAAATATCCGAAACGGAGATGACCGTGTCCGGCACATGGAAGGCCGGTACGGAAATCAACCTGGACCGTCACCTCGTCATACCGGAGGGGAAAAGCCTCACGATCGAGCCGGGAGTGAAGATAACGGCCTCAGCCGCCGGAGTCGGAGTAAACCACGCGCCCGTCGAGATTATCGTCAAGGGCAACCTCTATGTGCTGGGCACCGAGAATCAGCCTGTACTCTTCACCGTCGAGGAATCCAGACGCACCGAGGCCAACACCTTCGCCGGCCTGTGGGGCGGCATCGTGGCCACGGAATCGTGTCAGGAGATGGTAATCGACCATGCCGTGATCGAATATACGGGCGGTCAGGTCATCGAGGGTTCACCCGCCGCGACATCCGGCATCTACACCGCAGGCGATGACGCATATCCGCAGATCACCACCACCAATATCAACGGCCGGTACGTCATCACGAACTCGATAATCCGCAACGGATGGAGCGACGGAATCTATCTGATGGGAGGCTCGGCCATCATTGCAGGCAACGTATTCGCAGCCAACGGCTACAGCGGCGCGGAGGCCGTAAACATCAAGGCCGGCGTCAAGGCTGACATTGCAGGCAACGTCATGTTCAGCCCCAACACCAACGGACTGAAGCTTTCCTCCTCCGGTCAGAGCGAAACCCGCGGACAGGCCATAGCCAATGCCTACAACAATACCATCATCAATGCCGGATGGCGCCGCGACGGTGAAAAGGGTGGATGCGTGTATGTCGAGAAGAACTGCCTTGCCACCGTCGTCAACAACCTGATGGTGAACTGCAAGTTCCGCGCCATGACTCCCAATTACAAGAATCCGAATTCGTCCGACGCGGGATATGACGACAAGTCGGTGATAGACTACAACATGTATGTGTCCGGCACTCAGCAAAGCTCCATTGTATATCCCGAGGAAAGCAACGTGGCTTACGCCTACGAAGGTTACAATTACGACCACAAGAGCTATAATCCTGCCGTTGACGCGCATAGCGTCATAGCGTCGAAAGAGAATCTCGTGAATCCCCGATTCAGCAATTTCGACATCAACGCCGTGGGTCTGACCGATTACACCTACAATTCCACCTGGGACTTCCATCTGTCTGCCGATTCTCCCGCTCTCAAAACCACATCGGCCACAGTGACCCCTTGTTTTGCAGGCGGTCTTGAGATCAATGGCAAACTGTATCACTCACCGGCACTTGAACCGCACTTCGGCGCGTTCGGTGCGAAATAACAATAACCATGATACGTAAATTCCTTACATCCACACTTCTGACGTTTGCGGCCATATCCGCCGCAAGCGCTCAGATTCCGGCCACCGGGCTGTCCGGCGACGTCACGCTGATGATAGGCAACGACCTGGGCCGCAACGGATACTATGAACAGAAACCCATAGCCGAACTGATGGGCAAAGTGGCCGAGGCCGTGGGCCCGGAGGCTTTCCTCGCGCTTGGCGACATTCACCACTACTTAGGTATCGAATCGGTGAACGACCCGCTATGGACCACCAATTACGAGCTGATGTATTCCCATCCGGAACTTCAGGTGGAATGGTGTCCGGTTCTCGGCAATCACGAGTATCGCGGCAATACGCAGGCGGTGATGGATTATTCCGGCACCAGCCGCCGCTGGAACATGCCCTCGCGTTATTATACCCGGATATTCGACAACGACGGCACCCGCGTCAAGGTAGTGTTCATCGACACGGCGCCGATAATTGACAAGTATCACGCAGATACGGCCGAATACCCCGACGCCGGCCGTCAGGATGTCGACGCACAGCTGCGATGGCTCGACCGGGAGCTTAGCCGCGACGACAACGCGGACTGGACCATTGTGGCCGGCCATCATCCCGTCTATGCCCAGACTCCCAAGCAGAGCAGCGAGCGCGAGGACATGCAGAAAAAAGTGGATCCGATATTGCGCAAACACAAGGTCGACATGTACGTCTGCGGCCACATCCACAACTTCCAGCATATCCGCAAGAACGGCATCGACTATGTGGTCAATACATCCGGCTCCCTCTCCCGCCCGGACGTCAAGGCCACCGACGGCACGGTGTTCAGCAGCGGAGTGCCAGGATTCTCCGTTGTTACCGCCACTCCGAAGGCCCTGACGCTTTCCATGATCGACAACCATGGAAATGTGATACACCAGGTCTCCCGCTCCAAATAATCATATAATCAGCAAAAACATACCGGCTGCAGCAAAATATGCTACAGCCGGTATTTATTTACATTCTATCAGAGTGCGAGCGGGGTGTATTCGAGGCCGAAGGCTTCGGCCACGGCCTTGAATGTGATCTTGCCGTCCACCACGTTGACGCCTTGGGTCAGGCCGTAGCTGCGACGGCATGCTTCCTTCCAGCCGAGGTCAGCCAATTTCAGCGCGTACGGCAGCGTGGCGTTGGTCAGGGCCATGGTCGAGGTGTAAGGCACGGCGCCGGGAATGTTGGCCACGGCATACTGCACCACTCCGTCCACTTCATATACGGGATCGCTGTGCGTGGTGGGATGCGAGGTCTCGAAGCATCCGCCCTGGTCGATGGCCACGTCCACCATCACCGATCCATGACGCATCAGGCCCACCATGTCGCGGGTTATCAGATGCGGAGCCTTGGCGCCGGGCACCAGTACGGAACCCACCACTAAGTCGGTATCGGGCAATTCCTGCTCGATGTTGTGGCGCGAAGAATACAGGGTCTTTACGTTCTTGGGCATCGTCTCGGCGCAATGACGCAGCACGTCAAGATTGATGTCGGCTATTGTCACCTCGGCACCGAGACCGGCAGCCATCAGCGCGGCGTTACGTCCCACTACGCCGGCACCCAACACCAGCACCCTGGCGGGTCTCACGCCGGGCACGCCGCCAAGCAGCACGCCGCGGCCTCCCTGTGGCTTCTCCAGAAACCGTGCGCCCTCCTGTATCGACATACGGCCGGCCACCTCGCTCATGGGTACCAGCAACGGCAGACGGCGGTCGGTCTCCGAATATGTAACGGTCTCGTACGCGATGCACACGGCGCCGCTCTTCAGCATGGCGTCCAGCAACGCCCGGTCGCACGCGAAATGGAAATAGGTGAACAGCACCTGGTCCTTGCGGATCAGTCCATACTCGGGTTCTATCGGTTCCTTCACCTTGATGATCATATCGGCAGTGGCATACACATCCTCGATGGTCGGCAATATCCTGGCGCCGACATCCTCGTATTCTCGATTGCTGAATCCGCTCCCCTCACCGGCATGGTCCTGCACATAGACCTCATGGCCGTGGTTCACGAGTTCCTTAACGCCCGCCGGTGTCGCACCCACGCGGTTCTCGTTGTTCTTGATCTCTTTTGGAATTCCGATTTTCATGGTCTGTCCTCTTTTAAGGTTTCTAACAGTGTTTTCCTTCTCGATTTCCAGTCACGCGCCCTAATGATATACGTCGCGTTTCTTCTCGGTAAAATTAGAATTTTATTTCATCTTTTGCAACACATCGCAACACTTTTTTTGCCCAATATGCGAAAATAAATTAACTTTGTGGTTTAAAACTGCAATTATGGAAAACAACGATAAGAAAAAGATAGTGCTGAGTGGCATCCGCGCCACCGGCAACCTGCATTTAGGCAACTATTACGGCGCCTTGCGCAACTTCGTGCGCATGCAGAACGACTACGACTGCCGCTACTTCGTGGCCGACCTCCACGCCCTCACCACGCATCCCGACCCGAAGATGCTGCACGAGAACGTGAAGGACATCCTGGCGGAATACCTGGCCGCCGGCCTCGACCCCGACAAGAACACCATCTACGTCCAGAGCGACGTGCCCGAGATTTCGGAGATGTACCTGCTGATGAACATGCACGTGGGCATCGGCGAGCTGATGCGCACCGCCTCGTTCAAGGACAAGGCGCGCAAGGCCCTGGGCATCCATTCCGAGGGCGACGAGATAGAAAAGGAAATCATAGGCAACCAGACCAACCAGCGTGTCAACGCCGGTCTGCTGACCTACCCCACCCTGATGGCCGTGGACATCCTAATCCACCATGCGGACCTCGTACCCGTGGGCAAGGACCAGGAACAGCACCTGGAGCTTACGCGCCGTTTCGCACGCCGTTTCAACTCGTTCTATAAGACAGAGTATTTCCACGAGCCTTTCAACTTCAACTTCGGCGCCGCGGCCGTCAAGGTCCCCGGCCTGGACGGATCGGGCAAGATGGGCAAGAGCGAGGGCAACTGCATCTACCTGATAGACGATGAGAAGACACTGCGCAAGAAGGTGATGCGCGCCGTCACCGACGAGGGTCCCAAGACTCCGGACAGCCCTGTCAGCGAGCCTATCGCCAACCTGTTCACCCTCATGGATCTGGTATCTGAGCCCGATGTATGCGCCCACTTCCGCCAGGCTTACGCCGACTGCTCCATCCGCTATGGAGACCTCAAGAAGCAGCTGGCCGAGGACATACTGAAAGTCACGCTTCCCATCCGCGAACGCATCCTCGACATCCGTCAGAACGACGAGTATCTGTCCAAGGTGGTGCGCCAGGGTGCCGAACGTGCTCGCGAAACAGCCTCCAAGACACTGGCCGACGTGCGCGAGATCATGGGTATCAAGCGTTTCTAAGCCACACTATTCCGTCCGCATAGATGGTTCTGAACTGGATCTGGATCGCCTTCTTCGCCCTGGCTTTCGTCATGGCGCTGGGACGCACATGCTTTCTGGGCGACCTGGAGGTGTGGAGCCAGATCATGAACGCCTCGTTCGACCAGGCGGCATTCGCATTCGAGGTGTCGCTGGGCCTGACCGGTGTACTCACCCTGTGGCTCGGAATCATGAAGATAGGGGAACGGGCCGGAGTCATCGAGTTTTTCGGCCGGCTCATCAGTCCCTTCTTCTCGCGCCTGTTTCCCGGCATCCCGAAGGGACATCCGGCCATGGGAGCCATATTCATGAATATCTCGGCCAATATGCTGGGGCTTGACAACGCGGCCACGCCGATGGGTCTGCGCGCCATGCAGGAGATGCAGAAGCTCAACGACAGGAAGGACACCGCCACCGACGCCATGATCATGTTCCTGGTGCTGAACAGCTCGGGGCTCTGCCTGGTGCCCATCAGCATCATGATGTACCGCGCGCAAGGAGGCGCAGCCAATCCCACGGACGTGTTCATACCTATACTGATAGCCACGGCCATAGCGACTTTGGTCGGTCTCGGAGCGCTATGCCTGAAGCAGCGCATCCGCATGGACGGCGTGATATGGGCGTGGCTGGGCGGCATAGCAGCGTTCGTGGCTCTGGTCACCTGGTTCTTCGCCTCGCTGCCCGGCGACAAGGTGGGTACATACAGCACATTCGGCGCCAACTTCATACTGTTCTGCGTCATCATGGCCTTCATCGGGGCCGGCATACGCAGGAAGCTGCGCGTATATGACGTGTTCATCGAGGGAGCCAAAGAGGGCTTCAAGACGGCGGTGATGATCATTCCTTATCTCGTGGCCATTCTCGTGGCCATCGGAATGTTCCGCGCCTCGGGAGCGCTTGACATCATCACCGGCGGCGTCGAGAACTGCGTGGCCTGGATGGGCTTCGACACGCAATGGGTGGGCGCGCTGCCTACCATGCTGATGAAGCCCCTGAGCGGCAGCGGCAGCTGCGCCATGATGCTTGACGTGATGCTGGCCAACGGCGCCGACGCTTTCGTATCGAAACTGGCCGCCGCCGTCCGCGGTTCGACCGACACGACGTTCTATATATTGGCAGTGTACTTCGGTTCCGTCGGCGTGTCCAAGACCCGTTACGCCGCAGGTTATGCACTTTTGGCCGACATCACGGGGGCTGTGGCAGCCGTTATCGTAGCCTATATATTCTGGGGGTAAAACATTTAAGATTATGTTGAAGAAAACAATATTCGTCACTCTGAGCCTGCTGTTGTTGCTGGTGGCTCCGTCCATCTCGGCACAGAACGCGGACAACCGACCCGACGTGCAGGCAGAGGCCGAAAAGAAAAACGAGAAGGACACTGTCCGCAAGATACTGTTCATCGGCGATTCGATGACCGGCTGGCTTGCCGAGGCGCTGAACGGCTATGGGAAACAGAACGGCTTCGATGTCGCCACCGTGGTATGGGACGGCTCAACCATTCAGAAATGGGGTAAATCGCCCAAACTGACTCAGATCATCGAGCAACAGGAGCCCGATGCCGTGTTCGTAAGCCTCGGAATGAACGAGCTGTTCGACACCAAGCCGGATCATCTCAAAGGCTCGCTAAATGAGATAGTCAAGGCCGTGGGCGACAGGCATCTGCTCTGGGTAGGCCCTCCGTCGTGGAACGGCAAGACCCAAGGGGG
Source organism: uncultured Porphyromonadaceae bacterium (assembly GCA_905198125.1). Lineage (GTDB taxonomy): Bacteria > Bacteroidota > Bacteroidia > Bacteroidales > Muribaculaceae > Lepagella. The sequence continues at coordinate 24,818 of CAJKBH010000033.1, forward strand.
CGTTCTGAACAAATGGTTAGACGAGCAACTCGGCGACGACGTGTTCTTCCGCAGCTTCGACCTTAAGCTGCCGCGCCAAAGCGCCAGCAACGTCCATCCGTCGCGCCAGGGGATGATAGACTGGGTGGATGCGATCATGGACTGGATTCCCGAACACGCCTCCTTCGGACTTCCCGGCTACGAAAAGCCATCCGCCCAAAAGATGGTGCGCCCCAAGACCTTCATCTACAAACGCATGAAAGAATCCCTCTGACCTCGTCACTCATAACTCATACCTCATCACTCATCACTCCTAACTCTGACCTATTACTTATGCCAAAGCCCAAATACAATTCGCTGCTGGTCAACGGCAAGGATTATCTGATGATAATAGTAGGCCTTCTGATCTATTCCGTCGGCTTCACCGCCTGCATACTTCCGCACAAGATAGTGATCGGCGGTCTGTCCGGTGTCGGCACCCTTGTGTATTTCGCCACCGACGGCATGATACCCGTGGCCGTCACAAGCTACGTCTGCAACCTGTTGCTGCTGGCATGCGCATACAAGATCGTGGGCAAGAAATTCGTGCTGCGCACCATCTTCGGCGTCACCGTAGTGGCCTTAGGCATAGGCTGCACGGAAGGTTTCTTCATGTCCATCGGACATCCGCTCATTCCGGACCGCGTGGTGAGCGTGGCGCTGGGCGGTATATGCTGCGGTATAGGAATCGGCACGGCGTTCATCCACAACGGTTCGTCGGGAGGCACCGATATCGTGGCCGCCATGGTGTCGAAGGTCAGCAACGTCAGCATCGGACGCACCATGATATATATGGACTTCTGCATCATCTGCTGCTCGATGTTCCTACCGTTTGAAGGCACGTTCGAACAGCGTGTGGAGGCCCGTATCCCCACCATCGTGTATGGCGTCATGGTCACGTTCATAGCCAGCTACGTCACCGACCAGATCATCAACGGCAACCGCAAGGCCACGCAGTTCATGATATTCTCGCCGAAATGGAAGGAGATAGCCGACGAAATCCTCGTTGACGCCCATCGCGGTGTAACGGTTATCGACGGCCAGGGCTGGTACACGAAACACGACCAGAAGATTCTCATAGTATATTGCCGTAAAATCGAGTCCGTCACCATCTTCCGCATCGTGAAACGCATCGACGAGGATGCCTTCGTGACGCAAGGCGCGGTCAACGGCGTCTACGGCAAAGGCTTCGACCACGTCAAGATCAAGATGAAGATGAAGTCCCAGGCACCGAAAGTCCCCGCCTCGCACGACGCCTCGGCCCAGTCCCCCACTCACCGCATCCGCCGCTCCTCCGCCGAAGAATAACTATCACTGTTTCATAATCGAAACAGCAGATATCCTGATAATGGGACGGAGAGATACCTTATGCTTCCGGCAAGGAGAGCAAATATTCAGGAGCAAAATCCGCCCCGTTTTCCCATTCTATAGTGTTGTACTTCACAGTAAACCGCTTGAAGAAATTTAAGTCTTTGAGCGGCTCAAACACTTTGCCTTGTAACGAAGTGCGCAAGTCCACAACTTTAGTCACGTTGTTATTGAACCATAACCGGACGCGAAATCCGTCCACATACTCGGCTTTCACTACTTCTGTAAACATGTCCGTATCTTATTTTAGAGGTTCTATCTTTTCCAAAGGGTCGCCCTTTTGAGCTTTCTCCCAATTATCCATCAGTTCTTCCTTGTGTTGGTCAAGCCATTCCAGAATCATCTTCAGTGCACGGCCAGGCATTTCGCCTCTTACCACTCCGTCTTTAATACTGATAATCGCTTTATATTCATTGTACCACGCATGGAAATGGGCAGGCGCATGGTCTGTGAAGTTCATCAAGATGATAATACCATAAAAAGTGCTTATTTGTGGCATGACGGTTTTCTTTATGATTGGCAAACGCAAAAATAGCATAAATCTTCGAAATTAAGCTATTAATTCCTGAAAGATTTTATGACAGTCTGTAAAAGATTGCTGATATCCACTAATTAAGGCTTAAAATACCGATTGTTCGCCGCTCATCGGAAGCCATTCGATGTCGGGGTCGCGCTTCCACCAGGTCAGCTGCTTCTTGGCGTAGACACGGGTGTTCTTCTTGATGCGCTCTATGGCGGTGTGACGGTCCATCGTGCCGTCGAACATGGCGAACATTTCCTTGAGGCCGACGGTGTTGAGCGAGTTCAGATGCCGCAAGTGATATACGCGCCGCGCTTCCTCCTCCAGCCCGGCTTCGACCATGGCGTCCACGCGCCGGTTGATGCGGTCGAACAGTTGCTCGCGAGGCATCGTCAGGCACATTTTACGCACCTCGAACTCCCGCTCCTTCTTCCGTCCGGTGCGAAGCGATGTATAGCTCTGTCCCGACGCCCGGATTATCTCCACGGCGTGAAACACCCGCTTCATGTTCTTGCGGTCCACCTCATTGTAATATTCCGGGTCGAGACGCGCCAACTCACCAAGGAGCCACAGGTCTCCCCTCTCGTCATGCTCGGCCTTCAGTCCCTGGCGTATTTCGTCCGGCACCGTCGGCAACTCGTCTATACCGTGACAGAAGGCATCGACATACATCATCGAGCCTCCGCACACCACCACCGAGCCGCGTTCCGCTATCAGCCTGCGGGCTATGCTCAGCGCGTCCTGCTCGAACATCGCCGCGCTGTAATATTCCTCCAAAGGCAGGAAGTCGATGAGGTGATGCCTCACGGCCGCGCGCTCCTCGTCGGTAGGCATTGCCGTTACTATCGGTATGCCGGTGTATATCTGCCGACTGTCGGCGCTGATTATCTCGGTGCCGAGCTGACGGGCCAGGCGTACGGCAAGGGCCGACTTGCCCGAGGCAGTCAGCCCTGTTATGACGTATGCGGTTCCTTTCACGCTTTTCCGGCCACTATCTTGCAGATGTTCACAATCACAGCCACGGCCTTCTCCATGGACTGGATCGGCACGTACTCGAACCGGCCGTGGAAGTTCTCGCCGCCGGCGAAGATGTTGGGACACGGCAGACCCTTGAACGACAGCTGCGCGCCGTCCGTACCGCCACGGATAGGCTGTACCTTGGGCGTTACGCCGGCCTCGAGCATGGCCTCCTTCACATAGTCGATGATGTGCATCACAGGCTCGATCTTCTCGCGCATGTTGTAGTACTGGTCCTTGATCTCGACCGTGCAGCATCCGGGATACTCGGTGTTGGTCTTGCGCACCAGGTGCTCTATCTCGCGCTTGCGGCTCTCGAAACGGTTGCGGTCGTGGTCGCGGATTATGTATGTCAGCGTGGTCTGCTCCACATTGCCCTCGATGCCTACAAGGTGATAGAAACCTTCGTAGCCTTCAGTGTGCTCGGGAGTCTCCCAGCGGGGCAGCATCTGGATGAAGTTGCCGGCCACGCGGATGGAGTTCACCATCTTGTGCTTGGCGTATCCGGGATGCACGTTGCGCCCTTTGATGGTCACCTTGGCCTGCGCGGCGTTGAAGTTCTCGAACTCCAGCTCGCCCACTGCGCCGCCGTCCATGGTGTAGGCGAAATCGCAGCCGAATTTCTGAACATCGAACTTATGGGCGCCCAGACCTATCTCCTCGTCGGGATTGAAGCCCACGCGTATCTTGCCGTGCTTCACCTCGGGATGTTGCTGCAGCCATGCCACGGCGGTCAGAATCTCGGCGATGCCGGCCTTGTCGTCGGCACCGAGCAGAGTGGTGCCGTCGGTTACTATAATATCCTGGCCCACATAATTCTTAAGTTCGGGGAATTCGACGGGGTCGAGGTTGTATTCTTCGTTCAGACTGATGACGCCTCCGTCATAGTCCTTGACGATGCGGGGCTTCACATGCTTGCCCGACATGTCGGGGCTTGTGTCCATGTGTGCTATGAAACCTATTGTCGGTATTTGTCTGTCGGTATTTGCGGGCAGCGTGGCCATCAGATAGCCGTTGTCGTCCAGGTCCACGTCCTGCAGACCCATCCCTTCAAGCACCGTCTTGAGGTACCCGGCAAATTCCATCTGACCCGGCGACGACGGCGTCATGTCCGTCAGCTCGTCGCTCTGAGTATCGTACTTCACGAAATCTAAAAATCTTTCTGTTACTGTCATGGCTATCTAATTTGCGTTCTGTTATGCCACAGCAAGCCGTCATACGCGACTGTACTTCTGTTTTTGATGCACAAAATTACCGATTTATCGGCGCATTAACATATACTTAACAATTATTAACATCACTATTTGTGTTTAGCATATTTTTTGCATTAATTTTGCAAACTATTTTACGTTTAACCCCAATATATTGTCAGGACAGAAACGATAAAAAACACAGTCAATTAGGATAACAACAAACAAATAAACAAACAACAGCATGAACAAAACGATTATCGCGATTGCGGCGGCTATGGCCGTCGGAGGCGTAACGGCGCAGGCGAAGGCTCCCCGGGGCACTTCGGATGCATTGTTCCCCTACATGCCCAAGGCGCGTGCCGCGATGCTGCAGGATGGTTTCGGCCGTCCTGACGCATGTCAGGCCAAAGCCCCCGAGGGCGCAGTCAAAGTGAGTGCGCTGAAGGAACTGACTCCCTCATTGTTGCCTACGAGCAGCGAGGTCAGTTACCTCAACGCTCCCGACGGTTCCACATGGTTCTACACCATGGATCTGGTGATTGAAAAACAATCCGAGTACACATCCGACATCAAGGGTTTCAAGCTCACCGTGTACGACAACGAGCTGAATGTGGTAGGCTCCGTCGAGGATGAAATCGAGCTTGGCGAGGGCGAAACCCGCATAGCGGATGTAAGCATGGGTCCGGACCTGACCCAGAAATTCTTCAACTACGACACCAAATATGAGGTCATGATCGGGGTGTCGGCCAATACGGAGGCATACGTCAACAATAACCGCACATACGTATATTCGCTGGGCAAGAACGACCCCATCGCCACGTTCGACGGCTATTACTGTTCGGCCATCAATACCGCCAAGGATGCCTGGTCGGAAAATTTCTTCATCACCTTCATTACCCAAGAGGAGACGGAAACTCCCGAAGTCAACGGTGTCGTGAATGCGGCTGACTATCGTTTCGTCACATATTCGAAAGCGGGTTACAGCGGTATGGGAGACCCCGTGCTTGACGTGCGTTTCCCGATGGTGTGCAGCACAGGCGCCGATGCAGTGCCCATTCTCGCCACCACATACGACGGCAAGCCCTGGATATCCGTCAGCCACTTGAAATACAGTTGGTTCGAGAATCCATACGACGCGAACAACGAGAACCTTACAGCCGACAACGAGCTGATTGTGGACATCTACACCCCCGGGGTCGCCTATGGGTCCAAGATGGACAAATACAGCACCACCACCATTCCCCTGGAAGCTACCGCCGACGACCAGTTCTATCTGTATCACGGCAACTTCCGGTATGACGACGACCTGAACCTGACACTGAGCGGCGACGGCACACCCAGCCTCTACATCACCAGGGCTCATGTGCAGCGCGGCGGCGACACGTTCAGCTACGATTACGCCGTATACGCCGCCGCAGCCAAGGGCCAGACCGCAGCCGGCGTCAAGAAGTTCGACATCGCCGAGGGCGTGGACGGCGGCTCATTCATGAACGACATCCCCGGATTCGATCCCCAGGTAATGTTCATCATGGCCGACGGCGACAGCTTCTACTTCCAGTTTGTCAACGTCAACAACGGCGAGGTAGAGCATGAACTCGACGCAGCGATTCCCGGCGCCGACAAGTCACAGACGATTACGGCCACCACCAACCGTGTGCCTCACAAGAACGGCTACCTGTACTTCGCGCCCCAGACACACGGTTACCGTGATGCCGACGACAACATGCACACGCAGGTGGTGTTCGTCAATCCGGAAGACGGATCCATCCACCACATCGACGACGTGAATCTGGGCAAGGATGTAGACAACGCGAAGCTCTACACCGCATCCGATGCCTTTGACCCATACCTGTTCAACCTCGACTCATGTCAGGAGTACATGGCTCTGGTGAAACGCAAGATCAGCGGATCCGACAAGAATCAGGAAGAACTGCTCATCCTCAGCACCAATCCCGACAAGGCTCCGCTGCTTAATCTCGCCCCCGAGGAGGGCAAGGGTACCCTGGGCACGATTTTCCTGGCCAACACCGGTACGAAAGCACCCAAACTTGCCGTGATGTACATGAATCAGATTCCCGGCAACTGGCAATACACCATGCAGATCTACGACCTGCCGCTGCAGCTGTTCGAGAAGGGCGACGGCACGGCCGAGAATCCCTACGAGATCAGCACCGTCGGAGGTCTGAAGCAGATCATCTCCGCTCCCGAGGCCCACTACGCCATCGTCAGCGACATCGACGCCGCCGACTATCCGTTGGACATCAAGGACTTTGAATTCAAGGGTTCGTTCGACGGACGCAATCACATAATCAGCAATCTTAGCCTGACCGGCCGCGCGCTGATTCCTCAGCTCAACCGCCCCGCAGACACGGCCGAAGGCGCATCAGCCGATACCGAGAACCTTGCGGGAACCGTGCGTAATATCAATTTCGTGAACGCGTCGCTCAAGAACGCGGCTTCGGGCCACGGTCTGCTTGTAGGCACGATGTCCGGAGGCGTAATCGAGAACGTGCACGCATACGAATCGACAGTTCAGGGTGACGGTGACTTCGGAGGTCTTGTCGGTAAAGCACGTGTATACGCCGGCATCAGCGGAAGCTCGTTCCAGGGCGATCTGATCGGCGGCGAGGAATCGTCGACCGTAGGAGGTATTGTAAGTTCTACCATGACAGGGGCTACAATACAGGCATGCGCGTTCAAGGGCAGTATCACCGCCGGCACCGGCATAGGCGGCATCGTTGGCGATCTGGGCAGTAACGCCGGCAAAATCAGCGACTGCCACGTCAACGCCGCCATCAAGGGCAAGAACACCATCGGCGGCATCGCTGCCACCAGCGGCCGCTCGCTTATCGAGAAGTGCCATGTACAGGGCAGCATCGAGGCTACCGAGGCTCCGCGCTGGGGCGGCGGTCCCTGCGTGGGCGGTATCGTTGGCGATCTGCAGCCCGACTATGGCAGCCTGAATCCCGACGAACCCGACGAACCTACCACTCCTTCGTTCACCGTACAGGGTTGCTACGTCAATCTCTCGTCACTCGCATATACCGGCACTCCGGCCGGGAGCGAGAACTTCCCCGGCCAGAACGACACGATGCACCGCATCGTGGGTAAAAGCGTGGTAAATAACGAGCCCGAACCCATCGGCTACGATGAAACGACCTGGGAGCCCATCTACAGCGACGAACCCGTGGCTCCGGACGCAGGCCTGGCCAACAACTATGCCGTTGCCACTCTGACAGTAGGCAGCGACAAGATCGAGGCCGCCGCCACCAGCACCGAAGGCGCTTCCGTAGCCGCCGACGAGACCGGCATCTCCTTCTTCCAGGAGCTGGGCTGGAACTACGGCAACGACACCGAGAACCCCTGGAACATGACGGGCGACCAGTTCAACCCGACACTGTACTTCGAGGGCGGCCTGCTGACATGCACCCCCGCCGAGGTTACAGTTGAGGCTGAAAAGGAAGTTACACTCCATCTGCAGCTTATAGGCGAAAGCATCACCGAAGATATGGCAGAGAGCTTCACGTGCGATTATGACGAATCCATAGTCGAGACCACCGATATGGCGATCGAAAACGGCGAAATCGCAGTCACATTCAAGGGTCTGAAGGAAGGCGCCACCGATGTCAAGTTCGGCATCGCCGGCAAGCAGACACAGGCCAGGATAACCGTCACCGCCGCTGAATCCGGCATCGGCTCCATCGAAGTCGAGACCGCAGGCAACATCAGCTTCAACGGCAACGCGGTTTCCGCACAGGGTTGCGCCATCAGCGTATTCTCCACCACCGGAACACTCGTGGCCGCAGGCAACGACACCGTATCCCTGGACAATGTGGCAGGCGGCATCTACATCGTGACCGCCACGGACGCCAAGGGACACCGTTCGTCGCTCAAGATCCGTCTGTAACGAAACACCATATCCGTCACCTCGACCCATACGTCGCAACGACGGACCGAACCTAAAAAGAGGCTGTGCCGGGCGAGGGCACTGAAAAAGTAATCATATTTCAGGTTGCTCTTAAGCGAGACTAAAAAT
>CAJKBH010000034.1 GCA_905198125.1 uncultured Porphyromonadaceae bacterium
AAAAATATTAGGCTATTCAGATTGAAGTTTTTTGCACTTCGTTCTTGAATCTATGCAATCAAATAATTAGGATTGAGCGTTAAAGTTATAGGAAACCGACTTACAATCCTTGTTTTTGCCGTGGGTATAAATAGAGATAGAAAGACATACATATAAAACACACAATGCCATGAAAAAAATAGCACTTCTGATGACGGCGCTTGTTGTAAGCGGCGTAGCGTGGGCCGGTGACCATACCACGGATCCCGACAAGTATTATCTGACACCGGGACAGGTGGCCGACAGCCAGCTGTTGTTGCCTGCGCCTCCGGCAGATGGTTCGATGCGTCTGGCGTATGACCGTGAGCAATACGAGTGGGGGAAGTCGTTACGCGACACCGAGCGAGGCAAGCAGGCTGTAGTGGACGCCAACCTGAACGACGGATGGCTGGACCGCTCGTTCAGCGAGGCTTTCGGCATGAAACTGACCAAGGAAAACACTCCCGAGATCTACAAACTTCTGACCAATATGAAGGAAGATGCAGGAGATCTGTCTACGCGTGCCGCCAAGAACTATTATCACCGTATGCGTCCGTTCGTGAAATGGAACGAGCACACGGCAACGCCCTGGGACGAGGAGGGTCTGGCCAAGAACGGTTCGTATCCTTCGGGCCACACAGCCATAGGCTGGGCCACGGCGCTTGTGCTGAGTGAGATCAATCCCGCGCGTGTCAACGAGATTCTGGACCGCGGCTTCCAGTTCGGCCAGAGCCGCGTGATAGTGGGCGCGCATTATCAGAGTGACGTTGACATGGGCCGCGTTGTCGGCTCCGGCGTAATCGGCGTGCTGCACTCCGATCCCGCCTTCCAGGCCCAACTTGCCAAGGCCAAGGCCGAATTCGCCGCCAAATCCCAGATGAAGAAGCAGATCCTGAAAGCTCCGGCCAACTGAAAGCCCTGACAGGGAAATATAAAACATAAAACATAGCTAATATTAAAATCGCTGCGGCCCAAGGGCTGCAGCGATTTTTGTCAGACGTGGAATGCAGTTAGAATATAGTTACTTATAGCCGAAGCATTCCCCGGTGGAAGGATAATACTGATAGCGAGGGTATCCGGCATCCGCAGCTGCCTTTTTCGCGGCATCGGCAGATGAGAAATTCCCTACATAGTGTCCTCCCTGGCTGTGTTGCTGTACATGTTGCACGGTCTGTTGTCCGTATGAACCGTTCCAGTTGTCGTATGCCTTTTTAGACGAAGAACTGGCAAGGGCCATCACTATGAAGGCACATAGTCCGATGACACTGACGAGCGTCGTCGCGTTCTTTTTTCTATTTCCCATTGTATTTGAAATGAAATCGTGATGATTAAGTAGATTGTAAGGTCAATGAAATCAAAGGTTCCCGCTATGAGGTGAAAGACCTGTGCAAGTTCCAGAAGCGGAGGTATGACCAACCCGCAGATGCGAATGAAACGTTGCTGCTGCCCGGATACGAAAAACAATATCGCCAGTGCCCAAAGAGCGTCTGATAGATTATAGAGGATAAACCGGCCTAAGACAGAGGTGGTGTCCAACGCTATAATGCTGTTGTGATTGAATCCAAACGGTAGTAGAAACATTACATTGCTTCTGAACAGTATGTAATTCAATGAACCGGTAATTATGCAAAACAGTGAACAGAGGCAGTTATTTACTTTCATTCATACTTGTCTTGATCTCATTGACGTCGGAGATTCTTATGTCTGTTATTCTCAACTTGTGCTATTTGTTGTTGACTTTCACGACAATACGATACCGTATGCCATTGTCCAGACCTTCGAAGTCCACATCGCAGGATGTCTGTCCCGCCGTTATGAACAGCGGTTTTGATTTTACAGTTTTTCCCTGTGACATCAATTTTACTTCTCCCCATACGTTATAGTCAACCGCCTCGTCGATCAACACGGTGACTCTGTAACTATTATACAGTATTGTTTCTGTCTGATTCGCACAAGTCACGGTTCTGCCGTCGGCCAGCTTGATAACATCGGCACTGGCGTATGATGCACACATCATGGCCATGAATAATAATAACTTTCTCATGAGTGGTCATCGGAAGAAGTCGCAGGCACCATCATAAATCTTATTGACTATACGACCCACAACGGCCCGAGTCACCCAACTCGGGATTGTCGTATAGCTTTCGACAGCCACGGCGATACCATCCTTAAGGCCCTCCTTAGCCACGGTTTTTACGATGGTGTCGCCGCATATTATGTCATATAGAGTATCTGATTTCGTGACTTTTATCTTAAAAGATTGCTGCGTGTTGTCATTCTCAATGACTGTGACATTCCCGTATGTGGTAAGGTATACGCCATCCGTTATCTTGGTTCGCTGCTGGGCCGAAGCTTCATTTGCTCCGAATATAATGGCAATTAAAGCCATTGTCAAGAACATGATCCTGTTCATAATACACTTACATATATTATAGTGTTTATTATGAAGCCGTCCATTAGAACGACTTCATAACAGTATCGCTATATATTGGATTTATAACCTGAAATGCTATTTCTCGACGGTTCCGGAGCCATGACATGTCATGCATTTCATCCTTACGGATCCGGTTCCGTTGCAATACGCACAGGTCTCGTCGACATACTTTTTGCCTGTGCCGTCGCAGTTGGTACATTTCTGCTTGTCACCGTATCTGTCTGTGCTGTATCCTTCCCCCCGGCATACCTCACAGTTGCGGTAGTGTTGCACGCGACCCCTGTTGCAATAGGAGCAGGCTTTAGTCATTGACGGCTCATAGCCGGAGCCGTCGCAACGTTTACAGACATACGTGTCGCTGCCGGCTGTCGTTGTTGCCGCGGGGCAGACAGGATTCCTATCAGGGAGCCGGACGGCGTAAGCAGTTGCTATAATCCCCATAGCGGCCACTAAGAAGATGACTGATTTATTCATACTTAATGTAGTGATTGATGGCCCCGCAGTCCTATAGGGTCGATTCTCAGAATAGAAGACGTGGACTGCCTTGAATTATCTCCAAATGAAGGTCCTGAGAAAACCTGTGTGCGAGATGTGAAACAGCAGCCCACGTGATACGTGGGAACCGTTCTGTTATCTCTTGCACACGTCGAAAATTTCTCAGGTTTTCATTTGCAAGATAAGCAAAACGCCTCCTTAAATAATATGTCTTGTCATTCCGGTTTGACGGTGCAAATGTAATAAATATTTCTAAATGATAAAAATTTAATTCCATTTGTTAATAATGTTTGTGTCACTTTTCTTTAGTACGGCTCTTTATCGATTGATATGCGTATACTTATGACGTTGTTTCGCCGTTCCTATATTAACAGGGGCTGTAATGTGACTGATAGTAATTGCAGCGTATGTGTCTGACCTAAACCTCTTAACTTATGGAACAGAATACCGGGATTTGCCGCAAGCCGAAGTATACGATGCGTTGGCTCGGGCTCCAGAGCCTATATGTGCTCGGACTGGCAGTAATATTGGCGCTTATAGCGAACGGAATCGATGGCTTTGCGTCAACTCGTGTGGATGACGGTCTGCTGAAAGTGCGGGCCTACAATATGCTGACCCAATCCATTGCCTATTGCTTCGGTATCATAGCCATAACCTTGATGTCGCTGGTGCTGGTAGAGATAGTGTTCCGCAAGAATATCAGCTACCTGCAATATGCGCTTATAGCCTTGGCTCTGACTTTGTTTTACCTGTTGCTTCTCGCCATGTCCGAAAAGATGCCTTTCGTCGGTTCGTATGCCGTGGTATGCGTCATGACAATAGGACTTATCACGCTGTTCGTCAAGGGTATCACCCATAACTTGAAAGCCGTGGGAATGAATGCCGGAATCCTTATAGTGGAATATACCGTCATATTCTTGCTGATCAAACTCGGATCGATGGCTTTGCTGATAGGCAGCATCATTCTGTTCCTGCTCATAGCCCTGGCCATGTACTTCACGCTGAAACTGAAAGTTGAGAATGACGAACTGACAATCAACTGACCATGAATTATATACCGTATCCTCCTCCGTTCCCCGGCAAGCCGAAAACGTCGTACGGAACAAAGGTGCTGCTGTTAGGTCTGCAGTGCATGGTGCTTATGATAGGTGCATTGATGGTCTTCGCAATATCAGATTCGCGTGAACAGCGTAACAGGCACGTGGCGGCACAGATTGCCGAAGAATGGGGTGGAACAGTGCATATACTGGGGCCTGTGGCCGGCAACCGTCAGGGCACTGTCAGGCGGATACGTCCGCAGACTTTCAACTGCGACGCCAAGGTTAACACCAGGTCGCTACACCGCAACATATATGAGGCGGAGGTGTTCGATGCCAAGGTCTCGATGTCCGGAACATTCAGCAAGGACAGCCTTGTGGCTATCGGAGATACCATACTGATTGAAGTGAGACTGGATCCCTCGCGGATTACCGGACTGTCGCCTTTGAAGATAGGGGATAAATCTGTTGAGTGGAAGAAATCAGATAATTGTCTCAAGGCTGAGGTAGATAGTCGGGATATTACGCGAAACGCGGAATTCTCGACCGATTTTGACATACATGGTTCCGGCGGCCTGTTTATCAAACAGATAGGCTGGGAATCGACCGTCGACATTTCCGGAGATGCTCCCAATCCGTCGTTCAGCGGAAGCAAGCTCCCCAATGAAAGGGAAATACAGGACAGGCGGTTCAACGCCAGGTGGGTAAGCATGGATGAGCGGATAGACCCGGCATACGAAGAAAAATCGGGGTATGTGGGCACAAACTTCCTGGTGGGAGTGGACCGTTATCAGAAAGTTGCGCGTGCGCTGAAATATTCGTTCATCATCATCCTGCTTACATATTTAAGTGTATTGCTTACGGAAATGATGACCGGACGCAACATCCCGTTGCTGAATTATTTCCTGATAGGCGCGGCGCTCATAATATTCTACTCGCTTCTGCTGTCATTCTCCGAACACGTTTCGTTCGGCATAGCGTATCTGATTGCCGCCGCCATGACCGTCCTGCTTATAACCGGATATATGTGGAGGATGCTCGGGGCCGCGAAATCGGCCATGATGATAGGGTTGATACTGACCGGCATGTATGTGGTCTGTTACATTCTGCTCACGCTGTCCACATACGCGCTCCTGTTGGGGAGTCTGATGCTGTTCGCCGCTCTTGCCGCCGTGATGTATGCCTCGCTGAAACTCAGGAGATAGACGGCAGGTTCAGTCATTCCATGAATAAAAAGCAATGTGGAATAAAAAAGCAATGTGTGGGTCATGCACATTGCTTTTTTAATGAGGGTGGTAATTACGGTTTTATTCCTGCGGGATGTCGCAATAGCCTGAGTCTTTGAACCACTGGCTGTACATCAGGTAGTTGCCGGCGATCTTGACGTTCATTTCCTTGGCTTTCTCCGGCTCCACCATCTTGATGAATTTGGCGGGGGCGCCGGCCCACATCTCGTGGGGGCCTATCTTGGTGCGGCTCAGCACTACGGAACCGGCGGCCACCAAGGCACCTTCGCCGACTTCGGCGTCGTCCATCACGATGGCGCCCATGCCGATCAGCGCATAATTGTGTATCTTGGCGCCGTGTATCACCACGTTGTGACCGATAGACACGTCGTCGCCGATCTCGATGGTGGACTTCTCATACAGCGTATGCAACACGGATCCGTCCTGGATGTTGACGCGGTTGCCGATGGTGATGGTGTTCACGTCGCCGCGCAATACGGTGCTGTACCATACGGAGCACTGGTCGCCCATGGTCACGTCGCCGACAATCACGGCATTGTCGGCTATGAAACAGTCCTTGCCTATTTTGGGTGTGAAGCCGCGCACACTTTTGATTATTGCCATTGATTTTAGTTTATTAAATTGTTAAACGGCTGCGGGGGAGCTGAAGCTCCGGGCCGCAACTAATCCACACGATACGTAACACAATACATAAAGGCGGGGGCGATGGTCCTTATTATTTCAGTTCGCGGGTCTTGTCGGCGAGCCAGGCGGCCTCCTCGGGCGTGAGGAGCGGCGTGAGTGCCTCGCGTACGCGGGCGTGATAGTCGTTGACCCACTGTATCTCCTCGGCGGTCATGATCTCGGTCTGGAACAGACGGAGGTCGAAGGGGAACAGTGTCAGAGGCTCGAACTTCAGGAACTGGCCGAATTCCGTTACGGTGTCTGGTACGCAGAGTATCAGGTTCTCGCAGCGGATGCCGTAGCGGTCGGCTAAGTAGAGGCCGGGTTCGTCGCTCTGCAGCATGCCGGGTTCCAGCGGAGTGGGGTTGGCGTTGAGGCGTATGTTCTGCGGACCCTCGTGGCAGTTGATGAAGAATCCCACTCCGTGGCCGGTGCCGTGATAGTATGCCTTGCCTTCGCGCCACAGGAACTGACGCGCCAGCACATCGAGCTGATGGCCGGTGGTGCCGGCGGGGAATATGGCGTTGCTCAGGGCTATGTGGCCCTTCATCACCAGTGTGAAGTCGTGCTTCTGCTCGGGGGTGGGTGTGCCGAGGGCCACGGTGCGGGTGATGTCGGTGGTGCCGAAGGTGTATTGGCCTCCCGAATCCACCAACAGCAGACCGTCGCCCTTGATGTCGCTGCTCGATTCCTCGGTGGGCTCATAGTGCACGATGGCGCCGTGGCCGTTCCAGCCGATAATGCTGGCGAAACTCTCGTCGACGCATGTCGGGTCGGTAAGGCGCAGACGGCGCAGCTCGCGCGCCAGCCCTATCTCGGTCAGCTCGCCCTTGGGATATTCGCGCTCCACAAGCATAAAGAATTTGGTCAGGGCCACGCCATCCTTCAGCATGGCGGTGCGGATGCTGCGGATCATGCTTTCGTTCTTGATGCTCTTGAGCTTGGCCACGGCCGAGCCGCCGAACACCACGGAGCAGCCCACATGGTCGTAGATGCCGCGCGCCGTCTTTTCGGGGTCGAGAAGCAGGCGTGTCTCCTTAGGCAGTCCGGCCACGAACCCGGTGACCGAATCGTAAGGCTGGACCTCGATATGGTATTTCTGCAGGTGTGCCTTGACCTCGTCGGTAATCTTCTCTTGGTCGATAAAGAGTACGCGTCGCTCATTATCTATATATAGGAATGCCACGAACACCGGGCTATAGGCAATGTCGTTGGCGGCGCGCAGGTTTGTGGCCCATGCTATGTCGTCCAGGCTGGAGAGTAGGATGGCGTTGGCCAGTTCCGGCTTCACTTCCTCCATGATGGCCTTCATCTTCGTGTCGGTGGTGACGCCCACGATGTTCTCGTCGTGTACGAACAGCGGATTCATGGGGCGTGCCGGACGGTCGGGGTATATATAGTCGAACACGGGGAATTCGGTGTTGAGCTTCACGCCGTTGTCGCCAAGTTCCTGTTCCAGGCGCTGGGCGTAGCTGATGCTGAACGTCATGCCGTCGATGCCTACGGTCTGGCCGGAATGAGTGTGTTCCACCAGCCAGTCCATCAGGTCCACCGCGTTGGGGCCATCCTCCTCCATCATGCGGAAGCCGGTGTCCTTCAGCTGCTCGGTGGCCTGCAGGAAATAGCGGGAGTCGGTCCAGCAAAGGGCGTCGTCCTGCAGCACCACGGCCGTGCCGTTGGTGCCGTTGGCCGATTCGAAACCGGTGAGCCACTCGCGACCGCGCCAGTGCATGGCCGGCAGCTCGCTCTGATGCGGGTCGGTGCCCGACACCACACACGCATCTATCCCATGCTCGAGCATGGCCTGACGCATCCGCGCCAGATATTCCTGTTGCTTTTTCATAATTCTTTAATTGTATGTGCAAATTTAACAAATTATTTCGAGATATGGATGATGAAAATAATGGTTGTTGAATTGCAATATGACGATTTGCGGTTTTAGAGGGTAATTTGTTAAAATGACAAAATCGGCTTGTCTTGTTATCCGCGATTTTTAGTATTTTGGTCGTTAATTTGGTCAATTTGCCCCGAAATTAAGGAATTCTTCAAAAATTAATAAATTTTTACACGTTTTTCTTGCGTAACATTTTTTTAGTATGAAAAATTTAACTAATTTTGCTTTGCAAACGAGGGAAACCCGTTTGTATGGAACACAGACAAGACAATAAGAAAGATGGCAAGTCAAAAATCTTTTAGTAATAGTGATATAATTGTAAGTTAGTGGTTGAGTAGGAAAATCGTTGGCTTGTGAAAGCAGGCGCTATCTAAAAAATCACAGATGCAGGATGGTTGTGAAACCGTGCTGCATTTTGTTTTTATATGCAATGTGTGTTACGTTGCGGTTATAATTTGTGTAAGCGGCGAAATATTCTTAAATTTGCAAGCCAAGGGGAATCGTTAACCTTGCTGCCGCGCGGATGCGGCGGTGGAAACAACTTTATTCAGAATGAGCAATTGGGATTCGGGCACCAAGGTGGTGCTGTATGATACAGAGGCAAATTACCGTAATCTGCTTCCGCTGAGTTACACTCGGCCTGTGGGAGCATTCAGAGTGGGTATCGACACGCTGGCCGACAAATGGAAGGCCATGCTGCCGGGCGATTACCAGTGGCTGACACGGCCATGCCTGCGCGAGAAGTTTCCCGGCGAATACGGCGCTCCGGGCGAGGAATGCGTGTACATAGCCGGCAACGTGCTGGCCGACAGCGAACTGGTGCGGCAGGTCAAGCAGCTTGAACCGGGTCACGGTCTGGCAGATGCCGACGGTCTCTGGGCATGGCGCGGCACATACGAGCAGTTCCTGAGCCTGACCGACAACGACGCCACCGACAATATTCCCACCGGCGTGATAAAGGAAAAGGACGAGCGCATCGCCGACTGCGACACGCGCGGCCGACGCATCAACTATGTATTCGACATCTTCCTTAAGAACGAGCAGGCCTTGCTGGAGGATTATCACCGCTACTGCTACGGCCGCAAGTCGAACGCGCCGGACGACAGCACGCGCGTCATCGGCCCGATGTATCAGCCCGACGGCACGCCCAGTATCATGATAGAGGATGGCGCCAGCGTAATCGGCGCCACGCTGAACGTGACCGGCGGCCCTATATATATAGGAAAGGACTGCCAGGTGATGGAAGGGGCGTGTCTGCGCGGCCCCATCGCCATGCTTGACGGCACGCGCGTACGCATGGGCGCGAAGATATACGGAGGTACCACGTTCGGCCCCAACTGCCGCATAGGGGGCGAGGTGGACAATACGGTGATATTCGGCTACAGCAACAAGGCGCACGACGGCTACCTCGGCAACGCCGTGATAGGAGAGTGGTGTAACCTGGGTGCCGGCTGCAACGCCTCGAACCTGAAGAACGACTACACCAAGATACGCGTCTGGAACTATGCGCGCCGGGGCTTCATGAAGACCGACCTGCAGTTCTGCGGCCTGATCATGGGCGACCACAGCAAGGCGGCCATCAACACCATGTTCAACACCGCCACCGTAGTGGGCGTGGGCGTGAACTTCCACGGCGCCGGTTTCCCGAGACCTTTCATACCCAGTTTCCAGACGGGCAGCCCCGCCGGATTCACCGACGTAAGCGTAGACCAGTTCTTCAAGGTGGCCGCCGTTGTGATGGGGCGCCGCGGCATCGAGCTGACCGACGTGGACCGACGCATGTTCGAGTTCATCCACAAATCCGCCTCCGAATTCAAACGGTGATGCCCGATGCCCGATGCGCAATAGGTAATGGATAATGGGATTTTAGTGAATTTGGAACCCTGAATTCTGAATGAACGGGAACGGAACATAAAAAGTGTTGAAAAACGAACAAAGCACTTGCATAAGAAGCTAATTTTTAGTAACTTTGCAAAGTTTTTCGGGGCAAAACGCCTGATGCGTCTAACTAATCGACTGGCACTCAGTCGGTTGGCGGGCGTTTATGGTGTGTATGCCGTGGAAATGAATTATGGATAAAACAGAATAAACAAAAAAATAAAAAAGCAACAGAATGCCAACAATTCAGCAATTAGTACGCAAGGGTCGTACGGTGATGAAGGACAAGAGCAAGTCTCCTGCGCTGGATTCCTGCCCGCAGCGTCGAGGCGTTTGCGTGCGTGTGTACACCACGACGCCCAAGAAGCCTAACTCGGCAATGCGAAAAGTAGCACGTGTCCGTCTGACTAACGGCAAGGAGGTCAACTCCTACATCCCCGGAGAGGGCCACAACCTGCAGGAGCACTCGATCGTAATGGTGCGCGGCGGACGTGTAAAGGACCTTCCCGGTGTTCGTTATCACATCGTACGCGGCACACTGGATACAGCCGGAGTGCAGGGACGCACCCAGCGTCGCAGCAAATATGGCGCGAAACGTCCGAAGGCAGCCAAGAAATAAACATCTGGCCAAGAATCAAAAAAGGTATAACCAGTTTTGATTTTTCGGACATGCTATGGTTGAGTAAACCCCGTGCAGAGGCACGGAGTTGAAGATTGTAAAAGCAGCCAAAATCAAAACATTAAACAAGCAAAAATGAGAAAAGCTAAGCCCAAGAAAAGGGTGATATTGCCCGATCCCGTATTTCACGACGTAAAGGTAACCAAGTTCGTGAACCATCTGATGTACGACGGGAAGAAGAACACGGCATATACAATATTCTACACCGCATTGGAGACCGTGAAGGCCAAGATGCCGAACGAGGAGAAGAGTGCGCTGGAGATCTGGAAGAAGGCTCTGGAGAACGTGACTCCTCAGGTGGAGGTAAAGAGCCGCCGTATCGGTGGCGCGACATTCCAGGTGCCGACGGAAATCCGCGGCGACCGCAAGGAATCGATATCCATGAAGAATCTCATCATTTTCGCACGCAAACGCGGCGGCAAGACAATGGCCGACAAGCTGGCAGCCGAGATCGTTGACGCATTCAACGACCAGGGTGGCGCCTTCAAGCGTAAGGAAGACATGCACCGCATGGCCGAGGCCAACCGCGCGTTCGCTCATTTCAGATTCTAAATTCAGAGATTCAAGATGGCTAAACACGACGAGCTTCAGTATACACGTAACATCGGCATCATGGCTCATATCGATGCCGGCAAGACCACCACGTCCGAGCGTATCCTGTTCTACACCGGTCTTACCCACAAGATCGGCGAGGTACACGACGGCGCCGCAACAATGGACTGGATGGAGCAGGAGCAGGAGCGAGGCATCACGATCACATCGGCTGCCACCACCGCATTCTGGAAATACAATGGCGACAAATACAAGATCAACCTGATCGACACTCCGGGACACGTCGACTTCACCGTCGAGGTGGAGCGTTCGCTGCGCGTCCTGGACGGTGCCGTGGCTACGTTCTGCGCCGTAGGCGGCGTGGAGCCCCAGTCCGAGACCGTATGGCGCCAGGCTGAGAAATACAACGTGCCCCGTATCGGTTACGTCAACAAGATGGACCGTTCGGGCGCAAACTTCTTCGAGGTGATGCGTCAGATGCGCGAGCTGCTTGGCGCCAACCCCGTGGCTATCCAGATTCCTATCGGCGCCGAGGAGACATTCAAGGGCGTAGTGGACCTGGTGAAGATGAAGGCCATCCTGTGGCACGACGAGAGCATGGGCGCCGAATACTCCGAGGAGGAGATTCCCGAGTCGCTCAAGGCCGAGGCCGACGAATACCGCGACAAGCTGCTCGAGGCTCTGGCAGAGTGCGACGACACCCTGATGGAGAAGTACTTCGACGATCCCTCCACCATTACCATGGACGAGGTTAAGGCAGCCATCCGCAAGGGCACCCTGGCAATGGCCATCCAGCCCATGACCTGCGGATCGTCGTTCAAGAACAAGGGTGTACAGACCCTGCTTGATGCTGTCTGCGCTTACCTGCCCAGCCCCGAGGACGCTGGCGCCATCGAAGGCACTGCAGTGGGCAGCGACGAGGTCGAGACCCGCGAGCCCAGCCCCGAGGCACCCATGTGCGCCCTGGCGTTCAAGATTGCCACCGACCCGTATGTGGGCCGTCTGACATTCTTCCGCGTATATTCGGGCCAGGTCGAGGCCGGATCGTACGTGCTCAACACCCGTTCGGGCAAGAAGGAGCGCGTGTCGCGTCTGTTCCAGATGCACTCCAACAAGCAGAACCCGATGGAGAAGATCGGCTGCGGCGACATCGGCGCAGGCGTAGGCTTCAAGGACATCCGCACCGGCGACACGCTGTGTGACGAGAACCATCCCATCGTGCTCGAGGCTATGGAGTTCCCCGATCCCGTGATCGGTATCGCCGTGGAGCCCAAGACACAGAAGGACCTCGACAAGTTAGGTGTCGGCCTGCAGAAGCTGGCCGAGGAGGACCCCACCTTCCGCGTGGAGACCAACGAGGAGACAGGCCAGACCGTGATCAGCGGTATGGGCGAGCTTCACCTGGACATCATCATCGACCGTCTGCGTCGCGAGTTCAAGGTAGAGTGCAACCAGGGCCGTCCGCAGGTAACATACAAGGAGGCCATCACACGTTCCGCCGAGCTTCGCGAGGTATTCAAGAAGCAGACCGGTGGTCGCGGTAAGTTCGCCGACATCATCGTACGCATCGAACCCGCCGACGAGGACTTCGAGGGCAGCCTGCAGTTCATCGACGAGGTGAAGGGCGGTAACGTGCCCAAGGAGTACATTCCTTCGGTACAGAAGGGCTTCCAGACCGCTATGAAGAACGGCGTACTGGCCGGTTATCCCGTAGAGAAGCTGAAGGTTACACTGCTCGACGGTAGCTTCCACCCCGTGGACTCCGACCAGCTGAGCTTCGAGCTCGCCGCCATCCAGGCGTTCAAGCACGGATCGGAGAAGGCAGGCCCCGTCCTGATGGAGCCTATCATGAAGATCGAGGTAGTTACCCCCGAGGAGTCGATGGGTGACGTGATCGGCGACCTCAACAAGCGCCGCGGTCAGGTAGAGGGCATGGAGACCAGCCGCAGCGGTGCCCGCATCGTGAAGGCAACCGCACCTCTGGCCGAGATGTTCGGTTATGTGACCGCCCTGCGTACCATCACTTCGGGCCGTGCCACCAGCACCATGACCTTCAGCCACTACAGCGAGGTAAGCCCGTCCATCGCACGCTCGGTACTGACAGAGTGCAACGGCCGCGTAGACCTGCTCAAGTAATTCGCAAATAATAGTCATAACAGAAATATGAGCCAGAAAATCAGAATCAAACTCAAATCTTACGATCACAGCTTGGTCGACAAGTCGGCCGAGAAGATCGTAAAGACGGTCAAGAGCACCGGCGCAGTGGTAAGCGGTCCGATTCCGTTGCCCACTCACAAGCGCATCTTCACCGTGAACCGTTCGACGTTCGTCAACAAGAAGGCGCGCGAGCAGTTCCAGCTGTCGAGCTATCAGCGTCTCATCGACATCTATAGCAGCACGGCCAAGACTGTGGACGCCCTGATGAAACTCGAACTCCCCAGCGGCGTGGACGTAAGCATCAAGGTGTGATGCCGGAGTGAACAAAGCTGAAACAAGAATAATCAACCGTAAATACAACACGTAAAGAAATGCCAGGATTATTAGGAAAGAAAATCGGAATGACATCCGTTTTCAGTGCCGACGGCAAGAATGTGCCGTGCACTGTTATCGAAGTTGGTCCTTGCGTGGTTACGCAGATCAAGACTCTGGAGAAAGACGGTTACGAGGCAGTGCAGATCGGCTATCAGGAAGCCAAGGAGAAGCACGTTACAAAGCCCATGGCCGGACACTTCAAAGCCGCAGGCGTAGCACCGCAGCGCCACTTGGCCGAGTTCAAGTCGTTTGAGACCGTACCCGCACTGGGCGAGACACTGACCGTGGAGATGTTCCAGGAGGGTGGTTTCGTAGACGTAGTAGGCACCTCGAAGGGTAAAGGCTTCCAGGGTGTGGTAAAGCGTCACGGATTCGGCGGCGTAGGCCAGAGCACACACGGCCAGCACAACCGTCTCCGCGCGCCCGGTTCTATCGGCGCCTGCTCGTATCCCGCGAAGGTATTCAAGGGACTGCGCATGGCCGGCCAGATGGGCAACGAGCGCGTCACCGTGCAGAATCTCCAGGTGATCAAGGTTATCCCGGAGCACAATTTGTTAATGATCAAGGGTTCTATCCCTGGTCCCAAAGGTTCAATCGTCACAGTTGAGAAATAATGGAATTAGCAGTTTACAATATCAAAGGTGAGGACACAGGCCGCAAGGTCACCCTCAATGACGAGGTATTCGGCCGCGACCTTAGCGAGGGTAATGCCGAGCATACCCTTTATCTCGACATCAAGCAGTACTTAGGGAACCAGCGTCAGGGCACCCACAAGAGCAAGGAGCGCAGCGAGGTATCGTACTCCACACGCAAGATCGGACGTCAGAAGGGTGGCGGCGGCGCACGTCGCGGCGACCTGAACAGTCCCGTGCTGTACCATGGCGGCCGCGTGTTCGGTCCCCGTCCCCGCGACTACCGCACCAAGCTCAACAAGAAGATGAAGGCTCTCGCACGCCGCATCGCATTGACAAGCCGTGCCAACGACAACAAGATCATCGTGGTGGAGAACTTCCAGTTCGACGCACCCAAGACCAAGAACTATATGGCGCTGGCCAAGAGCTTCAAGCTCGAGGACAAGAAAGTGCTGTTGGTGTTCCCCGAGAACAACGAGAATGTATATCTGTCGGTACGCAACGTTCCCAACGCGCTGCTGATGCGCGCACAGGACCTGAATGCCTACAGTGTTCTCAACAACGACGCTATGCTGGTAACAGAGGACAGCGTCGCCATCATCAACGACTTTAAATAAGGAGACACAACATGGATATACAGATCAAACCGCTGGTGACCGAAAAGGCCACCGCATACAGCGAGAAGCAGAACTGCTACACGTTCAAGGTGTCTCCCGACGCCAACAAGTTCCAGATCAAGGACCTTGTAGAGAAGATGTACAACGTACGCGTGGAGAAGGTGAACATCTGCAACTACGCGGGCAAGCGTAAGTCTCGCTACACGAAGAAAGGGCTCATCCGCGGCCGTCAGGACGCCTTCAAGAAGGCATACGTGACAGTGGCCGAGGGCCAGACTATTGACTACTACAGCAATCTATAAAAAATGGCAGTAAGAAAATTCAAGCCCACTACTCCTGGGCAAAGGCACAAGGTTATTGGTGTGTTCAAAGGACAAATCACTGCTACCACACCAGAGAAGACTCTTACGGTCGGGAAGCGGAGCACAGGCGGCCGCAACTCGTCGGGCCATCTGAGCACCCGCTATCGCGGAGGCGGCCATAAGAGGAAATTGCGTCTCATCGACTTCAAGAGACAGAACGACGGAGTACCCGCAACGGTCAAGACGATCGAATACGATCCCAACCGTTCGGCCCGCATCGCCCTTCTGTACTATCAGGATGGTCAGAAGGCCTACATGATCGCCCCCAACGGGCTGGAGGTAGGCCAGACCGTAATCAGCGGCGAGGATGCTGCGCCCGAGGTAGGCAACTGTCTGCCCCTGTCGAAGATCCCCGTCGGTACGCTGATCCATTGTATTGAGCTTCGTCCGGGCCAGGGCGCCGAAATGGCGCGTTCCGCCGGAACGTTCGCACAGCTGACCTCGCGCGAGGGCAACTATGCGATCATCAAATTACCTTCGGGAGAAACCCGCCGCATCCTGCTGGCATGCCGTGCCACCATCGGCGTAGTGGGCAATTCCGACCATAACCTCGAGAAGAGCGGCAAGGCAGGCCGCAGCCGCTGGCTGGGCCGCCGTCCCCACAACCGTGGTGTGGTAATGAACCCTGTCGATCACCCCATGGGTGGTGGTGAGGGACGTCAGAGCGGTGGTCATCCCCGTTCGCGTACGGGCCTCTATGCCAAGGGTCTCAAGACACGCTCGCCCAAGAAGCACAGCTCGAAGTATATAATTGAAAGAAGAAAGAAGTAATTTGATAAAGAAGCAATCATGAGTCGTTCGCTTAAAAAAGGACCGTTTATCAGCGTCAAGCTGGAGAAGAAGGTCGCAGCCATGGAGGAAAGCGGCAAGAAGAACGTCATCAAGACGTGGAGCCGTGCCTCGATGATCTCGCCTGACTTCGTGGGACATACATTTGCCGTGCACAATGGCAATAAGTTCATCCCGGTCTATGTGACTGAGAACATGGTGGGCCACAAGCTCGGAGAGTTCGCTCCGACGCGCACGTTCCGCGGCCACGCCGGCAACAAGAAGAAGTAACGGTCCCCGCTAACCAAAGAAAAAACAGAATACAATGGGTGTAAGAAAAAGAAATGCAGCCGATGCGATGAAGGAAGCCCGCAAGAGCACGTATGGCGCGAAGCTTCGCAACATACCGTCGTCGCCCCGCAAGATGCGTCTGGTAGTGGACATGATCCGCGGCCAGGAGGCGTTCAAGGCACTCGGCATATTGAAATTTTCCAACAAGGAAGCTTCGCGCAAGGTCGAGAAGCTTCTCCGGTCGGCCATCGCCAACTGGGAACAGAAGAACGAGCGCAAGGCCGAGGCCAACGAGCTCTATGTAAAGACAGTGTTCGTCGACGCCGCTCCGATGCTGAAGCGCATGCGCCCTGCACCCCAGGGCCGTGGCTACCGCATCCGCAAGCGCTCCAATCACGTGACATTGTTCGTAGACACAATTGACTCCAAAAAAGACTGACGCAAATGGGACAGAAAGTTAATCCGATCAGCAACCGTCTGGGCGTGATCCGCGGTTGGGACTCTAACTGGTACGGCGGTAAGAAATATGGCGAGACCCTCCTGGAGGACTCCAAGATCCGCAAGTACCTGCACAAGCGTCTGGAGAAAGCAAGTGTGTCGCGCATCATCATCGAGCGCACGCTGAAAATGGCCACCATCACGATCGCCACATCGCGCCCGGGTCTGATCATCGGCAAGGGCGGCAAGGACGTGGACATACTGAAGGAGGAGCTGAAGAAGCTCACCGACAAGGATGTGCAGATCAACATCTACGAGATCAAGCGCCCCGAGCTGGACGCCGAGATCGTGGCCAACAACATCGCTCGTCAGATCGAGAACAAGGTGGCTTACCGTCGTGCCGTTAAGATGGCCGTGGCCGGCACCATGCGCATGGGCGCCGAGGGTATCAAGGTTCAGGTCAGCGGACGTCTGAACGGCGCCGAGATGGCCCGCAGCGAGATGTTCAAGGAAGGCCGTACGCCTCTGCACACACTCCGCGCCGACATCGACTACGCTATGGTCGAGGCCCTCACCAAGGTGGGCATCATCGGCATCAAGGTGTGGATCTGCCGCGGCGAGGTCTATGGCAAGAAGGAGCTGACCCCCACCTACGTGGCCGGCCAGAAAGAGCCCGGACGCCCCATGGCTCCGCGCAGAGAGCGTGGCGGTTTCCGCAACAAGAAGAATAATAACAATCGCTAAAAAGAACCTGGATAATGTTACAGCCTAAGAAAACAAGGTACCGTCGCTCGCAAAAGGGACGGATGAAGGGCGAGGCCCAGCGCGGCAACCAGCTGGCTTTCGGCTCGTTCGGTATCAAGACTCTGGATTCGAAATGGATTACCGGCCGTCAGATCGAGGCTGCCCGTGTGGCAGTGACCCGTTACATGCAGCGTCAGGGCCAGATCTGGATCCGCATCTTCCCGGACAAGCCTATCACCAAGAAGCCTGCCGAGGTGCGAATGGGTAAAGGTAAAGGTAATCCCGAGGGATTCGTAGCGCCTGTTACTCCCGGTCGTATCCTGATTGAGGTGGAGGGCGTTCCCTACGACGTAGCCAAGGAGGCACTCCGCCTGGCTGCCCAGAAGTTGCCCGTGCTCACCAAGTTTGTGGTGCGCCGCGACTATGACCCCTCGCAGAATGTCTGAAAACAATAAGCCGGAATCCCCATGCGGGGACTCCGGCTTCTGCAATCAAAATGAGCTTCCCTCATGCCCCCGGACGGGGACATGGGGGCGGTTTGTAATGATTTTTTGCCTTTTTAAGTTAATTTTTTGCGATTTAAGCATCTAAATTGCTGAAAAGTCAAGAATTTTTATTAATTTTGCGATTCGGAACGCGGATGCAAAAATCCGTGTGCCCAAAATAGATTAACGAGAGAAATGAAAAAGGAAGAAATCAAGGAATTAAGCGTTCAGGAACTGAAGGCCCAGATAGAGGTCTCGGAGAAGGCTTATCGTGAATTGAAAGTAGCGCACGCGATTACTCCCTCAGGCAACCCGGCAAAGATCACCAGTGACCGTCGTCACATTGCCCGTCTGAAGACGATATTGCGTCAGAAGGAGCTGGCCGCAGCGGCAGCAGCTCCGAGCGCTGAGTAACAACACTGCTGACAATCTGTAGAAAGAAATGGAAGAACAGAAAAGACATCTTAGAAAAGAGCGTGTCGGAGTGGTTTCGAGCAATAAGTGCGACAAGACCATCACTGTAGAGATCAAATGGAAGGAGAAACACCCCATCTACGGTAAGTTTGTCAATAAGACAAAGAAATATCACGCACACGACGAGAAGAACGAATGCAGCGTAGGCGACAAGGTGCGTCTGATGGAGACACGCCCTCTGAGCAAGACGAAGCGTTGGAGACTTGTAGAAATCATCGAAAAAGTTAAGTAACCATGATACAGACCGAATCACGTTTGACAGTTGCCGACAACAGTGGAGCCAAGGAAGTACTCTGCATCCACGTGTTGGGAGGCACCGGACGCCGCTATGCGAGCGTAGGCGACACGATCGTGGTGACCGTAAAGAGCACCATACCGTCGTCGGAGGTTAAGAAGGGTACCGTGTCCAAGGCTGTAGTGGTACGTACCAAGAAAGAGATACGTCGCGCGGACGGAAGCTATATCCGTTTCGACGACAATGCCTGCGTGCTGCTCAACAACAACGGCGAGCTCCGCGGCACCCGTATCTTCGGCCCGGTGGCCCGCGAGCTGCGCGCCGCCAACATGAAGATTGTCTCACTGGCACCCGAGGTACTTTAATCGTTAATTTCTAAGTTTAGACAAATGGCAAAATTGCATATAAAGAAAGGGGATACGGTCTATGTCAACGCCGGCGACGACAAGGGCAAGACGGGCCGTGTGCTCGAGGTGCAGGTGAAGAAAAACCGAGCCATCGTAGAGGGGATCAACATCGTCTCCAAAAGCACGAAGCCGACGGCCAAATATCCGCAGGGCGGAATCGTAAAGCTGGAGGCTCCGGTGCATATTTCGAATCTTAATGTGGTAGACCCGAAGACGGGCAAGCCCACCCGCATAGGACGCCGCCGCAACGAGGCCGGCAAACTGGTGCGTTACGCTAAAAAATCAGGAGAGGAGATCAAATAATGAGCGAGACAACACTTAGCAAAGCGTATAAGGAGCGTATCGCTCCGGAACTGACCGAAGAGTTCAAGTATACGACTCCGATGCAGGTTCCCCGCCTGGTGAAGATCGTGATAAACCAGGGACTGGGCGACGCTACCCAGGACAAGAAGCTGATTGAGACGGCCGTGAACGAGATCACCGCCATCACGGGCCAGAAGGCAGTGCCCACACTGTCGCGCAAGGATATCGCCGCATTCAAGCTGCGTAAGAAAATGCCCGTAGGCGTTATGGTGACCCTGCGCCGTGAGAAGATGTACGAGTTCCTGGAGCGCCTGGTGCGCGTGGCTCTGCCCCGTATCCGCGACTTCAAGGGTATCAACTCCAAGCTCGACGGCCGTGGCAACTACACGCTGGGTATCACCGAGCAGATCATCTTCCCCGAGATCAATATAGACAATGTTCCCAAGCTTCAGGGTATGAACATCACGTTCGTGACGAGCGCCAAGACTGACGAGGAAGGCTTCGCCCTGCTCAAGAAGTTCGGCTTGCCCTTCAAGAAGTAATAACTTATTATAACTTAAAGAAAGCATGGCAAAAGAATCAATGAAGGCTCGCGAGGTGAAGCGTCAGCGGATGGTGGCCAAATATGCAGAGAAGAAGGCAGCGCTGAAGAAGGCCGCCCTCGCCGATGCGGAAGGCAACATCGACTACGAGGCTCTGACCAAGCTGCAGAAGCTTCCCCGCAACGCAAGCAAGGTGCGTCTGCACAACCGTTGCGAGCTTACCGGCCGTCCCAAGGGATATATGCGTCAGTTCGGCATTTCGCGTATCCAGTTCCGCGAGATGGCTTCCGCAGGCCTGATCCCCGGTGTGAAGAAGGCAAGCTGGTAATGCGAGGACCCCGGTTTATTCCAAGGCTACGGGCAGAGGATAATAAACCACCCCGCATCGACGTTAAGAAATAGATAACCATCTCGGATCCCGCAAGGGTGTCCGAGGTGGCTTCAGCATGAGAGTTTTAATGTTTTAATATTGTTCGGTAAATCTGAATCAATTAATTACAATGACTGATCCGATAGCAGATTATTTGACAAGACTGCGGAATGCCATCATGGCGGGTCACCGCGTGGTGGAGATTCCCACGTCTAAGATGAAGAGGGAGATCACCAAGATCCTCTTCGACCAAGGCTACATCCTGAACTACAAGTTCGATGACACGAACGCTCCGAAGGGTGTGATCAAGATTGCCTTGAAGTATGATCCGGTGGACAAGGTAAGCGCCATCACCAACCTGCACCGCGTTTCGCGTCCGGGTTTGCGCCAGTACACCGGTTACAAGGACATGCCCCGCGTTCTGAACGGCCTGGGCATCGCGATTCTGAGCACCTCCCAGGGTGTGATGACCAACAAGGAAGCAGCCGAGCGCAAGATCGGCGGCGAAGTATTGTGTTACGTATATTAACGGAAGGAGGTAATTATGTCAAGAATAGGAAAGGCACCGATTGCAATACCTGCCGGCGTAACGGTAACGGTCAAGGGAAATGACGTAATGGTCAAGGGCCCGAAGGGAGAACTGAGCCAGACGGTAAATCCGGACATCGCCGTAGAGGTGAAGGACGGACATGTATATGTGACTCGTCCGAGCGACGACAAGGAGCACCGCTCGCTTCACGGTCTGTACCGCGCGCTGATCCACAACATGGTTGTAGGCGTGTCGGAGGGCTACAAGAAGGAGATGGAGCTGGTGGGCGTAGGTTATCGCGCCACGGCCACGGGCCAGGTTCTGGAGCTCGCGCTGGGATTCAGCCACGCTATCTATATCAAGCTTCCCAAGGAGATTAAGGTAGAAGCCAAGACAGAGCGTAACAAGAACCCGCTGATAATACTGGAGAGCAGCGACAAGCAGCTTCTGGGCCAGGTATGTGCCAAGATCCGCTCGCTGCGCAAGCCGGAACCCTACAAGGGCAAAGGTATCAAGTTTGTGGGCGAGATTATCCGTCGCAAGTCCGGCAAGTCGGCTAACGCTAAATAATTGAAGCATTATGGTATCCAAGATAGCAAGAAGAAATAAGATCAAGACCCGCATACGCGGCAAGGTGTCCGGCACGGCCGAGCGTCCGCGCATGACGGTGTTCCGCTCCAACAAGAGCATATACGTGCAGCTTGTAGACGACCTGAAGGGCGCCACGCTTGCGTCGGCATCTTCGAAGGGACTCGAGGGAGGCACAAAGACAGAGATCGCGGCCAAGGTAGGCGAGGCCATCGCAGGCAAAGCCAAGGAGCAGGGTATCGAGACGGTAGTGTTCGACCGTAACGGCTACCTGTACCATGGACGTGTAAAATCATTGGCAGACGCAGCCCGCAAGGGAGGCCTTAAATTTTAACAGGAATCATGGCAAAGAAGAACAATCAGGTAAAGACGACTAATGATTTGGAATTGCAGGATCGCCTGGTGGCCATCAACCGCGTTACCAAGGTAACCAAGGGTGGACGGGCGTTCAGTTTCGCGGCTATTGTCGTGGTCGGCAACGGCGACGGCATCATCGGCTGGGGACTCGGCAAAGCCAACGAAGTTACGGCAGCCATCGCCAAGGGCGTTGAGGCCGCTAAGAAGAATCTTATCAAGGTGCCTGTGCACAAGGGCACGATTCCCCACGAGGTGAGCGCCAAGTTCGGCGGCTCGCGCATCTTCCTGAAGCCCGCTTCGGAGGGTACCGGAGTCAAGGCCGGTGGCGCTATGCGTGCCGTTCTGGAGAGCGTAGGCGTGACCGACGTGCTGGCCAAGTCCAAAGGCAGCTCCAACCCCCACAACCTGGTGAAGGCTACCATCGAGGCTCTCGGCGAGCTCCGCAGCCCGGCTCAGATAGCCAAGCAGCGCAGCATACCCGTGGAGAAAGTGTTTAACGGCAAATAATTTGCAAGGAAATGGCACAGATTAAAATCACACAGATAAAGAGCCGCATCAACTGCCCCAAGGTGCAGAAGGAAACACTGGACGCACTCGGACTGCACAAGATGCACCACTCCGTGGTGAAGGAAGACACTCCTTCGATCCGCGGCATGATCAAGACAGTACACCACCTGGTGGAAGTAACGAACATCTAAGAAGACGAAGGAAATGGAATTGCATAATTTACAGCCGGCTGTAGGCAGCAATAAGAAGAACAAGCGCGTAGGACGTGGCACGGGATCGGGCTACGGCGGTACATCGACACGCGGACACAAGGGCGCCAAGTCGCGTTCCGGCTACAAGCGTAAGATCGGCTTCGAGGGCGGTCAGATGCCTCTGCAGCGTCGTGTGCCGAAGTTCGGCTTCAAGAACATCAACCGTGTGGAGTACAAGGCCATCAACCTTGACGCTCTCGAGACACTGGCGGAGGCCGCCGGTCTGGAGCGCATCGACGTGCAGGCACTGCGCGACGCCGGCTTGGTGAACAAGAACGCCAAGGTGAAGGTGCTGGGCAACGGCTCCCTCACACACAAGCTCGAGGTGGAGGCCGACGCCTTCTCGAAGAAGGCCGAGGAAGCCATCACGGCTGCCGGTGGCACAGTAGTGAAAAAATAACCGACTCTCACAATGGGATTTACTAAAACAATCAAGAACATCTGGAGCATCGAGGATCTGCGCAAGCGCATCGGCATCACGCTGCTGCTTGTCATCATCTATCGGTTCGGATGTTATGTAGTGCTGCCGGGCATCAATCCGGACGAGCTCGTGGCCCTGAAGAATTTCACGGCCGACGGCCTGATGCAGCTGCTCGACATGTTCTCGGGCGGTGCGTTCTCACAGGCCTCCATCTTCGCGTTGGGTATCATGCCGTACATTACGGCATCGATCGTGATCCAGCTGCTGGGCATGGTTCTGCCAGCCTTCCAGAAGATGCAGCGCGAGGGCGAGAGCGGACGGATGAAGCTGAACCAGTACACACGCTATCTGACAGTGCTGATCCTGGCTCTGCAGGGTCCCGCTTACCTGATGAACCTGAAGTATCAGGTGCAGGCAGCCGGCGGTCACGTCGAGCTGGGCATGATGTCCATCATCTTCATGACGATCGTGATGGCCGCAGGCTCCATGTTCATCATGTGGCTGGGCGAGCGCATCGACCAGAAGGGCGTGGGCAACGGTATCTCGTTCATAATCCTCATCGGTATCATAGCACGCCTCCCGGAGGCCTTCATGCAGGAGTTCACAGGACGCCTGATGAACTCGGCCGGCGGCGGTCTGGTGCTGTTCCTGGTGGAGATCGTGATCCTGCTTGCCGTCATAGCCGGTGCGGTTCTGCTGGTGCAGGGCACACGCAAGGTTCCCGTACAGTATGCCAAGAAAGTGGTGGGCAACAAGCAATATGGCGGCGCGCGCAACTACATTCCCCTCAAGGTGAATGCAGCCGGCGTGATGCCTATCATCTTCGCTCAGGCCATCATGTTCATCCCCGTCACGCTGATCGGCTTCCGTCAGGAGCAGACCGGTTTCTTCGGCGCGATGACCGACATGTACGGATTCTGGTATAACTTTGTATATTTCCTGATGATCGTGGCGTTCACGTATTTCTATACGGCGATCACGGTGCGTCCGGCGCAGATGGCCGAGGAGATGAAGCGCAACAACGGCTTCATACCCGGCGTGAAGCCCGGCAAGCCCACCGTCGATTATCTTGATTCGATCATGTCGCGTATCACGCTTCCGGGTTCCATCTTCCTGGGCATCGTGGCCATACTTCCGGCCATCGCCCATGTATGCGGCCTGAACCGCAGCTTCGCATCCTTCTTCGGCGGCACGTCGCTGCTGATTCTGGTGGGTGTGATCCTGGATACGCTGCGCATCATCGAGGGTCACCTGCTGATGCACCGTTACGACGGTCTGATGAAGGACGGCCGCATCAAGGGACGTACCACAGGCAACGGAGCTTTCTGATACAGGAGAGAATAAGATGATATACGTCAAGACGGCGGAAGAGATAGAGAAGATGCGGCTGGCCTCGGATTTGGTGAGCCGCACTCTCGGCGAGGTGGCCAAGTGGGTAAAGCCCGGCGAGACCACCCATCGTCTGGACTCCATAGCACGCGAGTTTATCCTCGACAACGGGGGTAAGCCCGCTTGCCTGGGGTACCAGGGATTCCCCGGCACCTTGTGTATCGAGGTGAACGAGACGGTGGTTCACGGATTCCCGTCGACCTATACGTTGCGCGAAGGCGACATCGTGGGCACGGATTGTGTGGCTGAACTGAACGGTTTCAACGGCGACAGCTGTTATACCTTTGCCGTCGGCGAGGTAGACGAGCAGAAGCGTCATCTTCTGGATGTGACTCTGCAGTCGCTGTATGTAGGCATAGAGCAGGCCCGTGCGGGCAAGCGCATAGGCGACATAGCCAATGCGGTGCAGACCTGGTGCGAGCGTCGCGGACTGAGCGTGGTGCGCGAGATGTGCGGCCACGGCATAGGACGGAGCATGCACGAGGACCCCGAGGTGCCTAACTACGGACGCCGCGGAATCGGCCCGATGCTGAAACCCGGAATGTGCATCTGCATCGAACCCATGATCAACGCCGGAAGCAAGAATATCGTGATAGCGCAGAACGGCTGGGAATGCCGCACGCGCGACCGCAAGCCCTCGGCCCACTTCGAGCATACGCTGCTCATCACCGAGGACGCTCCGGAGATACTCACCACCTTCCGCTACATAGAGGAGGCACTTGGCATCCCCGTATCGGGCGACCGCCTGCAGGCGTAAACATTTTAAGAATCGGAAAGCAAACAGACTAATATGGCAAAGCAAGCAGCTATTGAGCAAGACGGTGTAATTCTCGAGGCCCTGAGCAACGCGATGTTCCGCGTGGAACTGACCAACGGCCATCAGATCATGGCTCACATATCGGGAAAGATGAGAATGCACTACATAAAAATCCTGCCCGGCGACAAGGTCAAGGTCGAGATGTCGCCCTACGACCTGTCGAAAGGTAGAATATCATTCAGATACAAATAATACCCAATATGAAAGTTAGAGCATCTGTAAAAAAGCGCACTCCCGACAGCAAGATCGTACGCCGCAAAGGGAGACTGTACGTGATCAACAAGAAGAATCCAAAATTAAAACAGCGTCAGGGCTAACCTCGTTTCCAGGAATGGAGAAAAATGGTTAACTTTGCACAAAAATAGATTAAAAGCTATATATGGCAGTAAGAATTGTCGGCGTAGATTTGCCGCAGAACAAACGAGGAGAGATAGCGTTGACGTATATCTTCGGCATCGGCCGGAGCTCGGCGGGCAAGATACTGGATGCCGCCGGAGTCGACAAGGACATCAAGGTTCAGGACTGGACCGACGCGCAGGCAGCCGCCGTGCGTGAGGAGATCCAGAAGAACTACAAGGTAGAGGGCGACCTTCGCACGGAGGTGCAGCTTAACATCAAGCGATTGATGGATATCGGCTGCTACCGCGGCATCCGTCACCGTATCGGACTTCCGGTGCGCGGACAGAGCACGAAGAACAATGCCCGTACGCGCAAGGGCCGCAAGAAGACAGTGGCCAACAAGAAGAAAGCTACTAAATAATAGAATAAGAAATGGCAAAAAAGACAGTCGCAGCAAAGAAGAGGAATGTCAAGGTTGGCGCCAATGGCCAGCTTCATGTGCATAGCTCCTTCAACAACATCATCGTGTGTCTTGCCAACAGCGAGGGCCAGGTAATCAGCTGGAGCTCGGCCGGCAAGATGGGCTTTAGAGGCTCAAAGAAGAACACTCCGTATGCAGCCCAGATGGCAGCACAGGATTGTGCGAAAGTAGCGTACGATCTGGGACTTCGCAAAGTAAAGGCATACGTCAAGGGACCGGGCAACGGTCGCGAGGCTGCCATTCGCTTTGTGCACGGAGCCGGAATCGAGGTGACCGAGATCGTCGACGTTACTCCGCTTCCGCACAATGGATGTCGTCCTCCCAAGCGTCGTCGCGTATAATACCGGCGCCGTCGCGTATAATAAAAGGAAGACAAACAATATAGCATACAAGACTTCCGTCCCGCTGAGCGCCCTGAATGCGAATAGACCCTCCCATAACTACCTCTCGAGGGTCGCGGCTGCGCTAAGGGGAGAGCCTCAAGGACACAACACAGAAGACAAAAATGGCAAGATACACAGGACCAAAGACAAAAATCGCCCGCAAGTTCGGCGAGCCGATCTACGGTGAGGACAAGGTTCTCGCCAAGAAGAATTATCCGCCGGGACAGCACGGCGCCAACCGTCGCCGCAAGACGTCGGAGTACGGCCAGCAGCTGCGTGAGAAGCAGAAGGCCAAATATACATACGGTGTACTGGAGCGTCAGTTCCGCAACCTGTTCGAGCATGCCGCACGTACCAAGGGTATTACCGGCGAGGTGCTCCTGCAGCTGCTGGAGAGCCGTCTGGACAACGTAGTGTACCGTCTGGGACTGGCAGCGTCGCGTCCCGCGGCACGCCAGCTGGTGCTCCACAAGCACATCTGCGTCAACGGCAAGCCCGTTAACATCCCCTCGTACCGCGTAGTGCCCGGTGACGTAGTTACCGTACGCGAGAAGTCCAAGAACCTCGAGGTGATCACCGACTGCGTGGCCGGTTTCAACCACTCGAAGTATCCCTGGATCGAATGGGACGAGCAGATCAAGGGCGGCAAGTTCCTGCACCTGCCGGAGCGCGCCGACATCCCCGAGACGATCAAGGAACAGCTCATCGTTGAGTTATATTCTAAATAATAAAGAAAGAGATACCCATGCCAATATTAGCATTTCAGAAGCCCGACAAGGTGATCATGCTGGAGGCAGACAACAAATTCGGCAAGTTCGAGTTCCGTCCGCTGGAGCCTGGCTACGGCCAGACCATCGGCAACGCTCTGCGTCGAATCCTGCTGTCGTCGCTGGGTGGTTTCGCCATCAATACCATCCGTATCGACGGCGTAGCCCACGAGCTTGACACTATCCCCGGCGTGAAGGAGGATGTTACCAACATCATCCTGAATCTGAAGCAGATCCGCTTCAAACGCATCACGGAGGACGCCGAATTCGAGAAGGCGTCGGTAGCCGTAGGGGGCAAGGAAGAGTTCACTGCCGGCGATCTTGGCTCAGTGCTGTCCGGTTTCCAGGTACTGAACCCGGAACTGGTGATATGCCACCTGGACGAGAGCGCCAGCTTCAACCTCGAGTATACGATCAATCAGGGACGTGGCTGGGTGCCCGCAGACGAAAACCGCGAGTTGCTCGGCGACGATGACCTGAACGTCATCGCGATCGACTCCATCTATACGCCCATCAAGAACGTGAAGTACGTGGTGGAGAACTACCGCGTGGAGCAGAAGACGGACTATGAGAAACTGATTCTGGAGGTCACCACCGACGGAAGCATCAATCCGAAGGACGCCCTCAAGGAGGCAGCCAAGATCCTGATCCAGCACTTCCTGATGTTCAGCGACGAGAAGATCACGCTTGAGACACCAAAGCAGGAGTCGCCCGAGGAGTTTGACGAGGAAATACTGCACATGCGCCAGCTGCTTAAGAGCAAGCTCGTGGACATGGACCTGTCCGTTCGTGCCCTGAACTGCCTCAAGAGCGCCGAGGTCGAGACTCTCGGCCAGCTCGTTCAGTATGAGAAGGGCGAGCTGCTGAAGTTCCGCAACTTCGGCCGCAAGTCACTCTCCGAGCTCGACGACCTTCTCGAGAAGAACAACCTGTCGTTCGGGATGGATATTTCGAAGTACAAATTAGATAAAGACTAATCAACGATGAGACATAATAAGAAATTCAATCACCTGAGCCGCAAGAAGGCACACCGCGACGCGCTGCTGTCGAACCTTGCAATCGCATTGTTTGCCAAGAAGCGGATTTTCACCACGGTAGCCAAGGCCAAGGCGTTGCGAGTATTTGCCGAGCCGTTGGTAACACGCGCCAAGCACGACGACACCAACAACCGTCGTCTGGTGTTCAGCTATCTTCAGAACCGTGACGCTGTCAAGGAACTGTTCGGCGTAATCGCCGACAAGGTTGCCGACCGTCCGGGCGGATACCTCCGCATCCTCAAGACCGGTCACCGTCTGGGCGACAACGCCGAGATGTGCATGATCGAGTTCGTGGACTTCAACGAGAACGCCGGCACGAAGGCCGAGGCCAAGAAGGCCAAGACCACACGCCGCTCGCGCTCGAAGAAGGCAGCCGCTCCCGAGGCTGCTGCCGAGGAGGCTCCCAAGGCTGAAGCTCCCGCAGAGGAACCCAAAGCTGAGTAAATCCCAATAATTCAGATAGAACAGGACGTGGCCCGCGGGTCGCGTCCTGTTTGTTTACGCAAGGAACCTAAGGACTTTAAGGACTTTAATGTCTTTAAGGACTTTAAGGACCCTAAAAAACAGGGCCATTAAAGCCAGTTGAACTTGCGGAGGACGGCCAGGAGCAGCAGCGACACGCACAACGAGCCGCCGACGATGCACCAGAACACCCAGGGATGGTTGCCGTAGGAGATGTCGACGTTCATGCCGTAGAACGAGGCCACCAGCGTGGGAAGCATCAGCACGAACGAAAGTCCCGTCATACGCTTCATTATGTCATTGACATTATTGCTGATTATGGACGCGAACGACGACAGCTTCGATTCCAGGATGTCGTTGTATATCTTCACCGTGGAATCCGTCTGCTGGAGTTCAATCTCGACGTCCTCCAGCAGGTCGTTGTCCAGCCGGTCGCCGTAAATGCTGCGGATGCGTCCTGTAAGGGCGATGTTGCCCTGCACCGAGGTGTTGAAATACACTAACGTAGACTGCAGTCCCTGCATTTCAAGCAGATCCTGGTTGCGTATGCTGCGCTCCATGTGGCGTTCGGCTTCGGTGACACGATGGTTCAGGTCCTTGAGGTACTGCAGGTACCAATAGGCCGACGAATACAGGATACGCAGCGTGAAATTTGCCACGTCGTCCACATGTATGCCACGCCGGCGCGTGTGGTCCACGAAATCCGCGACCAGTTCCGATTTGTGGTAGCAGACCGTCACAAGAATCTCGTTGTTGGATATGATGCCGATTGGCACGGTGATGTACGGAGCGCTCTGCCCGGCCGTGTTCCTGACGGGAATGCGGAGGATGGTGAGGCGCCAGTTGCCGTCGTGTTCCACGCGGCTGCGCTCGTCCGGGTCGGCAAGGCTGTCCAGGAAGTCGGGCGGGACGTTCAGGTCGTCGAGCAGGAACCTGACGTCGTCCTGTTGCGGACATTCCACGGACACCCAGCAGAACGGACGCCAGGCGTCGCATTCCACAAATCCGTTGTCGCTGCAATAAAACCTTTTCATATCCTTACTATCATAGAGGAGACGTTACGGGGGAGTGCAAGCCGCGGGCTTGCACCACGGTGCCGGACTGCGGGCTTATGCTGAGGTGCCGGCTGCGGGCTTGCACCACGGTGCGGGCTGCGGGGCTATGCGGTGGTGCGGGCTGCGGGCTTACACTGCGGTACAGTCCTGTTGTATTTATAACAACAGGGGCAACGTGATGTTTCTGTTGTGTGGTATATTTGTTAAGGTATGTAATATAGAGTAAAAGTGAGTCGTTATGATTTGCGATACTCGCAAAGGTTTATTATCTTTGCACTTGATAGAAATGGAGGTTGCCGTTATCTTTGCACTTGATAGAAATGGCGGTTACCGTGCCGTAAAAAAGTATAACCCGGATTTAGAAAAACTCACACGATATCAATCAAAATTAATCTCCAAACATAGCTACATGAAACTTATCAGGACAATGATGTTGGCCTCGATGCTGACAGGCGCCGGAATGCTGCTGGCCCGTCCGGCCATTCCGCGAGATCCGGAAATCGAAAAGAAGGTAGAGGCCACCTTGAAGAAGATGAACCTCGACCAGAAAGTGGGCCAGATGCTCGAGCTGAACCTCGACGTGTTCGGCCATACGGACTGGAGCACGGGCACACCGAAATGGACCCTCGACGAGGCACGTCTCGACACCGTGATACAGAAATGGCAGCCCGGATCGTTCCTGAACGCTCCCGGTACGTACGCCGGCTCGCTCGAGCAGTGGCAGTACTGGATTCCGACCATCCAGAAACTGTCGATGAAATACATCGGCATCCCCACCATCTATGGTCTTGACAACAACCATGGCGTGACCTACGTGCAGGGTGGCATCATGTTCCCGCAGCCCATCAACCTTGCCGCGTCGTTCAACACCGAACTGGCGCGCGAGATGGCAGGCATCACCGCCTACGAGAGCCGCGCCGCCGACTGTCCCTGGGTCTACAACCCCGTCACCGACCTGGGCCGCGACCCCCGTTGGCCCCGCATCTGGGAAAGCTTCGGCGAGGACCCGCTGGTAAACGCCCGTATGGCCGTGGCACAGGTGGAAGGCTACCAGGGCCCGAATCCCAACAAGGTAGGCAAATACAACGTGGCCGCATGTACCAAGCACTATATGTGTTACGGCGCTCCCTGGACGGGCAAGGACCGTACGCCCGCTTATCTGTCCGAGCAGCAGATCCGCGAGAAATATTTCGAGCCGTTCCGCGCTCAGATCATGGCCGGCTCCCTCTCCATCATGGTGAACTCGGCCAGCATCAACGGCGAGCCCGTCCATGCCAGCTACAAGTACCTGACCCAGTGGCTTAAGAAAGACCTGGACTGGGACGGCATGATCGTGACCGACTGGGCCGACATCAACAACCTGTTCCAGCGCGAGCGCGTGGCCAAGGACAAGAAGGACGCCATCCGTCTGGCCATCAACGCCGGTATCGACATGACCATGGATCCCTATAATGTCGATTTCTGCTTCCTGCTCAAGGAATTGGTGAATGAGGGCAAGGTCAGCATGGACCGCATCGATGACGCCGTGCGCCGCATCCTGCGCCTGAAATACCGTCTGAACCTGTTCAAGGAACCCAACACCGGCGGCAAGGACTATAAGGAATTCGGCAGCGCCGAGAACGCCGAGAAGGCACTCCGCTCCGCCGAACAGACCGAGATATTGCTGAAGAATGTAAACAACCTGCTGCCGCTGGCCAAGGGGAAGAAGATACTTGTCACCGGCCCGAACGCCAACACGATGCGCGCTCTGAACGGCGGCTGGACCTACACATGGCAGGGCAACAACGCCGATGCGCTATACGAGCCTTACAACACCATCTACGAGGCCCTGTGCAACAAGTACGGCAAGGAGAACGTCACCCTGAAGGAGGGCGTGACCTACAACGAGAGGGGACAATACTGGGAGGAGAACGAGCCGGATTACGCTTCGGCCGTCGCAGCCGCTGCCGATGCCGACGTCATCGTGGCCTGCATCGGCGAGAACAGCTACACCGAGACTCCGGGTAACCTCGACGACCTCTGGCTATCGGCCAACCAGCGTCAGCTCGTCAAGGAGCTGGCCAAGACCGGCAAGCCCATCATCCTGGTGCTGAATGAGGGCCGTCCGCGCCTTATCACCGACATCGAGCCTCTTGCAGGTGCCATCGTCAACGTGCTGCTTCCCGGCAACTACGGCGGCGACGCATTGGCGAATCTGATGGCCGGCGACGCAAACTTCTCGGCCAAGATGCCTTACACATATCCGCGCGAGATCAACGCCCTGAGCAATTACGACTATAAGGTCAGCGAGGAAGTGGGCACCATGGAGGGAGCCTACAACTACGACGCCAAGGTGTCGCTGCTCTGGCCCTTCGGCTACGGACTGAGCTACACCACCTACGGTTACTCCAACCTGCGTGTGGACCGCGACCGGTTTACCGCCGACGACACCATCACAGTAAGCGTCGACGTGACCAACACGGGCAGCGTGGCCGGTATGGAGCCGGTGCTGCTGTACAGTTCCGACCTGGTGGCATCGTTGGTGCCCGACAACAAGCGTCTGCGCGACTTCACCAAGATTTCGCTGAATCCCGGCGAGACCAAGACCGTGACGTTCAAGCTCCCCGGCAACTCGATGGCGTTCGTGGGCCACGATGGCAAATGGATTCTTGAGGAAGGCGCTTTCGAGCTGAAGGTGGCCAATCTCACCGTGCCTGTCACCTGCACCGCCACCAAGGTGTGGGACACCCCGAACATGTAAGCGCGTCGCGCTTACATGCGAGTTGAGAAAGTTGAGAAAGTTAAGATAATACCTCAAAGACTGAAGGGATGTCGTTCGCGGCGTCCCTTTATTCGTGTCGGCGTAGTGGCGCGAGTGCTCCGTGCCGTGCAGGTATTTTAGACAGGAGAACAGGAGAACAGTAGTGGCGCGGGCACTAAGTTCTATGTAAGAATTTTAGACAGGAGAACAGGA
>CAJKBH010000035.1 GCA_905198125.1 uncultured Porphyromonadaceae bacterium
GTACCTCTTGTCCCGGTGTCATGCGGAAGTATTTCTTTGGGGCATCTTCCATGAAGTCGTCGCGCTCCATCCAGAGTTCGCGGCTGAAAGGCATCTGATGGGTGCCTTCGGCGGGGTTTTCGGGGTTGTTGTCCATCTCCATCATCTCGGTCTGACCCTGGGGGTAGTTGTCAAGGATGAGTTTGACTGGGTTCTGGACTAC
Source organism: uncultured Porphyromonadaceae bacterium (assembly GCA_905198125.1). Taxonomy (GTDB): domain Bacteria; phylum Bacteroidota; class Bacteroidia; order Bacteroidales; family Muribaculaceae; genus Lepagella. Next base: position 203 of record CAJKBH010000035.1, read on the forward strand.
GCTGACGCGTGTGGCGGTGGCGTTGAGGTCCTCGCGCACGGAGTGTTCCAGCAGCTCGATGTGGTTCAGGGCTTCGTATTTGGTATAACCGATGCGGTTGATGAAGTTCTTGATGCTGGAGGGGGTGTAACCGCGACGGCGCAGTCCGCGCAGGGTGGGCATGCGGGGATCGTCCCATCCGGCGACGAGGCCTTCCTTGACCAGCTGGAGCAGCTTGCGCTTGCTCATTACTGTGTAGGTGAGGTTGAGGCGGTTGAACTCGATCTGACGGGGGCAGTATGTGTCGTCGGCCAGCTCGCGGACGAAGTATTCGTACAGGGGGCGGTGAGGCACGAACTCGAGGGTGCAGATGGAGTGTGTGACGCCTTCGAAGTAGTCGCTCTGGCCGTGTGCGAAGTCGTACATGGGGTAGACCTTCCAGGTGTCGCCGGTGCGCCAGTGTGGGGTCTTGATGATGCGGTACATGATCGGGTCGCGGAAGTGCATGTTGTCGGAGGCCATGTCGATCTTGGCCCGCAGCACCATTGAGCCTTCGTCGAACTCTCCGCGGTTCATGCGCTCGAACAGGTCGAGGTTTTCCTCCACGGGGCGGTCGCGGAAGGGGGAGGGTGTGCCCGGTTCGGTGGGCGTGCCTTTCTGTGCGGCTATCTGCTCGCTGGTCTGCTCGTCTACGTATGCCTTGCCTTCGCGTATCAGGCGCTTGGCCAGTTCGAACAGCTGGGGGAAATAGTCGGAGGCGTAGTATAGGCGGTCGCCCCAGTCATAGCCCAGCCAGTGGATGTCTTCCTTGATGGCCTCGACGTATTCGGTGTCCTCCTTCTGGGGGTTGGTGTCGTCGAAGCGGAGGTTGCACGTGCCGCCGAACTTTTCGGCCGCTCCGAAGTCCATGATGAAAGCCTTGGCGTGTCCGATGTGGAGGTAGCCGTTGGGCTCGGGCGGAAAACGGGTGTTGAGGCGTCCGCCGTTCTTGCCGGCCGCCAGGTCGTTTACTATTTCCTGCTCCACGAAGCTGAGGCCTGCCTCGTTCGTGGCGCTGTCCTGAAGTGTCTCTGCGTTGACTTTGTTGTCCATGTGTTTATGATTTGCAGGCATTCAGCCTGCTCGATGGTTTCTTTTAAAAACACAAAATTAGTAAAAATCGCGAAAATATGGAGCACGAGATAATAATTTTGTGTAAATATTATGATGTTGACGACTTTTTTTGTAACTTCGTTGTTATAAAAGATGAAATTAATATAAACTAAAAAACAAACCAGAATTATGAAACCACTTCACATCATTCTGTCCGTGATAGGCGGTGCCGTAGCGGGCGCAGCCGTAGGACTGCTTGTTGCTCCCGACAAGGGAACCGATACACGTGCCAAGATCGTTGAGTTCCTGAAGGAGAAGGGAATCACGCTGAAGAAAGATAAGCTGGATGAGCTGGTAGACGAGATCGAGGATCAGATCGAGGAGAAGCTCTAATAGCCGGTTTATAACATTAAAAACGACGAAAAGATGAGAGCACTGACATTGATATCCGCTTTTGTGGGCGGAGCTATAGTAGGATGCGGCGCGGCATTGCTGTTCGCACCCGAAAAGGGCGCGGAGGTACGCGCCAAGATATGCGAGATACTGCACAAGCACGGCTGCGAGATTTCCGACAAGGATGTCGACGCGCTGGTAGCCGAGCTCGCCGCCTCAGAGAAATAATAAGGACACGTGACAGGGGCGGCGGCAATGGCGGCCGCCCCTGGCTTATACTCGCTGAAGCTCGCCGCCGAAACAAAAAGCGCTGCTGATTATTAATACTATTCCACTATGAGACTGAAGATACTGGATGATATCCAAAACATAATAGAACAGGGCAAGAACTGGGTGCAGCTGGAGCTGGATTACGCCAAGCTGACACTTGCCGAGAAACTGACGGCCATCCTGACGATGCTGATCATCGGCTTTCTGTGCGCGCTGTTGGGCTTTCTGACGCTGATACTGTTCAGCTTCGCGCTGGTGCATGTGTTCACCCTGATAATGTGTCCGGCGCTGGCGTATCTGACCGTGGGGGGAATAGTGCTGCTGTGCCTGGTGCTGATATGGGTGCTGCGCAAGCCGCTGCTGCTCAATCCGCTGGCCAAGATGCTGACGCGCGTGCTGATCACTCCGGATGTAACCGAGAATAACCATTAAATACTTGAGGCTCCATGGCAAAGAACGAGATAGTAAGAGTGGATGCGACCGACAAGGTGCAACTGAAGAAAGATTTCAAGGGATACACCATCGAGGAGTTGCGCTACAAGCGCGCGCTGACGGCCATGCGCAAGGAATTCTGCAAGGCCAATATGCGGCAGTCTATTGCGGGGCTGAAGAATCCGTTCGGAACGTCGAAGGTGGCCAAAGCGCTGCCGATGATGGGGCAGATGGCCATGTATGTGCCGGAGATAGCGGGCGTACGCAAGCCTGCCGGTGTGGGCCGGACTTTGCTCAGGACATTGGTGGGCAAGATCAGTCCGCTGGACTACGTGATGTTGGGCATCTCGTTGATAGGACCGGCCAGGAAAATGGTGAAGAAACTGAAGAAGAAAAAATCTTAACTTAATGGGCAAAGACTATTTCGAGGTTCGGGTGGATTTCGAACCGTGCAATGAAGATATAACGGATCTGGCGGCGTCGTTTTTAGCTGACGCGGGATTCGAGACATTTGAGCCTGACGCAGTCGGGCTCACGGCGTATATAGCGGCGGATGCCACCGCCGACGCGGAGGCACTGACCCGCGAATCGTTACAGGACTTCCCGATACCAGCGGAGTTCAAAGTGAGCTCCAAACGTATCGAGGGGCGCGACTGGAACGAGGAATGGGAGAAGAATTACTTCCGGCCTATAGTGATAGAGGGTGAGTGCGTGGTGCATTCCAGTTTTCACAAGGATGTGCCTCAGGCGCGTTACGACATAGTGATAGACCCGAAGATGGCGTTCGGCACGGGGCATCACCACACCACAAGCCGCATGGCGGCGTGGCTGCTGAACGAGGATCTGCAGGGCAGGAGCGTGATAGACATGGGTACGGGCACGGGAATACTGGCCATGCTGGCGTCGATGCGCGGCGCGGCGCCGGTGACGGGCATCGAGATAGACCCGGACGCGTGGGAGAACGCTGTGGATAACGTGCGGATCAACGGCTGCGACATCCGCATGATATGTGGCGATGCATCGGCATTGAAGGAGCTGGAGCCTGCCGATTATTTGCTTGCCAACATAAACAGGAATATAATACTTGGCGACATCGCGGCGTATGCGCGTGCGCTTAAGCCCGGGGGCGTGATGCTGCTGAGCGGCTTCTACGACCACGACCTGCCGATGATAGAGGCTGCGGCTGCCGGGCACGGGCTGGAATACGTGGACAAGAAGCTGAGCGCGGACTGGTGTGCGGCTAAGTTCAGGATGAAGGCTCGCTGAAGCTCGCCGCCGGGACAAAAGACGGACACTCGGGGGCTTCGGCTTCCGCCTCAGCGCGGATAAAAAGAGGGGAAATGTGGAAAGAGGGAGGAGAAATTACACTTTTATAAGGAGGATAAATTAAGGAAGTTTAACATTAATTTGTATGCTAAAACTTGCATTTTGTCGTTCCGTGTTGTAATTTTGTCATCACGTGTAGAAAAACACACGCAATTAACAATCCGGGCGGACTGCAAGGTCGGCCTGAATATAAAAGAAGACGGACTGCAAATCCTGCCTGAAAACAAACGATGGCGGACTGCAAGGTCGGCTGAATATAAACGAACGAACACCAAGCTGCCTATTGAAAAAATCTACGCAACAAATCAACAGCAGAATGGCACAACAAACAACCTTGACCGACGAGGAACTTGTCAGGGCTTATGCACAGGGTAGCAATGACGCTTTCGACACCTTGTTGAAGCGTCATCAGGACCGGATATACAACTACATACTACGCATCATCAAGAGCGAGGATGTGGCGAACGATATATTCCAGGAGACTTTCGTGAAGGCGATACAGACCATACGTCAGGGTCGGTACACCGAGAACGGAAAGTTTCCGGCCTGGATTTCGCGTATAGCGCATAACCTGATCATAGACTATTATCGTCAGGAAAAATCGGAAAATCTTCAGTCCACGGACCTTACGGACGTGAACGTGCTGAACCGCAAGGAGCTGTGCGAGCAGACCATAGAGGACGTATTGATATCGGACCAGATCAAGTCCGACGTCAAGATGCTGATAGAGGAGCTGCCCGAGCTGCAGCGGCAGGTGTTGAAGATGCGTTATTACCAGAGCTTGAGCTTCAAGGAGATAGCTGAGATAACGGGAGTAAGCATCAACACAGCGCTTGGACGTATGCGCTATGCGATACTGAACTTGCGTCGCATCGCGGCTGAGAAAGACATCGTGCTCACACTGTGAGCGAGACCCCGCGCGAGCGGTGCATTGAGATACTGCGGGACCGGCCGATGAGGCAGGTTCCGCTTTAACTATTTCAGACCGGAGAACCTGAGCCGCTATTGGCGATGTGGACGTCGCCGCTCCAGTAAGGGACACGGCTTGAAATACTTGAATTTTATTCGGGACCAAAAATAATATAAGGAAACAGACGGCGTTATATTATTGTAGTTCAGAATTGTTAACCCATGCGGGAACAATCCGGGACTCCGTTTCGTTCAGATTGGTAAGATAGATCTTGAACTCAATAAAGACTATCTGCGCTGTAAGATTATTAAAAACCTTATGCCTATGGCCCACGATTACTCACTGAAACAAACAGACTCCAAATCAAAAGCAATGACCAGACCGAACCAGGCTACGCTGAACTTCATACGCCAGTTTGCCCGCACATACGTTGTGCTTCAGGGCATGGGTACCGTTGTGATAAACTGACTGTGACAGGACTGGCAGACTGCAACAATTTCTTTGTAAGCTGCGAACGGACCCTGAACCGTGAGCTTGAGGGTCGCCCGGTGGTTGTGCTGAGCAACAACGACGGGTGTGTGATAGCGCGCAGCAACGAGGCCAAGCGGCTTGGCATCCGCATGGGCCAGCCGGCATTCGAGATCCGCGACATGATGGAGCGCGGCGATGTGACGGCGCTTTCCGGCAATCATCTGCTATACCGCGACATATCCCTGCGCGTACACGCCATCTTGCAGCGGTACGCGCCCCAGACACTGGACTATTCGGTAGACGAATCGTTCCTGCTGATGAACGGCATACCGGAACGTGAGCTGGAGTCCATCGGCTCTGCGATATGTCGCACATGCTGGGAGGAGGAGCATATACCGGTGACGGTGGGCTTCGCACGGAGCAAGACGCTGGCCAAGATAGCCACGGAGGTGGGCAAGAAAGGTGGCCGCAAGGTGGTGGTGCTGAGCGACGAGGCCGAGGTGTCCGCGATATGCGACCGACTGTCCATCGGCGAGCTGTGGGGTGTGGGGCGCCGGCTGACCAAGCGGCTGTATCTGGACGGCGTGTACACCATCGGCGACTTCATGCGCAAGCCGGTGCTGTGGGTGCGCGGCCGATTGGGCGTTAACGGCGAGCGGTCGTGGCGAGAGCTGCACGGCGAGGACTGCATCTCGCTTGACTTCAAGGAGCGCAAGCTGCAGGACTCCATCAGCGAGACGCGCACCTATCCCGAGGACATTGATGATTTCGACTATCTGCGGTCGCGCATCGCGATATACTGCGCGCATGTATCAAGGCGTCTGCGCGAGCAGGGCGGCCAGTGCGGCGCCATGAGCGTGTTCCTGCAGACCAACCGGTTCCACACCGAACGCGGCTATCAGTCGCCCAGCGCCGGAACCATATTCAATCCGCCGACGGCCGATGCGGCGCAGATAACGCACGCCGGCGTGGCTCTTTTGGAATCCATATTCAATCCAGATATCGCCTACAAACGTGCGGGCGTGGTGCTGACGGACCTGACGCCGGCCACGTATCTTGCGCCGTCGCTGTTCGACGAGGACAACGTGGAGCTGGAATCAAGAATGAAGTCAAGGAAACTGATGAACATCGTGGACCATCTGAACGCCGGTCCGGGGCCGCATACCGTGAAGATAGCCTCGCAGCTGACCATGGGCCATCCGGGCCACAACGACGGCTACAGCTCGTCGTTCGGAGCGCCGACGACCTGACAACGGGACCAGCCTACAAGGGACGGGGCTTCGGGGACTTCGGCTTCCGCCTCAGCACGGATAGAAAGGGAGACGGCAATTAGTAATTAGTAATTAGTAATTACTAATTACGCGGCGGGCAATGGGCTATTTGCTGTCGGGTAATCGGTAGGAATAATTATCAAGAATCAGATAGTTTTCGGAGCAGAGGAAGGCGAGGACGCGGGCGAGGGCGTTGGAGGGGACGCGCAGGGAGTGTTCAAGGATGCGGAAATCGGCTCCGTAGGGACGCTCCTTAAGGAAGGACATTACATCGGATATAATCGATTCATCGCGGTTCTTGGGAGCCTTACTGCGGTCGTGGCGGTCGTGGCACAGGTCGTGACGGTCGTGGCGGTTGCGGCGGTTGCGGCAGAGGTCGCAGCGGCCACACGTGTCGTCGCGGTGCTCGCCGAAATATTCCAGCAGCTTGTGTTCGCGGCAGCCTCGGCCTGACATGGCATAGTCAATCATGGCTTCGGCGCGGCGGCTGAGGCGTTCGCGGCGTTCCTCGTAGATGTCGCGGCCTATGACCAAGTGCTTCGGCTCCTCTCGGCGCGTGGGGAGGTATATCACAGGCACGTTGCTGCGCGGTATGTACGACACTATCTTCATGCGACCCAGCTCAAGCAGGGCGTCATAGACTTGGTCGGGAGTGATCTGCAGTCCGGCGGCAAGGTTATGCTCGCTGATGGGCTGATAGTCCATGAAAAGGCCCGTATAGTCGCGCAGCATACGTTTAAGCAGCGCCTCGGCTACGGGCGACGCTCCCTGCAGATGATACAGCTCCTCGCGCGACACGGTGATCATGGCCTTGGCGCGGCGGTCGCTATCCTCGATATACTGCATATAACCGGCCTGCTCCAGGATGCGCAGCGCGGCATGGCACTGGCGCAGTTCATGACGGAACACCTGGCAGAAGCGCATGATGTCGAACTCATGGACGGACTCGTAGCCCTCGTAAAGCGAAATGCTGAGGAAATTGCAGACATGCTCGTAGATCTGACGGATCACCTCGCGGTCGGGAAACTCCTGCGTGACGCGACGGCGCAGCAACGCGGCGTCGGTGGGAGACGTTAGAAGCACCGCATACGACGGCCTGCCGTCGCGTCCGGCACGACCGGCCTCCTGATAATACTCCTCGATGCCGGGGGGCACATCGTAATGTATCACTACGCGCACGTCGGGCTTGTCGATACCCATGCCGAAGGCGTTGGTGGCCACCATGACGCGCACCTTGTTCTGCTGCCAGTCATTCTGTCGGCGCTCCTTGACCTCGAAATCCAGGCCGGCGTGATAGGCTGTGGCGGTGATGCCGGAATTCTGCAGGAAGGAGGCTATCTCGCCCGTGCGCTTGCGGCTGCGCACATAGACTATGGCGGAGCCTGCGGTGTGGCTGAGTATGTGCAGCACCTCGCTGATTTTGGTGGCGGCCGGACGCACGATGTATGACAGATTGCTGCGCGTGAAGCTCATCCGGAGCACGGCAGGGTCCTTCATGTCGAGGTTGCGGCAGATGTCCTGCGCCACCTCGGGCGTGGCGGTGGCCGTCAGGGCCAGCACGGGGGCCTGGGGCGCGATGGCGCGCAACGAGCGGATGTTGAGGTAGGAAGGACGGAAATCGTAGCCCCACTGCGAGATGCAGTGCGCCTCGTCGACCACGATAAGGCTGACGTCAAGCATCCGGAGGCGGTTCATGAACTGCTCGGCCTTGAGGCGTTCCGGGGCAATGTAGAGGAATTTGGCTTTGCCGTTTGTCAGGTGCTCCATTGCCACATTGCGCTCGCGCAGCGACATGCCGGCATGGAAATAAACGGCGCGTATGTGGTGACGGCGCAGGTTGTCCACCTGGTCTTTCATCAGCGAGATCAGAGGCGTCACTACCACCGTCAGGCCGTCGGATATGAGGCCGGGAACCTGGAACGTGATGGACTTTCCGCCGCCCGTGGGCATCAGGCCCAGCGTGTCGCGGCCGGAGAGGACGGACCGGACTATGTCGGCCTGCAGGGGACGGAACGAGTCGTAGCCCCAGTATTTCTTAAGGACTTCCTCAGGCTTCATTCCTTAAAAAATATGGGTGTCACTGGTCGGTGTCCGAGGGGCGCATGTCGCGTATCATGAGCTGGATGGAGTCGGAGTTGTTGCCGCGCTTGGACTGCTCGATGGTATAGATGATGTCGATGGGCTTGTGGGCATGGATATGCTCGAAATACTGCGACATGTTGAACGCGATGGCGTTGATGACGTGGCTGGTGGAATTGTCCTCCAGCTCGAGCTTGATGTGTTCCAGAGTCTTGCCCACCAGCTTGGACGTGCCGAAGTCGAACACGTTGCGTGTGCGGAACAGCGGCTTCTGGTTGCCGGGTCCGAAGGGGTTGAACTTCTTGAGCATTGTGAGGAGCTCGGGCGTGATGTCGGCGAACTCGATGTCGGCGTCGATGTCCAGATGCGGCTCCAGCTGGTTGGGCTGGATGTGAGAGGCCACATATTCCTCGAACAGACGGCTGAACTCGGGAATATTCTCCTCCTTTAGCGACAAGCCCACGGCGTATGTGTGACCGCCGAAGTTCTCGAGCAGATGGCGCGTGGAATTGACCGCCGCGTAGATGTCGAATCCCTGCACCGAGCGGCTGGAGCCGGTGGCCAGGCCGTTGCTGAGTGTCAGCACCACCGCCGGCTTATAGTAAAGCTCGGTGATGCGCGAGGCTACGATACCGATGATGCCCTTGTGCCAGTCCTTGTTGTAGATCACGATGGAGCGCTTGCCGCTGGTGATGTCCACGTTCTTCTCGATCTGCGTGTTGGCTTCCTCGGTCACTTTCTTGTCCAGCTCCTTGCGGTCGCGGTTGTATTGGTCGATGTCCTTGCCCTTCTCGTACGCCTCGTGCAGATCGCGGCTCACCAATAGGTCTACGGCCTCCATACCGCTCTGCATACGGCCCGATGCGTTGATGCGCGGCCCGATCTTGAATATCACCTCCGAGATGGTGATGTCCTTGTTGGTGAGCTTGCAGAGGCGGATAATGCTACGCAGTCCCAGGTTGGGATTGGAGTTGAGGCGGCGCAGACCGTGATAGGCCATGACGCGGTTTTCGTCCACGATGGGCACGATGTCGGCGGCGATGGATACGGCCACGAGGTCGAGCAGCGACTCCAGCTCGTTGTGGTTGGTCAGGCCGTTGCTCTTGGCGAACGCCTGCATGAACTTGAATCCCACGCCGCAACCCGACAGGTACGGGCAAGGATAGGTGGAGCCGGGCATCTTGGGGTTGAGGATGGCCACGGCGTCGGGCAGGATCTCGTCCGGAACGTGGTGGTCGCAGATGATGAAATCTATGCCTTGTTTCTTTGCGTACTCAATCTCCTTGATGGCCTTGATGCCGCAGTCCAGCACGATGATGAGTTTGACGCCACGCTCGGCGGCATAGTCTATGCTCTTGAGCGATATGCCGTAGCCCTCGTCGTCGCGGCTGGGTATGTAGTACTCTATGTTGGAGTAATAATTCTGCAGATACTTGTACACGAGCGCCACGGCCGTGGTGCCGTCCACGTCATAGTCGCCGTATATCATGATTCGTTCCTTGGCGCCCATTGCGGCGTTGAGTCGGTTCACGGCCCGGTCCATGTCGGGCATCAGGAACGGATCGTGCAGGTCGGAGATGGAGGGAGTGAAGAATGATTCGGCCTCGGCGGGTGTGGTGACGCCGCGACGCACCAGAAGTTCGGCAATGACATCGTTGCCCCCGCACGCGGTGGCAACGTCGCCGGCCTGACGCTTTTCCTGGCTGGTCAGCGGTTGATAATTCCATTTAGGCAACAAATGGTTCGGTATCATATCTTTCTTTCCCGAGGAGGCTGTATGTGGAGTTTAAAAAGTTTAGAAAGTTTAAGGAGTTAAGAGGATGGTTTAGACGAAGGGAGGGCGGTTGATGTGGATGTTGTCCGGGCCGTAGCCGAAGCGGTTGGGGCCGGGTTGCGAGGGCTGTGCCAGCCAAACGATCAGGATGATCCAGCCGACAATGGGTATAAGGCCGATGAAGAAGTAACCGCCGGCTTTGCCAATGTCGTGCAGACGACGCCATGTCACGGCCAGATTGGGAAGCAGCACTGCAGCGCTGAGAATGCTGCTGACCCACGGCTGAAACGCCAGGACGCCTGTGAGCAGGAAAACAAGCAGAGTCCACCACCAGAACTCCGGACGGCCGGCACGGCCGTTGAAGTCCACATACTTGCTGATGCACGTCTTGATGGCACCGACGAAATCGCTGGTGGAACTATATTGCGGGGGCTGCTGCCAGGGACCCTGGGGGCCGCCCTGAGGCTGCTGCCATTGATTGTTGTAATTCGGATCCAAAATATGAAGCTTTTTATAAATTATTCCTATTATAAGCGGAACATTTTGCAAGGGCGGTACGGACAGCCCCTAATTCCTCTAATATTTATTAACGCTTATTGTGATACAATTATTGCAGAAAATACTCCGCCACGCAAAATTTGTGTGTAACGGAGCATCAGGAAAGTATATACACACAGTTGAACTTACGCCCTCTTCTTGTACGACCATGCAGCGAATACGCTGATCAATGCGGAGATTCCGGCCAGGCATACATACTGCAGCCACAGGTCGGACATCGATGCGCCTTTCAGGTATATTGCGCGGATTATCTCGTTGAAGTATCGCGGCGGCACGGCGTATGTGACGATCTGCGCCCATTGCGGCATGGAGCTGATTGGAGTGAACAGGCCGCCCATCAGCTGGAAAATCATGATGAAGGCGAACATCACGAATATGGCCTGTAGCATCGTGGCCGACCGATTGGCGATGACCACGCCGAGACCCGACATTACGAGGCTGAACAGAATGGCCGCCACGTAGATGTCCCATACGCTGCCTGCGGGCCAAAGGTCATATACCTGCCACCCGATGAGCATACCCACGGTGATGACGAAGATGGCCGTGATCCAGAAGGGAATCAGCTTGGAGAGCACGAACGTGAAGCGTCCCACGGGGGTGACGTTCATGGCCTCGATGGTGCCCGTTTCCTTCTCGCTCACTAAGTTCAGGGCAGGGAGGAACCCGCATATTATAATAAGGAGTATGATAAGCAGGGCCGGGATCATGAAGTTGCGGAAATTCAGCGTGGGGTTGTAGCTGTTCTTGACCGAGACGGAGGGGATGGATGCCACCGGGCCGTTATCGGCCTGCCATTGATGGAGCGTGGTCATGAGCGAAGCGGAGACGTACTGCGCGCCAAGAGTGCCTTTGGTGGCGTTGACGCCGTTGGCTTCCACATAAAGCTGAGACAGGTCGCGCGACCAGTGGGGCGGGATGGTCAGGATAACGTCCGCCTTGCCGTCCTCCACGTTGCGCACCGCTTCGGAATGGGTGCCGACGATGTGGGTTACCTTAAGCTCGGACGTGGCGTCCATGTCGGCCACAAGGCGCCGTGACAGCTGGCTGCGGTCGTTGTCCACTACCGTGACATTCACGTTCCTTACGTCCATGGTGGCCACAAGGGGCAACAGCAGCATCACGCCTATGGGCATTATAAATATGATTTTCGGGATTATCGGGTTGCGCTTCATCAACAGAAGTTCCTTGCGCAACAAAGCGCCCAGAATCCGGAGATTGCTTTTAAAACTCATACGCTTAATGTTTTGCATTGAATTTCTTGATGGACAATACCAACAGCAGTACCGTCATTCCAAGCAGTATGAAGAATTCCTGAAGTATATACCGGAATTCGAGCTGCTGGATCATCAGCTTGCGCATGGCTTCGATGTACCAGCGGGCCGGGATGACGCACGACACCCACCGGAAGAAGGCCGGCATGTTGTCGATGGGAAATATCATGCCCGACAGCATGATGACCGGGAGCATGAACAGCACCGCCGACACTATCAGCGCCGACACCTGATTGCTGACGATGGTAGACACCAACAGCCCTATGGCGAGCGAGAGCACCACATAGAGCATGGAGACGACCACCACGCTGACGATGGTGTACGACACGGGCAGGCCCAGTACCGTATATGCGAGGAGCAGCATGACGCACAGCAGTACGCACGACAGCAGGAAATAAGGCACGAGCTTTCCGAAGATGATGGTGCCCGGCCTGACGGGAGAGATCAGCAGCAGGTCCATGGTGCCGGTCTCCTTCTCGCTTACGATAGACACGGAGGTCATGATGGCGCAGATCAGAATGAATATCATGCCCATTATGCCCGGCACGAAGTTGTAGGCGCTTTTGAGCTGCGGATTGTACATGGTGGATGTGAGCACAGGCACTTTGGCATTCCCCGATACGAGGCTCTGTATGTATGCTGACGATGCCTGGCCGACTACGGGATTGGACGCATCGGCGTCGATGTGTGCTGTGAGGCTACCGTCCTCCGAGCGGAGGAACAGGATGGCGTCGGTATCGCCACGGCGCAGCATGTCCTCCGCCTCACGCTCGGACACGATGCCCGTGAACGTGAAATAGTCGTCGGTCTGCATCCTGGTCACAATCCCGCGGGTCTGAGGCGTGTGGCGGTCTACAACCAACGCCACACGCACGTCGTTGATTTCCATCGAAATGGCGAATCCGAACAGCAAGAGCAGCACCAGCGGCATCACCAGCGTGATGATCATTGTGCGCCGGTCGCGCACAATGTGCAGAGCCTCTTTCTTGATAAGTGATTGAAATATAGTCATGGTCATTCACCTCTGGTGGCCTGTCGGGCCACGATTCTAAATACCTGGTCCATGGTGTCGGCATGGTATTCGCTTTTAAGCGCCTCGGGAGTGTCGAGGGCCGTGATGCGGCCGTCTACCATTATGGACACGCGGTTGCAGTATTCCGCTTCGTCAAGGTAGTGGGTGGTGACGAACACCGTCATTCCCTCGGACGACACGCGGTAGATCAATTCCCAGAACTTGCGGCGCGTCACGGGGTCGACGCCGCCGGTAGGCTCGTCGAGAAACACGATGTCCGGACTGTGGATTGTGGCCGACGCGAAAGCCAGCTTCTGCTTCCAGCCCACGGGTATGTCCTTGACTAATGTATCGCGCATGTTGTCCATGTCAAGCAGCGAGAACACGCGGTTGCTTTGCTCGCGGATCGCGCGGTCGGACATGCCGTAGATGGTGGCGAACAGGCGCAGGTTTTCCGTCACTGTCAGACCTTCGTATAGCGAGAATTTCTGGCTCATGTATCCGATGCGGCGCTTTATCATTTCGGACTGTGTGTTTATATCGCAGCCTGCAACGGTGCCTGCTCCGGCGGTGGGACGGCTCAGGCCGCACAGCATACGCATGGCAGTGGTCTTGCCCGCACCGTTGGCGCCAAGGAAGCCGAATATCTCGCCACGGCCCACGTCGAACGATATGTGGTCAACAGCCGTGAACGAGCCGAACCGCTTGGTCAGTCCCCGTACGGATATGGCGTAATTATCTTCATTCATCACCGGCTAATTTTATAAACAGGTCTTCGATATTGCCCTTTGCAGGGTAAATTCTTGCATCGGATATACCTTCGCGATGTAGCTGTCTTTCGGCCTCGGCGAGGTCGAAGCGGTCGGAACCCACAACATGAAGCGTGGCGCCGAAGGTATAGCAGTCAGTCACCTCGGGCAGTTTACGCAAGGCCGACAGCAGCCCGAACATATCCGTGGAGACGGCATTGTACAAGTTTTCGCCGAGACCGTCCACGAGGGCGTCGGGAGTACCGACACGCAAAATATGTCCGCGATTCATCATGGCGATGCGTCCGCAGCGCGTGGCCTCGTCCATATACGATGTGGAGACCAGGATGGTTATTTCCTTTTGCCGCAATGTGGCGAGCATATCCCAGAACTCGCTGCGCGACACGGCGTCCACGCCAGTGGTGGGCTCGTCGAGCAGCAGTATGTCGGGACGGTGAATCAGTGCGCAACTTAGCGCCAATTTCTGCTTCATGCCGCCGGACAGCTTGCCTGCCATACGGTCGGGAAATTTTTCCAACTGCCCGAAGAAGGGGGCAATCAGGTCGTAGTTATCCTCTATCTTCACACCGAACAGCGAGGCGAAGAATTGCAAGTTTTCCATCACGGTCATGTCCGGATAAAGAGAGAAGCGTTCGGGCATGTATCCGATGCGGAGGCGCAGCGCACGGTAATCCTTGACGGTGTCGAGACCCAGCATGGAAGCACTGCCTGAATCCGGTGCTATCAGCGTTGCCAGAATGCGATACAGCGAACTCTTGCCGGCGCCGTCCGGCCCGATCAGACCGAACATCTCGCCCGTATTTACCGACAGACTGATGTCGTCAAGAGCCGTGAGGGAGCCGTAGCGCTTGGTGAGCCCGTTTATTTCGATGGCGGGAGTGGTCATAGGCGTACTTCTCCGTATTGGCCGAGCTTCAGGCGACCGTCGTTCCTGACGGAAATCTTGACGGCATACACTAAGTTGGCGCGTGAGTCGCGTGTCTGTATCGACTTGGGGGTGAACTCGCTCTCCTCCGCAATCCAGGTGATGGTGCCGGGATATTCATACTGCTCGTCGCCTCCGAAATCGGCTATTACAGTTACTTTCTGGCCTAATTTGATGTCCGCGAGCTGGTTGGCCGTGAAGTAGGCGCGCAGGTACACGTCGTTGAGGTCCGCGGCCTTGAACAGCGGCTTGCCCGGAGTGGCGAACTCGCCCGGCTCGGCATATTTCACGAGCACGGTGCCGGTGAGCGGAGACGTGATGCGGCTTTTGAGAATCTGTTCGGCTATCTGTTCGCTCTGATACATCAACGCGGCGGCATTGTCGGAGATGGATGTGCGGCTCTTGCCGAGGGTGGACAGCTGAGCGTCGAGCTGGCGCTGCAGGGTGCGCAGCATAGCCGTGGCGTCGTCATATTGCTTCTGTGTCGTGGCGCCATCGTCAAGGAGTCGCTGCAAGCGTTCCACTTCATGCTGCTGGTGCGAAATCTGCGAACGCAGGGATGCGACCTGTGCGGCGATGTCGGGTGACGAGGACCGGGCAGACTGCTGCTGGCTCAGAATCTGTTTCTGCTGCAGCACGAGCACGGCGGTATCGATGGCGGCTACCTGCTGTCCTTTGGTGACAGAATCGCCCTCGTTGATGTCAAACCATAGGATTTTTCCCGATGTTTCGGCGGAAACGGTCACGGTGGTGGCTTCGAAGATGCCGGTGGCGTCGTAGTCGGGTGCGGAGTTGCACGCGGTCAGGAGGGCTGTCAAAGCGATGGATGCGGGGATATATATGTGTTTCATCGGTTCAGGGTGTTTTTGAGTTTATAGATGTTCTGCAGGAGTTGTATTTCGTGATAGCGGGCGGTGAGCAGAGCCTGGTTTTCGTCGGTGATTTTGGAAAGGAGGGCGGTGGCGTCGATTACGCCGTTCTTGAGCTGCGATTCGGCTGCCTGACGCACGCTGGCGCGCAGTGTCACTATGCGCTCGTCGTCGGCCATGACCGAGCGGATGCCGTCGATTTCCTGAGTCTGTGCGGCTGTCTGAAGGCGAGTGTTGTAAAGGAACACCTCGCGGTCGTTCTCGATGCCTTCGCCGGCCAGCGCTAACTTGTGGCGGGAGTTCTTCTTTGTATAGAATGCGTCGACGTTCCATGAAATCTTTACTCCGGCCATCAGGTTGAACGACGGGTCGCGTTTCATCATGCTCTCGAAGTAATTGATGCCGGGATACCCGTACCATGATTGGGCGAAAAAAACGATGCGAGGCATCACGGAACTGTTTATGGCGGCGTCAAGGGCATTATTATGCCTGTTTTGCGCATTGAACAGTGCTAACTCGGGACGATTGGAGTCGAGATTGGCCGGCATCGTGGCTTCGGGTTTGACCAGACTCTTGCCGTCAATACTCTCGCCGATATATACGGCAAGCACATCCTTATATGACTTGGCTGCACTGCGCGCACCGGTCAGCTGCTGGGTCATGGTGAGCAACTGTGCCTCGACCATATCCACATCGCTCTGCATTGCCACGCCGTTAGTCTTCATGGACTGCATCAGCGTGTGGTTGGCCTTGAGCAGCGCGATGGTGTTTTCGACCTGGGCTATCTGTTCGTCCATCAGCAGGATGCCGAAGTATAGGTTCATCACCTTCTCGCGCACGGCATACATCCGGACGGATAGAGCGGCCTGTTGCTCGGCCGACGAGGTACGTTCTATCTCGCGCTGCGCTTTGGATGCGCCGCCGTCCCAGATGGTCTGAGAGACGTCGACGCCAACCTTATACTGGAAATGACCGAGACCCCTGTAATCCTGGCCCAACTTGGCGAGAACATCCTTGAGTTGTCCGGGAAATTCCGGCACCACGTTCTGTATGGTGGCCTGGCCGTAGACGTTGATGCGCGGCAGCCAGCTCTTGTTGATGTCTGCCAGCGACAGGTCAGCGGTTTTGGCCACGAGGTCATACTTATGGATGAGAGGGTAGTTCTTCCCGGCGCGGTCAAGGCAATAGTCGAGAGTGATCTGCGCCGAGGCGAACAGAGGCAGGAAGATACCTGATAAGAGAAGGGCTATCGTTTTTTTCATGGCTTAAGTTTTCTCATGATTGTTTCCAAATTCTCTTTCTTGCGAGCCTCTACGAATGCCTCGCGGTCCTCCATCATGCCGTCGAGCAGAGCGTTGACCATCGGCGTGGCCGAGAAGGGGAAGATATTGAGCGAGACGATGTCGAGCATCAGCATGCCGGCGTCAACGCGGCGACACAGGCCCCGGTCGGCATATTCGTCAATCTGACGCTGAAGGGACTGCACGACAAGGGGCGTGTGGTGTTTAAGTCGCTCTATTACCTTAGGCATCCGGTCGGGACGGTTCAGGACCTCATTAATCATGAACCGTGGCAGCTCGGGGTTGGCGGCGATGAAATCCTGATGGTTCTCTATTGCGCTTTTGATTTTGTCGAACAGGGGAATCGTCGGGTCGCCCAATGACGCGAGCATGATGTCGCGCAGCGTGCCGATCTTGCTTTCGATAATACGGTCCAACAGCTTGTCCTTGGTACGGAAATAATAATGAAGCATGGCGTGGGTGACGCCGGCGGCTTCGGCTATGGCCGTGGTGCGCGCTCCGGCGTATCCTTTGGTCATAAACTCCTGTACGGCGGCCTCAAGGATTCGCTCCTCGGTAGACTGTGGTTCGGATTGTGGATTCGCTTGCATATCAGTTGATTGTTGTTTGATTCTGTGGTTAAACAATAATGACTAACAATATTGTTAGTGTAAAAGTATAAAGATTTTTTGAACCGCCAAAATATTCTTAAAGAAAATTTTGACGTGTCCGGCTATATATAATAAGGCACTTGTTTTCGTTAATGGGATATGAAAGAGACATTGAAGTTTCTGCGCGACCTGAAGCGCAACAACAATAGGGAATGGTTTGCGGCCAACCGCGAACGTTACGAACACGCGCTGCAATATACCCGCAGCCTTACGCAAGAGCTGATAGACCGGATTGCGGAGCTTGATCCGAGCGCCGCGATGCTGTCGGTGGGCGACTGCACGTACCGGATATACAGGGATACCCGTTTTTCGCCCGACAAGACGCCATATAAGACGCACATAGGCATCTTCATCAATCCGCCGGGAGGGAAGAAGGCTCCGTCGGGCGGCTATTATTTTCACATCGAGCCGGGACAGTGCTTTATTGCCGCCGGAAATGTGTGCCATCCGCCCAAGGTGTTGGCGGCTATCCGGAAGTCGATAGTTGACAACATCGAGGAATATGACGAGATGTTGTGTGACCCGGAATTCCGCGGGGTCTTTCCGACCGTAGGAGAGAACATGCTGAAGACTGCGCCGAAAGGAGTGGATAAGGACTGGCCGTATGTGGAGTATGTCCGGCCGCGTGACTATGTGGCTTCGACCGCGACTGTAGCCAGTCTGGAGACTTGGCTTAAGGATTCCGTCATGTTGCGGCGCATCTTAGAGCAGGCTTTCCGCTACAACCGCTTCCTGAACTATGCCGTGGAGGAAACGCTCGGCAGTCTGTTGGGATAAGGCAAAACCATGCATGGAGTAGGAGTCCGTTTTTTTATTGGGCGGAGTCTAAAAAATGAAAGACCCGGCTGCCAGGAACGGACAGCCGAGGTCGAACATTGGATATTGGATTACTTATAAGAAGACCAATCCACTTAATAATCTTGCTCTCGCAAGGTGCATTAACCTGCCCGCGAAATTACATTTTTAATTTCAAATTAGCAAATATATTGCACCATTTTTTCACCTTTCATTCAAAATTGGTCAAATCTACGCCATATACGCAAACATAAGCGCCCGCTCCGACATCCGGAACGGGCGCCTATGCCTGTGCGCTTATCTGTGATCTCAGTTATCAGTGATCTCAGTTATCAGTTATATATTATCTGTTTTTCTTTTCGTAAGCCTCCACAGATTCTTCATCGATTCCGTATGAACTACAGTTTCCTTTGGTGATGAAATCAGGCAGCGAACTTATGTATCCCTGATAGAAGCCACGGGGACTCAAATTGGACCCTAACATCTTGAAACTGTATTCACCTATTTTCTCCACACCTTTAGGAATATACAACTCATAAAAGTCCTTTCCTCCGGCACGATAGAATGCACCGTCTCCAATTTCTTTAAGGCTTTCGGGAAGTATTATCTTACTGAGTCTGTTTTCCATAAAGCTTGCAGTGCCGATTTTCTCGAGGGTGGACGGAAACACGATGCTGTTCAGCGGATCTATAATCGTTATTTTCGTTACAACGAAGCCTCCTACTTTGATATCGTGCAGGAAGGCATACGGATCAATTTCAGTCACCGTATATTTGTCATTGCCGACCATGACATACTCCGGTATCACGCAATCAGAGATTTTGTAGTATGTCTCCGTATACTTGATCTTATCTTTCTTCTTTTCCTCTATGTATCGGGGACGCGTCACTGCAAGCAGCTTTTTGTCGGCATTGATGAGACGCATGTTCAACACCTGATCCTTGCCGTCACTGACCAGAATCTGTTTCTCGGTTCGTTCCGGGAGCTCATACTTAAATATGCCTCCAGGACCTTTTTTATATTTCGGAAGCTGCAGCTCTACGAAGTCCGGCTCGATGGCGTTGTGTGTTACCGGAGCGTGCTCGCCGGGATTCTTGGCCTGAGGCTTGGTGTTTTCAGCTACGGCTTCATTCTTGGCTTCGGGTGCGGCTGCCGGGTCTATCTTTGTACCATCAGCCAGCTTGATGATCATCACGTCATTTTTGTTAACGAACTTCATCTGCTCGCCTGCTTCGTCAAGCGAGTAGTAGCATTTGTCCTTGGAGCTGTAATCAAGATTATACGCATTGATGACAGTGCCGTCGTTCATGACGATGATATCAGTGCCTGCTATCGCCGTCACCGCCGCTGATACCATGACAAATAATGTTAAGATAAGTTTCTTCATTCTGTATTGTTGTTTTAAAAACCGCATCAGTATTGATATGCAAAACTGATGCGGATATAATATGACTATTCCTTTGTGTGTATCTAAAATTCTGAAAAGAATTCCTCCATATCCTTTATAGTTGACAGTTCTACTGCCTCAGTCTTGACATTATCATAGTGTCGAGGATTTTGTCTACCCCTGACTACTATATCATACATTTTTCTAACGTCTCCGGACATTCCGGACACTTTGATCAGAGAGTGATCTTCCAAAATATTACATAATTCATCGGCAACTGAGCGGGACATGAAATTAACATTGTTGAAATCAAGTTCAACGTCTCCGTTATAAAGACACGAAGCTTTCTCAATGTCACGGCGAAAAAAGGATCGTGTTCTTAAATCATCCCCTATAAGCGATCTGATTTGTATTGTATGCAGCATAGTTCAATATTTAACTTATATATTGATAGATATCAAAATCATTTGTAATGCCTGTTGGAATTTTAAGCAGGATCAATGTTCCATTCCACCTGTAGTCTTGAGGCAAATCGGCTACGGATTCTCCATTAGAATCATATCGTACAAAAGCTGAACCTGACAAGATGTAGAAATCACCGCCTAATCCATTAACAATCAATCCTCTTGATCTTGATATGCCATAGCCTCTATTTTCATTTTCAGGTCTGTCTTTAGTGGATTTCCCACTTAATGCAAGCAATAATCCTGATGATTCTCTATTGGTTAGTGATGAAGAATACCGTTCGTCGGAAGCATACGAGGCAAAGATAGACCTTCCTGTATCACTTATAATGACATATAATGTTTTGTCAGACGGATAAGTGTGACAGAAAACAAATCCTTGATTACTATTGGAATGTTCAGTGATATTGTCTATTAATTCGCTTAGGATCAAAGATAATACACCATGTAATTTTCTCTCCTTTGGCAGTTGATGCTTTATAGTAGTCTGAACAAGTTCCTGCACCTTCACCGAAGATGAATCGTATGGGCAAAACGAACAAATAGGCAGATATGATTTATCATCATATTTCTGCCAGATAGATTCGTCATTCTCTATTGGATAAATTACCAATGGAGAATGAAAATATACTGAATTAAGGTAATCGGAAATCTCAGGGTTAATATCTCGCATGGATACAATATCCCCATATCCTTGTTTGAGTATTGATAGTGCGCTGAGAAAGACTGGATGGAGGGAATGGCACTGTGAAAAATCCCATATTACTTTCTTTCCATTAGATGTATCAGTCTGTTCCGTCTGATACATTATGGAAAAAATATGGTTGAAAACGCTGCCGATTCGGGCGTCTCTCCCTAATGGGGGTATTTTCACGATGGCATTACACTCACACATAACTATGTTCAGTGGCGTGTATTATTATTTGTATAACATTATTTTGAGGTATTGTTATATACAAATAATCCCCGGAAAATAACATAGGTTATTATCCGGGGCTTACCACTTGTCTCCTGTGGAGCATACGAGACTCGAACTCGTCACCTCTTGACTGCCAGTCAAACGCTCTAGCCAGATGAGCTAATGCCCCGTGTTTTATTTTCGTCACAAAATTAGGAAAATTTTTTGAATGCACAAAATTTTTTTCAAAATTTGCCTCGATGAATGCGCTTTTTAGACCAAAAATTACAGTAAGTCGTCCATTCATTAATCCTGAGCTTCCGCTTAGGTTCTTGCCGGAATGAATAGAATGTGCTATCTTTGCCATGTCATGATCAGCATAATAATACCTCTATATAATAAGGGCGAGCTGATAGGGCGCACTCTGCGTTCCATAGCCGCTCAGGAGAACGTTCCGGTGGAATACGAGGTCGTAGTCGTGGACGACGGCTCGACCGACGGCTGCGCCGACATTGCACACCGTGTAGCCTCGGAAACAGGCATACAAAATTTTCGCGTCATATCGCAGACTAACGCCGGTGTCGGAGCGGCCCGCAACCATGGCATAGCCGAGGCACGTGGCGAATATGTGGCGTTTCTCGATGCCGATGATATCTGGAAACCGTCACACCTCCGTACGCTGGCCGAACTGGCCGAAAGGTATCCGCAATGCCCGGTATGTGCGACAAACTACGAGAACCTGATGCCTGACGGTTGCACTGTGTCCAATATGCTGCGCGACGTGACTTTCAAGTCCGATTGCGGCGTGATAGACCGTTACTTTGCTATTGCCGCCACTTCCAATCCGCCTCTCTGGACCTCGGCCCTGATGGTGCGGACTGAAGCCATACGCAAAATCGGAGGCTTCCCGACCGGCATCAAATCGGGCGAGGACCTGCTGACATGGGCACGGCTCGCCGCCTCATCGCCAATAGCTTATTGCCTGACACCATCGGCCGTGTATGTGCGCGGCTGCAGCAACGCCCGTCCTCCTGAAGCTGTAGATTTAGCCGGCAAAGGACTCGAAGAAATATACCGGTATCATCCCGACCTGCCCGGACTGAAACCATACCTGGCATTATGGTACAATATGCGCATGAGCCGTTGTATGGCGCACCGTATGTACGGCAAAGGCCTGCGCGCACTCCTGCGTTCGCTGCGATACCGCCCCACGCTGCGCATCGCCAAGCCCCTGCTCCAATACACCCTTCTCGGGCTGCGGAATAAATAAAAGTAAATGGCAATATCAAGAAGTAAGAAATTTTTATACAGGATATGAGTACAAGACTAACCAAGAAAGCAAAAGATGCTTTTGAATCTATCAAAACCGTAGACGAGCAGGGAATGGAATGGTGGCCCTCACGAAAACTGGCTAAAATTTTGACATATAATGACTACCGAAACTTTCTCGAGGTTATGAGAAAGGCATGGACGGCATGCCATAACAGCGGTCAGAATCCCAATGATCATTTCGTTAGAGTCACCGAAATGATAAAAATAGGCAAAGGCGCTGAGAGAGAGGTAGAAACATGGCTTATGAGCCGATATGTATGTTATCTTGCCGTGCAGAACGCGAATCCTTCCAAAACCATTGTTGCTCAGGCTCAAACATATTTTGCAATCCAGACGCGCAGAGCAGAAAAACAGCTGGACTCTCCTTTCACTGAAGAAGATGAGAAAAGACTTATTCTACGACGGGAAATGAGAAAACATAATTCCCAGCTTGCAAGCGCAGCCAAGAATGCCGGCGTACTGACGAATAAAGATTACGGAATATTCCAGAATGCCGGTTACAAGGGGCTATACGGTGGTCTTGACAGGAAAGATATTCATGAACGTAAAGGGCTTAAGAAAAATCAGGAAATTCTTGACCACATGGGCAGTACGGAACTTGCGGCCAATCTTTTCCGGGCAACACAAACAGAAGACAAGCTGATACGGGACGGTATTAAAGGTAAAGACAATGCCAATCGTACACATTATGAAGTCGGTAAGAAAGTCAGGGAGACCATCAAAGAATTAGGTGGCACCATGCCTGAAAATCTTCCTACACCTGATAGCATCAAACGATTGGAAAGTAAACAAAAAAGGTTAAATGAGAAAAAAGAATCCACTAAAGATTCTTAACGTTATAGTGGTTAGATGCGATGGCTTATGATATAAAAAGCGGAGCGCCTGTGGGGGCGCTCCGGCTGTATCGGGGGATTGGGGTTGCGTTATTTGAAGGAGTCGGGGAGGTC
This sequence comes from uncultured Porphyromonadaceae bacterium, assembly GCA_905198125.1. Classification (GTDB taxonomy): domain Bacteria; phylum Bacteroidota; class Bacteroidia; order Bacteroidales; family Muribaculaceae; genus Lepagella. The sequence continues at coordinate 23,379 of CAJKBH010000035.1, forward strand.
GTTCTCGTAGAGGACGGTTGCGCCGGGTGTCAGCAACGGCTGCAGGCGCTTTTGGGCCTCGTTGAAATTGTCTACTACAATCAGATTATCGGTGTCGAAATCGGACTCATTGACGCCCTGCTTCAAAGCGTCGCGGTTGGTGGCGCCCACCACAATGATGACGTCTACATGATTGTCTGAGCCGATATACTTGCCGAACTCGCGGTTCAGATCGTACTGGCTCGTGCCTAATTCCACCATGCCGGGGGTGATGATGATGCGTTTGCCCTGCTTGAAGTCGGCCAATACATCCACGGCCATACGGGCGCCGGCAGGGTTGGAATTGAAAGCATCGTCAATCACGGTGATGTTGCCGGGAATCTGACGGATGCTGAGACGGTGCTCCACGGGCTGGATGCCGGCCACGGCGGTGCGTATCTTCTGCGGCGTCATGCCATTATTCAGAGCGATAACGATGGCTGCCAGCAGGTCGGATATGTTGCCTTCGCCCAGAAGGCGGGTCTGAACCTCAAACTCAAGGTCCTCGGGACCCTGTACGGTGAAAGTGGTGCCGGCGGGAGTGTAGTGAACGTCTCGTGCGATATAATCGCATCCCTTGTGGTTCTTGACGCCGTAGCGGAGTGTGCGGACATTGTTCACTACACGTGCCGCGCACGGATCGGAATCATTGTTCACTACGGCCAGACCGTCAGAGGGGAGCGCGTCGGCCAGCTCGAATTTGGTGCGGCATACGTTGTCGATGCTCTTGAATGTCTCAAGATGCATGGGGCCGACGGCGGTGATGATACCCTCCTTGGGGTGCACTATGTCGCATATTTCCTTGATGTCTCCTATCTGCTTGGCACCCATCTCGCAGATGAAAATCTGATTGTAGGGCTTAAGCTGCTCGCGGATGGTGCGCACCACGCCCATCGGCGTATTGAACGATCCGGGAGTGATGAGCGTGTCGAATTCCATGGACAGGATGCTGGCCAGGTAATGTTTGGTGCTGGTCTTGCCATACGATCCGGTTATGCCGATAACCTTCAGGTCGGGCATGGAGCGGAGAATGCGCTTGGCATCGTTGATGTAATGCTGACGGATCAGATATTCCACGGGCATCAGGATGATGTCGGCAATCATGACGGGAACGTATGAGAATATGGACAGCATCAAGGCCGCGATAATCACCATTGACTGGCCGGGGTAGTATCCCCAGAGTTGCTCAGTGCCCAGGCCGCATGCCAGTCCGATGATGGTGCCGACGGCAATCAGCGCCGTGACGGCGTACAGACGCCACACGCGGTGGGTGAACACCAGCGGTTTTTTGGATTTGCGACGCAGGATAAGGAATATTTTGGAGAGGGCCACGAGTGCGGCCACGAGTGCCGACAGACGGTAGTCGAGCAGCACGGCCATCACCAGAAACAGCGAGGCCACGTCCACCAGCCTCCATGTGCTGCCCACATCCGATCTGAGCCACCGCCAATAGCGTGGCAACCGATATGAATTCTGCTGGAACATCTGCAGGTCGTACTTGAAATTCAGCACGACGTAGATGCCGAGAATCACATAAATCACAATGAAAAAAATGCTCACTTTATAATGAAATAAGGGTTAATATTCAATTATAATGACGCGACTCGGAGAGCCTGCGATATGATTGGCGACGAGGACGTCGCCATTCCAGTATTGACGCGTGTCGGATAGTCTGCGCCACTAAATTACGGTTTGGGCTGGAGCTCGGACTTGAAGAAATTCTGAGTCACGGCGCGGAACTGTCCCGGCTGGTCAAGGAACGAGTAGTGACCGGCGTCCTTGAACACCACCAGTCCGGCGTCAGGTATGTTTTTCTCCATGATTCTGGCGTCGCGCATCGGAGTGGCCGTGTCGTTTTCGCCCCACATCAGCAGTGTCGATGCCTTGATTGAAGGCAACAGCGGGGTAAGGTCCTGGTTTATGGACTTGCTCATCACCATGCGCATCAGCGGCGAGGAACTGCGGTAGTCGGCCGATCCGGCTTTGCCGCGCCAGGCGTCAAGAGCCTTCTGACCGCGCTCCTTACCAAGCAGCAGAGGCAGCACGCGCTTGGCCGTCTTGAAGGAATACACCTTAATATAATAGGAGAGTTTGCGCTTCGGCTTGATTCCGGCGGCATCCACCAGCATTATCTTTGACGAGAATCCGCGCGATCCGAGCACGATCGCCAGGCGTCCGCCGAAGGAATGGCCTACAAGAATCGGGTCGGAAATATGAAGCGAATGTGCAAATTCCTGCACCATGTCGGCGTACTCATATACGCCCCATACCGACGCCGGTTCGGGGCTTTTGCCATGTCCGGGCAGGTCGAGATTGTAGACGTGCATGCCCGGTTCGAGTATGCGCGCTATGCTGCGTACCGTGGACAGCTCGCAGCCCCAGCCGTGCATCAGAATGACCGGACGTCCCGAGGGATTCCCCGTCTCATCGTAGTTCAGCTCCTGGCCCGAAAGGTTTATTTTCTTTTCCATATAATGTAAATGGCGTTTTAACTTACAAAATTACGAATTTTTTTGTTAATTTTGTACTCCAATGCCGTGGATTGACGATAATATCGCCGGTCGAAGGACACAAGGAAAATAACGAATGGAAACATTAGACTTAAAACGCAAGCTGACAGGATTGTGGAAGGACACTTTCCACGATTCGGACGAATATATACGACTGTGGTTCGACAAGTATTACGATCCCCGATGGACGGAATATGAACAGGTGGGCAATGAGATAGTGTCGATGCTGTTCGGCGTTCCGTACGAATTCGGAGGGTCGGAAAGCAAGATCCGCGGACTGTATCTGTGCGGCCTGGCCACTAACGCAAAGTATCGCGGTCAGGGACTTATGTCGAAATTGCTGGACCGCATCAACGATAAGGCTCGCGAAGCCGGATTTGCGTTCACGTTCCTGATACCCTCGTCCGAGCGCCTGATCCGGTTCTATTCCCATCACGGATATGTCAAGGCGTTCTATCGAAACCAGCTTAACTACACGGCTCTGCATAATTTCAAAAATGAATATGAATTCATTCTTGAGGAGCAGAAAGACAAGGTTGCCGAGCTGAAGCGTAAACTATATGCGTCGCTGAACGGTAAGGTAATCGATGCTTCTGCCCAGGCCGAAAAGATTGACGAGGTAGTGGATTTGTTGATGAACGCCGAATCGACGCAGACCGATATGTCGGTGCTTCACACCCGCGAGGACATACTGACGGCCATCAAGGAAAACGGCGTCAGCGGCGGCAAGATATATTATACGGAGAATGCGCAGGGCAAAGTGACGGCGGTGGCCTTCACTACGCTGGTAGACCGCAGCCGCATCGATGTGGAGCGTCTGTGCAGTTCCGACGACTGCAGCACATACAGGCTGCTGGATCATATCAAACACGCCGAGCCCGATGCCGGAATCCGGATTTATGTCCGTGCCGACGAGAGCGAGTGGAAAAACCTGGCCGAGGTCCATGGAATGGCTCGCGTGCTCGACCTTTCTGAGATTTTAAAATTCCAGGCCGCTGGCTTGAAAGACTTAAAATATTCGATTCTCGTGAACGAGGTCCCCGGACAGGTGGAACGCTATGATGTGAGAAACGGAAACGTGAAACATCGCAGTATCGAGATCGACTCCGAGGATTTCGACCAGAACAAGACCGTGATGAGTCTGAAGGATATGTCGAGCGTATTGTTCCGTCGACCGGATACCGGCGTCCTGATCACCGAGGCCTTCGGTATGCCGTCGGTGGGAGGGTACATCAATCTGATGCTGGACTGATACAACTGTTTACGAAAATTTAAGCCATCCAAGGCAGAAAGTCGCATGACTGAGCCATGGATGGCTGCTTTTTGTGTTTTTACCCGAAATCCCAATAAAAATGCGTAGATTGATTACAAATGTGAAAGTATTTATGTTTGCATAAGTGTCTGAATAATATATTGTTGACTATTATAAAATGTAAATTTAGCGGCCTGAGAATCGAATGAGAACCGTTGCGCGAATAATCATCGGGCAAATTTACAATTCTGAACAAAAGGGTAGGAATCCGGATCTGGAAGGAGAGATGAGTAATAATTGAAATTGGTCAAATTGGGACATTGCAAAAATGGCAAATTGAGACGAAGTTGCCGATTAACAAAAATGAATGTAAAAAGCCAAATTCAAGGATGTAAATAGAGGTGATTGTAAACGACGGGTCCATAGCTGCCCTATTTGTTTTTGCAAATCACAATAATCTGCAAGCCGATAAATAAGTGTGAATTTGCAATTTACAACAGTAAATAATTAGCTTGTATTTAGATTAACTTAGATTAACATGATAATTAATATAGGTGAAAATCAATACATTGCATAAAAATCTTAATGTATATTTTAATAAATAAGGATATGTTGCCTAAATTGTTTACAAAGACACCTAGGTTAAAATATAATTCCCTAATACGCACCGTTAAATAGAATTGAATCCCCAATATACTTTAATAAAACAAGTTTATATTTGCAAAATGATATTTCCCCAATTAGCGCTTATGTGTGAATGTAAATTTGACAAAAGTAAAATATTAATTTTGCAATTTACAAAATAAATATTACCTTTGTAATCGCTATTTGTAAAATTAAACTCCACTATGGAACAGGATAATGTTGCAATTCGTCTAAAAGGGTTCATTCAGGAATTGGGTGTCACCAACTCTCAGTTCGCCGACAAGTGCGGAATACCCCGCCCCAGCCTTTCGCAGCTTTTAGGAGGGCGCAACAAGAAGATAAGCGATGTCATCGTGGGACAGATACACCAGGCTTATCCCGAGCTGTCGGTGTTGTGGCTGTTGTTTGGCGAAGGCCCGATGATAAATGCGAATGCCGCAGAGGTCGGCCCGGATGGATCTTCTTATATGGGAAGCGACAGTCGGGATGGAATTCAATCGGAAATGGCTGATGAGATTGGTCAGGATGGGATAATGGACGGCGGATTGTTCGATATGCTTCCGGAAAATCGACCGGTTTATAAGGTTACGGACCAATATGAGAACCTCAGAGCCTTAAATAATGCTAAAAAAGCGTATAATACCGCTGTAAATAAGGGGAATGACTGCGAAGAAAAGCTTGCGGAAATGAAGAAGCAAATAGAGAGAATGAAGAAAAATCCGCGTAAAGTGACGCAAATCACCGTTTATTACGACGATTCCACTTTCGAAACGTTCTATCCGAGGTAAGGAAGCACGGCGGAGCTGAAGCTGCGTGCCGAAACCAACCCGCCTGGTACAAACGGATGCGGCGGGAGGCGGAGCTGAAGCTTCTTAGTTTTTCTTTTGGTCGGGCTGCGAGTTGAGGTCGTGGAGACGCTGGGCCATCTTTGCCTCGGAGGGGTTGTTGCCTGGCACCCAGAAGTGCGCCCCCTCGAGGCCGTCGGGAAGGTATTGCTGCTTCACGTAGTTGCCCTGGTAGTCGTGGGCATACTTGTAGCCTTCGTGATATCCGAGGTCGGCCATCAGCTTGGTGGGCGCATTGCGCAGATGCAAGGGAACGGGCAGGTTGCCGGTCTGCGACACGGTCTGCATGGCGTTGTTTATGGCCATATAGGCAGAGTTGCTTTTGGGGGAATTGGCCAGATAAATTGCGCATTCGGAGAGTATGATGCGGCTCTCGGGCCATCCTATTTTCATCACGGCATCGAATGTGGCGTTGGCAAGTAATACTGCATTGGGATTGGCCAGACCTACATCCTCCGACGCTAAAATCATCATCCGTCGGGCTATGAAAGCCGGATCCTCGCCGCCCTCCACCATACGCGCCAGCCAATAGACAGCTCCGTCGGGATCGGAGCCTCGCATGGACTTGATGAAAGCCGAGATGATGTCGTAGTGCATCTCGCCGTTGCGGTCGTAGGCAGCGGGATTCTCCTGCAGGCGGTCGGTCACGATCCGGTCGTTAATCACCATAGGTTGATCAGAGGGGGTGGATTGCTCTATGATGTCGAGAATGTTCAGCAGTTTGCGGGCGTCACCGCCTGCGTAGCGGAAAAGTGCATCCTTTTGCTCCACCACCACGTTGCGCGAGGCGAGAATCGGGTCTTTGGTGATGGCTCGGTCCAGCAGCTTCTGCAAGGCATCCACGTCGAGCGATTTGAGCGTATAGACCTGTGCGCGTGACAACAACGGACGGATTACCTCAAAGCTGGGATTCTCCGTGGTTGCTCCTATCAGGGTGACGGTGCCGTTCTCTACGGCTCCGAGCAACGAGTCCTGCTGCGACTTGTTGAAGCGATGGATTTCATCAATGAACAGTATGGGCCGTCCCTTGACGAACATGCTGTTGGCGTCGTGACGGCATCGGTCCAGCACCTCGCGCACATCCTTCACGCCCGAGGTCACGGCCGACAGCGTATAGAACGGCACGTCGGTCTGCTGTGCTATGATCTTGGCCAGCGTGGTCTTGCCCACACCCGGAGGACCCCATAATATGAACGAATTTATACGGCCTGAATTGATCATGTTGCGTACAATTCCGGAGGGGCCAACCAGATGTTCCTGGCCGATGTAGTCGTCAAGGCTTGTGGGACGCAGGCGCTCGGCCAATGGTATGTTGTTGTTCGTCATATTATGGGATATTTATTTGGTAAAAGCCGCGGGCTTTTACCACAGTGACGGGATGAAGCAAGAGGGGGGATGTGAGTGGGAATTACGGTTCAGTGCGTGATGTGGGGCTGTCCATACTGGAAGTGGGGCTGTCCGTGCGGGAAGTGAGGCTGTCCGTGCGGGAAGTGGGGATGTCCGTGCGGGAAGTGAGGATGTCTATCAGTTCATCGACATTGAAATTCTGCAGAGTGGAGACGATGCGGTCGGAATAAGGAGCTATTACCGCAGCGGGAAGGGTACCGACCACGCCTACGACGTAGGCCCCGGCACGCTGTCCGGCCATTACACCCTGTTCCGAATCCTCGAACACCACGCAATTCCGGGGCGGCACCCCGGCAATGGTAGCGCCTGTCAGATAACCTTCGGGATCGGGTTTGGAGTGGCGTATCATGTCGGCGGTGACTATCCCCTTGAAGAATCCGCGCAGTTCCGGCTGCCGGGCCCACAGGCTCGTCATCTTTTGTTCGTTACTGCTGGTCACCATCACGGCCGGTACGTTGCGCTCGTTCAAGGAGGCGAGCAGGTCCAGGACGCCCGGCTTTAAGTCGAACGGCATGGTGCGCTCCAGCTCGTCTAACCGCTCCTTGATATACGCGTGGGTGTCGGGCTTGAAATAAGTACCGAGAATATGTGTCAGCGTGGTTCCCTTGATGTCTGTTGCCAATGTCGGTACGTCGGGACGGAACTTGCGTCCCATTTCCGACCAGAAACGGGTGTATACGGTTTCGCTGTCTATCAGGACGCCGTCCAGGTCGAACAGGGCGGCGCAGCGGTGGTCTGTCATAATTCGGGTCATACTTATATAACGCGCAAAGGCGCGAATTCGTAGAATAAGGCACTCAAAAAGGGGAGCGGTTGACGCCTGAAACGGCAGATGTGGTCAATAATGCACCCAAAAATAGAAAATGATATAAATTTATGTGATAAAATTTGGAAATATAGTAGGAATGATATTAAATTCGCACTGTCAAAACAAAAAACATTTCAGCAACGCGACCGAGTCCGGGCTCTACAGAGCCGGAGGCAAAGGAGCGCCAATAGAGCATAAATAAAAATGGTATATAGATTCAAACTGGTAAGCGATGAGGCGAGCAATTTCATGCGTGAGATAGAGATTGACTCGGAGAATACGTTCCTGCAGTTGCGTAACTGCATATTGGAAAGCGTGGGCTATACGAAGGATGAACTGGATTCTTTTTTTCTGTGCAACGAAGATTGGGAAATGGAAGAAGAGATCACGCTGGAGGACATGGGCACGTCAAGTTCCGACCGCGACACATGGCTGATGGACAGCACGCCGGTAAGCGAGCTTGTGGAGGAGGAAGGCCAGAAACTGGTGTTCCAGTTCGACTATATGACCGAGCGAGGCTTTTTCATGGAGCTGAAGGAGATCATCCCCGGCCGTTCGCTCGTGGAGCCCGTGTGCACCATGAAGCGCGGCAACGCTCCCAAGCAGTTCAAGGAGACTGAGGAAATCCATAGTGTGGCCAGCGTGAAGACCATCACGCCCGACGTGGCGGATATGGATGCCCTGGATCTGGATCAGTTTGACGAGAATTCGTTCAACGACGACGACCTGGAGCAGGGATTCGACATTATGGACATGAACTGATCGCAGGTCGGTAAGGACACGATTGCATCAAGGACACGTTTACACAGATCAAAACCAAAGGCTCTGTTCCTTAATCCGGAACGGAGCCTTTGGTTTATCCATATAGTTTGTCTGAATGATTTATCAGGGTGTTTTATCTAAATCGATTATCTGAATAGCTTTGCGAACAGGCCGCCGCTGTCCGGTTTGAAGTTCACGTTCAGGCCGTCGTCGTTTTTGGAGAAAAACAGAATGTGGTCCCTGAATACGAACGCCACATAATTGTCGAATTCCAGTATTGCGGTGAGGCTGCGTATCAGGAAACGTTTGAAAGGGGAGAAATCGTCAAGCTTATCCACCACTATTTCCATGTCGTCGGCCGTCAGGGCGTGGTGAGGCTTCAGCAATTCCACGAAATAAGGAATATTGAGCTCCTCGCGATGCTTGGGGCTCTTGCTATAGTTCTTGTATATCTCTTTTATGACTTCTTCTGTGATCATGTGTCGGTCAGGTATTAGAGGAGATGCTCAGTGTGGAGAGACAGATTAAGAAAACTTAAAGAAGACATTTCCACGCTTGCTACATTAATAACGACCCGCCGGGGGTGGCGGTTCATCGAGTTTGCAAAATTAGATAAAAAAAATAAAAAACAGTTTAATTTGCTGATAAAATTTTCAAGAATAAATTTAGTGCAACAGGGGGATGGGCCTTTAAACAGACCCATCCCCCTATAATAGTTCGCCCAGCATGTATTCAGTCTAACAGGTGCAAGTCCTCGGCACGCCCGAT
>CAJKBH010000036.1 GCA_905198125.1 uncultured Porphyromonadaceae bacterium
CCTTATCACGCCGATGGTACTGCGAAAGCGGAAGAGTAGGTAATCGCCACTTTGACAGGAAGGGACTCAGCAATGAGTCCCTTTTTTTCTTGTCCCTTTTTCCTGATGTCAGGAAAAATTCGTAAATTTGTAGTTCGGAATGTTTGCACCGAATATGAGAGAAATAAACGATAAAGATACTAACTTAGTGCCGGCTGCGGAGGTGCAGCAGGCAAAACAACGTTTCCAGATAATAGGCAATTCCACGGCATTGCTGAACGCCATATCGCGCGCCATACGCGTGGCGCCAGTGGACCTGTCAGTGCTCGTAACCGGTGAAAGCGGCGCAGGCAAGGAATTCTTCCCGAAGATAATACATCAGTTCGGTGCCCGCAAGCATAAGAACTACATCGCCGTGAACTGCGGTGCAATACCTGAAGGTACAATAGACTCGGAACTGTTCGGCCATGAAAAGGGTGCCTTTACGGGTGCCATAACGGCCCGTAAGGGATATTTCGAGGAGGCCGATGGGGGAACGATATTTCTCGATGAAATCGCGGAATTGCCGATGACTACTCAGGCTCGTCTGTTGCGCGTGCTTGAGACAGGAGAGTTCCTGAAAGTGGGTTCGTCGACGGTGCAACGGGCCGATGTGCGTGTGGTGGCCGCTACGAACGTGAATCTAATCGAGGCCGTGCGTCAGGGCAAGTTCCGCGAGGATCTATACTATCGTCTTTCCACTATAATAATCCCCGTGCCGAACCTGCATGACCGGGGCGACGACGTGTGTCTGTTGGCGCGTAAGTTCGCTTCTGATTTCAGCCACAAATACCGTACGGAACCCATCACGTTCGGCGAGGATGCCATGCGCCTGATGCAGCTGTATCGCTGGCCGGGCAATGTAAGACAGCTCAAGAACGTTATAGAACAGTTGGCATTGTTCCATAGCGGCGACGAAATAGACCGTCTGACCCTGGGAGAGTATCTGCATTCCGACAGGGAATCGCTTCCGGCGCCTCGTCAGAGCGATGCCGGCGAGCGCGAGAAGATGCTGCTGCAACTGGTGATGGCGCTGCGTGACGAAACGAACATGCTGAAGGACCGTCTGGACGCCCTGGAGCGCAACCGTGGCGAATTCCGTTATGCCAGCGAAGAACAGACTGTCTCGCCGGTGCCTCAGAATGTGAGCAAGGTGACAACGCTGGCAAAGTACCCTGACATCAACCTGCTGGACCTTGGAGCCGACCCGTTGGCGGATACCGAGAAGGCAACCATTCAGGCTGCGCTGCAAAGCAACAACGGAAATAAGAAGAAGACAGCCGACGACCTGAACATATCGTTGCGCACGCTATACCGCAAATTACACGATTACAACATAGAATGAGAATTTACGGCAAGATAAGGAAAGTGCTGATGCTGACCGTGGCGGTGTTGCCGCTGCTGCTGGCAGGCAGCTGCATACCCCGATACACGCTGAACGGATCGTCGATCAACTACGATATCTACAAGACGGTAAACGTAAGTGATTTTCCGATACGCGCGGCATTGGTGTATCCGCCGTTGCAGCAGACTTTCGAGAACGAACTGCTGGACTATATCACGCACAACACGCGGCTGCAGACCACCGACGGCAGCTCCGATCTGGAACTGCGCGGCGAGATAACCGGCTACACGTTGTCGCCGCAGGCTGTGGGTACGGACGCGTACGCCACAGAGACGCGCCTCACCATTACGGTGCATGTGGTGTATACCGACAACAAGAACCCGGCCAACAACATAGACCAGAATTTCTCGGCCTATCGGCAGTTCTCGTCGTCGCTGATGCTGACAGACGTTCAGGACGACCTGTGCCAGCAGATCAGCGAGGAATTGGTGACACTGATATTCAACGCGACGTTCGGAAACTGGTGATGCGGGAGGCTGCGCCTGAGGCGCAGAACAGAACGGCTCCGCGCATCGGGCATGACGAAACGGAATGGATGAGTTGAGAAAGTTAAGAGAATAATTAAGGAGGGGTAAAAAGGAGGAGTAAAAAGGAGGGGTAAAAACGGGGATAAAAAAGAGGAAGAATAATATGGAGAAGGGGCAGGAAGAAGCGATGTTCAGGAAATATCCCTATTACATATATCCGGCGATTCAGGCGTTGCCCGAGTCGCGCGGGGAGGAACGCCAGTACCTGTTGCGGCGCATAGCGGCCGGCGTGGGGCCGATGGAATCGCTGCGCACGTTGGTGGGGATTGACCCCGATGAGTTCCGAGATTTTTACGGTGAATACGAGAAACCGGACCTGACGACCGAAGACACAATCGACGAATTCATCGAAAAATTCGGGGGTAAGAACGCACCTTCGCCGGAAGTGCCGGAGGAGGTTCCGATCGAGACTCCTGCCGTAGATTACGCCTCGCAGCTGCTGCAGATGGAGGAGGCTCCTATGCCCGAGGATGACACGGCCTCGCTGCTCGATTCATTCCTCAAGCCCGAACAGGCTCCAAAGCCGAAGCCGATAGAGAATCCCGCCGAACCCGCGATAGGGGAACAGGCCCTGGTGAAAATCATGGTTAAAAACGGCAACTATCAGAAAGCTTTGGAAATAATTACGGAGCTTAATTTGAAAAATCCAAAAAAAAGTGTTTACTTTGCAGACCAAATGCGTTTTTTGCAGAAACTGATACGTGTCAAGGGAAGTGCCCAAGGCCCGGAAAAGCAATGACGACAATCAAGACAACACGGAAAACAAGAAATATTTCAACCGATTATGTACATATTTTTTAGCATCCTTATTGTAATAGCATCGTTGCTGTTGATAGGAGTAGTATTGATTCAGAAGTCCAAGGGAGGCGGTCTGGCTCAGGATTATTCGAGCGGAAACCAGTACCTTGGCTATCGTAAGACCACCGACTTCATCGAGAAGGCCACGTGGGGTCTTGCAATTTTCATTTGCGTAATGTCTATTTTCGCATCGTTCGTGGTTAAGACACCCGTAAACGTATCGAAGATCCAGACAGCTGCCCCGACTCCCAACGCAGCAGCTCCCGCACCTGTAAATCAGGTACCGGCCGCCAAGCCTGCAGCAGCACCCGCTCCCGCAGCAGCACCCGCCGAGGCTCCCGCAAAGTAATCAGGCCAACGAAATGGTGGCCCGGCCCCACAGCAGTTTGTTGCGGAGTATCTCCGAGAAATGACTGTCGGGGCGACGCATAATATTTACTACGACATCTGCACGTGTGATCTTCACCTGAGGGTCACACGTTTTTCCTTGTGTGCAGCAGGGCATCGTGAACTGCCGTCCGTCGATCGAGACGCGATAGTTGTTGGCTTTGGAGAACACGGCGGCCGAAATTTCGGAATCACCGCGCACCACGAGCGGCCGCATGGTGAGCGAATGCGGGGCGATGGGTGAGAGCACCATGGCGCGCAGGGTAGGGTCGAGTATCGGACCGCCTACCGAGAGGTTGTAGGCAGTGGAGCCGGTAGGCGTGGCCACGATCAGACCGTCGGCCAGGTAGTCGGCCAGGTAATGGCCGTCAATCCATGTGCGTACGTTCAGCATGGATGATGTGTCGCTTTTCATATATGCCACCTCGTTCAGGGCGTAAGGCCAGAAATCGTTCGGCATTCCCGCACATTCGATATGCAGCAGCATCCGCGGCTCGACGGTAACGACCGGATTTAGAATAGCCTTGATCAGCTCGTCGGTCTCGTCGAGCGAATAGCTTGCCAGGAAACCGAGGTGGCCGGTGTTGATGCCCAGTATCGGCACCTGCGAGCGTCCCACCCACTGCGCGGCGCGCAGGAACGTGCCATCGCCGCCGATGCTGATGACGCGGTCGATGTCGGCACCGGCGAAATCATGGAGTACGATCCAGCTCTGCGGAATGTCGTTTTTCAGCAGATAGTCCGAGAAATGACCGGACATATATATTTCTATGCCGTTCTGTTGGAGCAGCTTCAGGAATTTCGCTATTTGCGGCAGAAAGGCGTTCTGTCGTGAATTTCCGTATATCGCTATTTTCATGGTAGACTACAGTTATAAATAACGGCCATGCGGGACTGCGCCCGGCATGGCCCGGTTCGTTCAGACATCCATCAGGGCCTTGAGGCCGAGCAGCCGTTCGATGGTTACCGTCGATTCGACATAATTTCCGGCACAGACATCGGTGACATCGTATCCGTAACGTTCCAGATTATGAACCACAGGCGTGGGATCGGAGCAACGCACGCGCAGCGTGACGTTGATAAGGCCGTGGTCGCGCGGTGTGGAGAGGAGGTCCACCAAGTGGACGTCGGCATCCTCCACGGCGTGGGCCAGGCGCGAGGCACTGTAATCGGCAGGAGCGCATTCCACGGTCACCAGGCTGCAGTCGTCGCGCAACGCAATCATGCGCTGCATGGACTCCAGCATGGAGCAGGGATCGCTGTGGCCGGAAACCGGCTCGCCCAACTCTCCGGCAACCGGGGATATCGCTTCTTTTGCTTTCATTTTATCGTTCAATATTGTTACTTGTGTTTCTTTTTGCTAATTTTGCAGTTGAAACAATCGGTTCAGACGGATTTGCGTCAACTGTCAGGGACGTGATTATTATAATATAACGTCTTAATATCAGGCAAAGATACAAATTTCATGCCGAAATGTGGAAATATTCATGCCTAAAAATGGCAATGGAGGGATAAAAATGACGAAATTAAGCGTAAACATCAACAAGATAGCCACATTGCGCAACGCACGCGGCGAGAACCGTCCCGACGTGTTACGGTTCGCTCTGGATCTGGAGAAAGCCGGCGCCCAGGGCATTACGGTGCATCCCCGGCCTGACGAGCGACACATAACGCGCAATGATGTAACGGTGCTGAAGCACAGCATCAGCACGGAATTCAACATCGAGGGCTATCCCGACGCCCGATATATGGAGATAGTGCGTGATGCACATCCCACGCAGGCCACGTTGGTGCCCGATTCACCCACGCAGCTCACCAGCAACGCCGGTTGGGACGTGGTGAACAACAAGGAACTGCTTCGCGGCATAGTCAGCGAACTGAAAAGCCAGGGCGTGCGCGTGTCCATCTTCGTTGATCCCGACGTGCGTCAGGTGGAGGCCGCGCACGAGGTGGGAGCCGACCGAGTGGAACTGTACACCAAGCCATACGCCGACGGCTACGACTCCGACCGCGAGACGGCTGTGGCACCATACGTCAGGGCGTCTCAGCGCGCAGCCGAACTCGGCCTGGGCGTCAATGCCGGACACGACCTCGATTCTCACAACCTCCGCTTCCTGGCCGAAAGACTGCCCCGTCTGGACGAGGTGAGCATAGGCCACGCCCTGATATGCGAGATGCTGTATATGGGGCTGCAGCGCACCGTGGACACGTACCTGGAGCAGTTAGTGACAAGTGATGAGTGATGAGGTGTCGGACAATCGCTGAAAGATAAGGTATTAAAGAATAGATAATTGATATAAAGAATAAATAATGAAGACGTTGTCATTCTGGTCGCTGATAATGGACGGCGGCTATATCATGATTCCGCTGGCAGTGCTGCTGCTTGTGGTGGTGTATGTGTTCTCCGAGCGGTGCATAGTCATAAATAGAGCGGCAAAGCAGGATAAGTCGTTCATGGACCGTATCCGCGACTATGTCCATGACGGCGACATAGAGTCTGCGCAGAACCTGTGCAAAAAGAGCGGAACACCCTATTCGCGGTTGATAGCCAAGGGCCTGTCGCGTATCGGCCGACCGATGAACGACATCCTCGTGGCCATAGAGAACACCGGCAACATCGAGGTGGCCAACCTCGGCAAGGGACTTCCCTGGCTGTCCACGACGGCGGCCGGCGCCCCGATGCTCGGATTCCTCGGCACCGTGGTCGGAATGATCCAGGCTTTCTTCTCGCTGGCCAGCGCCGGCACGTCGGCCAACATCACCGTGCTGTCGTCAGGCATATACCAGGCTCTGGTCACTACGGTAGCGGGTCTTGTGGTCGGCATCATCGCCCTGTTCGCCTACAATTACCTCACGGCACGCATCAACAGCGTGATGAACCGTCTGGAGAACAACACCATGGAATTTATGGACATACTTAACGAACCGGCGGTCTGATGGCACTCAAAAGGAATTTTCAGCCTCTGGACACCTTCTCGATGTCGTCCATGACGGATGTGATATTTCTGTTGCTCATATTCTTTATGGTGACGAGTACCATCATCTTTCCCGGCGCCATCGACGTGAATCTGCCGCAGAGTTCGGAACAGACCAGCCTCAAGCCGCAGACGGAGGTATATATCGATGCCGAGAACAAGCTGTATGTGGTGGCTGACCGCAACGATTCGACGGGAATCCTGTCCGTACCCAAGGGGGTGAACCTCGCCGGGCTCGAGAACGAGCTTGCCGTGATACATCAGCAGGACTCCACGCGCGCCATCGCGCTTTATGCCGATTCCACCGTAAATTACGCGCGTGTCGTCGACGTGCTTGACATAGCTGCACGCCGCAATCTGCGCATGGTATTGTCTACATCGGCCAGGGAGGTACGTCCATGACAGAACGTCAGAAAAAGGATTCGCTGATAGCGGCGCTGATTACCCTGCTGTTCATGGGGCTGACGGTGCTGATGCTGTTCACGTGCGGACTGCATTTCGACGGCAGGGAGCTGGCGGACGCCGCCACGCCCGAGATTGCGCTTGTGCCCGACGAGGATGAACAGCTGATTGAGCCGGAACTGCTGCGCGACCTTGGCGAACCCGACGCAGTGAATCACGACGCCCCTGCTCCGGCCGTGAAGGGTGAGCCCAAACCTGCCGAGGAAGACAACGTCCGCAAGGTCGAGCCGGGCAAGAACCCCAAGCCGGCCCCACCCGAACCGAAGAAGGTAGACACCCGCAAACCGTCGGAGGTGAAATCGACCACACCCAGCGTGACCGACGAGGAGCGCAAGGCCGTGACCTCGAAGATGGCCAAAGGCTTTGAGGGTAAGAACGGAGTGAAGGATGGCAAGAGCGGCACATCGGGAGCCGGCGGCACAGGCACCGGCATCAGCGGCGTAGCCTCCGGCCGCGTGTTCAAGGGATGTCCCAAGCCTCGTGTTACTTTGCGTCACAAGGTGACGGTGGTGGTCAGCGTCACGATCGACGCCGAAGGCAACGTGACCTCTGCACGCGCCAAGGGAGGCGCCCCCGCCGACATCCGCCGTGCCTGCGAGACCGCGGCACGCAGTGCCAGATGGTCGTCCAAACCCGATGCTCCGGTTACAAACGGTACCATAACGTTCACCATAACTCCGGTGTGACATGGGCAGGGCATGGCACGTATGGCTCCATCCCAAGCGGACTGTCGCGGAACTGGAGGAACTGGAGGATTCGCTGTGCGATGAAGCACAGTGTCAGGCAGAGCTGCGGACTGAAATCGAAAAACTTCAGGCCGAGCTTGCAAAGGGATGTGAGGAGCATGAAACCTTGAAAGGTGAATATACCGATATGTCGGAACGGCGCGACAAACTCGACGCCACCGTGATGGAGCTGACGCGCAATCTGATGGAAACACGCATCAAGCTTGACGATTCCAAGAAAGAATTGGCTGTTGCGAATCAGAAACTCGAAGACCTGCAGCATGAACTTGACGAACGTGTCAAGGACTTAGAGGATTTCAAGGAGATAGAGAAGCGGATGCCGGAATTTGAGCAGGCTTTAGGTCAGGCCGAGGAGATGAAGCGCCGATACGAGGCACGCATCGCGAAACTGCGCGACCGTGTAGCCGAGTTGCAGAAAGAGCAGGAGGCACAACATAGCCGGGAAAACGACGGCAACTGGCTTGAATCATTGCCTGTGTAAAATAGACATTGATTACGTAAAAAGGACGTCCAATCGGGCGTCCTTTTTACATATTTACATATTGGGATTCGCGGATCAATCGGTGATTGTGCCGAAAAGGGTGGCCGAGGTGACGTCGTTGATCCTGACGCGGACCAGGTCGCCGGGGTTCACACCCTTGCGGGGAAATACCACCATCTTGTTCTGCGACGAACGGCCGCAGTATTCCTCCGCATTTCTCTTGGAAGGGCCTTCAACCAGGACTTCAAAGGTCTTGCCTATGTCGCGGCGGTTGGATTCAAGCGACAGTTCGTTCTGCAAGGCTATCATGCGGTTCAGGCGGTCGATCTTCACCTCCTCCGGCACATTGTCGGGCATGGTGCGCTGGGCCAGCGTGCCGGGCCGTTCCGAATACTTGAACATGAAGGCGGAATCGAATCCAACTTCGCGCATCAGCGACAAAGTCTGCTGAAAATCTTCCTCGGTTTCATCGAAAAATCCGGTAAACATATCGGTGGAAATTCCGGCGTCGGGCAGGATGGTCCTGATGGCATTGATGCGGTCCAGGTACCACTCGCGGGTGTACTTGCGGTTCATGTTCTTAAGCACCGCGTTTGAGCCTGACTGCACGGGGAGGTGTATGTGCCGGGCCAGATTGGGGTATTCCGCTATGACGCGCAGGGTCTCGTCGCTCATGTCCTTGGGATGCGATGTCGTGAAGCGGATGCGCATGTCGGGCGCGGCCTCGGCCACCATGCGGAGCAGGTCGGGGAATGTGGTGACCGAGCCGTCCGCAGCCTGGAATCTGTATGAGTTGACGTTCTGGCCTAAGAGGGTTGCTTCCTTATATCCGCGTGCGCGCAGGTCGGCGAGTTCGGCCAGGATGCTCTGCGGGTCGCGGCTGCGCTCGCGGCCACGCGTGTAAGGCACGATGCAGTACGAGCAGAAATTGTTGCAGCCCCTCATTATAGAGATGAACCCCGATATGCCGCGGCCCAGGCGCTTGGGTATGACATTGCGGTAAGTCTCCGTCTCGGAGAGGGTGACGTTTATGGCAGGATGTCCGGTCTCGGCTGCAGCTATGAGGTCAGGTAGTTCCAGATAGGCGTCGGGGCCTGCCACCAGGTCGACGCCATGCCGGTCTATAAGGTCCTGTTTCATGCGCTCGGCCATGCAGCCTACCACTCCTATTATTATATTGCGGCCCGACTTGCGTCGCAACGCATTGTAGTGGGCCAGCCGCGAATGGATCTTCTGCTCGGCGTTGTCGCGGATGCTGCACGTGTTCAGAATCACCGCCGCGGCCTCCTCCTCGTTGTCCGTCGGCTCATAACCCACGGTCTGCAGCATGGCCGCTATCACCTCGGAGTCAGCCACATTCATTTGGCATCCGTATGTCTCAATGTGTACTTTTTTGGCTTTATTATCTTCCGGCAAAAAAAATGTCTCCATTTTTTATTGATTTATTGCATAAAATGACTAAATTTGTGCAAGAATTAAGAAATAAATAAAAATTTCTTGATTTGCAGTGCGAATTCAAGGATTTGCACTGCAAAAATAGTGAAAATATGATTCATATCATAAAATATGAGTCATTTCATAAAGTTAACCAACTAATACTGCGAAAAGACCAGCAAAGGAGCCATAAAGGTTCCGGAGCATAAAGAAACGACACCCAAGATGAGCATTCCCTTTATTACAGCCGAAGAAGCGGCCAGTTACATCAAGAATGGTGATAATGTAGGCTTCTCGGGCTTTACAGCCTCGGGAACACCCAAAGTAGTGACAGTGGCCCTTGCGGAGCGCGCCAAGCAGCTTCACGAGCAGGGCGAGGAATTCAAGATCAACGTCTTCACGGGCGCGTCGACCAACGACCACGTGGACGGCGAGCTGGCCCGGGCCAACGCCATCAACCTGCGTATACCGTATCAGAGTCACAAGGACTCGCGTGCCGGCATCAACAGCGGCGAGATACAGTACTTCGACTCGCACCTGAGCCATGTGTCGCAGGACCTGCGCTACGGCTTCTACGGCGACCTTGACGTGGCCGTGATCGAGGCTACGGAGATGAGCCCCAACGGCGACGTCATCCTCGGCGCCGGTCTTGGCATGAGCCCCACGGTGGCCATGATGGCCAAGAAGATCATCATCGAATATTCCAGCTACTATCACAACTCGTTCCGCGGATTCCACGACAACTATGTGCCGTTGGATCCTCCTTACCGTCGCGAGATACCCATCTACAAGCCGTCCGACCGCATCGGCGACACCGTGCTGCACATCGACCCCAAGAAGATAGTGGGCGTGGTGCCGAGCAACGCATCGGAAAGCATCAAGCCCTTCACCGCCCCCGACGAGCTGACACAGCGCATCGGCGACAACATCTGTAACTTCCTGGTACATGAACTCCGCGCCGGCAAGCTGCCGAAGGAGTTCCTGCCTATTCAGTCGGGTGTGGGCAACGTGGCCAACGCCGTGCTGTACGGACTGGGCGAGAATCCCGAGATTCCGGAATTCCAGATGTACACCGAGGTGATCCAGGACGCCGTGATGACGCTGATGGAGGAGGGCAAGTGTAAGTTCGCCTCCACGTGCGCGCTGACATTCAGCGACGACGCCATGCTGCACTTCATGGACAACATCGACTTCTTCCGCGACAAGATCGTGATGCGTCCCGGCGAGATCTCCAACTCGCCCGAGATAGTGCGCCGACTGGGCCTTATCGCCATGAACACTGCGCTGGAGGCCGACATCTTCGGCAACGTCAACTCCACTCATGTGTTAGGCACCAAGATGATGAACGGTATCGGCGGATCGGCCGACTTCAGCCGCAACGCATATCTGTCCATCTTCAGCTGTCCCTCCATCCAGAAAGGCGGAATGATCTCCACTATCGTCCCGATGGTGTCGCACCTGGACCACTCGGAACACTCCGTCAAGATTCTCGCCACCGAGCAGGGTGTGGCCGATCTGCGCGGCAAGGGCCCGATACAGCGCGCCCAGACCATCATCGAGAACTGCGTGCATCCCGACTACAAGCAATTGATGTGGGACTATCTGAAACTGAGCAAGAGCGGTCACACGCCTCACGATCTTGGCGCAGCATTCGCGTTCCACCGCGCTTTCGCCGAGACCGGCGACATGCGCAACGCCAAGTTCTGATACATAATTAAGAATATGATTGCTGTCCGATAAAACTTTTTAAAGCAATAAAAAAATAGGGTCGACTCCTGCAAATGGAATCGACCCTATTTTTTTATTGCTTTAAAAAGTTTTATCGGACAGCAATAATAAAATTTTAAGACTTGACAGGCAGGAACGCGAAAACGACGGCGGCTATGAGGCAGAGGAAGGCCGCGAGATGGTTCCAGTGGAACTTCTGACCCTGGAACAGGAACATGGCGATGACGGTGAAGACGGTCAGGGTGATCACCTCCTGGATGATCTTAAGCTGGAACAGGCTGAACGGGCCGCCGTTACCCTCGAATCCGATGCGGTTGGCCGGAATCATGAAACAGTATTCGGCCAGGGCGATGCCCCATGAGAACAGGATGACGGCATACAGGGGCCAGTTGCCCGACACGCCGGCCTGCTGGAGGCGCAGATGACCGTACCAGGCCAGGGTCATGAAGATGTTGGATACAATCAGCAGAAGGATTGTGACTACTATCAGTTTCATATCAAGTTTCGGTAGCATTGTATGTATTTCTTTACTATCAGTTTGGCGATGTGGACATCGCCACTCCAGTCATAGCTGGTTACGTCGGCGACTGGAATGACAACGTCCACGTCGGCAGGATGTTGGCGATGTGGACATCGCCATTAAATTTTGATGTAGATGCGTTTGCGGTAGAGGGGATAGGCCACGGCAGCCACGAACAGGCAGAGCGACACCGAATAGCAGGCGGACGCCATGTATGGATCGTAGATGACGGAGAGGAAGGCGCCGTAGATTGCATCGCCCGCACCGGTCGAGCCGAGCACGGCACTCAGGGCTTCGGCCAATACGTACAGGAACAGCGGGTTGACGCCGAACCACTCGAAGAACCGGAACTCGGTATGGTACCCCTTCTTGTCGATGAAGTAAGAGAGAGTGGCGAGCAGCATGGCCGCTATGCCGCAGCAGACCACGGCATAGCTGGGCGACCAGATGCGCTTGTTGAGCGGCAGGAAGATGGCGACGAGCAGACCGCCGAGTATCATCAGCGTGCCGAACACATAGAGCCACAACAGTTTGGAGTCGAGACTGCGTTTCTGCTTTAGCACGTATCCGCAGCAGAAGCCGATGATGGTGTGCGCCACGGCCGGGACCGTGGACAGAATGCCTTCGGGGTCTACGGGACGGCGGGTGTAAAGGAAATCAGGCGACAGAAGTGCCCGGTCTACGATTGCGTTGACATTCGATGTGTCGTTGGTATAGCCGTTGAACATCAGCAGCAACGCGCCGTACACAGCGAGCAGCACCGCGGCTACCACCGCCATCTGTCTGAGTGACAGCCACAGTGCTAACAGCGACACGATACAGTAACAGAGCGCGATGCGCGTCAGAACTCCGGTGAGACGCAGATGCCCGAAGTCAAGCCACGCCCCGTCGTAACATACATTGTCGAACCAATGCAACGCCCAGCATATCAGTAGAATCACCGCCGTGCGCCTGAATATCTTGCCGAACAACGGGCCGGACGGCTTGAACTGACTCTTGGACAGCGACAGATAGGTGGTGACGCCCATTATGAACAGGAAGAACGGGAATACCAGGTCGCAGAGAGTCAGACCGTTCCAATCGCTGTGCTGCAGCTGCGCGTAGCTTTCGGGTCCGCCGGCGTTGTTCACTACTATCATAAGGGCAATGGTCATGCCGCGCATCACGTCAAGCGCCGCGATGCGCTTGCCCGATGTCTTGGCCTTCACTGTTGTTGTACCCGCTTTCTTCATGCGTCGGAAGTTGATGTTCGGAAATTTTTGTCAAAGTTCGTAATAATTTTTTGAATTTGCATTATAAACTACCTTAAATCCATGAAACCGGCCCGCATATTTCTGAAATTCCGAATTGTTGCGTGTGTTTTTGTAAGCCTGATAAGTGTCGGCAATGCGTTGAGCCAAAGCCTGTTGAATTATGTTGATACGCGCGTGGGCAGTGCGTATGCCGAGACTAAGACGGCGGGCAGGTTCGGCAAAGGTTCGGAGGAACACGGCCAGACCGTTCCGGCCGTAGGCGTGCCGCTCGGTATGAATATGTGGACGCCTCAGACCCGAGACACCGAGAAGAAATGCGTGGCACCGTATTATTATGCCGACGACCTGTTCGGAGGGTTCCGTAACTCGCATTGGGTGAACGGCAGCGCGTAACGCCTGCTGATTAACTTGGCTCTCATGATGTCATTCCGGGTTTTGAACCGCATCCGTCGATTCCGGTTTGCGCACCACGCCTTTGGATTTCAGGCCGTTGATGGCGATGGTGAGTGGGGTCGGGAACTCCACTACACGCAGATATTCCGATTCGTGTACGGCCGGCATACTGTCGAATGCCTCCATGTCGATGTAACCGTTACCGGCCGACGGGTCGATGGTGAAGTATCCGGTGCCGAACGACGTCAGGTTCTGGAAGAAGTGCGTTCCCTGGCTCGGCTCGATGCGGAAGGAGGGGAGGGCGCATTCCACGATGAGGCGTGCACCCGCTATCTGCGGCCACTTCACCGGGATGCCTAATGACGGGTCGGAAGTGCCCCAGCGTCCCGGACCGATCAATATATACGGCAGGTCGCGGTCGGACAGTTCCTTGTTGATTGCCGCCACTTCGTCGGCGATGTCGTTGGTGCGCAGCGAATTGAACGCTGCCTGCTTGACATACACCACATGCTTCACGTTGTCCATGATGCCGTGGCCCAATGCCGCGTCGCTGCGCAGCAGAAGCTGGTCGTCGGGAACCGATATTATGGAATTGTCCAGCATCTCCTTGCGGTCGACTATGGGACGGATCTGCAGCCAGTAGACGGTGCCGATACGCCCCTGACGGTCGAGCGTCGGGTTGATGTTGCCGGCGAACTCTATCTCCACGGGGCGCCCCATCTCGTAGGCTCCGGTGCTGAGCATGAACGAGCAGATGGGAGCCAGGGGGAACTTGTCGTGTTTCAGTATGTTGGCGAAGGTCAGCACCTTGCGGCCGGGACCGCGGTCGGTGTCGCGAAGGTATCCGTCATGAAAATCGTATGTGGATACCATATATTTCAGCGCGCCGGCCTTGAAGGCGTCGTTGACGGGAATCTTCGATATGTTGAAATTGTTGTCGGTGGTGAAATCCGACGGATCGACCTTGCCGGGATGAAGGCCATAGAGGAAAGTCTGCGTGTCGCGCAGGGCGTTTTCGAGCGTCGACGTGGCCATGACATGGTCGGGATGAGCCGGCGACACGCGCAGCGCTTTGCCGCCCTCCACGATGTATTCGCCAAGACCCGCGGCCAGTTCCACCACGCCCTCTTCGCTCTTTTCGGCGCCGACAGGATAATAGTTCAGGCTCCGGCCCACGCCCGAGAAGTTGGGATAATAGAAGCCGTCATGGTCGTTGCCGGCCACTTCCTGGAGTATCACGGCCATCTTCTCCTGGTCGATGACGTTGCTGGTGGCGTTCATGTATGCCTTGCTGTCGGCATAGAACACGGAGGCATACACCGCCTTGACAGCCGAGCAGAGCATGTTGAGCCGTGCCTCGGTGTCCTCTAAGTACGGAATCATGTATGTGGAGTAGATTCCGGCGAATGGCTGGTAATGCGAGTCCTCGAGCAGCGACGAGCTTCGCACGGCGATGGGGCGGTGCACCACATCGAAGAATGCCCCCAAGTCGGTCTTGATTGATTCGGGGAGCTTCGCCTTCATGAAAGCGTCGAGTATCTCCTGGTCGGAGGCGTCGGACAGGGCCGTGTCGTACAGGGCGTTGCTCTCCATGAACTCGTCGAAAATGCCGGTGCATACCACCAGTGTGTGCGGAATGGTGATCTGCACGCCGTCGAAGTTCTCGCACACGGGATGCCGCTTTATGATTTGGTCGATGAAGGCCAGACCGCGCCCCTTGCCCCCCATCGAGCCCTGGCCGATGCGGGCGAAGTTGCTGTAATCGTCATAGTTGTTGCGGTCGAACTCGGCCACGACGCCGCGGTTCTTCATACGTCGGTAGCGCACGATGCACTCAAACACTAATTTGCGCACCATCGGCGCGTCCTCGATGTCGGAGAACACGTGGGTCTTCAGCGCCTCGGCTATGGGGAACAGGGCGCGTGAGTAAAGCCAGCGGCTTATGAAGTTCTGCTGACAATAATACAGCAGCAGGTCGGACGGGATTTCAAAGATGCCGTTCTGCAGGTCCTTGAGTTTGCGAATGCGCATCATCTCGCGCCCTTCGCCTCCGTAACGCACTATGAAGTCTCCGAAACCGAAATTGGCCAGCACGGCCTGGCGCAGTTTCTGCGGCAGCGTCTTGCTGTTCTTGTCAAGGAAAGTATATCCGGCGGCCTCGGCATCCTTGCGGTTCTCGGCCTCCTGGCTTTCCATTATGACCGGCACGTAGGGATTGTCGCGATGCAGGAATTCGGCGAGTTTCATGCCCGCCTGCGGGTCTTTCTCACCGTTGACGGGGAACCGGGCGTCGGTGACGAGGCCCATGATGTGGTCGCCGTATTTTTCAATCAGGGCGGTTGCCTCCTCGTAGTCGCGTGCCAGCAGCACCTTGCTGCGGCCGCGCATACGCAGCGACGCCTCGTGGCTGTTCAGGGCCTCGGTGCTGTTCTCCTTGCTCTGTACCAGCAGGAACCTGAACAGATACGGCAGGATGGAGCTGTAGAAGCGTATGGAGTCCTCGACCAGGAGGATGGCCTGTACGCCCACCTCGAGGATGTCGTGCTCGGCGTTCATCTTGTCCTCTATCAGCTTGATGATGGCTAAGATCAGGTCGACGTTGCCGAGCCACGAGAATACATAGTCCACGCCGCGCAGGTCCTCGTTGGCGATGCGGCGGCGCACCTCCTTGCTGAAGGGCGTCAGCACCACGAAGGGTATGGCAGGATATTTCTCGTCTATGATGACGGCCTCGCGGAAAGTCTCGCTGATGTCCACGCCCGGCATGGCTATGATCATGTCGTAGGGCTTGTCGGCGAGTTCGCGCTTAGCCTCCTCGTAATTGGCCACGACCGTGAAGCGTGGCGGCGACGACAGGTTGAGCGATACGTATTCGTTGTACACCTGTTCCTCGATGCGGCCGTCCTCCTCCAGCCCGAAGGCGTCGTAAGGCGTGGCCACGAGCAGGACGTTGAAGATGCGTTTCTGCATTAAAGTCTGAAAAGCCGTATCTTTCAGATACAGCTTTCCCAACATAGTATCGTCCACCTGTTTCATGCCGTCGGTGTAAGGTGTCAGCCCTCTTTCTGGCTTTCGAGGAAAGCCGCGAGGGCGTCGGGCATGGAGCGGTGCTGAGGCGACGGCGCGGCGATGTCGGCCTTCAGGCCGGCGTCCTCGATGGCCTGGATGGTCTTGGGTCCGAAGCCGCCTATCGCTATCTTGTCCTTCTCCTGGTCGAAGTCGGGGAAATTCTTCTTCAGCGCATCGATGCCGCTGGGCGAGAAGAATATCATCAGGTCATAGTCGGTGTCCTCGCCCGGCTGGAAGTCGTTGCTCACCGTGCGGAACATCACCGTCTTGGTCACGTCCAGCTTGTGGTCCTCCAGGATGGAGGAATCCTCGCTGTGCACGTCGGCCACGGGGAACAGGAACTTCTCCTTCTTGTTCTTGTCCATGGCGGCAAGCAGCTGGTCGTCGCGCAGCTTGCCTGTGGCGCCGAACGAGATCTTGCGCTTGCGGTACACGATGTATTTCTGCAGATAAAGGGCTATGGCCTCGGTGGTGCAGAAATAGCGCATGGTGTCGGGCACCTTGAATCTTGATTCCTCGGCGAGACGGAAATAATTGTCGATCGCAGTGCGCGAGGTAAAGATCACAGCAGTGTAATCGGCCAGGTTGATTTTTGACTGGCGGAATTCCTTGGCCGTAAGGCCTTCGGTCTTGATAAAGGGTCGGAACACCACGTCGACGCCGTATTTTGTGGCAATGTCGAAGTAGGGCGATTTATCACCGGCGGGACGGGGTTGGGAAACCAGAATCTTCTTTATTTTCATAGCCAAATAGTACAAACCTCGAGGGTCAAAACGTATGTGAGGAGCAGCGGTACAATTTCTAAACTGCAAAGGTAGTACAAAAAAAGCAACAACGATGCAAAACCGCTGAAAAAAATGCGAAATCCTTTAAAAATGAACAATATTTTGCCCAAAAACAACACGGAAGCGGCGCAAATGAGCAGAATCGGTGTCCATTGCGGCCACACCAGGACCATGAGTGCGAGTGGGAAGAAAGCCACCGCCTCAAGGGCGTTTGCGGCGGCCGCGCCGCGAACCCACGAACCGGTCTGCGCCGTGTCGGTGAATACGTTTCCGACCACCCAGTATGCCAGGAGCATCACGGCATTGTAGGCCGCGCACATTCCGGCGCAGATGGCGATGCCTAAGGCCGGATCGCCGGTGATGGAGAAACTGAACCAGGGAATGTCGGGCGCAAGCAGCTGCACCGACTCCCACAGCAGCACTCCGGCCGACGCGCACCATACGATGTTCATCAGCACCAGGAACGAAGTCTCGCGCGCGGTCTCGTCAAACACGTTGTGGCGTTCGCGCGTGTCGAGCAGGTCGTTCAGTGTGGCGCCCCAGCATCGGGAATTGTTGTGGAGCCGGAACCCGATCACGCAGAACAGCAATGCCAGTGTCAGATACACCCACGACAGGTTGTCGGGCCGTGCCTGCGGCGCGGGCGCCACGGGTTCGGGAGCCTGCAGCACGATGCCGTCCAGGGTCTGTCCGGCCGGTATGCTGTCGGGTCCGAAGCCCGGTAACCAGGGAGGTGTAACCGCCATAATCACAGCCATTGTTGTTGCTTATACCACTCAATTGCCTTGGCAACGCCCTCCTGGAGCGAGGTGGTGGCCGTGAAGCCG
The DNA here is from genome assembly GCA_905198125.1 of uncultured Porphyromonadaceae bacterium. Taxonomy (GTDB): domain Bacteria; phylum Bacteroidota; class Bacteroidia; order Bacteroidales; family Muribaculaceae; genus Lepagella. The sequence goes on from CAJKBH010000036.1 coordinate 17,809, forward strand.
AACTCGCGCGTGGCCTTGTCGGTCGAGACGGTCCAGTTGCGCTGCTTCATGATGCGGTATTTGTCGCTGTTCAGCGTAGAGGGCTTGTTGCGCGCCACGCCTATCTTCTCGGCCACGGCACAGACGGCGCGCACGGCCCACAGCGGCATACGCATCGGCATCACGAACCGCTTGCCCATCTGGCGCATGGCGATGTGCCGGAATTCCTTCTGCGAGTATGCGCGCGGCTCGGAGATGTCGTAGACAGATTCCGTCGGGGCGTTCTCCAGGGCCATGAACACGGCGCGGGCCAGGTCCTCGACGTATATGAAAGTCAGCAGCTGGCGCCGGTAGCCTACGGAGAAATCGAATCCCTTGGCCAGTGACTTGAACATCAGGTAATAGTCCATGTCGCGCGGGCCGTAGATACCGGTCGGACGGAAAATGATGTAGGGCAGACCCTCGGACTGCAGCCATATCTCGGCCTTGAGCTTCGAGGCGCCGTAGCGCGTGTCGGGACGCGGAATCATCTCCTCGTTGAAGGGGGTGTAATGCTTCTCGTCGCTCTTGCCCATGGCTGACAGACTGCTCATGTACAGGAACTTGTCGGGCACCATGCCGGTGCGCTTCAGGGCGTTGGTGAAGTCGCGCAGGTACGTGTAGTTGATGCGCGAGAAGTCGGCGTATGTCTTCACCTTAGTGGCGCCGAGGTTATAGACTATATAGTCCCACTTACCTTCGGGCATGGCCTGGCGCAGTGACTCATCGAGCGTTTCGGGCTTGTCGTAATCGAACACCGCGAACTTGATGTCGATGTCGCTGAGATACTGACGTGACGTGGACTTGCGCACGCCGGCCCATACCTGATAGCCCCGGCGCAGCGCCTCGGTCACCAGGAAGCCGCCGACAAAGCCGCCGGCACCCACTATCAGCACTTTCTTGGCTTCGCCGGCCGGTACGGGAACATTGGTCTCTGCTGTATCCATTATGTGGTAAGTTGTTACGGGTCAATACAATTGTGCGGTTCAAAGCAGCCGGAACTCATATCCCTGTTCAAGAAGCCATTCCAGAGCCTGGGGCAAAGCCTCCTGCAGCCTGGGCCAGCTTTTGAGCGAGTCGTGGAACACGATGACGGAGCCGTCGCGTGCGAACAGTTTCACGTTGCGCACCACGTCCTGAGGCCGGAGCCATTTGGAATAGTCGCGGGTGACTAGGTCGAACATCACTACGCGGAACTGCTCGTGCAGCGCCCATGTCTGTCTTGGACGCAGCCATCCGTGCGGCGGACGGAACAGGTCGCTGTCGATGTACTGCCTGGCCTCGGCCACGTCGCGCAGATAACTGCGGCGTGTCAGCCTGAATCCGCTGACATGGTGCATCGTGTGGTTGCCTATGCGGTGGCCGCGGCGCACCACTTCCTCGTAGACATCGGGATGCTTGCGCACGTTGTCGCCCACCATGAAGAAAGTGGCCTTGATGCCGTAACGGTCCAGCACGTCGAGCACCCACGGAGTGACCTCGGGGATAGGGCCGTCGTCGAAGGTGAGGTACACCGCGTGCTGGTGCCCGGGTTCATGTCGCCGGAACAGCCCTCCGGGAACCGTAAGGCGGAAGCATATCGGGGGACGTTCTATCAGCATGGTCTGTGCATCAGGTCGTAGAGGTTAGCGATCAGGCTTCGGTCAGTGGTCAGGCTGCGGTCAGGGATGATTACGGCTATACTCCTCGAACACACGCTTGCTGCGGGCCATGTCCACTTTCTGAATGTCGGGGTTGGCTTCGATGCTTTCGCGCGGCACGCCCATCTGCACGTACTGTTCGATCGCGCCATAGAATATGGAGTCGAGGTCGCGCGAATCCTGCGGAGCGGCGGCATAACCCTCGGGCGAGAGGCCCTGTATGCCGGCCACGATGCGGGCCACTTCGGCCAGCTCGGCCACATAGTCGTCTACCGACGCAGAGCCTCCGGCATCGACCGATTCGTAGCCGCCGGCTCCGTAGACCTGATCGTAGTATTGCTTCAGCATGTCGGCGGTGTAGCCGGTGGATTTCAGCAGATTGTCAACCCATTTCATGTCGCCGCCGTATTGCTTGTACAGCTCTATGAAGCGGTAATATTGATAGGGCATCAGCCTGGATTCGGGCGTCAGCGAGGCGTTGCCGAATTTTACCGCAATCATGGCGCTGTAACGCAGGTACTGGGCCATGCGGGTCATCTGGTTGCGGAGCATGTCGAGTGCGCGCTTGGTGAGCTGGGGATTCTTCATTTTCTCACCGAGCGTGCCGTATATCTCGGGCATGGTCAGTGCTAATGTCACGTTGTAGGGCGACGTGCTCTCAGGCAGGTTCTTCTCTATCATGTCGGCCACCTTCAGGGCTTCGGGATATTTGCCTTCCTCTATGAGCTGCAGGGCCACATCCATCATCGACGTGCGGGTGGAGATCAGCATACGGCGTGCGGTCTCGTCGAAATAAGGCGCCTTGTCCTTGGCGTCGGCGCCGCCCCAGCGGTATTTCTTTGTCACCACGTCGTATGCCCTGTCTGTGCGTGCCGGGAGACCGGGCTGCAGGGTGGGCACGAGCTGGTGGGTCATGCCGGTGGAGACGAGGTAATCGGAAAGGCCGAGGTGATATTCATTGCCGACGGTTGAGCACCAGTAAATGGGACGCGGCCAGCCTTCGGCGGCGTTTGTGGCGATGATGTCGAGCATCATTAGCTCGCCCAGGCTGATGTAACCCTTGCTGCGCACGGCGTCGGCTTTGCCCAGGTCGATCACGATCTCGTTCACTATCTTGGACGAGTCGGCCGGAGCCACGAGACCACGGGCCACCACAGCCTTCTTGTCGACAGGTATCGTCACTACCGAGCTTGGGAGCGACGGATAGCCGTAGTCGGGATCGGCCTGCGGGTTGGCGTACAGATTCTTGAGGCTCTGCAGCAGGTCGGCGGGAGCCGTCTCGCGACCGGGCACGGTCACGTCGAGCTTGCCGTAGGCGTAATCGGAGGGCTGTGCCGTGAAGTGAACCGGCTTGGCCGTATAGCTCTGCTGGCGCATCTGGTTGGCGTACCAGTCGGAGGCAAGGTAGCTGAGGTTGATTATCTTCACATCGGGACGCACGCCCTCCACCTCCTGGGCGTACCATAGCGGGAAGGTGTCGTTGTCGCCGTTGCAGAACACGATGGCGTTCGGCTCAAGGCTTTCAAGATAGTTTATCGCGAAGTCGCGGGCTGCGTATCGTCCGCTGCGGTCGTGGTCGTCCCATGTCTGCGACACCATCTGCAACGGTATCACGAGGCCGATGACGCAGGCCGCGAGGGCCGGATACAACTCGCTGTTCTTATCTTTCTTCTTGTCTGCGTGGGTGACCTTGCGCAGAATGCTCCACAGCGCGGCCACACCCATGCCGATCCAGATGGCGAAGGCGTAGAAGCTGCCGGCGAATGCGTAGTCACGCTCGCGCGGCTGCATCGGCGGCTGGTTCAGGTAGAGCACGATGGCGATGCCGGTCATGAAGAACAGGAAGAACACCACCCAGAACTGCTCGATGCCCCTGCGGTCGGAGAATGCCTGCCACAGCAAGCCGATCAGACCCAACAGCAACGGCAGCATGTAGTAGACGTTGTGTCCCTTGTTGTTCTTGCCTAAGTCGTCGGGAAGCAGGTTCTGGTCGCCGAGACGGTGGTTGTCCCAGGCGGGAATACCCGTAATCCAGTTGCCGGCGTCAAGCTCGCCCTGCTGGTTGAGCACATCGTTCTGACGTCCGGCGAAGTTCCACATGAAGTAACGCCAGTACATGTGGTTGAGCTGGTAGTTCAGGAAATATTCGAAGTTCTGCCCGTATGTGGGGCGGTATGCCACGCGGCCCGGGTACTGCACGAAGCCTGTAACGGGGTTGATGTATGGCTGTCCCTGATAGTCAGGCTCCGGTATCAGTTCGCCCGACTCGCGGTCGATGGCGTGCAGTTCCTTGAGGTTTGACGACGTAGTGTCCAGCGTCACCCAGTTGGGATAGTAGGCGCGGTGCATACGGCTGTAGATGCGCGGGAACAGCATGTTCAGCTCCGGGTTCATCTTGTATTCCCCCTTATAGTCGCGCTTCACGTAATAGTCGCCGCCACGCTGTGCCAGGGCTTGGTTGTCGGCCTGTTCGCCGGTGTTGAGGAATCCTTCCGGCGACTGGGGCACTGCGTCCTTGACGCCCTTGGCGTACATGGGCTTCCCTTTCTCAACGATCTGGCGGAAGTCGTACATGTTGATGAGCAGGGGCTTGCCGTCCTGGTCGTATTGCAACGTATCGATGTACGAGCCGGTGGCCTCGCGCATGGTGCCGGAGTAGAGCGTTTCGCCGTAGAGCAGCGGATTCTCGCCGTATTGCTCACGGTTCAGGTATGAAGCCAGGTCGAACACATTGTCCGGCGAGTTCTGGTTCATCGGAGTGTCGGCCGTAGAGCGTATCAGTATCAGCGCGTAGCTGGAATATCCTACGAATATAACGGCCATCGACCACATTATCACATTGAGCGTGCGTACGTTAAGCGGACGGAAGTATGGCAGCCAGAGGTAAGCGGCGAGGCACAGCGTAAGTATGATGCCTAACCACCAGCCGGAGCCCATGAAGAATGTGCCGGTGCAGATCACTGCGAGCAGGAACGACAGCTTCAGCATGTCGGGCGAGTTCTGACGACGCAGTTCCATAAGGGCCCAGATGAACAGGCCGGCCATTATGATGACGTAAGCCAGGGCTCCGGAATTGAAACTCAGGCCGAATCCATTGACGAACAGCAGTTCAAACTGCTGGGCCATCTTGATGAAGCCGGGCACCATTCCGAACAGCACCACGCCGACGATGACGAAGCTGACGAGCAGCGCAATAAGTGCGCGCGTCGCGCTGATGTCCTTCCAGCGGCGGAATACGTAGACCAGCACGATGGCCGGGATGCACAGCAGGTTGAGCAGGTGCACGGCCACACTGACGCCGATGATGTATGCTATTAGTATCAGATAACGGTCGGAACGGGGCTGGTCGGCATGGTCTTCCCATTTGAGTATCAGCCAGAACACCAGTGCTGTGCAGAACGAGGAGAAAGCATATACCTCACCCTCGACGGCCGAGAACCAGAACGTGTCGGACCATGTGTAGGCCAATGCGCCCACAACGCCCGAACCCATGATTACCAGATACTTGGCCACGCTGATCTCGTGCGTGTCGTGATCCTTGACAATGAGACGGCGCACCAGATGGGTGATGGTCCAGAACAGCAGCAGGATGGTCAGCGCGGAGAGCAGACCGCTCATGGCGTTCACCATGACCGAGACGGACTGAGCGTCAGGCGCGAAGTTCGAGAAGAAACGCGCCGTAAGCATGAAGATAGGGTTGCCCGGCGGGTGACCGATTTCCAGCTTGTCGGCCTGGATTATGAACTCTCCGCAGTCCCAGTAGCTTGCGGTAGGCTCCAGGGTCAGCCAATATGTGGCAAGAGCGATGATGAATACCGCCCATCCCGTGATATTGTTGACCAGCTTGTACTTGCTTGTTATCATTGTAAACTTGCTTGCAAATAAACAATCAGGGGTGTGTCAGTCGAAACTGTTCTACCTTAAACTGTTTCTAATCCCGATTACCGAACCGATTCAACAGTAAATCAATTCAATTTGCAAAATTACCAAATATTCGGCAAATACACAACAATAAAAATTAGTACTCAATCAGTGTATTCAACCAGCCAGTCGCTTATGCTGCGGATGCTGTCGTCGAAACCGGCGCCTATCTTTATTATTTGTCTGCCGTCTGCGCGGAACGGCAACAGATAGTCGCGGTGGTTGATCTGGTCCATCGCTTCCTGCGCGTTCTTGTTCAGTTTGAATTCAAATAGATACAGAGAGTCGGAAGTGCCGACAAGAAGGTCGATGCGTCCTGCGGCGGTCTGTAACTCCGCTTCCGTATAGAATCCCATCAATTTCATCACCAGGTAGATGACGTTGCGGTAATGCAGCTCGAGGTTCCCTAAATCCATCTGGCTGTAATGATAACCGCTGAAAAGACTTTGCAGACGCACCATGAAAGCGTCTACATTCCTTTGGCGTAAATCCGTGATAAAGTTCTGAATGGACATTGCGGAATCCTTCTCGGGCGTATAATATGAGAAAAGATTCTTAAGAAATCCGCGCTCCACTTCCAGATTGGGGTAGCCGAGTGTGACCGTGTTGAATTCTTCATCGTGTCCCTTGATTGTAAGATAACCGGCCTGATAGAGTACAGGTATCGGGTCATCAAGGTTGGCGGGTACGGATAGAAGGCGGTCCTGGTCTGTCACATAGTTGTTGAAATCCTTAAGCGGGAGGTTGTCGCGCTTTATCATTTCCACAAGGAATGTAGGCGTTCCGGTGGCGAACCAGTATGATCCGAAGTTCTTGGCCTCAAGGGCATTCAGCAGGCTGAATGGATTGTATATGTCGGACGATTCGGTCGCAAAATGATAGCCGTCGTAATATTGGGCCAGTCGGTCGTAGGTCTGATCAACGGTCAGGCCTTTCTTTTTGGCCAAAGTCTCGACACCCTCACGGAAATAAGCCTGAATTTCTTCAAGAGTGATACCGCATATAGCACTGAAATCCGGACGAAGCGATATATCGTTCAGATTGTTAAGATCGCTGAAGATACTGAGTTTGCCGAATCGCGACACTCCTGTCAGCATGGCGAATTCTATGAATTCATCACAAGTCTTCAGATTGCCGTATATTGATTTCAGTTGGGAACGGTATGTGTCCTGCAATTCCTTATTAGTGGCTGTATCGAGTAGGGGCTTGTCGTATTCATCAATAAGAATGACTACCTTCTGTCCCGTTATGGCGTATGCCTGCTCTATAATCCGACGGAAGCGCTCGGCGTATGAGGCAACGCGCTGATCTACGCCATAAAGCGTTTCCCAGCGGTCGAAATCATAACCGAATTTTTCAAGAAGGCTGTCGGGCGTATTATACTCGTAAGCATTGAGGGCGATATGGAGCACAGGATGAGGTAGCCAGTCGTGTTCGTGCTTGCTTATGGCCAGACCTTCAAACAGTTCTTTCTTTCCTTCATAGAATGCCTTGATGGTGGATAGCAGAAGCGATTTTCCGAAACGGCGCGGACGACTGAGGAAAAAATATTTACCGAGAGTTGCGAGGTTATGGATGTATTCTGTCTTGTCTACATACGCATAGCCGTCCGAGATGATAGTCTCGAAACTCTGAATGCCAATCGGATATTTTGTCGCCATACCTTCTCCTTTTATTCCAATTTCCCTTTTATTCCACAAAGATAGCTCACAAAATGCTTCGATGCAAATAAAAGTTCACACCGCCTGAAATACCTCTATAAAATAAAGACACGGCACCATAAAATAAGGAGCCCGGTGCTGTGTCCGGACTCCTTTGGAATGTATTGGAAGGTTAAAAATCCAACTTGCCGATGGCGTGAATTAAACTTTAAACCTTAACTTTAAACTTTTATTTCGCTTCGAAAGCGAAGATGATGGTGCGGTCGTAGGACCGGGCGGGGGCGAGGAACTGCGAGGGGAAGGCGGGCTTGTTGGGGGCGTCGGGGAATCCCTGCATCTCGATGGCTACGCCGTCATAGTCCTCGTAGCTGCGGCCGCTCTTGTTCTTGGGCGAGCCGGCCAGCCAGTTGCCGGTGTAAATCTGAACGCCGGGCTGGTCGGAGCTGACGCGGAGCGTGCGGCCCGATCTGTCGGACTTCAGCACCACAGCATCTTCTATCATCTTGCCCGGCTCCCAGCCACGGATCACCCAGCAGTGATCGTAGCCCTTGCCTATGTGCAGCGGCTCGTAGTCGGCCTTCAGGTCCCGGCCTATCTTCTTGAATACCTTGAAGTCCATCGGCGTGCCGTCCACGGGAGCGAATTCGCCGGTGGGAATCTGGGTGTCGTCGGTGGGGAGGAACGTATCGGCCTCGATCAGCATCTCCTGCTCGCCCACGAAACCGGCTTCGGCACCGTCCAGGTTCCAGTATGCGTGGTTGGTCATGTTGATGACGGTGTCGCGGTCGGATGTGGCGTGGAACTTAAGCGTCAGCACGTTGTCTTCGCTCCAGGTATATGTGGCGGTGAGGTCCAGATTGCCGGGATAATTCTCCTCGCCGTCCTTGGCATGGTACGAGAACTCGATGCCGTCGGGCAGTTCGCGGGCCTGCCATATCTGATTCTGGAATCCTTCGGGACCGCCGTGCAGAGCGTTGGGGCCGTTGTTGATGGCCAGCTGATACAACGTGCCGTCAACCTCGAGGTGTCCCTTGGCGATACGGTTGGCGTAACGGCCCGGGCATTTGCCCAGACAGGGACCGTCGGCGATGTAGTCGGCAGGGTCGGCGTAAGCCAGTGCAACCTCACCGATCTTGCCGTCCTTGTCAGGCACGGCTACACCGGCGATGCCGGCGCCAAGGGTGGAAAGCTCCACCCAGGCTCCGGATTCGTTCTTAAGCCTATATACCGTTATCTCTCCTTTGGCCGAGGGATACTTCTTGCTTGTTATCTTCATTGCCGTGGAATATTACTCTACCTTGCGGGCGCCGTCGCTGATGACCACGTCGTAGATCTTGGGTTCGTGGCCGTAAGCCTCGTTGAAGCGCTTCTTGGCCTCCTTGATGAAGTTGTCGTGCAGCGCGTTGGGCACCAGGTTGATGGTGCAGCCGCCGAAGCCGCCGCCCATGATGCGCGAACCGGTCACGCCCATTTCCTTGGCAACGTCGTTGAGGAAGTCGAGCTCCTCGCAGCTTACCTCATAGTCCTTGGAGAGACCTGCGTGAGTCTCGTACATCTTCTTGCCGACAGTCTCGTAGTCGCCCTTCTCCAGAGCGTCGCAGACAGCAAGGACACGGTCTTTCTCCTCGATCACGAACTTGGCGCGGAAATAGTCCTCGGCCGTGATCTCGCTCTTGACGCCGTTCAGGTCCTCCATGGTGGCGTCGCGCAGGGTCTCGAGGCCCAGCTGCTTGGCCACGCGCTCGCAGCTTTCGCGACGCTTGTTGTAGGGAGAATCCTTAAGCTCGTGCTTCACGCGCGAGTCAACCAGCACCAGCTGATACTCCTTGGGATTGAAAGGGAAATATTCATACTCCATCGAGCGGCAGTCCAGGCGCATCAGGTTGCCCTCGCGGCCGAATACGCTGGCGAACTGGTCCATGATGCCGCAGTTCACGCCGCAGTAGTTGTGCTCGGTGCTCTGACCGATGCGGGCCAGGTCGAACTTGCTGATGGAATTGTCGTTGAACATGTCGTTCAGGGCGAAAGCGAAGCAGCTTTCCAGCGCGGCCGACGAACTGAGGCCTGCGCCAAGAGGTACGTTGCCTGCGAACACGGCGTCGAAGCACTCGACGCGACCGCCGCGCTTCAGCACCTCGCGGGCCACGCCGAACACGTAGCGTGCCCAGCTCTCCTTCGGAGCGTCTTCCTCCTTGAGGCCGAACTCGGTGTACTCGTCCAGGTCCATGGAATATACGCGGCACTTCTCCAGTCCGTTGGGACGAAGCTCGGCCATGATGCCCTTGTCGATGGCGCCCGGGAACACGAAGCCGCCGTTATAGTCGGTGTGCTCGCCGATCAGATTGATACGTCCTGCGGATGCGTACACTGTGCCTTCTACGCCAAAGCGATCCTGGAACGCCTTGGAAATCTTTTCTTTCATTTCCTCCATGGGATTAGTCTTTTAATGTTATGATGTTAGTTAGTAATTATACTGTTTATTTCACTGGGATTGTGATGGATGCAGGCTTCAGCCCCTTGGCCGTGACCTTGAGGGTGACGCTGCCGGGCTTGTCGCCGCTCTGCACTATTGCCGTGGCCGCGCCGCTGAACAGGTCCATTTCCGGGAGGTGGAACAGGCGGAGCGACGTCGGGTCGCCGTTGGCCGTGGCGCGGAACTTGCCGTCGCCCGTCACCTTGAATTTGACGGCGCGCTCGTCGGTGGGTACCTCCACGCCGTTCCTGTCCACCACCTTGACGGTGATGTACGCCAGGTCCTCGCCGTTGGCGTCAAGACTTGTGCGGTTGGACGAAAGGACTATGCGGTCGGCTTTTCCGGCGGTGCGTACGATCTGCTCGCCGGTCTTGTTGCCGTTCCTGTCGTAAGCCACCACCTTCACTTCGCCCGGCTCGTAGACGGTCTCGTTCCACATCAGGCGGTAACGGTGCATGTTGGTAGAATCGTTCTTCTCCCTCATGCCCTGGCTCTTGCCGTTGATGAACAGCTCGGCCTTGGGCGAATCGGTATAGACGAACACCGGCGTGACCTGACCTTCGCGACCCGGCCATGTCCAGTGAGGCAGGATGTGAAGGGTCTTGTCCTTCTCGTTCCATTTTGAGCGATAGAGCCAGAAACGGTCCTTGGGAAGCGACGCGAGGTCGAAGATGCCAAAGTATGAGCTGTGCGATGGCCACGCGTCGGTGTCGTAGGGGGAGGGCTCGCCAAGATAGTCGAAGCCTGTCCATACGAACTGGCCCATGTCGTTGGGTATGGTGTCGGCGGCGGCCATGTCATCGTCGGGGATGTTGCTCCACGAGCAATATTCCACATCGTATCCATTGCTCTGGTTGCCCGGACGGGTCACGTCGTACGCTTTCTTGACAGGGAAGTAATACTTGCCGCGCGAGGAGACGGTGGAAGTCGTCTCGCTGCCGAGTATGAAGTTCTGTGGTAGGTTGGGGAGAGCCTGCTGATATTTGTGCACGCGGTAGTTGAAGCCGGGGATGTCGAGGGCTGCGGCGAAGCCGTTGTTGACCACGGCGTCAACCTGGTCCATGCCGCAGGTGACGGGGCGTGTCGGGTCCTCGCGGTGCACGATGTCCTGCAGGAACATCAGTTCTTTCAGTCCGTCGGGGGCCCACTGGCTGGGCACCTCGTTGCCGATGCTCCACATCACCACGGCCGGGCTGTTGCGGTAGGCGTGCACCATGTTGACCACGTCACGCTCGGCCCATTCGTTGAAGATGGTACCGTAGCCGTTGGCGCTCTTGGGACGGAAGCCCCAGTCGTCGAACGGTTCGATCATGAGCATCAGGCCCATCTCCTCGCAAAGCTCCACCAGCTCGGGAGCCGGCATATTGTGTGACGTGCGCACCGCATTGGCACCCATGTCCTTAAGGAGTTCAAGCTGATGGCGCAGGGCCGACTTGTTGATGGCCGCGCCCAGAGGACCGAGGTCGTGATGGTTGTTCACGCCCTTGAACTGAATTTTCTCGCCGTTCAGGAAGAAACCCTCGCCGTTGCGTGCCTCGATGCTGCGGATGCCGAAGCGGGTGGTGTAGGTGTCCTGCACCTTACCGTCGACGCTTACCTTGGTCTCGGCAGTGTATAAGGCCGGATTCTCCGGACTCCAGAGCGAGGGCCGGTCCACCACGAAGTTCTGTGTCGGAGTGGCGCCGGGGTAAATCTTATATGCGTGGGTGTCGGATGCCACTTCCTTGCCCTCCTGATTGCGGAGGATGGTGGAGAGTGTCACTTCCTGACCCTTGGTCACGCCTTCGATGTCGTATTTGATGCGTACGGTGGCGTAATCCTTGCTTACGTAGGGAGTGGTGAGGTATGTGCCCCAGACGGGGATATGCACTTTCGAGGTCTCGATGAGATGTACGTTGCGGTACAGGCCGGCGCCGGGATACCAGCGCGAGCTGCGGGGCATGTTCTCGAGGCTGACTTCCACTACGTTGTCGCCAGGCACGGCCACGCCGTCCAGGTTGGCGGTGAATGTATTGTAGCCGTATGGCCAGTAAGCCACCTGACGGCCGTTGACCTTGACCTTTGCATGGCTCATGGCGCCGTCAAACTTCAGTGTCAGCGATTTGCCGGCGGTGTCGGGGATGTTTACGACGGTCCTGTACCAGCCTTTGCCCACGTAGGGGAGACCTCCGGTGCGGCCTGTCTTCCAGGTCTCCTCGGTTTCGCCGTTCTGCTCCACGGCCACTTTCTGGAGGTCGTATTTGCGGTCGAAGGGTCCGTAGATGGCCCAGTCGTGAGGCACGGTGACGTGCTGCCAGGTCGTAGAGTCTTTGGAAAATTCCCAGTCGGTGATTCGGATGGAATTGCGGAGAGAAGAATTGTCGACGCCTGAGGCAGATGCCGAAACGGCGGTGCCAAGAACGCCCAGGAGGGCGGCGCCAAACTTTAGTATGAAGTTAAGATGCATTTGTCAGATTCTCGTTATATGTATCGGGGCGCCGACGGGTCTGAACACGCTTCAAATCCAGGCGGTACGTGGCACCGCTATGAGTTTCGATACAAATTTAATACCGATTCCCAAAAAATGCAATAGCTATAACATTTTTTATGAGCCATGAAGGCTGTTCGTAACTAACTTTGACTAAAACAGTCCCATTTATGAATAAAATGGAGTATGAAGGAATAAAGAGAAAGGACGTTTCTGGAATGAAACGCCCTTCTGAGTCAATCGGGTTGTGAATAAACCTCAGTATCTTGAGCCAAGCCGAATTTTGGCTGTCGGTTGGCTTGACAGTGCTTCTCAGAATGTGTAGTACAGACCGATGTCGAGGTGGTTGGAATCGAAGTTGATACCGCCGTATTCCGGTTCGCCGCCATCCTTGGCGTTGTCGTTGGCACCGTGGTATCCGAGGAATCCGATGTGCGATACAATCGAAAAATGGTCGGTGATGTTGATGGCGATACCGGGCTTGAAACCAATCTCGTATGTAACGGCTGTGCTGGTGTCGCCATTATAGCTGGTGGAACCGATGCCGAAGCCTACGGATCCGTCAATGAACAGAGCTATAAGATCGTTGCTGGTGCGGAAATATGTGAAACGGGCGTAGGGGTTGATGGAGAACAGGTTAAAGTTGGTGTCCTGGCCTGCAAGGTTACGGTAGGTATATCCGATTGTGCCTCCGACGCCCCACTTGTCGTTGAAGCTGTAACCGAGCTCCGGCATGATGGAGAACTCGTTGGTGGTCTGAGTGTATGTCGGTCCGGCTAGAGGTGTTATTTTTTGCGATTTGTGCATGAAACCTACTGCTCCGCCGAGATAGAAGTCTCCGGCCTGGGCTGTGCTGCAGATGGCGGCCACGGCCAGCATCACTGTTGTAATAATCTTCTTCATAAAGTATGTGTGTTTGTTATGGTCCCTGTAACAGGGACTTTGGGTTATTTACTCGGTTTATAATCTCATGTCTGATACTTAAACAACACCAAAGGTTAAATATTGTTTACAAACATTGCGATATATGCATAAAATGGGCGAATCGGCGCCAAAAGTGTCGAAAGGACCAAAAAAGAGGCGCACCAGGAATACAAATGGATGAAAAGAGCCTTATCGGAATTGGTTGACTTCGGGGAGGTACTCGAAGCCTGCGTCGGCAAGGGTGCGGGTCAGCTCTGCTTTGTCGAAGCCTTCGGCGGCGCAGAGCTCATCGAGGTCGGGGTATTGGTCGCGCAGCATGGTGTTGATGCGGCTGAAAAGGATGAATGGGTCCATGGGAATCGGGGTTTAAGATGAGGGAAGTTGGAGCGGAGCTCCAAAACGGAACGGCTCCGCGAGGGCGGGAGAGGGAGAGAGAGGGGCGGGGCGGAAGTGGGGGTGG
>CAJKBH010000037.1 GCA_905198125.1 uncultured Porphyromonadaceae bacterium
CAGGAGAATATCTATTTTTTAGACAGGAGAACATGAGAAACAGGAGAGTCTGTTTTTGACTGCAGAATATTTTTTTAGACAGGAGAACAGGAGAACAGGAGAGTCTGTTTTTGACTGCAGAATATATTTTTAGACAGGAGAACAGGAGAAACAGGAGAGTCTACTTGAAATAGGCCTCCTGTTTCTCCTGTTCTCCTGTCTAAAAATAAATACTCTCCTGTCTAATGTCGATAATGATTCTCCTGTCTTAGAACTGGAAGGTGAGGCCGAGGCGGGCGGCGATGCCGGGTACCGGCACGCCGGGCAGCCACTCCTGATGCAGACGGTTCAGCAGATTGTCCACATACAGCTCGGCGCGCAGGTTCTTCAGGATGTCGTACGTCGCGCTGAATCCCAACATCGACAGGTTGCCGATGCGCTGTCTTGTCAACTCGCTTCCATCAGCCCCGGCTATCAGCAAAGGCACCTTGCGGCAAGCACGGAGATCCCAGTCGACGCCTAATTTCAGCGTGCTCCAGGGATTGCCGCGCACGCCGATGTGCGCCGTCACCTCCGGCATATCCCATCCGCTGAACCATGCCTTGTCATCCTCCTGCGGCATATAGTTCATCTTAGCTTCGATACCGAAGTATTCGCCATAATTATAAGCCAATGTGATACCGATCTGGAATCCGCTCAGATTTATATGTGTGCCGAGATAATCCTCGGCCACCGGCTGCGAGGATGCCGCCGAACGGCCGTACAGGCTCAGATAGGGCGTGTACCAGCATCCGAAGCTTTTGTGTATAGTGCGCTTATAGGCGCCTTCCATCTCGGCGCGGAAGCCCGCGAACGGCCCGAATCCGAATTTCAGACGGGCCTCGACCGGAGTATATGCCGGCGTCATGTCCACGATGGCCGGTGCGCAGAATTTTGATTCCGACACATTGCCGTGCAGCGAGTTCAGCTCCGTTCCTCCCGTGGCCGAAAGCTCCAGCCCCACGCCGCGCGTGTGCCAGCCGAACCTCACGTCCGGAGCCAGGCGCAACGCCGTGCCGTTGTCGGCAAACACGTCGATGCGAGGGCCTCCGTAGAATGTGATGTTATCTCCCTCCCACTTGTAGTAGGGAGTGAACGAGAAGCGGCTGTAGTTTTTCGGCATAGCCGGCGCGAGTCGTGTCTTGTCGGTATAGAGAAGGAAATCGGCGGAAAAATCCAGACCCACCACCGAACTGCCACCAAAGCGGTAGCCGGCGCCCAATTCGGGCGAAATCAGCGTCTCGCGGTTGCCGGGGCATTCATCGGTAGTAAACGACGTATAGAAGCTGCGGAACGCCGTATAGTTCACGTCCACGCCGGCGTAATATCGGAAACGACGCTCGGCATTCGATGTCCACTTAGCGTGAAACCGTGCCTGGTTCAACGTCTGTGTCGGTGCGTCCGGCATATCGGCCATCGGCAGCGGATTGAAGCCGTAGTAATTGAAATACGTCAGGTTATAACGCGCATTCACGTCCAGCATACCATACTTAGGGTCATTATGTCGCAGATACAGGCCTAACGTCTCGTCATATATCTTGCGGCGCGTGTCCTTCACGGCATCCGACAGCTTCGGCTTCCACAGCGAAGTGGAATTATGACGCAGGTAGACGCCGCTCAGAGTCTTGCCGTCGTCCACGAACCGGTATCCGGCGTTGACTATAGCATCGAGGCGCGTGCTGAGTTGCAGCTCGGCATATCCGCGATATGGCCAGCGGGCGCGGGTATCGTTCCAGCCGGTGGCCGGCATAGGCACGCCGAGAGGCGCGAAATCGGTCACCACGCCGTCCATGTCGTAGTCCAGCCGACTGTCCGTGTTGCCGAGGCGCAGACGTTCGGGGAACGTGTTGACGCGGTCCTGAAGTATGACTTCGGGCTTGTAGGTGCCCTCCACCTCCACGGTGGGGTTATATTGAGCCGACGCCGTCAGCGCGGACAGCAGGGCGGAGATTGTCAGTATCTTGGTAGCTTTCATTTTTTCAGGGACTTGAGACGTGAATTGATGGCCGAGAGGATGTTGGCTTCGTTACCGGGATAATTGTCGCGGAGGGATGTGAGGTATTCGCGTGCCAGTTCGGGACGTCCCAACTCGCGGCAGGCGTCGGCCAGGACTATGAAGCCTTTGGCCAGCCAATAGGTGTGGGGCGTTCCGGTGTCGGTGAATGCGTTCATCATGTCGAAAGCCTCCTGCGCGTTGCCGGCGTCAAGTCGACGCTGTGCCAGCGTCACGGCCGAGGCGGCGCCCACGGGACTCTCGGGATTGCGCGACAGGGACTCGTACAATGCATCGGCCTCGTCGTCACGTCCAAGTTTGCTCAGTGCGTTTGCCTCGTAATAATCGAGGTCGGCGGTGTCGTCGGCGCCGAGCGAACCGGCTTTGCGTATTCGTTTCAGCAGCTCAAGCTGCTCGGTCGGGGCGTCTCCGGTGCGGTCATTGGCCGCAGCGGCACGAAGCAATTCATCGACATCGGCATCAGGAGTGATGGCCAGACGCTTGCGGTATGCCTCGGCGGCCATAGCCGTCTCGCCCAATTCCTCGCAAGTCAATGCCTTCTCCAGCAACGCCGCCGACACCCATTTGCTGCGCGGATAGTCGCGCACGAACTGGTCGATCAGCGTTATCTTCTTGCGCTGACCCTCGCTCTTGCCTACCAGCATCGCATATCGGTAGGCCGCATAGTCCGAGTCGTTGGCCTTGTCGGATATGGCGTCGGTATAGAGCTGGCGTGCTCCGGTATAATCACCTGTGTAATAGAGGCAGTCGGCACGGCGTATCAGCGCATCGTCGCGCATGGCCTTGTTCAGCGCGGGACGACTCTCCAACGCTTTGGAGAACGTGGCGGCCGCCTGGCCGTAGCGTTCAAGGCGATACTGCACGTATGCCAAGTCGTAAAGTCCCAACGTGCGGTTGGCCGAAGCGGACGCACCCTGCACATAGCGTGAATAGCTGCGTTCGGCGGCGGTGAACTGACCCGCCTCATAACGGGCATCGCCCAACCATAACAGCGACTGCAGGGCCAGATCGGGGTCCGAGGTATTCATCTCCGACGCCTTCTCGAAATATGGCGCGCTTCCGGCCACGTCGCCGTTGGTGGCCATGCTCACGCCCTGCGCATACAGGGCCTTCTGCTTCACGGCCTGCATCACCGGCGTGGGCGTGCGGGTGCCGTCAACGGTGCTGATGGCTTTCAGATAATTATGGTCGTTGTAGTATGCCGTGGCGAGGTATTCGCGCATCTCCTCCGCATGAGGCGACGACGGCCAGCGGCGCATGTATGTCTCTATCAGTTCGGCCGACTTGCCGAAAGGCACGCCCGTGCCGCGTGTCTGAGCCGTGATGTAATTGTACATCGCGGTCTGGGCCACCTCCGGGTCGGCTTCGTATGCCGATGCCTTCTCGAAGGCCAGTGTGGCGCCGCGCACATCGTCCTGACTCAGACGTGTCTGACCCAAGTAAAGCCATGCGCTCTGCAACAGTGGCCCGCGCTCGGCGCTTTCCGTCACGGCCGTCAGGCGTTCGGCGGCTTTGGCATAGTTTCCTTCCTCATAGTCGATCACGCCCAAGGCATACAGAGCGTCGTTGTTGACCGGGCCATGATTCAATTCAAGGTATTTCTCCAGCTCGCGACGTCCCGTCTCGTCCTCCTCCAGCTTGAAGCGGCTCAGACCGGCTATGCGGTATATCTCGGCCTTCAGTCCCGGCTCCACGTCGCGAGTTACGAGTTTCCGGGCCTTTTCGGCCACCTTGCGGTATTCGCCGCGCATATAGTCTATCTGCAGCATATAGTATGCCGCCTCCAGACCCTTCTCGCCTTCCGGCACCTGCGCGAAACCTTGGTAAGCCTTGTCGTAGTCTCCCTCTATATAGTCGATGTATGCGTCATAGAAAGTGCGCACGGCATCGTATTTGCGCCCCTTGACACTGCGCAAGGCGGTGCGGGCCTCCTTGTAATAGCCCGTCTTTAACAGACACAGTGCCTTGCGGTATGAATAAAGCGAGCGTTCGGGCTGAGAGAGGCCCTTAATGTCCTCGGCCTTGTACAGGCGCAGCGCCTCGCTCCAGTCGTGAGCGAAGAAGGCCGCATCGGCAATCATCAGACGTGCCTCCAGGGCGTGTATGCCCGTCGGATTTTGCTCGGCATACGACCGCAGCATCGGCACGGTCCCGGGCGCATCGAGCGTCCACGCATCCTGCAGCGTGCGCCATTCCCGGTCGTCGTTACCCTCCGAAAAATCGAAGCCCCGCGCCGCGGGACTCATCATAATGGCCGCGGTCATGACCACAGCCGACATCCTCAGCTTCTTCATGACCGCAAAGTTACTAATTTTTATCTACAATTTTCATTTTTTGATATTATTTGTCACCTTTGTATACCAACAATAAGAATTCCGACCCTACAACAATCGAGGCCCCTGCGACGGATTCCGCAGGAGCCTCAATCAAGTTATCCCACAACCGGTTATTTCGAACGGGTCGTAATTCTTTCTACGTAAAGCAGGTCCCGACCGTAATCATCGTCATATTCCATGAATTTCTCGATGAACGTCGCCTTGTCGCCCGAGAAAGAGACCTGCACCTCTCCCTCTCCTTCCTCGTCGATAAAATCATAGCTAAACACCTGGTTCTTCGTGTTCTGCCATCTCCAGGTGCCGTAGGATTCCACGCTGTCGTCCCAATCCGTCTGCAAGAATGTGCCGGCTTTGGATACTACGACATACTTCACGTATTCCTCATGAATCTCCGAAGATGGCACATTATATTCATCAATGAGATTGTTTCCGGAGTAGGTCTGGCGCTTGACGCTCTCCACATACCATGTGCGGCAGAAGCGATTGTTGAGGTCGCTGTCTTTTGCCGTGCCTTTCTTTTCCGCGCGCAGAGTCATCTCGGTGCCTCCGTTCGGAGTGACAATCAGCGTATTGTCATCAACGACCGTCAGTTTGCCGTAGCCGTCGAGATTATAGCTTCCGTCGCCGAGCTTCGAATACTCGCCGAAGATTATGACCCTGCCGTCGGAAGCCCGGCTCTGTGATTGTCTGGAGAACATTCGCCTGCCTCTCCCGGCCTCGGCTTTGGAACTCTTGAGCGGAGCGTTGTAATAGGAGTCGTTCGCGGTGGGTACTATTATGTAGTTGCCGCTCGCCGTGAGCTCGATGCTCTCCAATTCGTCGCTGTCAAGAATCGTATAGCACGAAGCGTCCGATTCATACGCCGGGGCTTCTACGCTTCCTTCCCAAAGATCTTCGCCATCTTCGTCATCGTCTCCGCCTAAACATGCGGTCATGCCTACGGACAAGAGCACTGCTGCCAGCCCCATGCCCACAATTCTTAATGTCTTCTTCATTTTTATATTTAGATTTTGTTATTGTCAATAAGTCAGGCCGATACCGAAACGGATGCCATAGTTTTTGCAGGATATTTTGTCATATTTGATTATATCCCCGGCATCCGTGTCGCCATAATCCGCTTCGTCGTCAAGACCGCCGACCTTATAGTTGGCGCGACCCCATCTTCCCTCTACAAACAGCGACAGCACTTTCCAAGAGAACTGTGCGCCGAACGTCACATAAGGCACGAAGGCATAGTTGAAGCGCGTATCATCAGGCTCTGACACCAGCATCATCGAGTAAGTGGGAAGAAAACGACAATAAACCTTTCCCTTCAGCAGGTTGATGGCCGAGTCAAACTTATAGAAGGGGGCGAATGTGGCCGACACGCCGACACCGAGAGCCACATCTATCTGATGGCTGCCGAGATTAGGATTGTCCGGTTCGTCGTCATAGTCGGGATAATCACCCGCACTCGGCGGATTCATCCCGTCGCCCACTCCCAGCATATCCAGCCAGTCGGGAGCCGCCTCATAGTTCATATAGGTAACGTCAAACCACGTGGCGTCTATACCGAACTTCAGGAAGCCGGCTATAGGATTCCGGTGGACATAATAAGTCTTGGTCAGATTAAGCATAAAGCCGTAATTCGGGCTGAATGCGGCACAATCATTCGGTTTCCAGTTGGAGTAAGCCATACCGATGCCGAACGTCTTAGTGCGTTTCCATATCGCATTGTTCTTCTCCCGGGCGTCTCGCTCGGCGTTTTCCGCCTTAAGGGCTTTGATTTCACTGCGCATCCCCTCCACCGACATAGTGTCGGTCGCTTCAGTCTGCGCCATTGCTACGGGACTCAGTAATGCAAGGCCCATTGCCGCAGCAAAAATCTTACGTTTCATATAGTTATTATTAGTTGAACACAAATTGATTCTTTCCGTTTGTAACCACTCGGATAAGCCTGCCTGCCCCCCGGAGATGATTAATTCCGACGAGCCGGTTCTGCAAAGACAGGGGAAACGGACTCGAGCCAAATCCGCTTTTACGCGGACGGCCCCATTTCCCTACTGAAAGGCAATAAAAAGAGTGCTGAAAAGAAATAATAATCTATCGGATTCATAATATTTTACACGCCTCGGTCATCCCCTCGTCAGCGTCAGGTCAGTAAAAAATAGCGCAGGAATCTGTATCCGTTGCCGTCTTACAAATCGAGGCTTCTCGCATTGCCCAGTCTAAGTCGGACGGCAACGCCAGAAGCCCACGCCAGTATATGCAATATTCGCATCCGGCCATATTCCTCCCGGAATATCATGCCGAATGCCGGATAATCACATTACCACGGGCATCTACCGTTGCTCAACCCTTGACTTAGACTTGAAATTTTGCGAGAATTTCGATTTGTCAAGAATCAGCGCAGATAAACGCTTTTTATGTATGTCAATCCAGACACGACAACTCGTGTCAAAGATACATCCCACTCCGCTTAACCCCAGATAGTGAGGTCGGCCCTTACAGGTCTCTCCCGCCTGGCGTGGTCCGCATTGCGGTCTGCAATTGCAAAATTAATAAATTTTATTGAGAAAATCGCCATAACATGTCGAATAACATAACCAGCAGTCCCAACAAGCAAGCGTAGACTCAACAACCTGAAAATATCTGAAAACACAACAATTGAATATTCAGAGAACCGGACACAAATTGCGACCGGTTCAACGGTCTCAAACACTCGTCAGTCAATCCTTTCGTATTTACCGAACAGGGAGTCGCTATGCTTTCTGCGATATTGAACAGTGAAACTGCTGTCTATACAAGCATACGTATAATCGATGCTTTCGTGGCACTGCGAAACTTATTTACAATTTTTGTACGAAAATTTGTATTGTACGAAAATTTGTACTATCTTTGCAGTGAGTTCTTATACTCTATGTTTAATTTTAAATTATTTAATTATGAAATTGACAACGGAAGAAGAAGAACTCATAGCGGCAATCCGCAATTATCGGAAGGGTTTCCCGGACAGTTACCCGAACCTCCTGTACTATGCACAGGAATTATTCGATAAACTTACAGATATGCCGTAAGAGTTTAGGTGCGCATCCTCCATTGTCCGGAGGTGCACATTCAAACTCGCTTTACATCATGATTGTTATCATAATATATGATGATTATGCAGAATAACAATGAAATCTTATCGGATGCCAAAGTACGCCTGTCCGATATTTTGGTTGCAGTTTCCTGGAGGGAGATTGCACGCACCTACTTTGGGAAGTCGAGTTCATGGTTATACCATAAGCTTGACGGAATAAAAGGCGATGGTTCCGACGGAGGCTTTAGCGTACAGGAAACACAGCAGTTGAAATCGGCACTGAACGATCTTGCGAGCAGGATAACAGATGCAGCATCTAAACTCTAAATAAAAACAAATCTCCTCTTGATCCCCGGGCCGTCCAGCCGGGGATTGTTACAATCAGATTATCTGGAGGAGGTGGAGGGTGTCGGCCAGCTCGGGGGCGGACATGGTGCGGCGCACGGAGAGGGTGCGCACCAGCTCGTCGACGGCGGGGTGCAGGCGGCGGTTGTTGAATATGCGGCGCATATAACTGTTGGCGCGGTTGTACAGACTCTCGATCTCATCGTCTTCCAGGCCGCAGGTGTCGCGACCTTCCTCCACGATGCGCTCGTGCAACGCCTTCATGATGTGGGCGGGTACCTCGCTGCCAAGCCGTATCATGGAACGCGCCATGACGTTGCTAAGAGCCATGGCGGCCGTAAGGTTGTAATTATTCACCAGATTGGTCCACACGGCCTTGGGCGACAGCGACGGCGAACCGCAAAAATAATATTCGTGGCTGAAGGTCATCATCGGACCCTCGGAGTCAAGCGACACCGACACCAGACGGTCCAGGGCGTCAAGAGCCGCTATCGATATGGTCATCCCGGCAAGACCGTAGGCCTTGTCGTCGTCATTTATATATTCCAAACTAAGAGTACTCATATCTTCAAAACGTCACGCGAACCTTATTTGTTTCGCGAAACCTGTTTGTTAAGCTATCTGTATTTGTTTCAGGTACACTATATCTGTTTCAGGCGTACTTTGTCCGTTATGCTGAGTTCCACCGTCGCTCCCTCTATCATGGGCAGATTTTCCTCTATATGCCCCACGGGGAAGTCTATCGCCACAGGGATGTCGCGGATGTCGAGCCTCTGAAGCAACGAGTGGATCATCTGCTCCATCCGTTCGTACTTCTTCGACGGTCTGTAGTCTGTGAACCGGCCTACAATCAGGCCCTTCAGACTACCCAACACGCCCGACATATAGAGACGTAACAAAATCCGTTCCACCTCGTAAATCTGCTCCGACACATCCTCAATGAACAGCACCGAATCCCGCTTCAACGCCGACCCCATCAGGTCGTACGGCGTTGAGGCGAGTCCGTTCAGCACAGCAAGGTTACCGCCAATAAGACTACCCACGCCATGCCCCTTGCGGCTGAACGGATGTTTCTCTACCTCATAGTCCATCTTGCCTCCGCGCAACAGCTGGAGCATCGTGCGCGTCACCCGGCTGTCGGGTCTGAGAGCGAACTGTTTGGCCATGGATGAATGCAGCGACGCCACGCCATGACTCTGCAGGCAAGCATGCAGGGCTGAAATGTCGGAGAAACCGATCAGCCACTTGGCATTGCCACGTATGTCAATCCGCGACAGATGCGGCAACAGCTCGGCGGTACCGTATCCGCCACGCGAACACAATATGGCGTCCACTTCCGGGTCAAGCCACGCTTCGGTCAGGTCCGACAGGCGCGACTGCAGCGACGATGCGAAGCATCCGTCCTCGGGTCCGAAAACATGAGGCATCAGTCGCACTTCGAAACCCTGGCTTTCCAAAAACGCCTTTGCGCCATCGACGTATTGCCGCTCTATGGGCGACGCCGGGGTCACCATGGCTATGCACGAGCCGGCATGGAGTGGTCGCGGAAATATCATCTCCTGCTCCATTTCAGAAACTCTTGACTGGTATCCCTTCCGACCGGAAGTAATCGGCTATGCGCTGCAGTTCCTCGTGCGGCACCTTCACTAAGTGCTCGGCCGGCGTGTCGCGGTCTATGCTGTACAGCATCACCTCGCGCGGCCTGACTTCTTTATAGATACGAGCCAGCGCCTCAAGCTCGGCAGGTGTGGTGTTGTCGATAAGCGTTCCCTCGTATTCGCCGCGCAGCAGCATGGTCTGGATTATGCCCGTGCCGGAGAACTGTTTCAGCTCGCGTGTCAACTTTTCGACCGTAAAATGCTTGGACACAGGGCGGTCTAATGCCTGCATGGTGCTTTCGATGCCCGAGTCAAGTTTCAGTATATTGTTGTCTACAGATTTCAGTGCCTCCGTCACTTCCGAATCGTCGATGCGTGTGGAGTTGGTCAGCACCGACACCTTCGCATCGGGATAATACTTGTCGCGCAGACGTATAGTATCCTCGATCACTCCTGCGAATTCGGGATGGATGGTCGGCTCGCCGTTGCCTGAGAACGTTATCACATCCAACGGGTCGCCGGCGGCACGCATCTCCTTCAGCTTCGCTTCGAGCCTCTCGGCCACCTGTCCGCGCGTAGGCATACCCGTCTTGCCGGGGCCTTGCGAATTGAATCCGGCCTCGCAGTACAGGCAGTCGAACGTGCACACCTTACCGTCGCTCGGCGTGAGGTTCACGCCCAACGACGTGCCGAGCCTACGGCTGTGTATCGGCCCGAATATCGTGCTGTGAAACAGTATCTTCTGATCTTTCATTTTCAATTATTCTATATCGCCCCTGACTCGATCCTCTCGATAATCAGCGACGGCGGGATGCCGTTGAGGCAATGATAGTCGCCACGCGCGCAGGGTTTGTTGCCGAACACCGAGCATGGACGGCACACCATGTCAAGCTGCACGGCGTCGTGCATCTGCTGGTTCCAACCTAAGAATCCGGCGTACGGATGCGTGGCGCCCCACACCGACACGGTGCGGAGTCCCACCAGCGAAGCGAGGTGCATATTAGCCGAGTCCATTGAAAGCATCACGTCGCAGTGGCTCAGCAGCGCCAGTTCGGCGCGGATGCCGATGCCGGCGCGGGCCATGTTCACCACATTTTTCCGCGTGCCGGTCAATGCGTCGATGTCGCGTATCTCATTGTCACCGAATCCGAACACGAATATCTTCCACCCCGGCTTCACCGCAAAGTGGTCTATCACCTTCTTCATCAGGTGCATGGGGTAAATCTTGCCGGGATGTTTGGCGAACGGCGCCACCGCGAGCCACTTTTCGCCATCTTGCTTCGGTCCGGACACCTTGGCGAAATCCCCGGGGTCTCCCTTACCGTCGCCGAACAGCGATCGGAACCGGTCGGCCAACGGCAGTCCGGCCTTGACGAACACATCGCGGTACCGGTCGGTCATGCGCCGCAGCTGCACCTGTTCCTTCGACTTGCGGCGCGTCAGCGCCTTCTTTGCCCTGCGCCCCTTGTCGATACGGAATATCCTGACGCCCTTCATTCGCAGAGCAATGCCTAACATCCGTGTGCGCAACACATCGTGCAGGTCCAGGAACGTATCGATGCCATATTCATCGCGCAATTCCCGCGCCAACCTCCACATTCCCCTCATGCCCTTGTAACGCTCCAGATCCACACCCACTACCGTGAGGTTGGACGGCGCATTGGCAAACATCTTAGAAGGATGCTGACGCGTGAGGAAATAGAAATTCCTCTCCGGGCTTTCTAAGCATGCGTCGTACACCTCGGGCAGCGTCATTGCGATGTCACCCAAGGCGGAAAACCGCGCCATCAGTATGTTGTCACGCTTTCTTGCCATACAGCACCGGGTTGGTGGCCGGATCGTTGTACATCTTCATCTGGCGGTATACCTTCATATACTTTCGTCCCGTCTCGATGTCCTCGAGCAACTGGGCGATGGCCGTGGTGAGGTCCTCGCGCTGTTCCAGCAGCACGTCGAGTTTGCCCTGACATTTGGCCAGATGCTCCGGAGCGGCGTCCTTGCGCTCGGCCTGCTCGCGCATGTGCCATATCTTCAGCGCCAGTATCGACAGACGGTCCAGCGCCCATGCCGGCGACTCGGTGTTGATCGTAGCGTCGGGACGGGCCTTCACATCCTTGTATTTCTCGCGATACCATGTGTCTATCTCCTCCACCATGTCGGTGCGCACCTGGTTGCTGCGGTCTATGCGGCGTTTCAGCTCCAGCGCGGCCACGGGGTCTATCTCCGGATCGCGGATTATGTCCTCCAGGTGCCACTGCACGGCGTCGACCCAGCACTTGGAATACAGTATCGATTCAAAACTTCCCTCCTCATACGGATTATGTTTCCCGGCGTCCACGTTGTCTGTCTTATGATAGTCGGCCACACAGCGGTCGAACACTTCGTTCGCATTTTTCATGTGATAAGAGGTTTTATAGAGGTTTTTACTTTTTTTGATTAGCAAAAATAGCGATTTAATAGAAAAAGGCCAAAAAAATTCGTAAATTTGCACATAATACAATGCACCCGAGGGAAAAGGGGCCATAAGTCATGGAGAACAAGATAGAAAAATACACCTATACCCGGTCGCTGTGCATGGTGCTGTACCGTGCGGTGACCCTGGAGGCTCCGGGCATGACGCTGCGCGTGGAGCATTCCATCTCGCACGGACAGTATTGCCGTCTGCTGCGGGCTGACGGCAGCGTCGTGCAGGTAGACCGTGACCTTGCGGGACGCCTGCTGAGACGCATGCGTCTGCTTATGGACGCGGACATTCCTTTCCGGCTGTCCGTCAGGCCGAAGGCCGAAGCCCTCGGCATATTCCGCAAGGAGGGACTGACCGAGAAAATAGAATTGCTCGACACCATCCCCGGCGAGGAGGTGAAATGCTACGAATTCGACGGTGTCCTTGACTCGTACATCGGCGACTTGGTGGAGCGCAGCGCGCAGTTGCGCGTGTTCGACCTGCGCATGTACAAGGAGGGACTGCTGCTGTTGGGTCCCGATCCGTCCAATCCCGCCGTGCCTGTCCGTCCGGTGCGCCAGGCCAAGATGTACAAGGCGTTCCGCCAGAGCCTGGAGTTCAACAAGGTGATACGCGTCAGCTGCGCCGGCGAACTGAACCGCGTGGTGCTGAACAACGACACCAAGATGCTGATCAATGTGGCCGAGGCCATGCACAACAAGCTGTTGGGCCGCATCTCGGACGAAATCGCGACACGCCACCGCCGCGGCGAGGCGTCGCTGATAATGCTGGCCGGTCCGTCGTCGTCGGGCAAGACCACCACCTGCAAGCGGCTGGCCGTGCAGCTGATGACCAACATGATGTCGCCCAAGATGATAAGTCTGGACGATTACTTCGTGAACCGCGTGCACACGCCCCTTGACGCCGACGGCAACTATGACTACGAGAGCCTATACGCCCTGGACCTGAAGCAGTTCAACCGTGACCTGAACGACCTGCTCGCGGGCCGCGAGATAAACCTGCCCACCTACAGTTTCGAAAAGGGGGAACGCATATACAAGGAACATCCCCTCAAGCTGGAGAAGGACGACGTGCTGCTGATAGAGGGCATACACGGCCTCAACCCGGAACTGACCGCATCCGTGCCCAAGGAACAGGTTTACAAGGTATATGTCTCGGCGCTGACATCGCTGCGCCTCGACAACCACAACTGGATCTCCACCTCCGACAACCGCCTGCTGCGCCGCATGGTGCGCGACTCCAAATACCGTGGCACCACCCCCTCGCAGACCCTGGACCGCTGGCCTTCCGTCAGACGCGGCGAGGAGAAATGGATATTTCCCTTCCAGGAGAACGCCGACGCGGTGTTCAATTCATCGCTCATCTTCGAACTGGGCGTGATGAAAGACTATCTGGAGCCTCTGCTGCTCAGCGTCGGTCCCGACGACCCGCATTATGCCGAAGCCAGACGCCTGGCCGACTTCCTGGAATGCTTCCTCTCCATTCCGGCCGAACAGGTACCCGCCAATTCCGTGCTCCGCGAATTCCTCGGCGGCTCCTCGTTCCATTATTAACAGTTTAACCCGTACCCCTCTCCCAACGAACAATGAAGGAATTCACACCCGAAGATATAGAGAGAATCGAACAGTTCATCGACACCGAGCAGCGTCAGGAAGTGCTGCGTGAACTGGAGGGAATGCACCCGGCCGACATAGCCGAACTGTTCCAGCATCTCAATCTGAAACAGGCCGAGTGGGTGTTCGAGCTTATCCCCAACCGCGAGGAAAAGGCCGACATCCTGATGGAACTCGACGAGGAGGAGCGCAAGAAGCTGATGGAGGGGATGGACCCCGAACAGATAGGCCATTACATCGACCTGCTGGACACCGACGACGCCGTGGATCTGATCCAGGAGCTGGACGAGGAGGACCGCGAGGAGGTGATTCAGAACATCGGCGACGTGGAACAGGCCGGCGACATCGTCGACCTGCTGCAGTATGACGAGGACACCGCCGGCGGATTGATGGGCACGGAACTGATCTCGGTCAACGAGAATCTGTCGATGCCCGACTGCCTCAAGGAGATGCGGCGACAGGCCGAGGACCTGGACGACATCTATTACGTCTATGTGGTGGACGACGACAACCGTCTGAAGGGCGTGCTGCCGCTGAAGAAGATGATCACGCATCCGTCTGTGTCGAAGATAAAGCACGTGATGGAGGACAATCCCGTGGTGGTGAAGGTGGACATGCCAATCGACGAAGTGGCCATCGACTTCGAGAAATACGATCTTGTGGCCATGCCTGTGGTGGACAGCATCGGGCGCCTGATGGGTCAGATCACCGTCGACGACGTGATGGACCAGGTGCGCGAGCAACAGGAACGCGACTACCAGCTGGCTTCGGGTATCGCGTCGGACGTGGATGCCGACGACTCGGTGCTGGCTCAGACCAAGGCACGCCTCCCCTGGCTGCTGATAGGCATAGCCGGTGGATTGCTGAGTTCGTTGATACTTAGCGGATTCGAGGCTCAGTTGGCGGCAGTGACCGCACTGGCGTACTTCATCCCGCTGATCGGAGGTACCGGTGGAAACGTCGGCGTGCAGGCATCGGCCATCGTGGTGCAGGGCCTGGCAAACGGTCGCCTGGACCTCAAGGAATTCTGGCAGCAGTTGTGGAAGGAACTCCGGATATCATTGCTTACGGGTGTGGTCATATCGCTGGCAGTGTTGGTTTATACACTGTTTACCGAGCCGGGCAGCTACGGCCTGACACTTGCTGTGGCCACCTCGCTGTTCTGCATCGTGGTATTCTCCACGGTGTTCGGCGCGCTGGTGCCCCTTACTCTCGAGAAACTAAAGGTCAACCCGGCGTTGGCGACAGGACCTTTCATACAGATCACCAACGACGTGGTGGGCCTCCTGATTTACGTAGGCATGGCCGCATGGATGCTCAGTATTTTCCCATCCTGACCTCTCCGACAATCCATCCCTCCTCTCCGCTAACCTACGCCCTCTCTCCCCAACCCTTATCATAAGCAGATGGCAGAAAAAGCAAAGAAACCGGTGGAGACACCGTTGATGAAGCAATATTACGAAATGAAGAAGAAGCATCCTGACGCGGTGCTTCTCTTTCGCGTGGGCGATTTCTACGAGACATTTTCCGACGACGCCATAACGGCGAGCGAGATATTGGGCATCACCCTGACACGGCGTGCCAACGGCTCGGCATCATACGTGGAGTTGGCGGGATTCCCGCACCACGCCCTCGACACATACCTGCCGAAACTGGTGCGCGCCGGCAAGCGCGTGGCCATCTGCGAACAGCTGGAAGATCCGAAGCTGACCAAGAAGCTGGTGAAGCGCGGCATCACCGAACTTATCACGCCCGGCGTCAATATGTCGGAGGGCGCGCTGAACAACCGCGAGAACAACTTCCTCGCCGCCGTGCATTTCAACAAGACTTCCGTGGGCATCGCCTTCCTGGACATCTCCACGGGCGAGTTCGTGTGCGAGCAGTGCGAGCGCAACGCCGCCGACAAGTTGCTGACCAAGCTGCAGCCCAAGGAACTGCTGCGTATGCGCGGCACTCGCCAGGAATACGAGAACTCGCTGACTTACCGCTGCAGCGTCTATGAGCTGGACGACTGGATCTATACCATCGACGCGGCCTCGGAACGTCTGCAGCGCCATTTCGACACCATGTCGCTGAAGGGATTCGGTGTCGACGCCATTCCCGACGCCGTGATAGCTGCCGGCAGCATACTGCAATACCTGGACATTACGGGCCATACCAACCTGAAGCACATCAGTTCGCTGCGCCGTATCGGCAACGACCGGTACATGACGCTGGACCGTTTCACCATCCGCAACCTTGAGCTTGTGTCGCCCCTTACGCCCGAAGGCATGTCGCTGCTCGACGTGCTGGACCATACCGTCACCCCGATGGGCGCGCGTCTGCTGCGCAACTGGATTCTGTTCCCGCTCATCGACCCGGTGGCCATCAACAGACGCCTGGATGTGGTGGACTATTTCTTCAAGGACGTATTGCTGCGCGACCGTTCCACCGAGATACTGAAACGTGTGGGCGACCTGGAACGCCTTGTATCGCGCCTTGGTTTGCGGCGCATCGGCCCACGCGACACCGTGACGCTGCAGGCGGCGCTGGAATCCGTAGCCGAACTGCGCCGCCTCATGGCCGGGTCCGATTCCGACATACTCCGCGAGATGGCCGGGAGGATGCATGACGTGTCGGCGGCCACAGACGCCATCCGGCGCACGCTGATGCCCGACCCGCCGGCTAAGGTGGGCGGCGCGGGACGCATCATAGCCTCGGGCGTACACCCCGAACTGGACGAATGGCGCGACCTCCACGACAACGCGAACCTGCGTCTGGAGCAGATCAGGGTGCGCGAGACGGAACAGACCGGCATTCCCTCGCTCAAGATAGGATTCAACAATGTGTTCGGATACTACATCGAGGTTCGCAACACGCACAAGGACAAGGTGCCTGCGGAGTGGATACGCAAGCAGACGCTGACCGCCGCCGAACGATACATCACGCCGGAGCTGAAGGAGCTGGAGGAGAAGATAATGCAGGCGCGCGACCGGATAGACGCGCTGGAGGCGGAACTGTTCAACCAGCTGCTGGACGGTCTGTCAAGGTTCATCACCGACATGCAGACGCTGGCACACGCCGCGGAGCGTATCGACACGCTTCTGGCCCTGGCCACCGCCGCCGAGCGCTTCAAATATGTGCGGCCCGTAGTGGACGATTCGATGGAGCTGTCCATCACCGAGGGGCGCCACCCGGTGATAGAGCGCCGTCTCCCGGCCGGAGAGGCTTACATTTCCAACAGCGTGCGCCTGGACTGCAACAAGAGCCAGATCATGATGATAACAGGCCCGAACATGAGCGGTAAGTCGGCGTTGCTGCGCCAGACAGCCCTTATCACGCTGATGGCGCAGATGGGCAGCTTCGTACCGGCACAGGCCGCGCACATAGGCTTTGTGGACAAGATTTTCACCCGTGTAGGCGCCAGCGACAACATCTCGCTGGGTGAATCCACGTTCATGACCGAGATGAACGAAGCCTCGGCCATACTGAACAACATGACGGCACGTTCGCTCATCCTTTTCGACGAATTGGGCCGTGGCACCTCGACCTACGACGGAATATCCATAGCATGGGCCATCGTTGAGCATATCCACGAGAACGGCCGATGCCGCCCCAAGACACTGTTCGCCACCCATTATCACGAGCTGAACGAAATGGAGGGTACATTCCAGCGCGTGGTCAATTACAACGTGTCGGTCAAGGAAATAAAAGGGCGCGTGGTGTTCATGCGCAAGCTGGAACGCGGAGGCTCGGAACACAGTTTCGGTATCCATGTGGCCAAGCTGGCGGGTATGCCGCCGTCGATTGTGCGCCGCGCCGAACAGGTGCTGAAACAACTGGAGACAAAAGAAACGGACGCGCCCAAGGCCAATGTGGCCCAGTTAGGCACCGCCCGCGACGGGTATCAGTTAAGTTTCTTCCAGCTTGACGACCCCCTGCTTGAACAGATACGCGACCGCCTGCTGACCCTGCAGATCGACAATCTGACGCCCCTCCAGGCACTCCAGACCCTGCACGACCTGCAGTGCCTCCTCACCGGAAAGCAACCGTAACAAAAAACGGCTGCAAGCCGTGTGTGACAGCTTGCAGCCGATAATATTTCCTATTAGTGTATTAATCCTGGTCGGCGGCGAATTCCATCAGGTAGGCCTTGATGAAGCCGTCGATGCCGCCGTCCATCACGCCGTTCACGTCCGAGGTCTGGAAGTTGGTGCGGTGGTCCTTGACGCGGCGGTCGTCGAACACGTAGCTGCGTATCTGCGAGCCCCACTCTATCTTCTTCTTGCCGGCCTCCACCTTGGCCTGCTCCTCCATGCGGTGCTTCAGCTCCTTGTCATACAGGATGGAGCGCAGCTGACGCATGGCGTTCTCCTTGTTCTTGGGCTGGTCGCGCGTCTCGGTGTTCTCGATCAGAATCTCCTCCTCCTCGCCGGTGTAGGGGTCGGTGTACTGGTAGCGCAGACGCACGCCGGATTCCACCTTGTTCACGTTCTGACCGCCGGCGCCGCCCGAACGGAAGGTATCCCACGACACGCGTGCAGGCTCCACCACTACCTCGATTGAATCATCTACAAGCGGAGTGACGAACACCGACGCAAACGATGTCATGCGCTTGCCCTGGGCGTTGTATGGGCTGACACGCACCAGACGGTGCACGCCGTTCTCGCTCTTGAGGAAGCCGTAGGCATAGTCGCCCTCTATGTTGATGGTCACGGACTTGATACCGGCCTCGTCTCCGTCGAGCAACTGTGCTATCGAGGTCTTGTAGCCGTGACGCTCGGCGTAACGCAGATAAAGTCGCATCAGCATCGACGCCCAGTCCTGGCTTTCGGTACCGCCGGCGCCGGAATTGATCTTCAGCACCACGCCCAGTTTGTCCTCCTCGCGACGGAGCATATTGCGGAGTTCCAGTTTCTCGACATCCTCCAGGGTCTTCGCGTAAGCCTCGTCTATCTCCTCCTCGGTCACCAGACCTTCCTTAATGAAGTCCATTGAGAGTTTCAGTTCCTCCAATTGTTTTTCAAGAGCCGTGTAGGAGTCAATCCAGAAATGGATACCCTTGATTTTGCGCATCTGGGCCTCCGCCTTCTCTCGGTCGTCCCAGAAGTCGGCCACATGCGTGCGCAACTCCTCCTCCTCGACTTCAATCTTCTTCGACTCGATGTCAAGGTAACGGTTCAGGTCCTCTACTCTCTTTTCTATATCCTTCAGCTGGTCACCGGTTATCATATCTTTCTCTTATTCGCTTTTCGCGGCTTATCTTTCGCTTTTCGCTGCTATTATTCTGCAAAATTACAAAAAATCACTCTATTATGAAAATCCGACGTAATCTGAATTCCACTACACTTTACCGAAGATATGCGAACCAAACTCTTTGACGGACTCCGTTGTTAGGAATATAGTCAAGAGACAATCTAAAAATTGAATATTATGAAAGAATTAGTTGAAAAGGGAAAGTCCTGCAAGCATGACATTCTGACTCACGTATTAGGTTATCACAAGGAAGACCACGTACGCCACATCGTACACCTCGCTATCGCATCGGCGGCTTTAAGCATCGCCATCACCACGCTGTGCAAGGTGGCCCGCATCCATCACGACGTCAAGCGTCTTGAACATGACGTTGAGCCGCATAAGAAACACCACCTGATTTGAGGCAGAGTGATGAAGTCACAGTTACAAGTGATGAGTTACGAGTGATAAGTTACGAGTGATAAGTTACGAGTGATGAGTGACAAGTGATGAGTGACAAGTGATGAGGTAAGAATTATGACTTAATCCTCATTGTCAGGCACCAGATTAGCAAGCATCTCGCCGCAGGTCAGTCCTGTGGCGGGATGTTTCCATATCGGGGCTAATTCCACCATCGGCTTCAGGAAAAATTCGCGCTCCTCCAAGTGCGGATGCGGCACCCTCAGTTCCGGGGTGTCTATCTGCATCTCGTCCACGGCCATGATGTCGATGTCCACGACACGGTCCACATAGCGCCCCTCGGCGTCGCGGTGGGCGCCGCCGCCCAACTCCCGCTCTATCTCCTGCAGGCCGGCAAGCATCTGCATCGGCTCCAGGTCGCTGACCAGACGCACGCCGATGTTCATAAAGGCGTTGTCACTCTCATAACCCCACGGCTGCGACTCCACTATGTGCGACATCTCCATCCAGCCGTAACGGCCCATGATGCGCTGAGCGGCACGGCTGATGTTGAGACGGCGGTTGCCTAAGTTACTGCCTATGTTCAGAAAATAATTCATATACAAGAAAAGCGCGTGGTGACGGCTGGCTTTGATTCCGCACCGTTACCACGCGCTTTGTTATCGGGTTTTATTTCAGTGTCTTCTTAACCTCTACTTCTTCGTAGGCCTCGATCAGGTCGCCCTCGCGGATATCGTTGTATCCCTGCACCGAGAGACCGCAATCGTAGCCCGAAACAACCTCCTTGGCGTCGTCCTTGAAGCGCTTGAGGCTTCCCAGCTCGCCGGTGTAGATCACGATACCGTCGCGGATGACGCGTACCTTAGATGTGCGTTTGATCTTTCCGTCGCGCACCAGGGCGCCGGCGATGGTGCCCACCTTCGAGATGTGATAGGTCTGCAGCACTTCGGCCGTACCGGTGATTTCCTCCTTGATTTCGGGCGAAAGCATACCTTCCATGGCGTCCTTCACCTCCTCTATGGCCTTATAGATGACGGAGTACAGACGGATCTCGACTCCCTCGCGCTCGGCCTCCTTGCGGGCGTTGGCCGAGGGACGCACCTGGAATCCGATGATGATGGCGTCGGATGCGGCGGCCAGCGTGACATCGCTTTCGGAGATGGCGCCCACTCCCTTATGCAGCACGTTTACCTGCACCTCGGGCGTGGAGAGCTTGAGCAATGCGTCGGAGATAGCCTCTATCGAACCGTCCACGTCGCCCTTCACCACCAGGTTCAGCTCGTGGAAGTCGTTCAGGGCGCGGCGGCGTCCCAGCTCCTCGAGACCCAGGCGCTTCTTGGTGCGCAGTCCGAGTTCGCGCTGCAGCTGCTCGCGCTTCGTGGCAATCTCGCGTGCCTCCTGCTCGGTGGGCATCACGTTGAACGTATCGCCGGCCGTCGGAGCGCCGTTCAGACCTAATACCTGTACAGGCGTGGCGGGGCCGGCCTCCTTGACGCGCTGGTTACGCTCGTTGAACATGGCCTTGACCTTACCGAAGTTAGTACCGGCCAGTATCACGTCGCCCACGCGGAGCGTACCGTTCTGCACCAGCACCGTGGCCACGTAACCGCGGCCCTTGTCCAGACTCGACTCTATCACGGAGCCGATGGCGGCGCGGTCGGGATTGGCCTTCAGGTCGAGCATTTCGGCCTCCAACAGCACTTTCTCCATCAGCTCGTCGACGCCGATTCCTTTCTTGGCGGATATGTCCTGGCTCTGGTACTTGCCACCCCATTCCTCGACGAGGTAGTTCATGTTGGCCAGCTCCTCCTTGATCTTGTCGGGATTGGCGGCGGGCTTGTCTATCTTATTGATGGCGAACACCATGGGCACGCCTGCGGCCGATGCGTGATTGATTGCCTCGATGGTCTGGGGCATCACGTCGTCGTCGGCTGCCACGATGATGATGGCCAGGTCGGTCACCTTGGCACCGCGGGCACGCATGGCCGTGAACGCCTCGTGACCGGGAGTATCCAGGAACGTGATGTGGCGTCCGTCGTTCAGCTTGACGTTGTATGCACCGATGTGCTGCGTGATGCCGCCGGCCTCGCCGGCTATCACGTTGGCCTTGCGGATATAGTCCAGCAGCGACGTCTTACCGTGGTCCACATGACCCATGACGGTCACGATGGGCGGACGGCTCTGCAGCTCCTCCTCCTTGTCCTCCACATGCTCGATGGCCTCGGTCACGTCTGCGGACACGAATTCGGTCTCGAATCCGAACTCCTCGGCCACGATGTTGATGGTCTCGGCGTCCAGACGCTGGTTGATGGAGACCATCACACCGAGGTTCATACATGTGGCTATGACCTTGTTCACCGGGATGTCCATCAGGCTGGCCAGGTCGTTGGCGGTGACGAACTCCGTGATCTTAAGCACCTTGCTTTCAGCTGCCTCGCGCTCGGCGTTGGCCAGCTCTCGGTTGTGCATCTCCTCGCGGCGTTCCTTGCGGAACTTCACGCTCTTGTTTGTCTTCTTGGTGGTGAGGCGCGCCAGAGTCTCCTTGACCTGCTTCTGAACGTCCTCGTTGCTGACCTCCTGCTTGGGGGCTGCGTAGGGATTACCGCCTCCGTTACCGCCGCGACGTCTGCGACCGCCACGCTCCTGACCGGCCACACGCGGCTGGTCGCCACGACCCTGGCCCTGGTCCTTGCGCTTGTCGGAGCCGAATCCCGGCTGCGACGCGGCCTTCTCCACATTGACCTTCTCCTGGCCGATGCGCTTGCGCTTACGCTCGGCGCGGCTCTTTTTCTTGGGACGTGTGGCCGAGTTGATGGCCGACAGGTCTATCTTGCCCACCACCTTCAGGCCGGGTGCCGCAGGCGTGGAACCGGGTGCTCGGAAAGGCTCGGTGCTCTCCGGAGCCTTGGCTTGGGGAGCTGCGGCTTCTTTGGCAGGAGCCTCGGCGGGTGCCGGCTTGGGAGCGGGAGCTTCCTCTTTCCTGACGGGAGCGGGCTGCGGAGCCGGCTTGGGAGCTTCGGGTTTCTTTTCTTCTTTCTTCACTTCGGGCTTGGGCTCGGCTACAGGCTTGGCCTGCTCTGCCGGACGCTCCGGCTCATCCTTGGGCTGAGGCTTCGGTGCTTCCTGCGCCTCAGGCTTAGGTGCTGCGGCGGCCTCCGCAGGCTTTGGGGTCTGCGGGGCGGGCGCCTCGGGAGCCTCAGGCGTCTCTACGGGCTTCTCCTCGGCCTTGGCTTCGGGTTTCGGCTCGGGCTTGCCAGCTGACACAGCAGCACGCGGTGACCCGAGGTTGTCAAGGTCGATCTTTCTTTTTATCTTCAATCCGGCATGAGGCTCGCCCGCAGGCGTCTCGACGCGCTGATTGCGCTTTTCCTCGCGCTTCTCCTCGCGGTCCTTCTTCTCCTCACGACGGGTGGTAAGGTATTGCTCGGCCTCGGCCTTCGCATCCTTGTCTTTGCTGAACTCCTTGTACAGCAAGTTCACGGCATCGTCGTCGATGCGGGCGTTCAGGCCGCCCTCGACTTCGATGTTGTGCTTCTTGAGGAAATCAAGAGCCGTGCTTACCGCTACGTTCAGGTCTTTTGCTACTTTACTTATTTTCGTGCGCATTCTGCTGTGTTTGATTCTACTTAAAGAAGCTGTTAAACAACTTCACCTGCGGCTGTCGGGCCGCGATGCTCTCATGTCCGTCGTTCACGGCCGGGGCCGCGCCCCGATCAGTCCTCGAATTCGGCGCGGAGCACGTTCATGACATGCTCCAGTGTGCTGTCCTCCAGATCGGCGCGGTCCAGTTGCTCGCGCGGGGCGTTCAGCACGGCCTTGGCGGTGCCGAGACCTAAGTTCTTCAGCGCCTCGATCACCCAGTCGTCGATCTCGTCGCGGAATTCGTCCAGATAGATATCCTCCTCGCCGTCCTCGATGTCGCGGTACACGTCGATGGCGTAACCGGTCAGCATCGTGGCCAGACGGATGTTGAGGCCTCCCTTGCCGATGGCCAGGCTCACCTCCTCAGGACGCAGGAACACCTCGGCCTTCTTCTCCTCCTCGTCCAGACGGATGCTGGAGATTTTGGCGGGGCTGAGGGCGCGCTGTATGTACAGCTGCGGGTTGGCCGTATAGCTGATCACGTCGATGTTCTCGTTGCGCAGCTCGCGCACGATGCCGTGGATGCGGCTTCCCTTGATGCCCACGCAGGCGCCTACGGGGTCGATGCGGTCGTCATAGCTCTCCACGGCTATCTTGGCGCGTTCGCCCGGCTTGCGGGCCACGCCCTTGATGGTGATCAGGCCGTCGTGCACCTCAGGCACCTCCTGTTCGAACAGACGGCGCAGGAAACGCTCGTCGGTGCGGCTCACTATCACCTTGGGGTTGTTGTTGGCGTTGTCCACACGCTTCACCACCGAGCGCACCATGTCGCCCTTGTGGAAGAAGTCGCCGGGAATCTGCTCCTCCTTGGGCATGATCAGCTCGTTGTTCTCCTCGTCCAGCAGCAGCATCTCGCGCTTCCAGATCTGATGAACCTCGCCGGTGATCAGCTCGCCTTCCAGGTCCTTGAATTTGTTGTAGATGGCCTCTTTCTGAAGGTCAAGTATCTTGGACTGAAGCGTCTGTCGCAGATTCAGGATGGCGCGGCGGCCGAATTTCTCGAAGAATATCTGCTTGGTGACCTCCTCGCCCAGCTCGGCCTCGGGGTCGATCTCGCGCGCCTCGGTCAGTCCGATCTGCATGTCCTTGTTCTCCACTGCGTCGTCGGCCACCACCTCGAGATTCTGATAGATCTCGCAGTCGCCTTTGTCAGGGTTCATGATCACGTCGAAGTTCTCGTCCGAGCCGAACATCTTGGCCAGCACGTTGCGGAACGATTCCTCCAATACCGATATCATAGTGGTTTTGTCGATGTTCTTGAGCTCCTTGAACTCCGCGAACCGGTCGACCATGTTCACTGTCTCTGCTTTCTTTGCCATAAGGCCTGGTTATATTTTGTTTGCGGTGCCGTCCGGGCCGTCTGTCGCCGGTCTGCCGTCACCAATGGGTTTAAAATTTCAAATCTACTCTTACCATCTTCACGTCTCCGTACGCGAAGCGCTCCTTACGTGCCACAAGCACCGCGCGCTTGGCGCCCTCGGGCTTCTCCTTGACGCTGTATTCCACCGTGAATCCGGCGTCGTCGGCCTCGCGGAGCACGCCGTGCAACTTGCGCCCGTCCTGCGTCAGGACCTCCACGTCCTGACCCAAGTTCTTCAGATACTGGCGCTGAACCTTGAACGGGCTCGTCAACCCGGCCGAGCCTACTTCCAGCTCGTAGTCCTCGCCGCCTTCCTCGCGCGGAAACTCGGTGTCCACGCCCTGGGCCAGCTCGGTGCAGAAGTCTATGTCAACTCCCTGGTCCGAGTCTATCTCCACCACAAATCTGTCACCCGGCTCCTCGCGCACGTCTATCAGGTAATAGTCCGTATCCGCAAGCCGTCCGGTTATATAGCGCGTCAGTTCTTCTATCTTCATATCGAAGTCGTTTATACTAATTTACGTAACAGGAATAAACTTCGAAACCTTCAATTTTAATCCGATTGTCACATAAAAAACGAAGGAGACTGACGTCCCCTCCGGAATTCTTTTGCAAAGATAATACATTTCCCACCAAAATCACCCACTTACGGGCCTATCACACCTCGTTTTCGGGATTTTTGATGCAGTTTTAACTATATTTAACTTATTTTATAAATTATTAGCTGCACATACCAGCCTATTGACGGTTTTCTCCTTCCGCAATCCACGTGTCTATAATGGCACGAGACAACGAGCCGGGCAGCGGCAGTTCGGGCAGTGAATCGCGCCTATACCATCCGCCGGAGGTCAGCTCGCCGTCGGCAAACCGCAACTCCCCGCCGGCATACCGGGCGCGAAAGCCTGTCATCAGCTGCGACGGAAACGGCCATGACTGCGAACCGATATATTGGATGTCGCTGACTTCCAGCGTCGTTTCCTCCTTCACCTCGCGCTCCACGCATTGCTCCAAGGTTTCGCCCGGTTCCACAAACCCGGCCACCAAGGCATACATGGGCCGTTTGAAGTTGGCCGCATGGACCAGAAGCGCCTCCTCGTCCGGACCCTCTCCGCGCGTCACCAACACCACGATGGCCGGCGACAAACCGGGAAATATCTCCTGCCCGCACCCCTGACAACGCACACCGATGCGCTGGAACCGCTCGGTCGGCACGCCGCAGAATCCGCAGTAACGGTTGCGCTTCAGGAAGTATTCCCGCTCCTGTTCGCCGCTTGCCTCGCGCCATGTCTCGGCGTCATATTTCCCGACTTCCTCTCTCCTTACCATCCTTACGCCTAATCACTTATCACTCGTCACTCGTCACTAAACAAGTTCTCCGTCCAGGTCCTTGATGAATCCCTGCATGGCGGGATTCTCCTCCATAACTTTCTTCAGGAACTCGGTGGGCCGCAGGAATTCAGGGCCGCTGTTCGAGGTGTCGATCTCGGCGTGTATGGCCAGAAAATCGTTATGCAGTTCATCCCTGAGGAACTCCGTGAGGCGTCCCATGCCCGATTCAAACGACTGCAGCTGTGCTGGATGCTGCACCAGCACGCGGTACATCAGCGACTCCTTCTCGTCGGGAGCCGGCCTGGCGCTGCGCATGGCCTCGCACAGCATGAACTGGTCGGGGTGTTGCGCGATATACTTGTTCCACGCCGCCATGAACCCTTCGGGGGTCACAAGCTCA
The DNA here is from genome assembly GCA_905198125.1 of uncultured Porphyromonadaceae bacterium. Classification (GTDB taxonomy): domain Bacteria; phylum Bacteroidota; class Bacteroidia; order Bacteroidales; family Muribaculaceae; genus Lepagella. The sequence goes on from CAJKBH010000037.1 coordinate 25,815, forward strand.
TGCCTGCGTTCCTTTTTATACTCGGTCTGCGGCATGGCGTTGAGCGAGATAGTGCCTCGCGCCGCGCGCTTCGCGCCCGCTCCGGGGGTTGCCATCGCGCCATACGGTTGTCTGGCCTGAGGCGTTGCTTGCGGCTGAGGCGTTGCTTGCGGCTGAGGCTGCTGCACGGGTTGCTGCTGAGGGGCCGCGGCCTGCTGTTCCGGTTTATGTTCGGGAGCCACTGCACGGGCCTGTTGCGCCACCGGATCGCGCAAAGGCTGCTTCCGTGCAGGTCGGTCAAAAGGGGCCGGCGCGGGATTAAGAAGCTGACACAGACGTATCAGCGTCAGTTCGATCAGGAACTGCTTGTTGGATGCGGTGCGGTACTGCATGTCGCACTCGTTCAGCAGCTCCATGGCCGAGTAATACCACGGCAACGGCAGCTGCGAAGCCTGTTCCGACATACGCGCCGAGATGTCGTCGGGCGTCTCCAACAGCTCCTTGGTGCGCGGATCGGCCGCCACCATCAGGTCGCGCACGTGCTGCGCCACGCTGTTGATGAAGAACAGCGAGTCGAAGCCCCGGTCACGCACCTCGCCGTACAGCAGCAGCGCGCCGGCCACGTCGCCGCGGCGGAAGTCGTCTACCAGCTTGAAGAAGTAGTCGTAATCCAGCACGTTCAGGTTCTCCAGCACCGATTCGTAGGTGATGTTGCCTCCCGAACTGGAGGCTATCTGGTCGAAGATGGAAAGTGCGTCGCGCATGGCGCCGTCGGCCTTGCGCGCTATCACGCCCAAAGCCCGAGGATCGGCAGTGATGCCCTCCTGTTCGGCCACATATTTCAGATGGTCGGCGATGTCGTTGACCGTAATTCGCTTGAAGTCATATATCTGGCAACGGCTCAAGATGGTGGGTATCACCTTATGCTTCTCGGTCGTGGCCAGGATGAACACGGCATACGACGGCGGCTCCTCCAGCGTCTTCAGAAAGGCATTGAAAGCCTGCGACGACAGCATGTGCACCTCGTCTATTATGAATATGCGGTATTTGCCAATCTGCGGCGGGATGGCCACCTGCTCGGAGATCTCGCGGATATTGTCAACGCTGTTGTTGGAAGCCGCGTCGAGTTCCATCAGATTGTAGGAATTGCCACGCTCTATGGCCTTACATGACTCGCATTCGCCGCAGGCCTCGCCCTCGGGCGTGGGGTTCATGCAGTTCACCGTACGCGCGAAGATGCGCGCGCAGCTGGTCTTGCCCACGCCGCGCGGCCCGCAGAACAAGTACGCCTGCGCCAGCCGGCCCGTCTTTATGGAATTGCGCAACGTATCCGTCAGTTCCTTCTGTCCCACTACGCTGCGGAACGTGGCCGGACGGTACTTACGCGCGCTTACTATATATTTGTCACTCATAATTGTCTGCTAAATCGTCTGCAAATATATAAAAATTCCCTTTCTGAAACAATATTAAAAATACTGCGTTATGCAATTGAGGGTATCACCTGTTAATATTCATGCACATGAAGAGTATGTTATACACCCGCACCGGCGACACCGGCGAGACATCGCTGGTGGGAGGCCAGCGCGTAGCCAAGGATTCGCTGCGGCTGGAATCGTACGGCACCGTCGACGAACTGTCGTCGCAGTTAGGCGTCGTCGCGGCCGCACAAGGCGTAAGCGACGAAGTGAAAGGCCAGCTGCAGCAGATACAGAACGAACTGTTCAACATAGGCGGCTATCTTGCCACGGCACCCGGCGACGCAGAACCGCCCTGCCCGAGTCTGGAAGGCGGCGCAATGATTCAGGACCTGGAGGGATGGATCGACGCTCTGGACGAACAGACACCCAAGATACGCGCGTTCGTCCTTCCCGGCGGCCACCCCGCCGCAGCGCTGACCCATGTGGCGCGCACCGTATGCCGCCGCGCCGAAAGAAACATCCTGGCGCTCAGCCGCAAGGAATATGTCGACCCCGCCGTGATACGCTTCGTGAACCGGCTTTCAGACTATCTGTTCGCCGCCGCCCGCTACATAAACTTCACCAACGGCGTGGCCGAAATCGTCTGGCAACAGAAACCGAAACAATAAATTACCATTCCGTTTCGTTGACGGAAAAAAGATAAATACTAATACGCAGGTCAGGGACTTAAGCACTCCTATTGATTTACGGGATTAGGGTTAGAATTGAAACTTTTAAAAACTTATAGATATGTACTGGACACTTGAACTGGCGTCGAAGCTTGAGGATGCACCCTGGCCCGCGACGAAAGAAGAACTGATAGACTATGCACTGCGCAGCGGCGCCCCGATGGAGGTGATCGAGAACCTGCAGGAGATCGAGGACGAAGGCGAGACCTACGAATCCATCGAAGAAATCTGGCCCGACTACCCCAGCAAAGACGACTTCTTCTTCAACGAGGACGAGTATTAAGACTCAAATTTACACATAACATACTGATTACCAGCCATATAAGCAATTAGAATTTGTTTGTATGGCTGGTGTTTTATGGTCTAAAATAGCCGAATTTGTTTGTGTAAAATACAACATTTGTCCAGATTTTTCCGTTTTGTTTGTATATAATTCACTACCTTTGCAGACATGTGGGAATATCGTAAAAATACAAACAAATAACGGCCTATGGGAAGGACAAAGAGATTATACCCATTAGGGAAATACCGTCTCAGGACACCAAAAAATCCGGATAAGAACAAGGCTTATCCGGTGGACATAGAATATACTTGGAACCGTAAGGTGATCCGACGCACTACCAATATCTTCGTGAAGATTGCAGACTGGAACCAGAATCTTCACGCCGGGCGCGGTGGTGTTCGCCCATCCTACGGCTCGGAGTCCAAGCGCATCAACAGTGTATTACTTGCCAGAGTAGAAAGGACAGATTCTTTACTTGCCGAATTTGCCCAAAACAATCCGCATCAAATAACGGAAGAAGTCATAGATGGCTTCCTTCTTGAAAAGCCTGTTGCCGTAAGGAAAGATAACGGTAAGGACTTTGTTGAGTTCGTTACTGACAGGCTGGATTCCGAATATTCCCGAAACCGTATCGGCCGTAGTCGCTATGAAAACGGGAAAAGCGGCATGAATATGTTTAAGGAGTTCCTGCGTTCAAAAGAACGTGGAACATATAAATCCGATGGAATCTATCTTGGAGAGATTTCTATTGAGCTGCTTGAAGAATATATAGAATGGCGTCGTGAAATAAAACAGAATAGCGACCACACCATCAACCATGCTCTGACCCCCATTCTCAAAGCTTGTGCTTATGCCGCAGAACTACATATAATAGATGCGGTGGAAAATCCAGAGCGGACTGACCCCGTGCGCCAAGTCTTGATAGACCCCCTGGA
>CAJKBH010000038.1 GCA_905198125.1 uncultured Porphyromonadaceae bacterium
ATCGGCCTGTTTTATACCTATAAAAGTACAAAAAAATCGGCACATATCCAAGATTTTCTCTTGATATGTGCCGATTAATTCAGACCTGGTTCCTATAGAGGTACTTTTTCAGTGCCCTCGTTTCCGGCTGCTTTTTTAATTGTGGATTTTTGATGAATGAGAAACAACTATGACAACTTAACTTTTAAGTGAATTTGTTTGTTATATTCAAAAAGAGTTGCTAACTTTGCGAAGTTAATTTATAAGTTAAGAATGACTCAGAAGTATTCCATAGATCTGATTGAAGAACATGACGCTGTAAATTTCTATAGCGTACATCTGAATGAGGAGGAATTATCAGAGATTGAACGATTCTTTGACAAATTTCCTGAGGGTTGCGAATATGATGAAGACATCGATACAATAATCGCTTGGCTTGATAAAATCGGAGAACGCGGAGCTTTGGAAAGATATTTCCGTTATGAGGGCAAGTTTGGCGATGGTGTCAGCGCGATACCTATCGAAACAAGCAATTTACGTCTATATTGCATTCGTCTTTCAGACAAGATTTTAGTCTTTGGCAATGGAGGCGTCAAGGATTGCGCTACGTGGCAAGAATGCGAATCGTTAGCAAATTATGTTGAGATACTGCTCGATACAAGCAGGTTTATCTCGTCCAGACTGGCTAATGGTACGCTTTATATTGTAGATAAGGAATTAATTGGAAACCTGAATTTTACGCGAGATGAAAAGAAGTAAAACTATAGAGGCACGTAGGGAAAAAGTATCATCGGAAGTCAGACGTCGTATCAACTTGTCATTTCTGATAGTAGACCGAATTCATAACATATTGGAAGCAAAGGGTCTGAAACAGAAAGATCTTGCAAATATGCTCGGCAAAAATGAGTCTGAAATCAGCAAATGGATGAGGGGAACGCATAATTTCACTATCGATACGATATCTTCAATAGAAGAAGCTTTAGGAATGCCGATCCTTCAGGTTGAAGGGGCCGGCATTTGAGATAATGCGTTTTCCAGGTTGAGGAGGTGGCGCTTGGCGGGGAGGCCGCCGGCGTAGCCGGTAAGGGCGCCGTCCGCGCCGAGGACGCGGTGACAGGGAACGAGGACGGAAAGGGCGTTGGAGCCGACCGCGTTGGCTATGGCGCGGACTGCTGTCGGATGTCCGATGCGCCGGGCCAGTTCGCCATAGGTCGTGGTGCGGCTGAAGGGTATCTGCAACAGCTCGTTCCATACCTGTTTCTGAAACTCCGTGCCTGCGAACATCAACGGCACGTCGAATTCGCGTCTTTCGCTGGCAAAATATTCGTCAAGCCGGGCCTCGGCTGTCTCAATCACGGCTGACGTGCCCTCGGTAAATTCTGCACCTAACAGCCGGGACAGTCGCCGCCGCACCCGCTCGTGATGAGGTTCTGCGGTCCAGTCGCACATACACAGACAGTCGCCGCAGGAGCCTAATATCAATGCTCCGCACGGCGACTCATATCTATGGACGATAATTTTATTCACCTTTTCATGATTCGGGTATCACGAAGTTCACCTTCACGCTGGCCGGGGCGTCGATGGCCTGTCCGTCCTTGTCGGCCGGCTGCCATTTGGGCATGTTCTTCACCAGGCGGATGGCCTCGCTTTCCAGGTCAGGATCGACCATGCGCGCTATCTTGATGTTGCCTATGGTGCCGTCGGCCTTGACGGTGAACGTCACATCCACAACGCCTTCCACGCCGTTTTCCTTTGCCATCTCAGGATACTTCAGGTTCTCGGTCAGATACTGGTCCAAAGCCTCCTGGGCGCCGGGGTACTGCGGCTTGTCGGCTGCCTGAACACCCACGCTTACGCCCAGGGCAAGCGTCAACGACATTATTATCTTCTTCATATTCATAATTCAAACCTTTTTATTATAAGACCATTGTTTTTTGATATGGTTTACTCTTATGACCATAAACCAATGTGCGCCCGTGGATGTTTCATTTACAAACTAATGTTAATTACTATGGAAACCAAAACCGATAAGCGCCGGGGAATAAGGCGCATGGATAAGATTTATATGATAATCGGGCTGGTGATATGTATATGCGCCGTGGCCGAATTCATAATATGGATAGTAGACGCATCCAAGCTGCATCTGGAAAACCAGATCCTGATGGGTGCGGGATTCCTGACCATATCGGTGGGCGTACTGCTGTATCTGCTGACGCGCACATGGAGCTACACGGTGTCCAACTGGCTGCTGTGGATATGCATCATCGGGTGCATAGTGCTGTTCTTCGTGGGCATCGCCAAGACGCCCGACGTGAGCGAGGCGGCCGGTCTGCTCGGTGCCTATCCTGTCAATCCATGACGACACTTTCCACGGAAACCTAAAAAGCGCATCTGCCCCTCACGGCCGATGCGCTTTTATTTTTGATAACCGGCCGATACCGGCTAATCCTTAAGTATTAAGGTCAGCGTCTGCAGATTCTCCGAATTTGAACCGACCATTATTTTAAATTCGCCGGGATCATAGCCATAATGATGTTCTGAATCATAATATTTCAACATATCCGGTGTAATGTCAAACTCCACTGTCGCGGTCTTGCCGGCCGGTATGTCAACTTTCCTGAATGCCTTAAGCTCCTTTACAGGACGGGCGATGCGGGCTACCGGGTCGTTAATGTACATCTGGACTATTTCCGTTCCATCACGCATCCCGGTATTGGTCACGTCTACCGACAGTTTGAGCTTGCCGCCGGGCGTAAGGACATCTGAACTCAATGTGGGAGTCGAATATCCGAACGTGGTGTAACCGAGACCGAAACCGAAAGGATAAAGAGGGTCGTTGGCGACGTCTATATAGTTGCTGCGATAAGGGTTGAAGCGAGATGAATCGAAATCGGGATGACTTGAGGGCAGATGATTGTAGTATAACGGAATCTGACCGACGGAACGCGGAAAGGTTACTGTAAGCCGGCCGCAGGGAGACTTGTCGCCGAACACCACGTCGGCTATGGCATCCGCAGCCTCGCTTCCGCCAAACCATACATTCATTATGGACTGGATATTTTCTGCTTCCCAGTCAAGAATCAGGGGGCGTCCGGTAAATAAAAGAAGAACGATGGGCTTGCCTGTGGCTGCCAGTTCTTTCAGCAGGTCGCGCTGGGTGTCCGGAATCGTAATGTCAGCCCTGCTGGAAGATTCTCCACTCATCTCACAGCTTTCACCCAAGGCCATGACTATTACGTCTGCCTCGGCTGCCACACGTAAGGCCTCGGCATGTGCCTTCCGGTCGTCGACCCTCGGGATGCGTCTGCCCCAGTCGCAGTCAGCCTGCATGGCTTCATCATAAAATATGTTGGAACCCTGGGCATATACAATCCGCGCATCGTTTCCAACGGCTTCCCGAAATGCCGTAAGCAATGATTTGTGTCTTTCCGGACGGCAATACCCGCTCCAGCATCCGGCCATATTATTGCCGGCGTCGGCCAAAGGGCCGATAAGCGCGATGCATCCTTTCGGTTTGAGAGGCAGCAGATTATTGTCGTTTTTAAGCAGAACGAAAGTCTTTGCCGCGATATCGCGTGCGACCGCACGATGTTCGGGAGTGTACAACTCTCTTGACGGACGTTCCGTATTGCAATATTTATATGGATTGTCGAACAATCCGAGACGTTGTTTCGCTTCAAGCACCCTGCGGCATGCCTGATCGATCATTGCCATGGAAACAAGCCCTCCGTCAACAGCCCCTTTGAGGTCGGCCAGAAAACGGCCGGTAACCATATCCATGTCGGTTCCTGCACGAAGAGCAAGCGCGGCAGCCTCATTTTCATTGGCGACACCCATGCTCGACATTTCATCGATGGAACCATAATCCGTAACGACGAATCCATCGAAATTCCAATCCTTGCGCAATATGCCGTCAATCAACCAATCGCATGCCGTGGCATGCTGACCGTTTATGAGATTGAACGAAGTCATGACGGAGCCGACTCCGGCGTCCACAGCGGCACGATAGGGCGGGAGATAATAATTGTCCATGCGTTCACGGCTCATATCCACACCGTTATAGTCACGTCCACCTTCAGCCGCTCCGTACAAGGCGAAATGCTTGACACAGGCCATCAGCGAGGAGTCCGACCGGATACCGTCACCTTGATAACCCTGTACGTACGCCTTGGCCAGAACGCTGCCCAGCCATGGATCCTCACCCGAACTTTCCGCAATCCGGCCCCAGCGGGGATCCCGGCAGATGTCCACCATCGGACTGTAGTTCCAGTTGACGCCGTCGGCCGTGGCCTCAATGGCCGAAATCCGGGCCATGCGGGCAACTTCGACACTGTCCCACGAGCATGACAATGCAAGCGGAATCGGGAACACCGTGGCATATCCGTGCACTACATCGGCACCCACAAGCAGAGGAATGCCATGAGGGCCGCGCTCAACGGCAAGACGCTGAAAGCGTGATATTGCCTCGACTCCCTTGACGTTGAAGAAGCCGCCGATACGGCCGGCAAGTATGAGGCTGTCGATTCCGGCGCTCCGAGCCGTGCCAGAAACCACATCCCCGCCAACCGGAAGATTGAGCTGCCCTATTTTTTCCTCAAGCGACAGCCGGGACATCAGACTGTCTATGAATCCTTCACCATCAGCACGGCCGGCATGCGCCGCGTCGACGCCTACGGGTTCATATATCGTCACGGTTTTCCTCCCGGCGCCGTTTACGACACCCGTCGATATGACGGCCATACAGATTGACAAAATTATTCTACGCGTACTCACGGGAATGCCTATTAATGTGTTAATTGTCCTTTACCGTTTAATTCTGTTGAAACGATATATGGCAATGTGGCCGATGAATTGCCGACAAGGAACCGGTACTTGCCGGAAGCAATAACTTCCGAACCTGACTTTTCGTCATAATAGGCCAACGCCGACTTTGGAATGGCTATCGAAACCTTTCGCCGTTCTCCAGCCTTAAGATCCACTTTCTCAAAGCCTACGAGTTTCTTGTTCTCCCGAACCAAGCCTTTGGTTTCAGGGAATGCAGCATACACCTGAACCGTTTCGGCACCGTCCCTGTCGCCGGTATTGACCACATCAAGTGTGAGGGTAAGGGAATCCTCTCCTGAATCGGATATTTCCGGAGTCTTGAGTTCAAAGTCGGTATAGCTTAATCCGAAGCCGAAGGGAAATAAGACCGGAAGCCGCTGTTTGTCATACCAGCGATACCCTATCAGTATATCCTCGTCATAATAGATATCGAAGATATCTCCGTCAGGCCGCTTTATGCCGGGGTATCTCCGCTCTCCGCAAGTAGGCAGGTCCTCCATGCTCCGGGGGAACGTAAACGGCAATTTGCCTGATGGATTGACTTTCCCGGTAAGCACATCGGCAAGACTGTTGCCACTTTCGCTGCCAAGATACCAGGCCTGCACCACCGCTGCCACCCGGTCGGCCCAAGGCATCGTAACTGGCGTACCCGAAACGTTAACCACTATTAAATTCGGATTGACACCGGCCAGATCCGCAATCAGTTCGTCCTGACCGTACGGTAACTGCAATGTCTTACGGTCTGAATTCTCGGCATCCTGACATAGCGAATGATTCAGACCGCCGATAAAAATCACGGCATCCGCGTCCCTGGCTTTAGCCAGAGCTGCGCTTCGTAACTGTTCCGGAGTCCGGTCTTCCCTGAGACATTCGGAATCGCGGCTTTTGACATTGTCGAATTCCGTACTTCCCACTCCTATATATCCCCGTTCCCAGTCTACATGCGCCTCTTTCAGTGCCGCCCTGAGACCGGCCAGTGGCGAGACTTCCCGCTGGACCTTCAACGATGCCGAGCCGCCTCCCACCGTCATCATCTTGACGGCGTTCTCGCCGACTACAAGAATCTTCCCGAGGTCTGCACGCAGTGGCAGAATCCCGTTGTTCTTCAACAGCACGATTCCTTCCGAACCGATTTTCCTGGCCGTTGCGTAATGTTGGGGACACGTGAACCGCCCCTTCCGATGGGAGGGAGCCATTGAAGTGCGGAAAATCAAACGCAACACGCGGCGTACGCGGTCGTCCAGATCGGCCATTGAAGCCTTGCCGTCGCGCAGTCTCTCAAGATAAGGGTTGGCCATGTGATATGTGTCATAGGCATTCATATTGACCGAGACACCGTCAGTTCCCGTACCCATTTCAATATCCAGCCCCCCTTCTATCACTTCGTCCGTATTGTAAACGCCGCCCCAGTCGCTGACGGCAACCCCGTCGAATCCCCAATCCGTCTTCAGTATATCGCGTATCAGACGGGGATTTTCGCAGCAATGCCTGTCCTCAAATAGATTGTATGCGGGCATTATGGCCCAGGCCCCCGCATCCACGGCCGCCTTGAACGGAGTCAGATATATCTCGCGCAAAGCACGCTCGCTTACATGTACGTTGCTCGTGTAGCGGTTATCCTCATTATTGTTCAGTGCGAAATGCTTCACGCAGGCCGCTACGTTATTGCTTTGTAATCCTTGAATATAGGGTTTCACCATTCGCGAAGTAAGAATCGGGTCCTCGCCCATGTATTCGAAACTACGTCCGCACAACGGCGTGCGCATGATGTTTACCCCGGGACCCAGAAGCACGTCCTTACGGCGATATCGGGCTTCTTCGCCTATAGCCTTACCATATTCCAGTGCCAGTTCCGGACGCCACGTCGCGGCAAGGCATGTCAAGGCCGGAAAGGCCGTGCAGGAATCATTGGTCCATTGGGCGCTGTTCCATTCATCCCAGTATACTTCCGGACGGACGCCGTGAGGGCCGTCGGTAAACCACAGTTCCGGAATGCCGAGCCGAGGGACTCCCGATGACGAGAACTTGGACTGGGCATGAAGCATCTTGACTTTCTCCTCCAGGGTCATTCGATGCAACGCATCCTCCACTCTATCCTCGATGGGCGCCTCCGGATTCAGATAGACCGGATCGGCCTCCGTGATCCATACCTTCATTTTCCCCGGTTGCCTGTTGTCCCATGCGAAGTAGGGTACGAACGTGAGCGTATCATTACCGGCATCGGTGCGCAGCGTCACGAAATCCTTAAGTGCGCCGGCTCCTCGCGACACGCTGAATTTCTGATTCTTTCCGATACAGGCTTTGTCATAGCCTGACATATTGTCACACTCTTCCATGCAGTATACGACAGGTCCTCGCGTCACGGCCAGCTTGTCAAGGTTCTCCTTCACTCTCGGATCGGCGGCTACGACTTTGACAGGCATGTCCAGGTGGAGCGCCACCTCAACTCCGCCGCCGCTCATCGGAATCGTCAGATATCCGCTACCGGCGCAACGTCCCGAATCTTTTCCATTGACCTTGACATTATATTTTTCGCACCATTCCGGAATTCTTAACCTTAAGTTTCTGGAAACAGGGGAATGCGGCCTGACCTTGATCATCACATCTCCTTCGAAAGGGTACCCTCCGGATATCGACAATTCGGTAGCTACGCCGTCAATATCCACCACCGTATGGTTTCCGATAAAAAGATTGACGTAAATGTTCCGGTCATCCAGACCATATATATAATTGCCCAGAGAAGGCAAGAACCGCGATATGTTGCTGGGACAGCAGGCAGTACCGTACCACTCCTGCCGATGATGACCGCCGTCCGACTCAAGCGGATTCACATAGAAGAACCGCTGGCCGCCTAATTGCACGCCGGCCAGCGCGGCATTGTAAAGAGTGCGTTCCAACACATCCACATACTTCACGTCCTGCGTGAGTCTGTTCATTCTGGCGGCCCACATTATCAGACCCACCGAGGCGCATGTCTCGCAATAAGCCTCGCGGTTAGGCAGGTCATAGTCCTCGGTGAATCCCTCGTTCTTTACCGAAGATCCTATTCCTCCGGTGATGTACATATTACGTTCGGCAACGTCATCCCACACCCGGCGCAGGGCTGTCAGATAATCAGTGTCAGGCATGCGGGCGGCCACATCGGCCATGCCGCAATACAGATACATGGCCCTTACCGCGTGACCCGTTACATCGGTGATTTGCCTCACAGGCCTGTCATCCTGACAATACACTGCATTCCATGGCGTATCATTGCCGTATGAGCCGTGGCCATGGCCGCGTTCTTCAAGCAGCCAGCGGGCAAAGTCAAGGTATTTTTCATTTCCGGTCGCATCTGCGAGCCTGACAAGCGCCAGTTCGATTTCCTCATGTCCCGGCACCCAATGGCGTTTCCCGGGACCGAACGTATGCATCATCTGGTCGGCGAAACGAACGGCCACATCAAGTAATGCACGTTTACCGGTTGCCGTATAGTAGGCTACGGCCGCTTCGAACAGATGCCCTCCGCAATACATTTCATGCATTATCATGTTGGTCCAACGGGGGGTGTCGGCGGCTATAGTGTAATATGTGTTCAGATAACCGTCATCCCATTGTGCCTTGGAAATAAGGTTAATCCATTCTTCCAGTTTCCTTTCAAGCGCCGGATCAGGGTTGTTGACAAGACTATAAGCCATTCCTTCCATCGCCTTATAAACATCCGAGTCATCATAGCACAGCCCCGAATGTTTACCGCGGCCGGCCGCCGCATTTATGAAGTTGCCCATGCGGAGGGTCTTGTTTTCAATCTGGTCTATACAGTGCGGAATAGTATTAGCGGCAAGCTCATTGAGCCTCGGAGACCAGAAAGGGTCCTGAATCCTTACTTTCGAGAAATCTATGTTTTCAATCGCGGCTCCGGCAGCCGATACCCCGAAAGCCATTGCGCATAAAACAAAAACCGGTGCGGCAGTATGTGTGTTAAACATGATAATCAGCCTGTAATTAATGAAATAATAAATAGTAAGGGTCACAGCGGTTCCTACCCACTGCGACCCTTTGACAGGAATCTCAACGTACTATCACTTTCTTCACGACGGTTCCCTTCTTATGGATATAAATGCCGCCTGCCGTGATATGGTCTACAGGAACACCCTGAAGATTATAGTATCTTTCAGGGTCGTCATCATTAGCGACTATAGTGACAGATGTCGACGGATTGTCATTATTGGCCGAAACCTTCATGGTGTTAAGGTTGAAACGCAGCTTATAGGTACCCGGTTCCTTTGTAGTCCAGTTGTAGTCCTCCGTCTGGTCGGTCTTGATGTCAAGTCCGGTCTTGTTGTCTATCGCAAGCTCCGTATTGTCGACTTCAGGACGGAAATGGTCACCCCATACGGGCGCCATCGACGCGCGGAACCGTTTGCCTGCCTCCAGGTTCCCGCATGTGTATTCAAACACGTTAGGCTCCACTTTCTCCATCGGCTGGAAATTCCAGTCGGTCACATCTCCCACGAGCCAGAGCTGATCGGCTATATGCTTTTCGCCGAGATATTCCGCGTTCATGGTCATGTCACGCAGATTGAGGGTGATCTTATAGGTGCCCGGAGTCTCCACCTTCCATTGATAGTCGTTGAGGTCCGCGCCGCGGAACACGCGCATCCTGCACTCTGTCAGGCCCTCGGCGCCGACAGTCACGTCCGCATCCGCCGGATGGAGCCAGAAGCCGTCCCACTCTCTGGGCGCAGCCAGCCGGTCCAGGCTGAATTTGAATGATTTGTCACTCTTCAGGTAAGCCTGATAGGTAAACGTGTAGGGGTCGGATTCATCTTTTACAAGGGGGGTGCGGTTCGTCGCATCCCATCCTCCGAGAGTCGCGTCTCCAATGGCATAGACAGTCTTGGCAATGACGGGCAGAACCTGGCTGCAATCCTTGGAAATGGATATTTCTGCACTTTCCAGATCGAAGATGACGCGGTAGTATCCCGATTCCGTGATACACCAGTTCTTGTCACCTCCCTCCATATTGTTATAGTCGATCACCTGCTCGGGATTGGCTTCGTTAAGCGGAGTCATGTCAGCTACAGCGTGGACCTGAGGACCGTTGAACACAACGTCGGCGCCCCAGGCACTTGCCCGGAAACAGCCCTGTTTGTTGCCGTCGTCAGCGGGCAGATTGCCTTCGTAATAGAATTTGTGGTCCGAGGTCTTGAGGAGTTCAAGGGCGTTCCAGCTCGTAGGACCTCCAACCATATACAGATCGGTGACATCCATCAAGGTTTCCTGAGCCCATGACGCACCCGTCAGAGCGAGCACCGTCATTGTCGCAAGGGTCAATTTCTTGTTCATGATTCTGATAGTTTTTTGGTTTGTAAATTCGATTTATGTTATTGATGCATTTATTTTGACAGTCGTACGATCTTGCATCCGTGGGGTTCCACTTTGGCCTTGACGGCCGAGACCGTTCCTTCATCGGTGTGCTCCCACAGGTCACGCACTTTCCACTGTCCGTCGATGCCCAGGTCTGAAAGAATCAGGTTGAAGTCTTTCGGAGTATCTTCGCGGTTGAACAGACCCACGACATAGTCCCCGTCGCTCATCCTGCCGTACCATACGTTGCTTCCCTCCGAGTCAACCACGTCCGACATAGGCTTTCCTACGAAACCGTCTTGATTTAAAGCCAGCATCTCGTCGTTTGTATAATATTTGAGATTATCGCCGATTGTGCCCGGCTGGTCGGCGACGGCTATCGGTCCGCCTGCCATCAGCTGAATGGAAATGCAGAACTTCTTCTCGGCATCGGTCTCAAAGCTATGGAGGATGGTGAAATCTCCGTCAAGAATAACCTTGCCCCGGCCGCTCAGATGACTCCAGTACGTAAATCCGTCGAACTGATTGTTGCAATTGGACCAGCGGCCGTAGACTTTGCCGCGATCGTGCGAGGAAGTATGCAGCCAGCCTCCGTTCCAGGTGTCGCGCACTATACGGAACATGTGTCCGTAGCGACTCTCCAGTTCCGCGTCATTATACAGATGCGGCATCACAAGCGACACCATCATGCCCTGTTCCTTGGCCTCCAGGGCAATCGTTTCCAGCAGATCCGCGTAGTTGCCCCGCCCATAGCCTTTGCCCACTATGGTATTCCTGTCGAAGCCGTCCTCGTAATGACTCAGATAGTCTAACCGCAGGAAATCAAAGCCAAGTTGCTTGTAATGTCTCACCATACCGCGGATATATTCCCTGGCACCGGGGTGCGACATGACCACGTACTTATACGGTTCGCTTGCCGTGGGATTCACAACCTCGTCCAAATCAGGATTATACAGAAGGGAGCCCATCGTATACTCTGTGCCGGGAACCCGTTCACGCTCCGCGCACGTATAGGTCATCGGTATGTCATACACACCGACCTTCAGACCTTTGGAATGCGCGTACTCCACAAGGTCGCGATAAGACGTGCCGCCGTACCAGGTCTTGTAGATGCCGTCTTCGCATCTGGTGTCCAGAAAGCCGTCGGTACATATCATGTCGTAACCGTGAGGCTTAAGTTCCGTAGACACCCAGTCTATCACTTCCTTCCATTGGTCAAGGCTGAATTCGCGTTTTTCAAACGGTTTGTCCTGTTGGTCTATACAAGCCTCATAAACACTCCAGTATAACGGAGCCCGGTGAGTATGGAAGTCCGGTATTTCCGTTATCGCCGGATGGTCATGCACATCCGGACGCGTCATCTTATAGTTCGGGTCATCGGCACAGCCTGTCACAAAGGCCAGGAGAACACCTAATACCGTAATTATTGAATATCTCTTCATTTTGTTGGAGTTTTTATCAATCCAGATATTCGGCTTTGAGTGTCCAGTGTTCCAGATCGAATGTTAATTTATAGTTTCCCGCCTTTTCCACATTCCAGTTATAGTCCGGATTGGCGGTATAGACGAATTTGGGAGAGGCCACTCCGCCGGGGCCTATGGACAGGTTGTCCGATGTGGGCCGGACATGGATACCCCAGTCTTTCACCGGGGTCGCTCTCATCCTTCCGGCATTCAGATGCCCTTCGTATATGAATATATATTTCGATTTCCTGGTCACGGGAGTGGGATTATAAATATCCCAGCCGGCAGGCGCAGCATCGCCGACAAGATAGAATTCATCGGTTTCGATGGGTGTGATGTGCATTTCGAGTCCTTCGAGCGGACCCATATAAGTGCAGCTCATGGTCCGGTTCCGCAGATTGAACTGCAGACGGTATTTCCCGGCATCCTTTACCACCCATTTATAATCCGGGCTCTCGGAATAATCAAACTCCGTGTCTGATATACCTGACTTATCGACCGGCGCGTTGGCTCCTTTCGGCCTTATTGCGGCCCATCCGGGATATTCCGGTCCGTTCTTGGGATAGAGCTTGAATTCACCGGTATAGAGATTGCCTTCATAGGTGAATACGTAACCGTCCGCGCCGCTCCTTGTCAATGCTGTCATTCCGTTTCCGTCCCATCCATTTAATGTGGCGTCTCCGACCATGAACAGAGTAGGGGTTTCTATCGGGTCCTGGGGGGAGGTTCCGGGGCCGTTTTCAAGATATTCGGCTGAAATCGTATAGTTCTCAAGGTCGAACGTGATGCGGTAGTAGCCCTCCTTGGTCACGTACCAGTTGATGTCGGGTTCGGCCACATACATGAAGTTCTTGTCCGCCACGCCGTTCACTCCTATTTCCTCATGTTGCTTCAGCGGCCTGATGTGTGCGCCCCAGCCATAGTGTGGAGTGGCACGGAGTTCTCCTTCCGTCAGTTGCCCTTCATATTGGAATATATACTCGCCCAGACGTTTCAGAGGAGCCGAACTGTCGGGATTTTCGCCCCACTGAACCCATCCGGTGGGCGTGGCGTCACCTATGAGCCATAGATTGTCGGTCTGTATGGGCGTCTTGATATCAGGCTGAGGATTTTCACCTCCCAGAAATTCCGCCTTGAAGGTCCAGTGCTCCAGATCGAATGTAAGATGATAATTGCCGGCAGCCGTCACTAACCAGTTGATGTCGGGATCCCATACGTACATGAAGTTTTCATCGGCCACGCCGTTTTCCCCAACTTCCACATGGTCGCTGACCGGCCGGATATGATAGCCCCAGGCCCTCTTGGTGGTGGCGCGCAATTCGCCTTCGTTCAGCCAGCATTCATATTCGAATATATATTTGCTTTTCTTCTCAGTTTCCGGGGCACTCCATACATTCCAGCCATTGGAGGTGGCCGACCCTACTATATACAGTGTCTCCGTTTCAATCGGCTTGACCTCGGGCTGGATGAATTCTCCGAGATATTCCGTACTTAACGTCCAGTCACGGAGATTGAACGTGAGGGTGTAGGTGCCGTTGGCCACGACAAGCCATTTTTCATCGGGATTATCGGCGTGCATCTGGAATTTTACATTATCCAGAGGATCCACTCCGATTTCCTGCCCGTAATACAAGGGACGGATGAAGTCGACGTCCAGACTTGAGGTAGGGGCAAGACTTACCTTGAATTCTCCCTCATGCAGCTGCCCGGTGTATACGAATACATAAGGATCCGTTTCCGAACACTGCATCGGTGTCGGATCCTCGAACGACCATCCCGTAGGAGCCGCGTCTCCCACAAGATATAGAGTTTCCGTATGTATGGGGCTTTTCACATCGGATACGATAAGATCCTTTTCCCCCTCACAGGATGTCAACGCACCCGCGGCAAGCAGGATTGCGAATATCGGTGATATTTTATTGTTCATGTCTTAAGTAAAGAAAAGTTAATAACCGGGATTCTGTACCAGACGGGGATTTGCCTGGAGAGCCTTGAACGGAATCGGGAAGATTTCTGTATGCCGGTCGATATCGGGTGTCTTATCCCACCACTTTCCGGAAGAGAACACACCGAACCGCACCAGATCCGTACGCCTACGCGTTTCGGCGAAGAATTCGCGTCCCCATTCGTCAAGCATTTCCTGCATGTCCAGTTTAGCCTGACCCTCGGGCTCGTACAGTACTTCCTGAAGGTTTTCAGCCGGATAATTTCTGCGACGGACACTGTTTAGAAGCCTCGCCGCCTCGGTAACGTCGCCCGACCGAAGCTTACATTCGGCAAGCATGTAGATTATTTCCGGCAGTCTTAATTCCGCATAATCGGCTTCCAGCTGATGTTCGTCGTCATCGCTATACAGCGGATACTTCACGTAATGCCAGCCTGAATTATGGTCGCCGGTGGACATGGAACTGGTTTTGTTGGAAGGCCATAGCGTCGGATCGAGATTCTGGAAGTCTCCCACCGCGTCGCGTATGTAAAGGTCATAGTCGCGTTCCGGAGCCCGCACTTTCTTCACGTTGCCTTTTTCATCGGTGTATTCAAGGTATCCGAACAGAAACATCCCCTCGCGTTTGCCGTTTCCCAGATTACGGTAGAGCTTCATACGCTCGTCACCCGGATATTTACGGAATTTCTGAATCGGCATTCCCAGCCGGTCGGTGTAAAGATTACCGGAGAGGTCGTAACTCGGGGCGGCGGCATATTTGGTGTTATGACCTCCGGCCTTGCATTTCTGATCCTTTAGATAGAGATAAGCGTTGGCGGGAACCGTCCACCAATATGTATTGGCATGATAATTCCAATATTCATAACCCGGACTGCTCGGGAATGCAAATATCACCTCATCGCATTCATTATTATTCCAGTCGAACGGGGCGTCCCACCGGTCAGCTACCTTGTATGCACCGTAAACACCGTTTATGATGTCTTGGCAGATGGCGGCGCAATCTGCATAACGATTCTCACCGATATATACTTCGGCATTGAGATAGAGCCTTGCAAGCAACCCTGCAGCGCCGGCTTGCGTCCATTGGGCCGTATATTGACCCTGGGTGCCCAGAGCCTCCTTACGGGGCAGCCTGCCGATGACATCCTTAAGTTCCGTTTCTATAAACCTGAAGATTTCCGTGGGTTCTACCTGAGATTCGGTGTTCTTCGACTGGTCATTGAACGAGACCACATACGGCAGGTTACGGAAGCCGTCAAGCAGACTGATATAGCACAATGCGCGGAGGGAGCGTAACGTAGCCGTGAAGCTGTCGAGTTCTTCCTGAGTGAAGCCGAATTTTTCCCTGTCGAGACCAGCTATTTCCTCGATACCGAAATTACATTGACTCACGCCTTCGAAACCACTGTTCCACAGGAATTCAAAATAATCGTCCTCGGCCGTCCAGGTATGGTAATGATAGCGACGCCAGCGACCGCCGTCATCCCACCATCCGTCGCGCGACGGCGTTATGATCTGGTCGGACGGAAGTTCCTGCAGAAAATGCCTGTACTGGAGCATGTGGTAACAATGTTCCAACGGGCGTGCCACGATTCTTTCCACATCCTTACGGGTGTTATAGAAGTTATTGGATTCCACCTGGTCGTACAGCGTTTCGTCCAGGTTAGTGCACGAGGCCAGCACTATAGCTCCCAGACCGATGCACAGATTCCTTATTATCATATTTTTCATGATTACGTTCGTTTGAATGGTTAGAAGTCAATCTGGGCTCCTACTATGAACTGTCGGGTGGTAGGATAGTACATGCAGGATCCCTGCGCGCCGGGAGTAAGGCCGTTGACCGGATATGTACTCGGGTCGACGCCTGAGAATTTCGTGATTGTAAATATGTTGTTTACCGATGCGTAGATTCTCAATTTGTTCATAAAGCGCACATTCGGCAGATTCAGCGTGTATCCGAGCGTGATCTGGTCCAGCTTGAAGTAATCTCCCCGCTCAAGGAAATAATCCGTGGCGGCGTGCGTACCGGACGCACTGATCTTGAAGTTCTTGCCATAGGCTTTCTTCAGCATGTTGCCGCTGTATTTGCGCGTGCCGTAATAGAAATCGTGTATGTTGAATAAATCGAATCCGAACGCACCCCGGAAAAACAGCGACAGGTCGAAATTACGGTAACGGAATGTATGTGTGGTCGACATGGTGAACTTGGGTAAGCCGTTCCCTACTTTCACCTTGTCTTCTTCCGTGGCACGGCTTGCGGATATGACTTCTCCGTCCTTGTTGTAGACCAGCCAGTCTCCGTTATGATCTATGCCATGATACTTCCACATATAGAAATTGCCGATGGATTCTCCTTTTTCGATTCTCTGAAGATAGTAGTAGGGGAAAGGGTTCTCGGTCTCGCACATGTTGTAGAAATCCTGTCCTATATATTTGGTGTTGCTGAAGTCCACGAACTTGTTCTTCATTGTCGAGCCCACGATGTTAAAGCTATAAGTGAAGTCACGGCTCTGGACGGCGTTGACGTTCAGGTCGAACTCAAATCCGGAGTTTTCCATAGTACCGACGTTTACGAATGCCGTGGGCCACATATACGGAGGAACGGATACGTTATAGTCTCCCAGCAAGTCCTCGGTGCGCCTGTGAAAATAGTTGAACGAACCGGAGAACCGGTTGTTGAACATTGCGAAATCAATACCTACGTTCCAGTTCCTGGCGCGCTCCCACTTCAAGTCGGGATTGGGGTTTTTCGATGCGCCCCAGCCTTGCAGATACCGGCCGTTGACATACGAGTATCCATAACCGGCCATGGTGGCCAGGGACATATAGCTGCCGAAATTCTGGTTTCCGCTTTCGCCATAGTCAGCGCGGATCTTCAGGTCGTCGAGCCATGTCCGGCTCGATTCCATAAACTTCTCCTTGCTGATGCGCCAGCCAACGGATACAGCCGGAAAGTTACCCCATTTGTGATTCTTTCCGAATTTCGACGAACCCTCATGACGCAAGGAAGCTGTCAGCAGATATTTCCCGTCCCAGTCATAGCTTACACGTCCGAAAAAGGCAATCAGTTTACTGTCGTTCTTGTAACTGCTCATGCCTATCACTCCTTCTTCCTTGGCATATTCCCCGGACCCGATATTGTCGGCTCCCAGACCGTCATTCGCGAAATCGCTGTTCTCGACACTGAACCCGGAGTTCTGAAAATACTGGTATGAGTAGCCCAGCATCAGTTTAATGTTGCTATTGCCGAATCTGCCGGTGGCATTTGCAAGCCATTCCAGCACATCCTGCCGATTGGTGGAATGTGATTGGCTCGCCTGCCCGTCATAGCCGGCGTTTATCGCCATGGTGCTCGTGGAGGGGCGGAACCATTTCTGGTCATAGCTGTAACGATGTTCCGCAAATGTGAGCTGAGTATTAACCGTGAGCGGGCATTCCTGACTGCTTGTCCACAGAAGCGGCAACAGATTGAGTTTCAACGTGCCGTCCATATCTATCATTTTGGAATCGGTGTGATTCTTTTCGAGTTTCTGAACTTCCACCGGATTATATCCACTCGTCTGTCCGAAAAAATTATAATAAAGCGTAGGGTCCTCCTTGTCCATCAATGGAGTGGTCGGATTGGCGGCGATGGCGTTCCTGAATACATTCCAGTCGGCCGCATCACTCGAAATCAGACGCGGCGACAGATTGACATTCAGATTGAACAGACCGTTTTTGGAAGTCAGGTTAACGGAGGCCCGGGCTCCATACTCCTCTCTGTCCGACCTTAAGTCCACGCCATGCGATTTCTTAAAATCGGCGCTTACCCGGTAATTGGCCCGTTCGTTACCACCGGCCGCACTTAAGTTGTGCTTCTGGCTGAAACCCGTCCGGCTTACGCCGGCAAACCAATCGTAATCGCCTCCGAGATCCGTTCCATTATCTCCCCAGGGCAGTCGGATTTCCCGGTAGTCGGCGGAACTCATCATATCCAGATCCCGGTTAACCTTGTCCCATGATAACGTGGCTGAATAGGTGATAGTGGTCGTACCGTCCTTGTTTCCTTTTTTAGTCGTTACCAGTATGACACCGTTTGAACCCTGCGTTCCGTAAATCGCGGATGCCGCTCCATCCTTCAATATGTCGAAAGAGGCGATATCGTTCGGATTGACATTTGCCAGACTCCCTCCGGGCACTCCGTCAATCACAATAAGCGGACTGATGCCGGCTGATCGCGAAGCAACGCCTCGAATCTGTATACTCGACTGATTGTTGGGATCGGCTGCCCCGGTATTGGAAATGGAAACTCCGGGAACCTTGCCTTGAATCAGCATCGCCGGGTCCGACGAACTGATGGTTAGAAAGTCCTTTTCGCCTACATGGCTTATGGCGGATGTAAGCTCCTTCTTGTCCATTGTGCCGTAACCTATCACTACCACCTCGCTCAGCAATTGCGAATCCTCGGTCATCACTACATCGAGTTTCCCCGATTTGTCAGCTTTCTTTTTCTCAGGTGTGTAGCCTATATAGGAAAACCTGAGTTGACTTCCTTGCGGAACCTCTATTTCATAATTACCGTCTATATCCGTGATGACACCGATTCGCTCTCCCTGGACCATGACGGAAACTCCTGTCAGAGGTTCCCCGTGTCCATCCGTCACTGTGCCGGTTATTCTCACCTTATTATCATTATTTTCGGCCTTGAGCTGCTTGTTCGTCGAGGACGCGGGCGCCTGTTTCAACGCTATCCGTTTATTCTCTATGACATAGCTGATTCCTTGGGGAGGCAGGATTCTGTCGAGCACTGACCTTATAGACTCGTTCCTGGCACTGACACTGACACGATTACTGACATTCACAGTCTCCTTACTATAGAAGAAACGGTAATCAGTCTGCTTCTCGATCGAGCGTAACACGTTTTCTAAAGGAGCATTTCTGACATCAAGACTGACTTTGTTGCCGACCGCATGGGCCGCGGCCCCGATACAGAGCATCAACAGGACCAGAAGAGGCCTCAATACCCTGCGCTGCCGATTCCGGCAATCTACTGGCATTACTTTTCCCATATTTTCATGATGATTAGTGTGTTCGAGAAATTTTTTAAGGTTATGTAACGTTTGTTTACAATCGTTCTTTAAGACAACACTTCATCTTAGAAAACCCACATCGTAAATGTGCGATATTTTCCTTAATTTAAAATTTTGTTGAAACTACTTGCTCGTTAAATCCATAACTATTACTTTTGCAAAAATTCAATACCATGCCAAGCGAAGAATTAAAGAACGATGCGCTGCTGGTGGCTGCCCTGAAATTCGACAGCCACGAAGCCTTTGTGAAGATTTTTCGTCAGTATTATGCCAATCTGGTTCGATTCACGGCACGTTATGTCTCAGATAAAAGCACGTGCGAGGACATCGTTCAGGAGGCGTTCATCAGGGTCTGGACCAACCGTAAGAAACTTGACACCAATACATCGTTCCGTTCATATCTGGTTTCGCTGGTCCAGAATCTCGCCCTCAACGAACTCAGGCACCGGAAGGTCAAGATGATGTACGATGACATGAACCATGAAAAGATCCTTACTTTATCGCCCGACGAGCATGTGTTCTTCTCCGAATTGTCCGATGCTTACGAATCGGCCCTCGGGAAACTTGAACCCGAAGTGCGCGAGACGCTATTGCTCAGCCGCCAGGAAAAACTAAAATATACCGAAATCGCATCACGCCTCAATATATCTGTCCGTACTGTCGAAGCCCGCATCAGCAAAGCGGTCAAATATCTTCAACAGAACCTGCAGATATTCCGGAGCCCTATATTGTTAATCCTGTTTATCCGTACTCTTCTATAATATAACCCGAAATGAACCATATAGACAATAACCCCGACATTAACCTCGTCATCGCGCGCTATCTAAGCGGGAATGCTACGTCTGACGAGATTGAGCGGCTTAGGGAATGGATTGAACAGTCCCCCGAAAATAAAAAGGATTTTTATGAACAACAGGATATCTGGGAGACGCTGCTCCCTGCTTTTGACGTCACGGACAGTGACACTGAGAAGGCTGAACGCAATGTGTTGATAAAAACCGGCATTGAGCCCCGAAGGTCAGGGCTGGTCCGGAAACTGCTCCGAATGTGGGCCAGGATCGCCGCTGTGGCTTTGCTTCCGATACTTGCCATTGCCATATATTTCCTCGTCCGACTCCAGGATTCAGCCGCGACTGACATCACTTTGTCTACTGATTACGGCTGTACGAGCAAAGCATCGCTGCCCGACGGCTCGGTGGTGTGGCTGAATGCCAACAGTACGCTGGAATATTCGGGCAAACTGTCCGGAAACAGCCGCGACGTAAACCTCCGGGGTGAAGCATACTTCAATGTCCATGCCGATTCCCGACATCCGTTCATTGTACACACCCCTTACATGTCCGTCACCGCAACGGGCACTGAGTTCAATGTAAATGCCTATGACGACGACGCCTCGGTAACTTTGGCCAAGGGTAAGGTAACAGTGACTGACGCCTCAGACCGGATATCGTTGTTGCCTGGAGAGCATCTTGCACTCCGCAACGGACATCCCGCCGTATCAAAGTCCTCCGATCTTGGCCGTTATTGCGGATGGCGCGACGGCGTACTGATTTTCGAGGATGATTCCATACACACAATCTGCCGGCGTCTGGAACAGATATATAATGTGAACTTCGTAATAGACCCCTCGTTAAATGACCGTACGTTCCGTTTCATTTTAAAGGGAGAGAACCTGAGTGAGATAATGCATCTTTTCGAACTCACTGCTCCCGTCTCATGTATAAGTGAAAGTAATAATCACACTCCCGATTCCCCCCAGATAATCCATATCAAGCCAAACAACTGAGGCTCAGGCATCGTTCCTTAAGGCACGGTGTCTTAAGTCAGGCGATGGAGGGGAGTTCGATGCGGAAGGTGGTGCCGACGCCAAGTTCCGATTCCTTGACGAAAATACGGCCGCCGTGGTATTCCTCCACGATACGCTTCACGAGTGTAAGGCCCAGGCCCCAGCCGCGTTTCTTGGTGGTGTAGCCGGGATTGAAAACGGTCTTGAAATTCTTGCGGGCTATTCCCTTGCCGGTGTCCTTCACCTCGATCCATACGCGCTTGCCCTCGGCTCCGGTGGTGATGTCTATGCGCCCTTCGCCCTGCATGGCGTCCACGGCGTTCTTCGTCAGGTTCTCCATCACCCATTCTATCAGTGGACGCGACAGACGTACGCCGTGGTCGTCGTCCGACAGGTGCATGTTGATGGCCACACGGCCCGACACGCGCGTCTTCATGTATTCCAGCGACTTGCCTACAATCTCGTTGATGTATTCCAGCTGCATCTCGGGCAGCGAACCTATCTTCGAGAAACGGTCGGCGATGGTGGAGAGGCGCTTCACGTCCTTGTCTATCTCCGCGGTCACTTCCGGCTCTATACCCATCGTCTCGAGATATTCCTTCCATGCCATCAACGAACTGATGGGGGTGCCTAACTGATGGGCCGTCTCCTTGCTGAGACCCACCCATAGACGGTTCTGCTCCGCACGCTTGGTGTATACCACCGCCATGTAGAGTATCAGCGCCAGTATCAGCGTCACCGACATCTGTATGTAGGGAAACAGGCTCAGGCTCTTAAGCAGCGACGAGTCCTCGTAATAGATATACTGGTTTGCTCCGGCACCCACTTCCACCTCGATAAAATGGTCGTTGTTGCCGGCCATTTGCTTCAGCGTGCCGTTGCCTATGGCCTTATGAAGACGGTCGGACAGATACTTCCTGTTGCGGTCGGACAGTTCGGCGAACGTCATGGCGTCAGCCGTACTCTTGTCGGGCAGCGAGAAATTGCGGAATTCGGAGATGTTTCCCTTGTCGTCGCATATCATCACCGGAATGGAATTGTTGGCGGCGATGATGTCGAGAAGAAACTCCACGTCGGAATCGACATCAATCTTGGCAAGACGTTCCGTGGCTTTGGCCCAGATGTCCATACGCTCGCGCTCCTGTATGCCCAATTGCTTGACCAGCGAATTGGAAATCAACACGAATCCTATGATCGCGGCCACCGATACCGCCACCACCAGGAACTTACCGAGGCGTCTGTCCATGTCAGCAGCCGTTAAGGATGAACCGTGCCACCGAGTCGTCGGTGTTCGGGCCGATCACGATATGCGCGGCATCCTTCACCTCGTCGCGGGCGTTCGCCACAGCCACCGCTAAGTCGGCCTCGTGCATCATGGGCAGGTCGTTGATGTTGTCGCCGAAAGCCACTATGCGGTCGGCGCCCAACTGACGTGCCAGCGCCTTCATGGCCTTGGCTTTCGTGGCCTCGGGCGAAAATGCCTCCAATATCGCCGTCTGCTCGCCGTAGATGTCGTGATAGAACTGTGCGCGGATTCCCGGCAGATTCCGGGTCACCTCATACGCCCGCTCGGCCGGCTCGTTGGGCAGCATGGAATATGTCAGTATTATGTCATCCAGAACGTCGGGGAAGTCCGAATGTCCGTCGGCGTCCATGACTATACGCTTGTACGGAGTGTGGGCACGTTCCTCGACAAACTCCCGCTGCAGCTCGGACATCGGGCCGGTGTGGCGTATGGTGATCATATTGTCGCGCAACGAATAGACGAACGACGGACAGTTCTGGGTGCGGTACGCGTCAAGCAGCGAACGTGCCGCCTCCGGCTCCATCAGCCGCAGACGCGAATACCGTCCGTCGGCCGGGTTCCATAACGCCGCGCCGGTCATCACGATAGCCGGTATGTTCATGTTCACCCTCTGCATCAGCGGCGCGACCGTGGCGGGAGTGCGGGCAGTGGCCACGGTGAACAGCTTGCCGGACGCTATCGCCTCGTTGAGCATCGACACGGTGCGCTCCGACAGCCGGGCGTCCGGCTGAAGCAACGTGCCGTCCATATCACTTACATACAGTGTCTTCATCTGTGGCTCACTTATCCTTGATTTCCGTGAATTTCACATCCTCCACCTGCGTCTCGGTGTATGTGGTGGATGTGTCGTCGGATTCGGTATGTATAGTGGTCTGCGAATATTCCCTGACCTCGGTGTACTGCACGTCCTCGGCCACTTCCTTCATCATCCGTGCCGGATGCTGCTTTGGCCTGGGTTGTGGGGGAGGGGTATCGCCCTTTCGGCGTCTGCCTCCATGGCGTTTACCATCGTTCGGGGGCGGTGTGGCTCCGCCGAACTGCCCGGCCATCTTGCGCAGCTTCCTTTCCCAGCTGCGCATCATCAGCCGTGTGATCCACCGCGTGATCTGTGGCCACAGCAGAAAGACGATCAGTATTATCGCTATTATCGTTCCTATTGTCATTACTTTCAGGTTTAAACTCTTAATGCCGGACATCGCGCCCGGTCATTAATATGCTAAAATAGAGTCCTTGAAGGTTTATAAACTCAATTATAGATATGAGTTTTCTTATTTAACGTCAAAAAGGGAGTATAAAGTATATGCCACTATGGTCCAGAGCAATCCGGGAATGCCCATTATGGCCACCAATACGGGCGCGGTGATGATCATCATCCATTTCAGCGCGTTGCCTTTCCACCCCCAGGTCTTGAACTTCAGCGAGAAGAACCTGACGGGGCTTATCATCAGCCAGCTCTCCACCAGCACGATGAGCAGGAACCAGTACCACTGGCATACGAATTCCGTTCCATAGTAAGCTAAGGCCGAATATCCTATCCAGAAAATGGCGTTTGCGGGTATGGGGAGGCCGATAAACGAGGTGGTCTGGCGGTCGTCGATATTGAACTTGGCCAACCGCAACGCGCCGCACACCGGGATAATGAATGCCAGCCAGGGTGTCCAGCTCTGAAAACCGGTGTCCATCATGCAGTTGAACATCAGCATGGCGGGTGCCACGCCGAAGCTGACCAGGTCGCACAGCGAGTCGAGTTCCTTGCCTAATGATGAATACGCATGGAGCAGACGCGCGGCGAAACCGTCCAGGAAATCGGCCACCGCCGCAATGCCTATGAAAATCCAGCACCACTGGTAGCCGCTAAGCCCCCACATCGGGCCGTTGCCCTGGAATGCCGCCGCCACGGCCAGCAGACCGGACACAAGGTTGAGACACGTTATGCTGTTGGGAATATTCTTAACTATCGCATTCATAGTAATTTCTAATTAAAGACGTCATAACCGACGCTGTTTCGGACGCACAGGCCATTACCTGTCTCCGGAATTAAAACGTATTCAGCTGTCGGTAGGTTGAGCCGAATCCTTCTTTTGGCGTATGATGGCGAGGGGCGTGATGCCTCCTCGGGTCACATCGCCTATCCTCAGCAATATCTCGGCATCGACGGGCAGGTATATGTCCACGCGCGATCCGAACTTGATGAATCCGAGATGATCATCGATTGAAGCAGCCTCGCCGGGACGCGCGTAGGTGACTATGCGGCGCGCCATGGCGCCGGCTATCTGACGCACCGTGATGCGGCGTCCGTCGGTCATGGTTATTCCCACGGTGCTGCGCTCGTTCTCGGTGCTGGCCTTAGGCAGCCATGCCGACAGGAAACGTCCCTGATGATGCTTCACATAGTCCACGGTGCCGTCCACGGGAAACCAGTTGGCGTGCACGTTCAGCGGACTCATGAACACCGACACCATCATTGCGTCATGATGCAGGAACTCCCCCTCGTACACCTTCTCGATGGCCACGACCTTGCCGTCCACCGAGCTGACCACATGAT
The DNA here is from genome assembly GCA_905198125.1 of uncultured Porphyromonadaceae bacterium. Lineage (GTDB taxonomy): Bacteria > Bacteroidota > Bacteroidia > Bacteroidales > Muribaculaceae > Lepagella. The sequence goes on from CAJKBH010000038.1 coordinate 24,267, forward strand.
TCTTACGCTTGCCGGTATATGTGCGGCGAGGACAACGGAAAAAATTGAACACGAAAGCGTATCCGGTCACCATCAGCGCCGTCAGCACCAAAGGCACCGGACCCGGAGCCATGAACATCCATAGCGGCACCATCAGCGCCACCATCACACCCAACAGCGGAACGAGCACCGCAGTGCCCTCCCGATGTATTTTGACTCCGTGCATTTTTCCCATTTTTCGGTCTCCCGCCTTAATCCGGGCGAGTGTAAATGCAAAATTAATGTTTTAACACAATTTTCGCAAATAAATCACGGATTTTCAGCCGCAGGAAAGGATTAGAGGGTATAATGACATCTATTATTTTACGAATACGAAGATTTTCTTGGTAAATTCTTGAGTGGAGAGGACCACGACATATCTGCCGGGGACGGGATGTCCGCAGTCTATCGTGACGTCTACATGGCCTTCGGCCGGTATGACGGCGCGTCGTTGCGATATGCCGGTGTCGGAAACCATATCGAACATGATTTCTACAGGACGGGGCGCATCCAGCTCGATATGTATCTGTCCGTTGTTCCATGTAGCCTCTACGTTCCTGAATGGCTCCTGTGCCGGGTTTTCATCCTTGCGCTCTTTATCTTCCTCGCAGAGAAATTGCGAGTCCTCGGAATAATCCATCAGGAAGGCTCTGGTCTCGTTCTGTCCGTCGGTTGCGCCACGGATTTGAGTCTGCACCGCCACGGGAACATTGCCGTGGGTGTACCATCTCCAGCGCGTCACGGTTATGTGTCTCAGGGAGTCTGCCATTTCTTCCGGCATAGTCCCGAGGGTATCGGGAAATACCCGCTCGGCATATTTCAGCGTCTCGCGCGTCAGGTATGCGGCGATGGTATCGCCTTCGGCGACTACCAGACGACCCTTGACCGGACCGTCTGACACACAACGGCCTCTCCGGATTATGGGGAATGTCAGCGTATGCAGTCCCGTAACAAGATAGGGAGATTCCGTCTGCAATGCCTTTGACGACGATATGTTCGGGGCTACCGCGACGGTGAATGTCTCAGCCAAGGAATCGGGCAACAGATAATGATACCGTGATTCTTCCTTTATCAGCCGGCAAGAATCCTGTTTCAGGCTGTACCATCGCCTCTGGCCTAACACAGTCTCCGACAGCAGGGTGTCTCCGAACGCTTTCACGATGGCCGCCGGAATCCCCGCCTTTGTCTGCTGCGACAGGTCCCACACCGCATCGTCGCCTGTCGCCACCCTCTCGATCGGCATCGCCTCGACAGTCAGTAGATGCGTATGAACACATTCTCTGTCTATAGCTTCGGTCTCATATATCTCTGACGCTATGGCAATTGCTGACAAAACAATGCAGACGACAAAAGCTAATATAAATCCCCCTGTTGCAACATTAGTACTCCTATTCATTAGTATGTATGAATTGAAACCAGATGAACGTTTATTTACTTTTTTATTATCAATATCATTCTGTGCAAAGCTCGGTAAATACAAAGTGCAATGGCAATTAGTGCAACAATATACTCGATTGCACATTCCATCCACACCTTCATATCAATTTCACGAGCTACAGACAATACAGAAAAACCCGTATATATAAATAACCCTAGGAATGAGAAACATAGCACGGCAACCCACAGTGACAAAAATACAATCTTGACAATCTTGATTATTTTGGTTTTCATTATTTATTAGTGTTTTGATCTATAATAGGTTTATGTAATTTTATCAGAGTCTTCCAGAAACTGCGACCTTTATTTATTGGAGTTCTATGAATCTCGCCAAAATCTAAATCCGATTTTTCTCGTATTATAAGGTCTGCATTTTTTAGATCCTCTGTGCCAAACCAATCATCAAGACCCCGAATAACAGGGTCATTTGTATTTTTATAATCAATATCGAACGTTCCGTTGTTTTTTGTATTGTCAATGTCATCAATCTGATATGAGTTTAACATAACATTGTAAGTTACATCACCTCCCATTTCTTTAATATATTTTTCCACACCTTTTGAAAAAGCAGTACCCATACTATGAGATATGAGTTTGAACGTTTCGCCTTTATCCATGTGTGCTTTCCAAGTGGGATATGTTTCCTTAGCATATTCATATCCTGCGGCGGTTCTTCCCCTTGCAGAAGAGAATTTGCCATAGTCCCGATCGGAGAAAAAGATTTTCCGATCGGAAAAGTATTCCATCGCTCCATTAACAAAACTATTATTCCAGTATGATTTGCCTGCTGGAGGAGCACCAAAATCAATATGACCATTTATAAATATCAAAAGGTTGCCATCAGGATCAATTGCGTTCACCGGGTTGCAGGCGCAGTATGCGAAGGGGGACAGCCAGGGGGTGTCGATGGCTTTCTTGTCGGGGGTGGAGAAACGGCCTAACTGAGCGCGGTACATGCGCGCCTCGAAGTTGTACAGGCCGAGTCCGAACTGCGTGATGCGCTCCTTGCCTCCGTACAGGAAACGGTTCTTGATGAAGCTTGGATATGTGTCAGCCATTGCCCAGTCCCATTCCTCCCACGGCTCGCCGTAGGGATAATAGTCCATCGGCTGACCGCCCGAGCCCTCCCTGTCTATCACTCTTAGCGCATTGGATATAAGATGTTCATAAACTAATATCTCCATATTGATATTCGGTGAACAGCTCAACAGTGAAAACAAGACATTAAATATATGGCATAGCATAATAACGCAATCCATATTGTCAGGACAACTATCTTCATTTTTATAATTTTAATTTTCAAGGAGTTATTGAAGCAGTTTATACTAATTTGCATTGTTCCAAAATCCATGTACAATTTTTTTTGATTGAACACATTTGGTCACTAATCCATAAAAGATATAGACTCTTCATAATCTTCCAGATATTTATTTAAATCTTCAGCAAAGGTGTTTAAGTCCACTACTTTGCCACGGCCTTCCTGTTGCGTTGGAAAGACATCAATGAGCAGATTATTTTCACTAATGACATCAATTATAGAATCTACAAAAAAATCAAGAGTAACAGCCTTACATATAGAATCCTTAAAATCACCCACACAAAAAGCTTGTGCATATTCCCTGGATGACCACATCGGGAGAAGGCATTCTTCGTCATAAGCCTGTATGACCAAATCGTTATCCTCATTACAGATTAACCATATAGCTTCAGTATCGGCTATTCTTTTCAAAGTATATCGATACCTCACATCAGGAGTACACTTGTTCAGTGCCTTGAACTCTTTATCTGATATTTCTAGTTCTCTTATTTTTTCTTCCATTATTACTATATAATGAATCAATGCTTAAAATATATACTTTTATTTATTATTGTGCAAGAAAATTGTTTTCTCTATCTTCTTCTTTTCAGTTTATTCTATGTTTGTTCTTTTTTCCGTTATTGTCATGTTTATGTTGTAGTTTATGATTACTCTTAAGTTGTAATAGAGCCTCTCGATATGAATGTCCTTTAGCGGCTTCTTTTCCTCGTGGATGTGCAAGATCTTTCCCTCGCGGATTCCGCATTATAGTACGTTTTTTACGAATAAGATTATTTCGTTCTTGTTTAATCCATCCTCGATCAGCCCTGCCAAGTTTTGGGTCATCACCTAATTCTTTTAATCTTGCTTGCCTGCCAGAACGCCCATTCCTTAACAAGTCTTTTGCATGCTCTGCACCTGCATTGGATGCGACATCCGTAGCTTTCTTTACATCCGCAGCTTTGTCAATGCCTTTGGCAGCATTTGAACCGGCTTTTAATACCTTAGATGTTCCTGCCGGTACCCCTGGTATAAGTGCCGCTCCTAAATCCATTCCCGCGTCAATCCAGTTGGATTTCGCTGCTTCATGGTCTCCGGTTATATGATTATATACGGCTGCTCCTACGTCATAAAGCACATTGCCGACATCCCATACTGTTTCTATCGCCTCCCCTGTCGGATCAATAAAGTTTACCGGATTGCAGGCGCAGTAGGCGAAGGGCGACAGCCAGGGGGTGTCGATGGCTTTCTTGTCGGGTGTGGAGAAACGGCCCAGCGGGGCGCGGTACATGCGCGCCTCGAAGTTGTACAGGCCGAGTCCGAACTGCGTGATG
>CAJKBH010000039.1 GCA_905198125.1 uncultured Porphyromonadaceae bacterium
TGAAGCGGGTAAGGGAGGATGTGCTCTTTATTTTAGTTTAAATGAAAGAGCCGTGCTTAAAAATACTTATTTGGTGACAAAGTTTGCTAAAATGCAAAATATTCCATACATTTGTCGCCGAAAAGAGCGATAATAACAACTAAAAGATAAATAAATGAAGAAAATCTTTACACTAATCGCAGCGGCGGTATTGGGTCTGTCGGCGTATGCCGAGGGTCTGCCTGTGCCGTATTCCGCTGAAATTTCCGGTTACGACAACTGGGACATCAAGAACCTGAACAACGATGACAAAACGTGGAATCCCAGCACGGACGTGGGAATTACCGGTTGCACAAAGGGACTGACATATCGCTGGAACAGCGCGATGGCTGCTGATGACTGGGCGATAAGCCCGGCAATCCATCTCGAAGCGGGAAAAGAGTATAAAATCAAGTTCGCCTACAGAACCGGCGGATATGATGAGAAACTGGCTGTCTACGTTGGTACAGGGGGTACTCCTGAGTTGTTGAAGCAAGGCAAACAGCTTCTTGATTTTGAAGGGAAAGCGCAAACGGGCGTCAAGAAAGTGGAAGTGTTCAGTCCTGAAGTAGACGGAGACTATTATATAGGCGCATACGCCCATTCGGATAAAGATATGGCTCAGATTTATTTCGCGGGGGTATCGGTAGCCGAGAATGTTTTCGTGCCTGCGACTGTCACAGATCTTAAAGTGACTCCCGACCCCAGTCGCGCTCTGGAAGCCAAACTGACCTGGACACTTCCCACCACAGACACTGACGGTGCCCCCTTCGGAGACGGTGTGGCAGTAGAGGCCGTGACTGTTTATCGTGACGGCGTGAAAGTTGCGGACCTTCAGGGCGCAGCCACGGAATGGACAGACAATGCCGAAAATGGTCTTACCTCCGGCAAGCATCAATATGAAGTTGAAGTGACAGTAAACGGAACCAAGAGTGCCAAAGTTGCCGTGAACTCGTCCTATATAGGGCCGGTCGAGGCTTTCAACCTCCCTCTCATCTATAGCTTCAAAGACCTTGCTGCCGATGATTTCTCTTCATTATTTACTGTGATAAAAGGAGATGCGTCCACTGTAACGACAACATGGAAATTTAGTTCCAGTTACAATACAAGTAATAACAGTGTTGTACTGGCACCGGGTACGGGCAAGACTGAAGATGATTGGCTTATATTGCCCGGCATAAAGGTGACTAAAGCCGGTACCTACCGTTTTGGCATTGAGTTAAGCAAGAGCGGAGCTAACGGACATATCGATATTAAATATGGTAAGAATAAAGGCGAATTAGCTCCGGGTATAGCCGATCTGACAGGTAACGTAGGGAGTTGTCAGGGGCAAGACCTTTACGGTCGTGCATACCGTTATTATACGTTCTCGTTCGATGAGCCGGGAGAATATACCATCGCACTTCATGCATGTTCTGCATCTTCCGACTTCAGCTCATATTATGTGTATGGTTTCAGCGTGGAGGAATGGCATGACGCGGCCCTCAACGTGAGCGACCTGGCTACGGAAATCGTAGGTAATGACGTAAAGGTAAGCTGGACCAATCCTTCAAAGACTTCCTGCGGCAACGACATACCCGAATTGGTGAAAGTCGAGGTTTATCGCGACGGCGAGTTGGCCGGAACCGTTACCGAAGGTCTCGTGCCGGGTGCTGTCTGCTCGTTTACCGACGTGGCACCGGGAGCCGGAAGTTATCTCTACAAGGTAGTGGCTTATAATGGCGAGTTCGCTCCCGACGCCGCAGCTCCCGAAGTGTGGTCGGCATGGGTTGGAGAGAAATTGCAGGAACTCCCCTATGAATATAGGTTCAGCAACGCCAGCCAGAGTACTTACGCACTCTTTACTCCTGAGAAAATCAACCAGGACGATCCCGACTGGTCGTTTGGCAAAGGAGGTGCGGTATTGTATTTGAAGCACAAAAATGGTTACACTCCGAACTCTCGCCTTTACACACCTCCTTTCAATTTAGCCCCCGGATATTATGATGTGACTCTCACTGTTCAGGGTCCGTGTGACAAATACGGCATGAAAGTAGGTTATGCAATGGAAGCCGATGCCCCAAAAACCATTAAGGGTGATATTACAGTACAATTAGGGACTCCCTATTCAGCAAGGGATGTACTGTTCCGCATCAAGGTGGACGACGAGGGCCGAGGTATGTTTGTGGCCATTGCTAATGATAAGATTACTTCAGACAACTATTACGATCTGACTATCTCTGCAATCAAGATTGAACGCACCAAGATCCTTCCTGACGTTGCCACCGAAGTAACGGTTACACCGGCCGAGGACAAGAGTCTGCAGGCTACCATAAGCTGGACGAATCCGACGACAAGCAATGTGGAAGGCGAGACTCCCGAACTCACGAAGGCTGTGGTTTACCGCAATGATGTTGAGATTGGTACTGTGACCGAAGGTCTGGTTCGCGGCGAGACATCAAGTTTCGTTGATGCGGAAGTGCCCGAAGCCGGTACGTATACTTACAAGGTCGAGATTTACTCCGCCGATGGCTGCGCCGCAGCTACGGGCGTAGTCAGCCCCTGGATTGGAGCCGGCAAGAATCTGCCTTACGAATCCACACAGGGAGACTGGACTATCCTAAACCTTAATGGCGACACATCTTATGGCAGTCCTGTATCCTGGAGTGAGAAAAGCAACGGTGACCTTAGCATCATGAGTTACAGGAACGTGGCTGACGACTGGGCAATCTCTACGCGTCTGAACTTCCAGACAGATTACCTCTACACCATCACCTGTTATCCTACCAAGGGCTTGAGCAGTAGCAGTGAAGTGACCGAGGACATGCGTGTTCAGCTCTATTTCGGTACAGGAACCACTGCGGAGGAGATGACCATTAAACTCGCCGATATCGGTCCCTTTAAAGCCACTGAGGAGAAGGAACTCTATACAGTACAGATTTTGGCTGTAGATCCGTCAGAACTTGTCGAACCCGCAGCAGAGAACGATGTTCCCGACACGAGCAATGCCGTCAAGGTTCCCGCCGGTGTCGGTACTCTCGGACTCCATTGTGCTCAGAAGACCGACGAAATCTATATCCGCGAGTTCAAGGTGGACGGCGGTGTAAACACCAATCCCGGTCCAAGTGTCGGTATCAGCGACATCTTCGGCGACGGCGAGAACCTGCTTGGTGCCGACGCACGCGACATCACGGTCTATGACCTGGCAGGACGCGCAGTCATGAGCGCCGACAGCTTCGAGAGCCTCGATGCCAAGCGTCTCGCAAAGGGTACTTACATCGTCACCGGTCACGTGAACGGCAAACGCGTTTCCGCCAAGGTGGCTTTCTGATACAGAATAGACCATAAAGGTCATTACAAAGAAAAGGCCCTAAAGGTTATTACATAAGATAAGACCCTAAACACTCTTAGTGAGTCAATGCCTCGGAGAGGCTGTTTCTCATTAACCCCACGATGGCTGGAGGGGGCTCAGCACCCCGACAGCCTTCGTGGGGTTGTCTGTATGCGCGCAGCTTGGTCGGAGACCATGCCGCTCGCCTTGTGCATTTTTTATTTGCACGTTTTAAGGATATTAGGTATATTTGCGGTGATTCAAGACTAATAAACCTATATCACATACATAGAGCATTCAGATAATATGAAATTTCTAAAGACAGCGATGATATGCCTGGCGCTCGCCACGACGGCGTCGGCGGCGCAGGCGGCCGGCAATGTGCGCCTGCAGGGCGCCATGGTCTACAGCGACCTGTGGACCGTGCAGGACGAGTCGGGCAATTATCCCAACCCCATGAATCCCGGCGTATATACCGTATCGGCCAAACCTGGCGGTGCCGTGACCATGCTGCACCGCGTCAATGACTTCTATCAGATTAAAGCCGCCATCAACACCAACGGCATATTCTACACCATCACCGAGCAGGGCGAGGAGGAACAGTATTTCCTCCAGTCGTATTCAGCCTCGACCTGGACGCGCAATTCCAAGGAGGAGATAGACAAATGCAACGTGCCCAGCGACATCACGTACGACCCTGTGACCAAGAAATACTACGGATTCTTCTGGAGCGACGATACGCAGGAATACACGCGGTTCTGCTCGTGGAGCCCGGTCTACGGCGAGGCCAACGACATCTGCCAGGATATGGACCGCTGTTGCTTCGCCATCGCCGCCAACAAGGCCGGCGAGATATACGGCATCTGGGGCTACACCGGCTGGCTGATTAAGGTGAATCCCAAGACCGGCAAGTACGAGCAGATAGGCCTGACCGGCGTATATCCCGGCGAGAACACCAACTCGCTGTGCTTTGACGATGCCACGGGCAAGCTCTACTGGACGGCCTGCGAGGAACGCAACCGTCAGGGTACGGTGACCCGCAAGTCCGGAATCTACGAGATAGACCTGACCACCGGCAAAGCCACGCTCCTTCGCGATTTCGACAACAACGAATGCTTCGCCGGAATGTGGGTGCTGCCGTACGAGATGGGCGACGACGTGCCTATGGCGCCGGAGAACGTGCGGATTACTCCCGACGACGTGAACCACACACTGAGCTGGACCGCTCCAGCGAAAAAGCGTAACGGCGAGGCCCAGGATCCCGCAACGCTGACATACCGCGTTGTCGACGCCATGACCGGCATGGATGTGCTGACTGATTACAAGGGAACTTCGTGGCAGTGTACGCTGCCGCAGGTGGACGGCCACGCCGCTTACCAGTACACGGTGTATGCCTCCAACGACGAAGGGGAGGGTGAAGGTGCCGTCTCCAACAAATATTACGACGGCCCGGGCTACAACATACCCTTCGTCGAGGGCTTCGACTCCAGGGAATATTTCGGCTACTGGAGCGTAGTCGACATGAACGGCGCAAATACCTGGCAGTACGACGCCGTCAAGAAGAACATATTCAACAAATACGACGACAATAACACCGCAGCCGACGAATGGATATTCTCGATGCCGTTCTACATGGAGGCGGGCAAGACCTACGAGCTGAGCTTCGACGCCAACTGCGAATACGACAACCGCGACAAATATGCCGAGGATTTCGAATTCTGGCTGGCCGGGGGCAACGAGCCTGAGCTGAAGACGGAGCGGATAGTGAGGTACGACAAATTCCTGTCGAAAGACGTGCAGCACAAGCGCGTGATATTCACGCCTCAGGAGGGGGGACGCACATGGCTCGGCATCCATACCGATTCGCCTGCCACCCACTGGAACCTTATCATTGACAACGTGGGCATCCGCGAGGTGAACAGTAACGTGCCTACGGCCGTGACCGACCTGAGTCTTGAACCCGGCGCCCAGGGCGCGTTGACGGCGCGGCTCAGCTGGACCACTCCGACTCTGGACGCCAACGGCAACACGCTGCAGAGCGAGCTGTCCGTGAGCGTGTACCGCGACAACGACACGGAGCCGGTGAAGGTGTTCGATAACACAGGCACGGGCAAGCAGATGGAATGGACCGACACGCCGGAGGCAAGCGGTATGCGAATGTATCGCGTCGTGGCCTCCACGGCCGACGGCATGGGACCCGAGGCCGAGGTGTCGGGATTCGTGGGCGTCGACACGCCCGGCAGCCCGCAGAACCTTACCGTGACCGAGCATGACGGATATGTGGAGCTGAAATGGGATGCTCCCGTAGCGGGCGAGCACGGCGGATGGTTCGACGCCACGGGTCTGACCTACCGCATAGTCCGCAGCAACGACGCCGAGGTACTCTCGACCGACTGCGCCGAGACCGCATGGAACGACCGCACGCTGGACCTGAAGAAGCAGAACTTCCTGTACTATCTGGTCACTACATATTCCGGCACGCAGAAGGGCGGCTGGGCCAACAGCGCGTCGGAGATATATGGCCGCGCCTACACCGCGCCCCTGGCCGAGACGTTCCCGAAGGCCGACATGAAATGGTATCCCTGGATTTCAGAGAGCGACGGACCCAACTATATGTGGGGTCTGGAGGAGGCCGGCGTGAACCCGGAGTGCTCGGACCAGAACGGCGACCTGGGCCTGGTGATGATGACCTCGACGGCCGACAATGCCGGCGTGACGGGCGAGTTCTCGTCGCCCAAGGTGAACACGTCGCAGCTTGAGAAACCGCAGCTCGGCTTCTGGATATGGCATTCCAAGGCGCAGGACGCCGATAAGAACGAGGCCCTGCAGGTGCTGGTAAGAGTGCAGGGAGGCGAGTGGACGCCCGTGGGCGATCCCATCCTCCGCGACAACGGCACCGAGGGCTGGCAGCGTCATGTGCTGCCGTTGCCGCAGGCCGACGCCCTCAGGGTGATGTTCCGTGGCAAAGCCTTGGGCGGAGGCAATATCCATCTTGACAACATCTCGTTCGAGGAGGGCGAGACCGGAGGTGTAGGCTGCGTGGACGCCGATGCGACTGAACACGTGGAATGGTACACCCTTCAGGGCGTGCGCATACCGGCTCCCGAGGCTCCCGGCGTCTATATACGCCGTCAGGGCGACAAGACCTGCAAAGTGATCAGGTAATGGAAGGAGCACTGATAATACTGGCGGTGACCGTCGTGGTGGGCGTGGCGTTATACCTCGCCGACCGCCTGCATGGCCACCGGAAAGAAGAATCATCGGAAACGGAACCCCAGGAGGCTGCTGAAGCGGCCTCCGGGGCGACCTCCGCCGAACAGCCGACAGCTGAAACCGAGGCGCCCGGGGCCGGAAAGCACGGCCCGTTGTGCTGCGGCCAGCACCTGGTGTGCGAGAAGTATCCGCCGTCGGACAAGATTGTATATTACGACGACGAGGAGCTGGACCGCTTCGCCGGCCGCAGCGGCGACGACTACACCGACGAGGAGATAGAGGAATTCCAGGAGGTGCTGATGACGCTGCGTCCCGAAGACGCATTGGGATGGTCGCGAAGCGTGGAACAGAGGCACATAACGCTTCCGGCCGACGTGCGCGACGGCCTGATGCTGCTCATCACCGAGGGCTAAATATATAATAAGGATTTGTGATAATGTTGAGATGTCATGAATGATATTATTGCCAACAACGCTCCTCGTATGGTCAGTGTCAAGGATTTTAGAATTGATGCCGATTATGCCTCTTGGCTGTCAGAAATAAAGCGGCGTTATATTTCTGCTCAAATTAAGGCTTCCATCAAGATTAACACTGAAAAATTACGCTTCAACTGGAGCGTAGGTCGTGACCTTGTGATGCGTAAGGCTGAGGAACGATGGGGTAGTGGAGTTGTAGAGCAACTTAGCTTCGATTTGAGAGAGGCTTTCCCACAAGAGAAAGGTTTCAGTAGTAGAAATATGTGGCGAATGAAGCAATGGTATCTGTATTTCTCTACAACAGAGGCTAATGAAAAACTGTCACGGCTTGTGGCAGAATTGCAAAAGGTCGAATCTCCATACCTTATAAATGTGCCACAGCCTGTGGCACATTTGAATGGAGAGTCGTGTTTCCCGATAGTGCTTGGTATGATTCCATGGGGCCATCAAACAGATATTGTCTCCAAATGCAAGTCTGTAGATGAGGCTGTATTCTATTTGCGGGAATGTATATTGGGTGGATGGAGTCGTCAGACATTGGATAATTCACTGAATGCCAATTTGTATAAATCTCATGGCAAGGCAATAAGCAACTTTCCTGAATATCTGCCTGAAGCGCAGAGCCGTATGGCACAGGAAATCACGAAAGACAATTATGACTTCGGATTTATCACCGTTCCTGTCAATTACAAGGAAGATCAGCTTGAGAACGCTCTTGAACAGAATATCACCCGATTCCTTCTTGAACTTGGCACTGGTTTTGCATTTGTAGGCAGGCAGAAAGAACTTATTGTAGGCAACCGTACGCGTAGGATTGATATGCTGTTCTATCATATTCGACTGAAAGCGTATGTCGTGGTCGAATTGAAGGTTAAACCATTCGATCCGGAATATGCAGGAAAGCTTAATTACTATGTAAATGCTGTTGACGAGCTGCTGAAAGGTCCGGATGATAACCCGACAATAGGACTTTTGATATGCAGTGATAAAGACGAGACAGATGTGCGTTGGGCGTTCAAGGGCATACAGACTCCTATGGGTGTCGCCTCTTATGATAATGTCCAGATAGATACTTCAAATCTGCTTCCCTCGGCAGAAGAACTTCAGGCTCGTGTGCGTTTAGTGGAAAAAGAGCTGAATAATAATTCCACAAGTAGGGGATAATTTATTATGTACCAGATTTGTATGCTCCTGTATCGGGCTTAAGGCCGTTAAGGCTAAATTGGATTTGATGAAAGATCTTAGGTCTGATGATAAAATTTTTTAGAAAATATTGCGAAAAATTTTGCGGAATCGAAAAAATGTACTAATTTTGCACTCGCAATCGGGCGATTAGCTCAGCTGGTTTAGAGCGTCTGCCTTACAAGCAGAGGGTCTGCGGTTCGAATCCGTAATCGCCCACTCCCCACAAACCCCCCGTCCGTCTTTCCTCTCCGGAGGAAAGGCGGACACCTCTTTTTATATCCTTCTTCAATATTTCAACTTGTAATATCAAATAAATGTTTTAACTTTGCAACAAGAACCTGTTTATTTGAGAATATGACACAAATAGTTGTAACTCTTGATAAAAACGCCGATACCACATTGCTCCGACGCATGATTGAGAATATGAAGGGAGTGCTTGGTACGAGCATAGAGAAAAGGGCTGAGACCTCGTCCCAATCCAAATCCGATGCATGGCTGGAAAAACTGCACAGCATAAAGCGGGACATTGATCCGTCATTTATAGATATGGACGATGAGCGCACCAGATATATCATGTCAAAATGAAAAAGGTCTTTCTTGATACAAATTTTATAATCGACTATTTCGTCAGAGAAGATTTCAATGGCGCTTCCGAACAGTTGTTGACGTTAGGAAAGAATAATCTGAAGTTTTACATATCATATCTTACCGTAGCTAATTTTGCCTACATAGTCAGGAAAATGCCGAAAGATGTCGTAGTATCCATGATCCAACGGATATGCGAGACATTTAGAATCGTAAAGAATACAAAAGAACAGATTGAGCGAAACGTGATGCTCAACCCTGTTGATTTTGAGGATGGATTGCAGTATCAGGCGGCAATGGACGCCGGATGCGATTGCATCATTACCCGTAATCAAAAGGATTTCGCTTTTGCTGAAATACCGGTCATGGATGCCACTGAATTCCTTCGGGAAATAAGCTGAATCCATTGTCGGCGTTAACATTTTTACCGGATAGTCTCTTACCTCAACTTTTTTTTGTAATTTTGCGTATAGATTATGTAGACCTTGTGCAAAGGAGCGCAGGGTCGGGGAAATTGCATAATAATCACGAATATACCCATGAGCACAGATATGCACGACGAGTCGGGGCGCGTTCTTGACGAAGCTGCCAACTCGGAATATAAATATGGTTTTACGTCCGACATCGACACTGTGATAGTGCCGCCGGGACTTGACGAGGATGTGATACGCCGCATATCGGCCATCAAGCAGGAGCCGGAGTGGCTGCTGGAATTCCGTCTCAAGGCGTTCCGCTACTGGCAGACGCTGACGCCGCCCACATGGGCGCATCTGGACATTCCGCCCATCGATTTCCAGGCCATCAGCTACTATGCCGCGCCGAAACAGAAGACTCTGAAGAAGTCGATGGACGAGGTGGATCCGGAACTGGTCAAGACTTTCAACAAGTTGGGCATAAGCCTCGAGGAACAGAAGCGGCTGGCAGGTGTGGCCGTCGATGCCGTGATGGACTCCGTGTCGGTCAAGACCACGCATCGCGAGGCTCTGGCCGAATTAGGCGTGATATTCTGCTCCTTCTCCGAGGCCGTGCGTGAGTATCCCGACCTGGTGCGCAAATATCTCGGCACGGTAGTGCCTTACCGCGACAACTACTATGCCGCGCTTAATTCGGCGGTGTTCTCCGATGGTAGCTTCGTGTACATACCCAAGGGTGTGCGCTGCCCGATGGAGCTCAGCACCTATTTCCGCATCAACGCGTCGGGTACGGGCCAGTTTGAGCGCACGCTTATAGTGGCCGACGACGACTCGTACGTGTCGTACTTAGAGGGGTGCACGGCGCCGATGCGCGACGAGAACCAGCTGCACGCCGCCATCGTGGAGATAATAGTGGAGGAACGCGCCGAAGTGAAATATTCGACGGTACAGAACTGGTATGCCGGCGACGCGGAGGGACGCGGCGGCGTCTATAACTTTGTGACCAAGCGCGGACTGTGCCGGGGATTCCGTTCCAAACTGTCGTGGACGCAGGTGGAGACCGGTTCGGCCATCACATGGAAATATCCCTCGACCATCCTGAAGGGCGACGAATCGCAGAGCGAATTCTATTCCGTCGCGCTGACCAACCATTACCAGCAGGCCGACACCGGAACGAAGATGATACATATCGGCAAGAACAGCCGGTCCACGATAGTGAGCAAAGGTATCTCGTGCGGCCAGTCGCAGAACTCGTACCGCGGAATGGTGCGCATCGCGCCCGAGGCCGACAACTGCCGCAACTTCACGCAATGCGACTCCCTGCTGATGGGCGACCGGTGCGGCGCGCACACTTTCCCGAAGATTGACGTGCGCAACCAGACCTCGACCGTGGAGCACGAGGCCACTACGTCGAAGATAAACGAAGAACAGCTGTTCTATTGCCGTCAGCGCGGCATCGACACCGAGGAGGCGATAGCCCTGATAGTGGGCGGTTACGCCCGCGACGTGATGCAGAAACTTCCCATGGAATTCGCCGTCGAGGCTCAGAAGCTGCTGCAGATCAGCCTTGCCGACTCAGTCGGATAGTAACGGCGGCTCAGTCGAATTGTATTGGCAAGGAGACGAAAAGTACTAAGGAAAACAGATGATAGAAAGAATTATAATAATAGATACGGTCGACCCGCAGACGTTCTACGGGCCCAACAACGCGAATATGTCGCTGATACGCAACCTGTATCCCAAGTTGCGGGTGTCGGCGCGCGGCAACGTCATCAAGGTGTTGGGCGAGGAGGGCGAGACGCAGCAGTTCGAGAAGAAGATACGCGAACTGGAGGCATGGGCGGCCAAATACAACAAGCTGACCGAGGAAAACATCATCGACATGGTGCGCGGCGAGGCCGTGAGACGCCCCGATGCCGACGGCGTCATCATCTACGGCCAGACGGGACGCCCCATATCGCCGCGCAACGCCAATCAGTCGCGTATGGTCAGGTCGTTTCAGGAAAACGATCTGACGTTTGCGCTCGGCCCCGCCGGTACGGGAAAGACATACATAGCCATCGCATTAGCTGTGCGCGCGCTGAAAAACAAGGAATGCCGGCGCCTGATACTGAGCCGCCCCGCCGTGGAGGCAGGCGAGAAACTCGGTTTTCTGCCCGGCGACATGAAGGATAAGATAGACCCCTACCTGCAGCCGCTATACGACGCGCTGGAGGACATGCTGCCGCCGCTGAAGCTGAAGGAATACATGGATTCCGGCACGATACAGATAGCGCCCTTGGCATTCATGCGCGGACGCACGCTGAACGACGCCGTCATCATACTGGACGAGGCGCAGAACACCACCACCCACCAGATGAAGATGTTCCTGACCCGTCTGGGCATGAACTCCAAGATGGTGGTGACGGGCGACGTGACGCAGATAGACCTGCCGCACTCGGTGCGCAGCGGTCTGCTGAATGCCCTGCGCATCCTGAAGGGCGTCAAGGGGATAGGCGTGATAGAATACGAGAAGAAGGACATAGTGCGCCACCCGCTGGTGCAGCGCATAGTGGATGCCTACGAGCATCGCGAGAAGGAAGTGGCCGCCGAGGAGCGCCGCGAAATGGAAACGGAGGAAACCGATAATGACTAAACCGGGAGATACAGTAAGATACCTTAACGAGGTGGGAGGCGGCGTGGTGACACGCGTGGAAGGAAAGATAGCGTACGTGAACGACGACGGCTTCGAACGCCCCGTGGCCCTGAACGAACTGGTGGTGGTGATACCCGCCGGCCATGCGCAGACCGGCGCGAAGCTGATGTTCGACCAGCAGGCATACGACATAGGGCGCACCAACAAGCGCAACAAGCCGGAGGAACAGAAGCAGGCCGCTGCCGCAGTGCCGCAGCCGCCTGTAGCCGCGCCCGAACCTGAACCGGAGGATTTCCCGATAGAGGAGACCGACTACGGCGACGCCATGAACGTGGTGATGGCCTTCGAGCCGAAGGATGTGCGCAATTTAGACACCACCACGTTCAACGTGGCGCTGGTGAACGACTCCAATTACTTCCTCAGTTATCAGCTCCTGGTCACGGGCAAGAATCCCGGCGAATGGAGCACGATGGCACGCGGAGAGGTGGCGCCCAACGAAATAGCCGACCTCCGGACGCTGGAGCATGACGACATCCCCGGAATGGCCAGGATCGTGTTCCAGGCCATAGCCTACAAGAAGGACAAGGATTTTACCGTAAAGGAGCCGCTGAACGCCCTGCGCAAGCTGGACCTGACCAAATTCTTCAAGTTCCATTGCTTCCGTCCGGGCCTGTACTTCGAGACGCCGGTGCTGGAGGTGCCGTTGTTCTCCGAGGCTATCCGCAAGAAAAAGAAATAGCCCGAACGCGGGGATAATACCATGATTATTTATCAACCCGATTATATAAACAACCCGATTATATAAACAACCCGATTATATAAACAACCCGATTAACAATCCCAATTACCAACAACCATGAGGAAACTGATAATGACGCTGTGCGCTGTGGTCATGACGGCACTGCTGTCGCAGGCACAGGTCACCACCAGCCCGAATCCGCTGCAGGAGGATTCGCAGAATGTAGTGATATTCTTCCATGCCGACCAGGGCAACAAAGGGCTGGCCAACCTGCCGGCAAGCACGGCGGTATATGCCCATACGGGCGTGAACGTGGTGGATGCCAGCGGCACGGAGACAGCGTGGAAATACGCGCCCAAATGGCTCGACAATGCTGAGAAATACCGTCTTGAATACGTAGAGCCCAACGTGTGGAAACTGACCATAGGCGACATCCGTACTTATTACGGTGTGGCCGCCGGCGAAACGGTCAAGCGGCTGTGTTTCGTGTTCCGCACCGCCGACGGCAAGACGGAGGGGAAAGGCACAGGCGGCGCCGACATATTCGTCGACGTGCTTGACAGCGGCTTCCAGCTGAGTCTGAGCAATGGCCTGACCGCGCCCGTGGCTGCCGTGAACAGCAGCATTACCTTTACCGCCGCCACCACGCAGGCCGCCACAATAACCCTGACCGTAAACGGCAAACAGGAAGCCTCGAAGCAGAATGTGACGGAGCTGAAAGTGCCTTACACGTTTGCCGCAGCCGGCGAGTATAAGGTGGAGTGCAAGGCCGTGGCCGGAGGCAATACGCAGACTCAGACCATGACAGTATTGGCGGTGTCTTCCGCCACCGCTGCGACAGACAAGACCATCCCGCCGTCAGGCCTGACCAAGAATGCCGACGGCAGCTATACATTCTGCTTGGCTGCGCCGCAGAAGCAGAGCTGCGTGGTGATAGGCTCGTGGAACGACTATCAGGCGTCGTCAGCCGGAGTCTGCGAGTACGTGGACCGCATGATCGACGGCCAGCCGTTCCGTTACTTCAAGACCACCATTCCCGCCGGTGTGATTAAAGGAGCGTTCTCCTACTATTATTGCGTCGACCTGACATATAACGTGGGCGACCCGTACGCGCGCCTGGTGCTTGATCCCTACAACGACAAGTATATCTCCGCTTCCGTATATCCCGGCCTCCCGGAATATCCGCAGGGCAAGGTGCCGAACAATACCTTCCTGGCCTATCACTCCGACACGATGCTGGACTATGACTGGCAGTGCAAGAGCTTTACCGCCCCGGATAAGGAGAACCTTGTGATATACGAGATGCTGTTGCGCGACTTCACCGGCACGGAGGGTAAGGCCGAGGGTAACGGTACGGTCAACAAGGCGTACGACAGGCTCGGTTATCTGAAGGATCTCGGCATCAATGCCATCGAGCTGCTGCCCATCAACGAGTTCAACGGCAACATTTCCTGGGGCTACAACCCCAACTTCTATATGGCCCCCGACAAGGCATACGGCACGCCGGCCGACTACAAGCGTTTCATCGACCGCTGCCATGAGCTGGGGATCGCCGTCATCCTTGACGTGGTGTTCAACCAGGCCGACGGCTGCCATCCCTGGTACCAGCTGTACGAGCCGGGCAAGAATCCCTTCTTCAACCTGAACGCGCCCCATGCCTACAGCGTGCTGAACGACTGGAACCAGGCATATCCGTTGGTGGGCGAGCAGTGGCGCGACATGCTGCAGTTCTGGCTTAAGGAATACAAGGTGGACGGATTCCGCTTCGACCTTGTGAAAGGTCTGGGCAATAACGATTCGTATGCCAATTCGGGCGACGCAGCTACCAATGCCTTCAACCAGAGCCGCATCGACCGCATGAAGCAGCTGCATGGATACGTCAGGGAGGTGAATCCCGACGCATATTTCATCAACGAGAACCTGGCGGGTGCGCAGGAAGAAAATGAAATGGCCAAGGACGGCGAGCTTAACTGGATGAACCTGAACAACGCCGGCTGCCAGTTCGCCATGGGTTATCAGACCGACTCTAACTTGAACTCCATGAACGCCAAGGACGCGGGCCGCACGCCCGGCTCGACGGTGGCCTACCTCGAGAGCCACGACGAGGAGCGCCTGGCTTACAAGCAGGACCAATGGGGCGTTGCCGGCGTGAAAGGCAACCATGCGGTGTCCATGCAGCGTCTCGGCTCCGCTGCCGCGCAGATGATACTGATGCCCGGCTCGCACATGATATGGCAGTTCTCGGAGATGGGCAACGCGCAGACCACCAAATCGTCGAACGGCGGCAACAACACCGACCCCAAAACCGTGAACTGGAATCTGCTCGGCGATCCCGACAACAATGGCCTGATGCAAAGCTACCGCCAGCTGATCAAGATTCGTCTGGCGCCCGAGAACAAGGAACTGTTCTCCACCACGATTCAGCCTTTCGGCAATTCGCTGAGCGGCTGGGCGCAGGGACGTACCATCAAGACCACGGCGACGGACCGCGAGCTGTATTGCGTCATCAATCCCAACGTGACCGGCGCGATAACCGTTCCGGTATCGTTCCAGCGCACCGGCAACGACGACTACTGGGTGGCATCCAAGAGCTATGGCACCGAACCTGCGTTCGATGTGGCCGCGGGCACCATCACCGTGCCGGCCAATTCATACGTAGTGGTCACCACGCGCAATATCTCCGGCGTCAAGGACATTACTGTGGCCGACGCAGCCCCCTGGACGGTATCCGTTGCCGACGGAAGCCTGAAGGTCGCCGGCCTTACGGCGCCGGCTTACATATATTCCATGTCGGGTTCGCAGGCCGGAATGCTGAAAGGGGACGGCCGGGTGAATCTGCCGCAGGGAATTTATGTGGTGCGTTCGGCCGGCAATAGCGTGAAGGTAATGGTTAAATGAGCCTATTTTTAACTTAAAAACGGTTAAAAACGCGTATTTTTGAGAAAAAAGCAAAAAAAATCGAAAAAAATGCGTGTATCAATAAAATTTATATTAACTTTGCAACGTTTTTGAAAGCGAATGGCACGGGAGTCGCTTCCCTACCATTCCTCAACCGAAGCTCCGGCCGAGGTTGAAGCAAAAATAACATTGTTTTATTATTTAAAAATTAGAGAGAAATGAAGAAAGTAGTTCTGTCGCTTGCTGTTCTGTTCAGCGTAGCAATGGTTGCTTGCAATGGCAACAAGAAGGCTGAGGAGGCTGTTGATTCTGATTCGATCATCGCCGCAACTGAGGTAGTAGCTGTTGATTCCGACACAGCTGTAGCAGCTGAGGCTGTTGAGGCTACAACTCCCGCCGGTGACACTGTAGTAGCAGTTGAGGCTGCTGCTGAGACTGCTGCAAAATAAGTAGCATCTACACAGGACAGCAAGACGATTTAATCGTCAACATAGGAGAATGTATCGCAAGATATGTTCTCCTAACTTTTTATATGCCGCATACTGGAGTGGCGATGTCCACATCGCCAACAAGAGTACAGGCATATTTACACGGGTGGCGATGTGGACATCGCCATTCCAGTCCGAGACAGCTCCCGTTGCTGTAAAAGTCATAAAGAAAACCGGATTGTTGTTTAATTCGCTCTTATTTGTTAAATTTGCGGTATGAATAAGAATGTCAAGATAATAGTATATACGGCGGCCGGCGTCTTAGTGGCGCTGATTGCTCTTATTATAGTGTTGATTGTCAACGACAACCATAATACCGTAGCGCGTAATGAAGCCGAAGCGCGTGCCGATTCGCTGGCCATAGCCAACGATCAATTAGTGCTGACCAACGAGTTCAATCAACTCAACGCCGACTTCAACCAGTATGAGGGACAGCAGATTTATCTGAAAAACGACTCGCTGGTGCAGAAGTACAACGCCGCGCGCATGAAGGTGGAAGGGCTGCTGCGTGAACTTAACGCCGAGAAACAAAGCCACAACAAGGACATGGCCGCATCGCGCGCCAAAATCAAGAAGCTGGAGGGCGAGATCTCGACGCTGAAAGGCATAGTGCGTCACTACCTGGAGGAAATCAAGCGACTGGGCGAGGAAAACGCCGGTCTGAAGCAGGAAATCGCACAGGTTCAGCAGAAGAACCAGCAGCTGTCGACGCAGGTGACACAGGCCACGGCCAGCAACGAGCAGCTGACGCAGACCGTCAAACTCGCCAAGAAGCTGAACATCACCGGCCTGTCGCTGAACGCATACAACAAGAAGGGCAAGAAGGAGAAGAATATCACCAAGGCGCGTCAGTTAGGCGTACACTTCACCGTCAGCCCCAACAGCACGGCGGCTCCCGGCATGAAGACATTCTATCTGCGTATCATCTCGCCCGAAGGCAGCCTGCTGAGCGGCGGAGGAAGCTTCACTATCGACGGCCAGAGCGTGCAGGCCACGGCCTCGCGCAATCTGGAATACGCCAACGAGGAGATGAGCGCCAGCATCTACTGGGATGTCAACACCACGCTGACCCCCGGCGACTATACCGTCGAGGTGTTCTGCGACGGCTACCGCCTCGCCAGCCGCCACTTCACCATGAAGAAGTAAAGGCTATTATTGGCGATGTGGACATCGCCATCCCAGTCTTGGGACGCGGCTCGGAGAGTCAGCGCCACTATTTGGTTTGGTGGTTTAAGGCATTTTTATTAACTTTGCATCGTCTTTAGGGCCGCAGGGTCTTGGGACATAAGGATTGTCTTATGGTGTAATGGTAGCACTGCAGTTTTTGGTTCTGCCTGTCCAAGTTCGAATCTTGGTAAGACAACGCAAAAAGAAGGGTTGAGTCTCGCGGCTCAACCCTGATTTTTTTATATTCTTTAATCTCGATGAATCCCGATTAATCCCGATGAATCGAGATAATCCCGATTAATCGGGGTGATTCGGCTATTTCAGCTTCTCGGTGGTGGCTTTGATGCGGGCCATGGCCTCGCGGATGTTGTCGTCGCTGGTGGCGTAGCTGAGGCGGATGTAGCCGGGCGCGCAGAAGGCGTCGCCGTCTACGGTCGATACGTTGGCCTTATCCAGCAGATAGAACACGTAGTCGCCGCTGGTGTTGATCCTGACGCCGTCGGTTTCCTTTCCTATCAGCGCCGATACGTCGGGGAACAGATAGAAGGCTCCGGCGGGCTTCGCTACCTTCCAGCCGGGAATCTCCTGTGCCAGTCCGTAGATCAGGTCGCGGCGGCGTTCAAACGCCTGTCGCATCTCCTCCACGCATTCCTGCGGGCCGGTGTAGGCGGCTTCGGCTGCCTTCTGGGCGATGGAGGACGCTCCGGATGTCATCTGGCCCTGCAGCTTGGTCACGGCCTTGGCTATGGCGAGAGGAGCAGCTATGTAGCCGATGCGCCATCCGGTCATGGCGTATGCCTTCGACACGCCATTGCAGATTATCACGCGGTCCTGCATTCCTTCGCAATGGCTGATGGACGCCACGCCGCCGGTGAAGTTGATGTGCTCGTAGATCTCGTCGCTGAGCACCGTCACGTCCGGATGCTTCACCAATACGGCTGCCAGTGCCTCCAGTTCTTCGGCTGTGTACACGGCGCCGGTAGGATTGCTGGGCGTGCAGAGAATCATGAGGCGCGTGCGCGGCGTGATGGCGGCCTCCAGCTGTTCGGCCGTCAGCTTCAGGCCGTTCTCGGGAAGCGTAGGCACGCATACGGGCACACCCTCGGCCAGTTTGACAAGCTCCACATAGCTCACCCATGCCGGGGTGGGGATAATCACCTCGTCGCCGGGATTGACCATGGTCAGCACCACATTGGCCAGCTCGTGCTTGGCGCCGTTGCCCACCACGATCTGGTCGGGCGTGAACGTCAGTCCGTTCTCGCGCTGCAGTTTGTCGCAGATGGCCTTGCGCAGCGACAGATAGCCCGACACGGGAGTATAGCGGGAATAGTTCTCATCGATGGCCTTCTTGGCCGCCTCCTTGATATGGTCCGGCGTGTTGAAGTCGGGTTCGCCGGCCGTGAGGCCGATGACATCTACTCCCGCAGCCTTCAGCTCGTTGGTCTTCTGAAGCATGGCCAGTGTGGCCGACGGTGACAATGCACTTACGCGTTTTGATATCTGTAACATAGTGTATATGTATTGCGTGATTTATTTCTTTTTCCAGAGGTACAGGCGGTCGGCGGGACGTGTCTTGGCCGGGACGGGAAGCGAGAACAGCTGGCCCTTCACCACCTTGTCCACGGGCTTGAGGTCGAAACGCAGTTCGCTGACCGTGAAGATGAGCGCACCCGTCGTTGGACCTGTTATCACCACCTCGTCGCCTACGTGCAGTTCGCCGGCTTCCATCAGGAACTCGCCGACGCCCAGCTTGGAGTAATATTTCCCGGCCTTGGCCACATACTGCTTCACACGCGTGGACGACGAGCCGTATTTGGCGCTCCATTCGCCTAAGCGCTGGCCTAAGTAGTAGCCGTTCCAGAATCCACGGTTGAACACCTTGGCGAGACGTTCCTCCCACTGCTTTACGCGCTCCTCGCTGAACGTGCCGTCGCAGATGGCCTGCAGAGCCTCGGAGTAGCAGCTGACGGTCTCGTAGACATATTCCGGACCGCGGGCGCGTCCCTCGATCTTGAACACGCTGACGCCCGCCTTCACCATTTCCGGCAGGAAATTGATGGTCTTCAGATCCTTGGGGCTCATTATGTACTGGTTCTCGATGTCCAGCTCGTCGCCGGTCTCCTTGTCGCGTACGGTGTACGAGCGGCGGCATATCTGGTTGCATGCGCCGCGGTTGGCCGACGAGTTCATCTGATGCAGCGAGAGGTAGCACTTGCCGCTGACGGCCATGCAGAGGGCGCCGTGGCAGAACATCTCCAGACGCACCGGATTGCCGTCGGGACCGAGGATGGGCTGCTCGGCGATGTGGCGGTGTATGTCGGCCACCTGCTCCATGTTGAGCTCGCGCGCCAGCACCATAACGTCGGCCCACTGCGCGTAGAAGCGCACGGCCTCGGTGTTGCTGATGTTGGCCTGGGTGGAGATATGCACCGGGATGCCGATTTTTTGGCAATAATGTATGGTGGCGATGTCGGTGGCTATGATGGCCGTTATTCCGGCGGTATGGGCGCGCTCCACGATGGAGTGCATCTTCTCGATGTCCGAGTCATAGATTATGGTGTTGACCGTCAGGTAAGTCCTGACACCGGCGTCGCTGCACTGCCGCGCTATGCGCTCCATGTCGTCGAGGGTGAAGTTGGAGCTGCTTCGGCTGCGCATGTTCAGCCCCTCGATGCCGAAGTAGACTGCATCGGCACCGGCGCTGATGGCGGCGGCTAATGATTCCTCCGACCCCACCGGGGCCATTATTTCAAAGTCTTTTCTTTCCAAGATAAATTGTGGCTGCTCCGAAGGTAAGGCTTTTCCACAGGCAGTCGCCGAAACCGGCATCGGTCATGAGCCGGGTCATGTCGTAGCGCTGCGGACATGCGGCCACGGACTGCGGCAGATAGCTGTAGGCGCTCCTGTCGCCGCTGACCATGCGGCCCACCATCGGAATTATGTTATGGGAATAGAATCGGTACAGAGTACGGAGCACGGGGTTGGCCGGCTCTGACAGCTCCAGAATACACAGCGTTCCGTCGGGACGGAGCGCACGCGCCATTTCCGAGAGACCGCGGCTGATGTCGGCGAAGTTGCGTATGCCGTAGGCCACGGTTATAAGGTCGAAGCTGTTGTCAACGTACGGCAGCTGCAGCGAGTCGCCCTGGGTAAAGGTGCATCTGTCGGCCACGCCGAGCCTGCGGGCCTTTTCGCGCGCTATCTTCAGCATCCCTTCCGACAGGTCCAGACCGGATATGGCGGCGTCGGGGTACAGCTTCAGCAGGTGCAGGGCCACGTCGCCCGTGCCGGTGGCTATGTCCAGAATGTCTTTGGCTCCGGGCGCGAACTTGTGCGCACGGGCCAGGGCCTTGTTGCGCCAGCTCTTGAACAGGCCGAAAGTCATGGCCGCGTTCATGAAATCGTAGGCCGGCGCGATGGAGTCGAACATCTCCTCGACCTGCTCCGTCTTGTCGCCCTGACGATAGGGGTTTACATGCTCCACTTCCTGATTCATGCCGATAATTGCGTTACGGTATGCACCCGGTTAAATATCTTTGGCGTACGACCTGCGGCGGCGGTGCTGGCGCGGATTGAACACTTCCCACTGCGACTGCACCTTGGCGTTGGTCTCCATCTCCGGGTTGGTCTCGGCATACTTGAAGCCAAGTCTGATGAAGTGCGGCAGCAGGTCCTGGAACATCAGGGCGTTCACGCCACGGTTCTGATAGTCGGGATGTACGGCCACCAGCAGCAGGTCCACGCGGTCGTTCTTGCCTTTCAGCGCCTTAAGCAGATGGTACCACCCGAAGGGGAGCAATCTGCCTTGCGCCTTCTGCAGTCCGCGGCTCAGCGAGGGGAGGGCTATGCCCAGGCCCACCAGGTTGTCGTCCTTGTCCATCACGAACGTGAGCAGGTCAAGGTTCACCAGTCCGAGGTAATAGTCCACGTAGTAGTCTATCTGGCGGTCGGTGAGTTGCGAATACTGGTACAGGTCCTTGTACGCCTCGTTGATGAGGCGGAACAGCTTGTGGCCTATCTCCGCCTTGGCCTTCTTGCGGCTTGTGTATTTCTGTATGCGCAGGTTCAGCTTCTCCTTCACTAATGTGGCAATGCGGTCGTAACGCTCGGGCACCTTGTCGGGCACCTGCAGCAGGAACTCCACCCAGTCCGATTCCTTGGCGTATCCGGCTGCCTCCACATGCCCGGCGTAGTAGGGATAGTTGTAGTTGGTGGCCATGGTGGACAGTTCCTCGAACCCTTCCACCAGCAGACCCTCGCGGTCCATGTCGGTGAAGCCGAGGGGGCCTACCATCTTGTTCATCCCTTTCCGGCGTCCCCAGTCCTCGGCGGCGTCAAATAGCGCGTGCGATACCTCCATGTCGTCCACGAAGTCCATGAACCCGAAGCGGCATATCTTAGAGTCGCAGTTCCGGTTCACCTGGCTGTTTATGATGGCGGCGATACGTCCCACGGGCTTGCCGTCGCGGTATGCCATGAAGTATGCAGCCTCGCAGAAGTCGAACGCCGGGTTCTTGCCCGGTGACAACGCCTCGATGTCGTCGCTGACCAACGGCGGAACATAATAGTCGTTTCCACGGTACAGGTCTATCTGGAATTGCGTGAAGTCACGTAAAGCGGAACGTGTGGGCTGTATTTGCTTTATCTCTAACATTCTGATTTGTGGAAGTGTGAATCATCTGTTGGTGAGCCATATCAGCAGGGCGGCCATGAACACGATGAACACGCAGATGAACACGTACATCTGTCCCGAGTTGCGTCGCTCCAGGGCGAGCTGCAGATCGGGGACGCTGCGGTAGGAGCGATCGGGGCTTTCGCAGCGGTTGGCGATGCGGCGCAGACGCGGCAGTGTGGTGGGCAGATGGTCCAGCACCTCGTTCAGCACCTTGCCATAATCGCGGATGTCGGCCTGCGTGTCCTGCTCGGTCAGGCTCGACTTCTGCGCGTAGCCCACGTTGATCAGCTTCAGGTTCTCGTTATATTCGGTGAAGATGATGGTGTCGGGGGTGATGGGGTCGTGCACTATGTGGTTCTCCTGAATGTATTCCAGGGCGTCCACCAGCTGGGTCTGCAGGCGGTACACTATCTTGGGCGTGAGCCGCTTCTCGTCGATGAGGCGGCGAAGCGAATAGCCGTAGATGTCGTCGGTGATGATGGCCGGACCTACGCCCGGCACGTTCTCGAAGTCGTTCACCATCACGATGTTGGGATGCGCCAGGTTGTAGCGCGTGTCGAATTCCTGCTCCAGCATGCGCACGCGCTCCGGGTCGTCGCGATACTCGGGCTTCACGCCCTTCAGCATCACCCATTTGCCGTGCTTGCGCACAGTGTACACGTCGTAGAACTTCTCGCCCCATTCCGGCAGAAGTGTCAGGTCGCTCCATTTCCCCGTCGGGTCGTCGATGGGAATTTGTTTTTCACCCTTGCTGACATATCCTTTGTCCTGCGGCGACATGTCGGGGTGCGAAAAGTCGTGCTGTGTCATCTGTGTATCGTTTAAATGTGGAATGTGCTCTTAATATTGTCAGTCTATCATATCGAATCCGGTGTACTTCACCAGGCACTCGGGCACCTTGATGCCCTGCGGCGTCTGGTTGTTCTCCAGCAGCGCGGCCACGATGCGGGGCAGAGCCAGGGCAGAGCCGTTCAGCGTGTGGCACAGTTTGGTCTTCTTGTCGTCGCCACGGTAGCGGCACTTCAGACGGTTGGCCTGATATGTCTCGAAGTTGGAAACGGAGCTTACCTCGAGCCAGCGCTTCTGGGCGGCGCTCCAAACCTCGAAGTCGAAGGTGATGGCCGACGTGAACGACATGTCGCCGCCGCACAGACGCAGTATGTGCCAGGGGAGGCCCAGCTTCTCGAGCAGACCCTGCACATGGTCCTTCATCTCCTCCAACGCCGCGTAGGAATCCTCCGGACGCTCGATGCGGACTATCTCAACCTTGTCAAACTGGTGCAGGCGGTTCAGGCCGCGCACGTCCTTGCCGTAGCTGCCGGCTTCGCGGCGCCAGCACGGAGAGTAGGCGCAGTTCTTCTTGGGCAACTCGTTCTCTGGGATGATCACGTCGCGGTAAATGTTCGTGACGGGCACTTCGGCCGTGGGAATCAGATAGAGGTCGTCGAGGTTGACGTGATACATCTGGCCCTCCTTGTCGGGAAGCTGGCCTGTGCCGTATCCCGAAGCTTCGTTCACCACGAAGGGGGGCTCTACCTCAACGTAACCGGCCTTCCAGGCCTCGTCGAGGAAGAACTGTATCAGCGCGCGCTGCAGGCGGGCGCCTTTGCCTACGTAGAAGGGGAAACCGGCGCCGGTGACCTTAACGCCTAATTCAAAGTCGATGATGTTGTATTTTTTGGCGAGTTCCCAGTGGGGGAGAGCGTCTTCGCCCAGATCGGGCATCGGGCCGCCGGTCTTCTCGACCACATTGTCTTCGGCCGATGTGCCGAGGGGCACGGTCTCGTTGGGGAGGTTGGGCACGGTCAGCAGGAGCTGCAGCTGTTTGTGCTCGCACTCCTCCAGACGGTCCTGCAGACCTTTGGTCTCGCCCTTGATGCGGGCCACCTCGGCCTTGGCACCTTCGGCCTCCTCCTTCTTGCCCTGCTTCATCAGCGCGCCGATGCTCGCAGCCAGTTTCTTCAGCTCCGACGCATCCGTGTCGCACTTATGCTGAAGCTTGCGGCGTTCCTCGTCTATCTCCAGTATTTCCGTTATAATACCGCGACCGTCAAATCCTTTGACAGCCAGTCTGCCGATCACATACTCCGGATCGGCCTTTATCTGTTGCAATGTCAGCATTGTTGTTGGGTCTTTGAATCCTATCCTTAATCGGAAGCCGGTTGTGAATGCCGATTATTAAGACCGGTTTTTGCCTTCCCGACTCCTTGATAACGATATGATGTCCTTTTAAACCGCGAAAATAATCAAAATTTCTGAGATAATGAAATTTACGAACCGTTAACTGTCTCAGAACCCTATCGGGCGTCTGTCAGGCGCCTTTCAGACGTTTATCACGCGCTTATCCGAAGCCCCGTAACCGTCAACGACTGGAATGACGACGTCCACGTCGTCACCCCTTGGGCGGTGAGGATGCCGCCCCTCCAGTCGCAGCGGATATCTTATCCGGCATTATTGTGTGTCTCTAAGTTCGTTTATGAGATCTTCCAATATATAGTCGTCACTTCTCAAATGCAGGCCATATTTGGGGTCGGAAAGCTGTCGGCATATTTCGGTTGAATAATACAAGTCAAGAGCCCGCTCGGGATCGATTTGCAACCTGTCGGCCAATAGCATTATTATGCGGCTCTGCTTACGCCATAAAACACTATCCCTCATAATGTTTCCGATGAAATAAATAACAAATGTTTGTCTATGATCTCCTGATTCAATATGCAGATCTGATGATTGACTTTCTTGTATTTTAATTGGCCGAGAGCCTGGTCCGCAGTAATGATGCCGTTTTCATAATCTTCAACGGTATCAATCACGTTGTCATTTGCCACACCGCCCTCTACTAAATCGTAAAGTAACTGCATCCTGCCGCCTCGTCTACAATCAATAACATATTCAAGCCATTCAAGGTCATAAGCCTCAAAGACTTTCACGCGGTAGCCATTGGCTTTAATGGAATCAATATCGATGGAATATATCGACAGGACAGGTCGGACATCTTTGCCTTTTCTTTCTGCAACCGTTTCGGCCCAGGTTTGAGCTTGGGAACGTAATTTGGTGAGGTAAAATCCTTGTCCGAAATCTACTTTCTTCCTTCCCAACTTGACGAACGGAGCAGGGACGGTGATATATGAACCATGAAATAAAGTTATCATAATCCGGCTTCCCAATTTAGAAGGGTTTCAGAAATATCATCAGCTACCCAATCCAGACTTTGAGTATGCAGGGTGTCATATCTTTTGAACAGACGATTTCGGATCAGGCCTTGCTTGCGTAGCCTGTAGTGCATTTCCTTGCTGGAAATGCCGAGCTTGCGGGCTCCGCTTTCAATTGCCATTACAGCGAAATGAATCCGACGATATATTTCATCATTCATGCTGATATTCATGCACATTGCTGTTTAGAAGGTCTATACTTATAGGTTTGGTTGGCTTATTCTTTATGTAATAACGCTGTCAATGTGCAAATATAATTAAAAATCAGAAAAGATTGTCATAAATTTTATATCAATGTATTCCCGCTACGGCAAAAACAGTCTTAAGAATCGATGGTGATTTTTACCGACTTTTAGGTTTGTGATTGTGGAGGTTTTGTAGTACTTTTGCGGTAGATAAAAACAGAATGACATGAAAAACCGGATAATAGCCGCGTGCGCGTTGGTCGCGATGGGCGGCGTTGCGGCTTGCGGAGCCAAGGCTTACGGAGCCGGGAAAAGTCAGATCAATCCCGACCGACAGAAGTATGAGGTGTTCGTTGACAGCGAGGGCGTGATGCGTCGCAGCGACAACAAACAGGAGGTCAGCTATTACGGCACGAACTATACCGTTCCGTTCGCCTATTCATACCGGGCGTTGGGTTATGAGGGTAAAGACCGCAAACGCGCCATTGACCGGGATGTCTACCATCTGGCCCGCTTGGGTCTGAATGCGTTCCGGCTGCATCTGTGGGACGCCGAACTGGCCGATTCCGTCGGCAACTTGGTGCAGAGCGAACACCTCGACCTGCTGGACTACCTTATCGCCCAGCTGGAGAAGCGCGGCATCGACATCGTGCTTACCGCGCAGACCAATTTCGGCAACGGTTACCCCGAAAAGGATGCCGACACCGGGTCGTTCACCTACGACTACGACAAGTGCGACATCCATTTCGATCCGGCCGCGCGTGCCGCCCAGGAGCGCTATCTGCAGCAACTGGTCAAGCACCGCAATCCGTATACAGGGCGCACTCTTGCCGACGACAAGGCCGTAGTGGCCATCGAGATCAATAACGAGCCATGCCACATAGCATCTAAAAAGAGCGTGACCGAATATATCGACCGGATGTCGGCCGCCCTGCGTAAGGGCGGCTACAAACGTCCTATATTATATAATGTGACACACAACCCCGACGTGACCTCGGCCTACTACGATGCCAAGGACATTCAGGGCACCACATATCAGTGGTACCCGACAGGTCTGGTGGCCGGCCATGAGCGCAAGGGGAATTTCCTGCCGGCGCTGGACAATTATACCATTCCATGGGAGGATACGATTCCCGCGTACAAGCACCTGGCCCGCGCCGTCTATGAGTTCGATCCGGCCGACGTGCTGTATTCGCATCTCTATCCGGCAATAGCGCGCACATTCCGCGGCAAAGGTTTCCAGTGGATCACGCAGTTCGCCTACGATCCCATAGACCTGGCGCAATATAATACGGAATACCCCACTCATTATATGAACTTAGCCTACACGCCGGCCAAGGCCCTGAGTCTGATGATTGCGGCCGAGACAGCCCGCGAGACGCCTCGTGGCGCTGACTACGGCAAATATCCCGACAACACCAAGTTCGGCCATACCCGCGTGTCGCACGACCCCGACCTGTCGGTGTTCAACTCTCCGCAGAAATTCATATACAGCAATTCCACCGAGGACAATCCCGTATGTCCCGATAGTCTTGAATTGGTGGCCGGTCATGGCTCGTCGCCCGTGGCGCAGTACGACGGAACCGGAGCCTATTTTCTTGACAAGACCGGGCAGCCCGGCGTCTGGCGCATGGAGATCATGCCCGACGCCGACATATTGGACGATCCGTTTGGCAACACATCCCTCAACGATGCCAAGATTGTGGCCGTGGACCGTCCGCACCGGATAAAGCTGAACCTGCCCGGACTGCGCCGCGACTACACATTATATAAGGTGACGGCCGACAACGAGGCCGAGAAAGTGGGTCGTCGCGCCGACGTGCTGCCGGGCATCTATCTTGTGGTGGCCACAGGCATCGAGCCGGATATGGATCTGCTCATGGAAGGAAAGATTGCGGGCAACTTAGGTTTTACGGAGTACGTGAAGCCGGAACCGACGCGCGTTCCGTTGGCTCTGCTGTCTCCCAAGCAAGGTGACGCAAACTTAGACGTCAACATGATTCCCGAAAGCTGGGATTTCTCGTTCAATTATGTCAATCCCAACTGGTACGACCCGGTACATTATAAACTTGACATCCGTAATGACAAGCCTGACAGCCGCACGGTGATTCGCCGTCGTGTAGGCGACAAGATAGCGAAAGTGCCCGAAACGGTGAATCCGACGCAGCTCAAGGTGGCGTTCCTGACCATGAATCCGGCCGACAGTTACGGCGCCACCGATTTGCCCGGCGCGGACGCAAAGGTGTCCGTAGTGTCTCGCAATGGCTACACGTATTCGGCGCCGATGACATTCGTGGCTGTGGAACCGACCGCAAATATCCCGGCGGCTTCGGCCGTGGCGACGATAAATATCAAGGACCTGACACCTGACACGGGCGTGATTATGCCGGCGCCATATCCTGTGACGGTGACTCGCGAGATACCTAAGACCGACATCCCGCTTGGCTCGTTCCGTGACATAGAGTTCATCCAGCTCAATCTTCCGACCCGTAAAGGCACCTATCTCATCAAGGATATTTGGCTGGAATAATCGTGCCGAAAATCAGTAAAATTTGCGTCGCTTCGGAAAATATTTCGGAGCGGGGCAACAATTTTCAGCGGAGAAGGTTCAATCCGGCTCTCGAAATTAACAGAATTATATAAATATTAACATTTATTGATTTCACGGAATATCAACGAGTTAAACGGATAAGTAAAGGAA
>CAJKBH010000040.1 GCA_905198125.1 uncultured Porphyromonadaceae bacterium
TTATATGGTGAGTTTAGGGAGTTTATAAAGTTAAGAAAGTTAAGATAATAGTGTGGCTATTGAAGCCTCTGCGGTGTTATCTTAACTTCCTAAACTCTTTCAACTTTTTAACTGACCTAACGGTTCATCGGATTACCTTGACGATGCCGCCGTCGGAGATCTTGATGATGTCGGAGGCGGAGGCGGGGAGGTTGTTGCCGCGGCCGTACTCTACAATGTAGTCTACTTTCGACTTGATGTCGTCGCTGATTTCGGCGAATGTTTTGGGCGACTTCATGCCGCTGCGGTTGGCGGATGTGGAGACGATGGGTTTGCCGAAACGCTGGCAAAGCGTGCGGCTGAAGTTCTCGGACGTGATGCGTATGCCCACACTGCCGTCGGGCGCCAGCATGTTGTGAGCAAGTCCCTTGGGATGGTCGTAGATGATGGTCAAGGGGCGCACGGCCGCCTCGATCAGTTCCCAGCTGATTTCAGGTATATGATGCACGCAGTTCTGCAATTGCCCCTCGTTGCCCACCAGGGCCAGCATGGCTTTGGATTCGGAACGACCCTTCAGGAAGTAGATCTTTTCAACGGCCTCGGGGTTTGTGGCGTCGCAGCCAAGACCCCAGATGGTGTCGGTGGGATACAGTATGACGCCGCCGTTGCGCAGTGTTTCGAGGGCACGGGACATATCATCGCGCGAATAGCGCGGAACCGAGTGGTTGGTAAGCTCTTTCATAGTAAGGGAGGAGAGGAATGTGGGATTGAGAAATTATGGGAGAGGTGGGAGGAGCGGGAGAGGTGGGAGGATTATTTAATGAGGAAGAGGAAGCCCGTCAGGAGGGTTGCGACCAGGATGGCGGCAGGAATCAGGATGGGTGCGAGGGCCAGGGTGTAATTCGTATTGACAAGGTTGAACTGCACGTGGCGCACGCGGAAGCCGCGGCTGTCGCGGATGCGGCGGGCGTTGGCTCCGATACGCTGTGCCACGAGAGCAATGGAAGTGCCCAAAGTGGAGCCTATCGTGGCGCCCATCAGCAGGTCGGTGGGATAATGCACGCCGAGATACATGCGCGTGTAGCACACAAACAAGCCCCAGAGCACCAGCATCACGGCAAAGCGCCTGGAGCGAGTGAAAGTGACGAGCGAACCTATCAGCGCGAATGTGTTGGCGGCATGACACGACGGGAAGCCGTAGCGGCCTCCCCGGTATCCGTTGACTATCGTGACATACTGGCTGAAGGGATTGTCGAGGTTGGAGGGGCGCAGACGTCCGAACCAGGGACGTATTATTGAGGCGCAGATATAATCGGCGAGGCCGACGGCCGCAATGACGGCGCCGAGCATCATCAGCGCACGAATCCACCCGTATTTATATATCAGCGCGGCGAAGCAGGCCACGTAGAACGGCACCCATATCCAGGGCGACGTGTACACGGGCATCAGCACGTCGAGCAGCGGGGCTCGGTTGCCGTTAAAAAACAAAAATATACGTTCGTCTAATGAAAACATTATGAGTAGTTGGGTTGTTGGCTGTCACATACTGCTGTCATGAGCGGCTGTGATGGATGTGTCAGTCCTGCTTCAAGCCGTCTATAAGTTGCTGGATCCGGTCGAGCCAGATTCGTGCCGATGCGTCGGAGGGCATTCGCCAGTCGCCGCGCGGCGAGAGGCAGATGGAGCCGACTTTCACGCCGTCTGGCATGACCGACCGCTTGAACTGCTGACTGAAAAATCGTTTATAGAACGTTTTCAACCATTTATATATTGTCTGCAGGTCATATTTCTTGTCGAATGCCTTTGCGGCGAGCGCGGCAATCTTGTCGGGACCGTCGCCGAAACGCATTACATGATATAGGAAGAAGTCGTGCAGTTCGTATGGACCGACGGTGTCCTCGGTTTTCTGTGCTATGTGTCCCCGGCTGTCGGCGGGCAGGAGCTCGGGGCTGATGGGTGTGTCCACGATGTCGAGCAATACGTCGTGCAGAGCCGTGTCTTTGGTCTCACGCGCGAAACCTGTAACCAGCCAGCGCACCATTGTCTTGGGCACTGACGCGTTGACGCCGTACATCGACATCTGGTCGCCGTTGTATGTGCACCAGCCCAGCGCTAACTCCGACAGGTCGCCGGTGCCTATGACCAGACCGTTCACTTTGTTGGCATAGTCCATCAGGATCTGTGTGCGCTCGCGGGCCTGAGAATTCTCGTATGTGATGTCGTGATTATCAGGATTGTGTTCTATGTCGCGGAAATGAAGGGATACCGCCTCGCCGATAGGAATGCACAGTGCCGTAACCCCGAGAGTATCCATTAATGCATCCGCGTTGGAGCGGGTACGGGTCGTGGTGCCGAATCCGGGCATCGTTATGGCGTGGATACCTTTGCGGTCCAGGCCGAGCATATCGAATGCCTTGACGGTTACAAGGAGTGCCAGCGTGGAGTCGAGACCACCGGAAATGCCTATCACCACGTTACGACAGCCGATGGCCTTGAGGCGCGTGGCGAGTCCCCATGCCTGGATAGAACTGATGTCTGAACAGCGGCGGAAAAGCTCGGATTCATCCTTATCGACGAACGGGGTAGGATCTACATACCGGTATGCAAGGGGATTCGCTTCGCGTACGCGGTTTTCGGTCACGCCGCATTCCGTAAGTTCATACTTGCCGGCCAGCGGGAAATATTCATTGAAGGAGGAGATGTGTATGCGGTCATGACGCAGATGGGCCACGTCGATGTCGGCGGTCTGCATCAGCTCGTGCGTGTCGAAAAGCTCGCTTTGCTTCAATATGCGGCCGTTCTCGGCGATGATGGCATTGCCAGCGAAAGCCAGGTCGGTCGATGATTCGCCGAAACCGGCCGAGGCATAGACATAGGCGCAGCGGCAACGCGCCGACTGGTTGGCGAGAAGCGACAGCAGATAGTCATGTTTTCCTATTAGTGCGTCGGAAGCCGAAAGGTTCAGTATCACTTCGGCACCGGCCATAGCCAGGTCGGAACTCGGTGGCGCGGGTATCCACAGATCCTCGCATATCTCGACGCCGAATTTTATGCCTCGCACAGAGAAAATGCGGCGGGGCGTAACCTTGCCGTATTTCTCGCTGTAAGGGAATACACCTTCCGGCAGGGATAGGGGCGACGAGAACCAGCGCTTCTCGTAGAATTCGTTGTAGTCAGGCAAGAATGACTTGGGCACCACGCCTTGCACCTTGCCGTCGGAAATGACGAAAGCGCAGTTATACAGGCGGTCGTTGCACCGGCAGGGAGCGCCGACGACGATAACTGACCCTATGGTGACGGAGAACTGCGCCAGGCGGTCTATGGCTCTGTCGGCGGCATCAAGCAGCAAAGAGTCGTGGAACAGGTCGGCGCAGGTGTAGCCCGTCACGGAAAGCTCGGGGAAAAGGACTATGTCGGTGCCGAGACGCGAAGCGTCGGTAGCCATGCGCATGATGGCCTGTACGTTGCCGTCTACGTCGCAGGGGCGTACCGAGGGCACGCAGGCCGTGACGCGAAGCATATCGGGGAAATTGTATTGTGTCATAATTTCGGGTTGAAGGCAGGGACCTTAAAGTCTCTAAGGACCCTAAGGACCCTAAGGACCCTAAGGACCCTAAGGACCTTAAGGACCCTAAGGACCTTAAGGACTCTAAGGACCTTAAGGACTCTAAGGTCTTCAAGTACCTTGATGTCGGATAGTATTGCAAAGTTACAAAACAATTTTCGGAGTGAAGCGTTAAAACTATAAAATTAACATTTCATATTAATAAATAAATTTAACGTTGCGATGAAAGGGTTACGATATGTGGTTGCGGCGGTTGTGGGACTGGCAGCGATATTCAGCGTCAACGAGGCTCAGGCTTTCGGCAAAGGCGAAATGTCTGTGGGACTCACAGGCGGTTTCGCATCGTATAACGAGAGCGGCTATGTCAGCATGAACTATCAGTGGGAGTGCGCCAACCATGTGCGTATCGCTCCGGAGATAGGATACATAATGAGCAACGATCACAAATCGGGATTCATGATCAACGGCGACGTGCATTTCCCGTTCCAGTTGGTGCGCGGATTCGGCATCTATCCCCTGGCCGGCATCGCTTTCAACAACTGGCATTACAATAAGCATTATTACGAGGAAACCAACCGCAGCCGCATGGGAGTTAACGTCGGATTGGGTTTCGACGTGTATTTCACCAATTTCTTCAAGATGTCGCTGCAAGGGCGTTACAGCATCATGCCGCAGACCAGCGGCGTATTCGTAGGTCTGGGTCTCAGCTACGTCTTTTAGTAATTAGTAATTGGCAATTGCTAATTATTAATTTTGGAGGCGGACAGTACGCGTTCGCCTGTTTCTTTGGCGAACAGACTGCGCAGGTTCATGATTGAGTTGAGGCGCAGCTGCATCTGTAGCTCGTCATCGGGCGAGATATCGGCGCCGGTGGCATGAAACTTCTGTAATAAATCCCGCAACTGCCGGTTCAGTATCTCAGACTTCCATTCGGTTATGGCTCTGGGCACCAGGGCGTCGAGACGGTTTTCCTCCAGCTCGTCCTGTGGCATGTTGGCGAAGATGTTGCTTAGGTGATGTTTCTCGCGCAGCAGTTCCGTCACGGCCCGGCGCACCATATCGTTCTCATGGCTGGCCAGCATGCGTGACGGCCATTCCTTGATGAAATCGTTGATCTGTGTGGCGGACCACTCGTCCAGGTCCTTCTCCATCTTCTGTTCCTTGGCCGCTATCTCGCTTACCGAGAAATCGCCGTCGGCAATCTCGTTTATGGCGTCGCGACGACGTTGGTCCTTCTCGCGGTCTATGTCGGCGCGCTTGCGGAACAAAGCCTCGTCAAACTGCGGCTTCGCTTTTTTAAGCTCCTGAAATATCGTGGCATATTCCGGTATGGAGAAATGTATGTCGTCGGCGCTAAGTTCGCTCTCCACATATTCCAGCACGTTCATCAGCGAGTCGTCGTCCTCGTCCATGGTCTGGAACACTTCTTTGTAGGCGTATTTAAGGCAATACGTTATCAAAGGCCGTTCCAGCGGTCTGAACGATGTATCCGGTTCGGAGCGTTTCGGCTTTGCCGGCGACATCTCGGCGATGGTGCGCCCTATGGATGGACGCTGCGGATCGGCCACCGGAGCGTCGGGCAACGACTCGTCGCCGCGCAGACGCTTCCATTCACGTTCCTTCCGCCATTTGTCGATAAGAATCTCGCGCGCACGAACTACGGAGATGGCAATGGATTCCTCGGTCACACCAAGTAATTTGGCGCATTGCTGAATGTATACGTCACGCGCCACCGGGTCGGGGATATGCGCTATGGATTCCACCACGCTGTTCACGGCCTCGATGCGTTTCTGCGGGTCGCTCGCCGTCTCGGGAGTGAGCAGCACGCTTATCTTGAACCGTATGATGTCGGTCTCGTGCTCCTCCACATATTTGCGGAACTCCTCGGGCGTATGCTTGCGGGCGAACGAGTCCGGGTCGTCGCCATCGGGCAGCAGCAGCACCTTGACGTTGAGCTTATGGCTCAGCAGCATGTCGATGCCTCGCAGCGAGGCCTTGATGCCGGCGGCGTCGCCGTCATAAATCAGAGTGATGTTGTCGGTAAGGCGGTGTATCAGCGCTATCTGGCCGTCGGTCAGGGCGGTACCGGAGCTGGCAACAACATTCTTCATTCCCGACTGCCACATCCCTATCACATCCATGTAGCCTTCGACAAGGAAGCATTTCGACTCGCGCACTATGGCCGCGCGGGCCTGGAAGATGCCGTACAGCTCATTGCTCTTTTTATAGAGCATCGACTCGGGCGAGTTGATGTATTTGGCCAGACCGCCTTTCAGGTCGCGGCCTCCGAAGGCTATGACCTTGCCTGAGTTGTTGAGTATGGGGAATATGACCCGGCCACGGAAGCGGTCGTAATCGGTGCCGCGTCCGGACGTGCCTACAAGTCCCAAGGTCTTGAGCGTGTCGATGTTGAATCCCTTGGTGCGGGCTTCTGAGACGAGGTGCGAGCCTGAATCGAGGGCATAGCCGAGATGGAATGCCTTGATTGCCTCGTCGGTTACGCCGCGCTGAGTGAAGTAGGACAGGCCCACGTCGCGTCCCTCGTCGGTATGGAGCAGGTCGTGCTCCATCAGGTTCATGGCCCATTCGTTGGCCACCAGCATTCCCTCGCGTTCGCTCTGACGCTGGCGTTCCTCGTCGGTCAGCTCGCGTTCCTTGACCTCGATGCCATATTTTTTTGCCAGGTGCATTAAGGCCTCCTGATAGCTGAGGCCCTCTTTCTCCATTATGAAGTTGACGGGCGAGCCTCCCTTCTTGCACGAGAAGCAGTAGCAGAAATTTCGCTTGCGGCTGACGGAGAACGACGGGGTGCGCTCGTTGTGGAACGGGCACAGACCCATATAGTTGGCGCCCCGCCTGATAAGGTGGACGTAATCGGAGACAACCTCGACGATGTCGGCGGTGTCCTTGATGCGTTGCGCAGTAGCCTGATCTATCATAGAGAGGCGAGGATACGGTCAAGTTTCTCGCCTGTTTCGGGACGGGTGGGAACCAATGGTAGTCGCAGCTGGTTTTCGCAGAAGCCCATTTCGTGCAGCAGATACTTGATGCCGGCAGGGTTACCGTCGACAAAAAGCTCGTCGTAAAGATTCTGGAACCGATGATGGATAGGCAGAGCCTCGTTGAAGTTGCCTTCAAGGCAGAGGCGTACCATCTGACCGAACTCCTTGGGGAAGGCATTTCCTACCACCGAAATGACACCCTCGGCGCCGATGGAAATGAGGGGATAGGTCAGGGCGTCGTCGCCCGAGATAACCTCGAAGCCCTCGGGGCGTCGGCTCAGAATCTCCTCTATCTGCTTCAGATTGCCGGAAGCCTCCTTTATGGCCACGATATTGGGGAATTCGTGGGCGAGGCGCAGCGTGGTCTCGGCGGCGATGTTGACGCCGGTGCGTCCAGGCACGTTATATAGCACCACAGGAAGGGACGACGCGCGCGCCACTTCGGCGAAATGTCGGTACAGACCCTCCTGCGACGGCTTGTTGTAGAATGGAGTGACGGAGAGGATGGCGGAATAGCCGGTGAGGTCAGTGTGACGGATTTCATCGACAAGAGCGGCGGTGCAGTTGCCGCCCATTCCGGCTATGAGAGGTACCCTTCCGGCCGTATATTCCACTGCGCGACGCCGCACCTCGGCCTTTTCGGCAGCGGTCAGGGTCGGCGTCTCGCCGGTGGTGCCAAGTATGACGAGATAGTCCGCTCCGTTGTCGATGACATGGTCTATGACTCGCCGGAGCGCTGGATAGTCTATATTAAAGTCTGAATCAAAGGGCGTTATCATGGCCACACCCAGACCGCGTAATTTTAATGCTGACATAAATGCCCATTGCAGGCGCTGGTTGCCCGCCAATGTCAATGCAAAAATAATCAAAATACGGAAATTACACAACCCGTTTCCGAACTGCACAAAAAAGAAATTGTTAACAATAGTGAATGAATAAAGAAAAGGTGAAAATGGAAGCACAGGGAACATTCAGGGACAGGCTCCGGCTTCGGCTGCGGAATACATGGACCGACATCAAGGGGTATCTCAATCCGATGGCGGACCTGGAGGGGCAGACGGACGTTGAGGCAAGCATCCGCGCCGGCGTTTCGTTCAAAGGCAGTCAGCTGCTTACGCTGATATTCGCCATCTTCATAGCCTCGTTGGGTCTGAACACCGACAGCGTGCCGGTCATAATCGGCGCCATGCTGATATCACCTCTGATGGGTCCGATTATCGGCATGGGTTTGGGTATCGGCATACGGGACTTCGACCTGTTGAAGAAAAGTCTGAAGAACGTGTCTGCCGCCATTCTCGGCTCGCTGATCACGTCGGCGCTCTACTTCCTTATTTCACCGCAGTATGAAAGCTCCAGCCAGCTGCTGGCCCGCACGTCGCCCACCATCTACGATGTGTTCGTGGCACTGTTCGGCGGAGCCGCCGGTATACTGAGCATAGCCGCCAAAAACAAGGGACAGGTCATGCCGGGCGTGGCTATCGCCACTTCGCTGATGCCTCCCCTGTGTACCGCAGGTTATGGGCTGGCAACGATGCAGATGCACTTCTTCCTCGGCGCCTTCTATCTGTTCTTTACCAACATGATATTCATCTTCGTGGCCTCGTGGGTAGGGGTGAAGCTGATGGGATTCAAGAAGGTGGTGTATCAGGACGAGGCCCGGAGCAAGCGCGTCAAGATCATATTCTATACTCTGATAACGGCCATGATGATATTAAGCGCCTATTTGACCCTGGTCATGGTGCGTAAAAACGTATTCATGGAGAAGGCACAGGCATTCGTGGAGAGGGAAATGGTGTTTCCCAACACCCAGGTACTGAGCCACAAGGAATACATGAACGGCAATAAGCGTGTGATAGACGTGACGCTTATAGGGGCGGCATTGCCCAAGGATTCGCTGCAGCTGGCCATGGTCAATAAGCTTGACTCCTGCGGACTGGGCGGCACGATACTGAACATAAAGCAGGGATTCGCCATGCAGGACATGAAGGACAGCCGCACTGACGCCCAGTTCTACAAGCTGATGCAGTCGGAACTGACGTCACAGCAGACCACTATCGATTCACTTCGAGGCGTGATCAGGGAGAGCAGCCAGTTCAGCGATGAAAGCATACGCATAGCTCCGGAAGTGAAGGTGCTCTTTCCATCGGTGCGCGACATAGCGCTGGCGCGTATGGTGGCCACTTCCACGCACGACACGCATCAGGATACGGTAAACATGATATTCGTAAACGCACCGAAGGGTCTGACCGAGCAGGAGCGGACCAAACTGAAGGAATACGTTGGGGTGCGACTGTCGAAGAAAGACCTGCACCTGACCATGAATCCGTCCGGGTTCCCGTGGCCACAGGCTGCAAAGACTGTCACCGGTGCCAGAACCCCGGAGTGAACACCAGCAGCACCGTGAATATCTCGAGACGTCCGGTCAGCATCACGAAGGCATACACCCACTTGCCTAACGCCGGAAGATGCGCGTAGCTGCCCGAAAGGCCTCCAGGAACATCGCAGATGCCGGAATTGGAAATGGATTCGAGCGAACGGAACACTGCCTCGCCGAGCGGTACGCCGGTGAGGCTTACTATTGCCCCGGATATTACGACCACCAGCACATACATTATAAGGAAAGCCAGTGTCTTGTAGATCATGCCGGGAGTGGTGCCTTTGCCGTTGAGTATCACTGTGGTCACGGCGCTGGGATGCATTATCTTGTAGAACTCGTTCTTCAGGAACTTGATCATTACCAGGAAGCGGTCTATCTTGGCGCCTCCCGACGTACTGCCCGAGCAGGCTCCCATGCTCATGAACAGGAACAGCACCATGATGGCCAGCGGGCCGCCGCTCTTGAAGCCGGGCGTGCTGATACCTGTGGTGGAAATCACCGACACGCATTGAAACAGAGGATTGACCGTCAGGTCCTCGGCGTTATGGTACAGACCCTGCATCACGCTGTCGATGGCCAACGCCACGTAACCGAACACTACCAACCAGCAATACAGCTTGAACACCGAGTTGCGGAACAGGTTGCGCACATTGCCCTGCAAGGCGTGGAACAACAGCACGAAGTTTATGCCACCTAAGAACATGAATATGGTCAGCACCACCTTGACGTAATTGCTGGCAAACTCCACGATGCCCTGGTCCGTTGTGGCGAAACCGCCCGTAGACATTGTGGAGAGACCGTAGCAGAGGGCGTCGAAGAAGTCCATCCGGCTGAACGACAGCAGGATGACGAGCAGTAATGTAAGGGCTATGTACATGCCCCACAGCCCCTTGGCCGTGTTGCTGACACGCGGACGGAGCTTGTCGTGAGTGATGCCGGTCACCTCGGCGTTGAACAGCAGCAGACCGCCCGCCGAGTTGAGCATGGGCACTACGGCCAGCGTGAACAGCAGGATTCCCAGACCTCCGAACCACTGCATCAGGCAGCGCCACAACAGAATGGATTTAGGTACGCCGTCCAGAGTGGAGAGGATGGATACGCCCGTGGTGGTGAACGCCGACATCGTCTCGAAGAATGCGTCAGTGACCGACATGTGGGTGCCGTACAGGATGAACGGCAG
Source organism: uncultured Porphyromonadaceae bacterium (assembly GCA_905198125.1). Taxonomy (GTDB): domain Bacteria; phylum Bacteroidota; class Bacteroidia; order Bacteroidales; family Muribaculaceae; genus Lepagella. Next base: position 10,104 of record CAJKBH010000040.1, read on the forward strand.
CATTCCGAACAATGATAGCACCACCCATGTAAGACCCGTGAGCAAGATGGCCTCACGGCGTCCCATGTCCTTGTTTTTCGGCTTCAGGAAACACATGCCCAGTCCGGCTCCGGCCGTGATGCCCACGGATATCAGGAACGGCACGGAACTTTCAGTCTCGTAAAGCATCGACACGAAACATGGCAGCAGCATGAAGATGGCCAGGATCACCAGCAGATAACCCTCGATGCGTGCCAGCATCAGGAAGTTGATGTACCTGCGGTGAGACAGCTTGGGGAGCTTGAATTTCGTCAGCTGAACCATTTTTCGATTTTTTCGAGGGTGCCCTGAAGAGTGAACAGTACTACATAATCGTCGGGCATGATGCGGGTGTTGCCGTCGATCAGCCTCACCTCGTCGCCTCGGATCAGACCGGCCAGCGTCATTCCGTAAGGGAGCTTCAGGTCGCGCACGGGCGCCTTGGTTATCTTGCTTCCCTCATGCACCTGTATCTCGGCCACATCGGCGTCGGCCAGGGCCAGGAACCGGGAATTGGTCTGGTCGGTGTCGAGCAGTATCTTGAAGATGTGGCCCGAAGCCAGCAGTTTCTTGTTGATGGTGGTGCCGATGTTCAGGTTTTCGGCCAGCGAGACGAACTGCAGGTTCTCCACGTCGGCCACGGTCTTGCGCACGTCGAACTCCTTGGCTGTCATGCAGGCCAGAATGTTGGTCTCCGAGCTTTCGGTCATGGCTAAGAAAGCATCGTACTGGAATATGTTGTTCTCGCGCAGCACCTCGATGTCGCGTCCGTCGCCGAACACCACCTCGCAGTTGGGGAAGTTGGTGGCCAGACGCTCGCATTTGTCCATATCCTTGTCTATGATCTTGATATGGAACTTGTCCTGATACAGCGAGCAGAACCGGCGCGCAATGCGGCTGCCGCCCATGATCAGCACCTTCTTGATTACGCGCTTGGTCTTGCCGCACAGCTCGCGCACCTCCTGTATGAATGGGGGCGTGGTGATGAAATAGACTATGTCGTCGGGCAGAATCTTGGTGTCGCCGTTAGGGATGATGGTCTCGTTGCGCCGCTTGATCGCCGCTATGTGGAAATCGTGCGTGGTGACGGGCAGGTCCTTGATCTTGCAGTTCAGTATCGGCAGGTTCTGGTCGTGGAGCTTGACGCCTATCAGCAGGAGTTTGCCGTCGTGCAGTTCGCCCCAGTAGCGGGCCCAGTTGTGGTTCAGGGATATGGCAATCTCGTTGGCGGCCACATTCTCGGGATAGATCAGATAGTCCACGCCGAGGTCGCGCAGTATCGTGCCGTTGCGGGCTATCAGGAACTCGCTGTTGTCTATACGGGCCACTGTCTTGCTGGCGCCAAGGCTCTTGGCTATGGCACACGACGTGATGTTGTTTGTCTCGAACGGCGTGACGGCTATGAACAGGTCGGTATCCGAGACGCCCACATCCTTCAGGCTGGAGAAGGAATATGTGTTGCCGTTCCAGGTCATGAGATTGTAGGTGGCGTCGATGACGTCCAGACGTGTCTGGTCCTGGTCTATCAGGGTCACGTCCTGGTTCTCCTTGCTCAGCATCTTGGCCAGATGACGTCCCACCTCGCCGGCTCCCGCTATGATTATCTTCATGACAGAATGGCGTTAAGGATTGAGTCGGGGTCGAGTCCGCATATCTTCTCCAGCTCAGGCACGCTGCCGTGCTGGATGAAGCGGTCGGGAATTCCTAACTGAGTGAAGTGAATCATGATGTCGTTGTCGTCGAGCCATTGGCGCACGGCCGAACCGAATCCACCGATGCGCACGCCATCCTCGATGGTTATGATGCGCTTGTGTGTCAGGGCTATCTGACGCACCAGCTCGGTGTCGAACGGCTTTGCCCATATCATGTCGTAGACGTCGACGGGCACATTCTTCTCAGCCGCTATTTTGGCTGCTGCCACGGCGTTGCGCAGCGTGTTGCCGAGGGACAGAATCGCTATGTCGGCATTGTCCGACATGAATATATGGCGTCCTTTGCCTACGGGTAGTGTCGTTTCCGTATCGGAGTCGGGGAGAGACCCCGGTTCGCAGTTGCCTCGCGGATAACGAATGGCCATAGGTCCCCGGTGCTTAAGAGCCGTGTTCATAAGCAGCCGCAGCGTGTCGGCGTCGGCTGGTGCGGCTACGGTGTAGTTGGGAATAGAGAGCAGGAAGGCTATGTCCATCATGCCGTGATGCGTCACTCCGTCCTCGCCCACGAGTCCCGCGCGGTCGATGCACAGGGTGACGGGCAGATTGTTGATGGCCGTGTCGTGGATGATATTGTCGTAAGCCCGCTGCAGGAACGACGAGTATATGGCCACGAAAGGATGCTTGCCGGCTGCGGCGAGACCGCCGGCGAACGTGACGGCATGACCTTCGGATATACCGACGTCATACACGCGCTCGGGCATGGCTTTCTGCAATATGTCTACCGAGGTGCCGGCGGCCATGGCGGCGGTGACGCTCACCACATTGGCGTTGGCGCGTGCCAGGGAGAGCAGATGATTGCCGAACACCTCCTGCCACTTCGGGTTGCCGCCCGATGACTTCCGGCGTGCGCCGGTAGCCGGATCGAATTTGCCGGGTGCATGCCAGTCAGCGGGATTCTTCATCGCCGGCTCGTATCCCTGGCCCTTGACGGTGTGCAGGTGCAGGATGCGAGGTCCGTGCATCCCCTTGATCTCGTTCAGTACCTTCACCAGCTTGGTGACATCGTTGCCGTCGAACGGCCCGAAGTATCGTATGTTGAGACCTTCGAATATGTTCTGTTGCTTGGAAATCAGGGATTTGAGGGCATTCCCGAAGCGTAGTATCACGCCCTTCTTGTTGTCGTCCATCATCCCCTTGCGGCGGAACATGTTGTATAGCTTGTAGCGCCACTTGTTGTAGCCCACGGATGTGGTGAGTTCGGAGAAGTAGCGGTGCAGGGCACCGACATTCGGCGAGATCGACATGTCGTTGTCGTTCAGGATGATGAGGAGATTGTTCGGATTGATGGCTGTGTTGTTCAGTCCTTCGAATGCGAGTCCGTTGCCGATGGATGCGTCGCCGATCAGGGCAACCGTCATGCGGTCTTCCTGGCCCGGAGTGTTCATGTCGGCTATGGCCATGCCGAGGGCGGCGGAGATTGCGTTGCCTGCGTGGCCGCAGGTGAAGGTGTCGTATATGCTTTCGGAAGGTGACGGGAAACCGCTGATGCCGCCCAAGGTGCGCTGGGTGGCGAATGCCTCGCGGCGTCCTGTCAGCAGTTTATGGGCGTATGCCTGATGGCCTACGTCGTATAGAATGCGGTCGTGGGGAGTGTTGAATACGTAATGCAATGCCACGATGATGTCCACGGCACCCATGCTCGAACCGAAATGTCCGGGGTTGACCGATAGGTTCCGGATAAGAGTGTCGCGGATTTCCCGGCATACCTGAGGCAACTGCGACACGTCGAGGTTGCGCAGGTCGTCGGGACCGTCTATGTGTGACAGCAATGTGTCGTTATCTCCGGTCTTTTTGATGATTTCGTGTTTATCCTGGTCCATTAGAACTCATTTTTGTTTCTTGTTTCCGCCCGTCAGTTTCCGCCACAGAGGCACGAAGATGATGATGCCGGAAAAAGCCACTATCAGCAGGCTGTACAACGTCACTCCCGCCGACAATACTCCCCATGCCAGCCATACCCACAGGACGACCAGCACCGCAAAACCTATAATTCGCGTAGTTTTCATATTAATTATAACTCAAAAGGGAGCAGTATGGCAAAATTACAAAATTTTTTTGTTAATTTTGCCACAAGAAAGGAAAATGTGCAACTGAAGCGGTAATATTGCACCCTGAAAGTTGTGATAAATAATATTAAATCTGTTAATAAACAACAGGGTATAAAAGGATACCTGACATTATGAAAAAACTAATACCGCTTTTGTCGCTATTACTGATAATAAGCTGTTCAAGACCCAAGGCCGATGATTCCGATACAGTCGGTGAATATATACCCGAGCTGGACACAGCCACCTCGCTGATTGATACGGTGCCTCAAACCGACACCGTGAAGGTCGAGCCTGTGGACTATACCGAAACCGAATATCAGGACGGCATTCTGCCTGTAATAGCCGCCGAAGCACCTGAATATGCGAAGAAACTGGCGGTGGAGGGCCATAAAGGATTTCTGATATGCGACAAGGCCCGTATGAAAGTGATACTGTACGACAGCCTCGGCTCTGTAAGGAAGGAATACGGCATGGCCTGCTCCAAACGCTATGGCAACAAGCACAAGAAGGCCGACAACCGCACGCCCGAAGGTTATTTCAACGTGGTGGGTGTGTTCGACAGCACCGACTGGCTGTATACCGACGACAACGGCAAGCAGTCGAAGAAGAAGGGTCAGTTCGGCCCGCGCTTCATACGCATCAATTCGCCTCAGATAGGTATTCACGGCACTTGCGCTCCCTGGAGCATCGGTCATCGCGCATCGCACGGCTGTATGCGACTCACCAACGAGAACATCATGGAACTGTCACAGCTGGTTCATGCCGGAATGCCCGTCATCATACTGCCGGGCAAGCGCGACCGCGAGGTGAACCACAGCGAAGGATCGGAAACGATTTATTTCGCCACGAGTTCAGGCTTCGAGATAAAGGCGAGCGAAAAGGAGGAATTCGAGCGCGCACGCAAAGCCAAGGAGGAGGCAGCGCGTCAGCAGGCGATAGCAGACAGCATCGAGCAGGCGAAGGCACTTCAGGACAGTCTGGAGAAGCTGGACCCCGAGCATGCACCGGTAATCGAGCCGGAAGTCTGCCCGGAGCCGGTGGAGCATGCCGCCCCGGCCCCCGAATACTTCTGATGAATCCCGGCTTCGCCGGATAACAGAACGGCTCCGCGCTGATACCTGCCCGCGCTGATACCTGCCCGCGCTGATGCCAGCCCTCGACGATACCGGGCCACTGTGGTGAGGCTCTTTCATACCGGCGGCTCTCACGAATAAAAAAACGCAGCGACCGGAGGTCGTTGCGTTTTTTTTGGAGGTTCCAACCAGACTCGAACTGGTGTAAACGGTTTTGCAGACCGGTACCTAACCACTCGGACATGGAACCCTTTTGCGACTGCAAAGTTAGTACAAATTTTTGAATCTGCCAAATCCCGAAGCCAAATTTCTGAAATTTCTGAAATCTTCACAAATTTCTAAGATTTCTGAAAAACTTGGGCCGGCTCATTATTTAGCGCGGAGCTGTTCTGTTGTTGGGGCAGAGCCGTTCCGTTGTTCGGGCGGAGCTGTTCTGTTATCCGCCGAAGCCGGGATTTTATTTCAAGGAGTCGAGAATCGACTCCAGCTCCACTCCGCTCACCAGTACCGCGCGTGGCTTGCCGCCTTGGCTGGGGCCGACGATTCCGGCCTGCTCCAGCTGGTCCATGATGCGTCCGGCGCGGTTGTAGCCCAGCGAATATACGCGCTGTATGGCACTGGTGCTGGCCTGTCCTTTGCTGACCACCATCCGGGCCACTTCCTCGAACAGGGGATCGCGGTCCTTGCTGTTGAACTCCCCGGCACCTCCGGCTGCGTCCTCGCCGGCTGCAAGCTGCGGTTCGGGCAATATATACGGACCTTGGGCGTACGGCTGCTTGGCTACATAGTCGCAGATGGCTTCGACCTCCGGCGTGTCGATGAATGCGCACTGCACACGCACCATCTCCGAATTGTTGGAAATCAGCATATCGCCGCGGCCTATCAGCTGCTGGGCGCCGACAGAATCAAGGATGGTACGGGAATCCACGCCCGACGACACCTTGAACGAGATGCGCGACGGGAAGTTGGCCTTGATGATACCTGTGATTACGTTGGCCGACGGTCGCTGGGTGGCGATGATGACGTGCATGCCGACGGCACGTGCCTTCTGGGCCAGACGCGCGATAGGCATCTCCACGCTTCGGCCCGACACCATGATAAGGTCGCCGAACTCGTCGACAATCACCACGATATACGGCAGGAAACGGTGCCCCTCGTTCAGGTTGAGCTGACAGTCGCGTATCTTGGCGTTATATTCCTCGATGTTGCGCACCTTGGCGTTCTTAAGCAAGGTGTAGCGGTTCTCCATCTCGATGACGAGAGAGTTCAATACAGCCTCCACTTTCTGAGAATCCGTGATGACCGGCTCGGGATTGTCTATATCCTCGGGGATGACGGCCATGTAGTGGTCGCGAATCTTGTTGTAAAGCGAGAACTCCACCTGTTTCGGGTCGATCATGACGAACTTCAGCTTCCAGGGAGCGAGGCTGAACATCAACGAGGCGATGATGGCGTTGAGGCCCACGGACTTACCTTGGCCTGTGGCGCCGGCTACAAGCAGGTGAGGCATCTTGGCGAGGTCCGCCAAGTACACCTGATTGGATATGGTGGAGCCGAGCGCGATGGGAAGGTGGTATTTCGTTTCCTGATATGCCTTGGAATTCAGAACTGTGCGCATCGAGACGGTCTGCTGCACTTTGTTGGCAACCTCGATGCCGACGGTACCCTTGCCGGGAATCGGGGCGATGATACGTACGCCGCTGGCTGCAAGGCTCAGTGCTATGTCGTCGGCCAGGCCACGTATTTTGGAAATCTTAACGCCATTCTCCAGGCGAATCTCATAAAGAGTGACGGTGGGTCCGACGGTTGCCTCGATCTTGGTAATGGGTATTCCGAAGTCGAGAAGGGTCTTCTCGATCTTGTTCTTGTTTTCAAGCTGCTCCTCCTGGCTGACGTTTATCTGTGTCTTGGCGGGGTATAGGATTTCGGTAGAGGGGAATTTATAGCCGCGGGCCTCCCAGTTGCTGATTTCGGAACGAAGCTGGGGCTTGTCGGCCTCGCTGATGGTGCCCACGTTGACAATCATCTTATCAGTAGCGGGTTGGGGGGAATCAGAGGAATCAGAGGAATCAGAGCTATCTGAAGGTTCGGCAGTGAGCGTGGTCTCGGATTCGGTCTCGGACTCGGATTCGGGGTCAGCTGTAGGCTCGGATTCAGAGCGGAGAGCAGGGCCCTCCGGCTCAGAGGGAAGGTCGTCAAGGTCGGGCATGGAGTAAAGGGGGGTGTCTTTCTCCGAGAAGTCTACCTGTGTCTCGTCGTCCGTCAGGTCGGCGACAGGTTCGGGATGCAGCACTGTGGCTTCGCCGGCACGGATGTCGTCGATGTGTTCCTGCTCCTGCATACGGCGAATCTCGGCCTCTTTGGCCTCCTGCTCGGCGCGTGCCTCGCGCTCCAGACGGCGCTTTTCCTTATGTTTACGGTAGATGCCGCGTATCCACACCATGAAGTCGTGCAGACATATCACGGCGAACACCGACAGCATGAACAGCGACAGCAATGCGGCTCCGGTCCAGCCGGCGAATCCTACGATAAATTCATTGACGTAACGGCCATGGTAACCACCCCAGTTCACGGGAGTGTGGGAGCCGATGGTGACGAGGCCGATTATCAGCGAAACGGTGATCAGCACTATCAGGCACTTGATAGTGAAGTTTACGGTCTTGAACCGGGGCTTGCCTGCCAGTATCTTCATGGACAGGGCCAGGAGCCATACCACTATGACCAAGGATCCGAGTCCGAAACTCTCGTTGATAAGGAACTCCGAGAGTCGGGCGCCCCCTTCGCCGCCGGCGTTCTGTGCCTTGAACAGCACCTGACCTACCGGCATACCGTTGACAAGGCTCTGGTCCTCGACGCATGTCACGAAGTATGACAGAAACGCGACGAGCAGATAGATGCCTGTGATTCCGAGGAATATGCCGAACAGCATCCTGGCCGACGTGCCCGTGAGCGCGCTGACAAGCTGACGCCAGCGGTTGGGCTTTTCACCCTGGGCGTTGACTTTGGTCTGTACCTCGGGTTCCTTTTTGCGACGTGCGCGCACGCGACGTCCCTCGGCGCGCTGCTGTGCCTTAGGGTTGTTTTCGCTCAAGGTGTCCGACGTGGGCAGGTCGTTAAGCGACGAATAGTCGGGGGAATAATCGGTATATTGGGAATTATTCGGCATTGAATTGGCTGATATGCAGTTTAAATTGAACGGGATGGCAAACGCTTTGCTGTGTGTTACAGGGCAAAAATATTTGCGAATGCAAATTTAGGAAAACTAATTTGCATTCGCAAACAAAAATCGTGAGATAAATCTGTAATTTATCGACAACTTAGAGAGGATGTCGAAATGGATTCAGGCTTGCTTCAGGAAAGCCTCTGCGGCGGCCAAGTCTTCGGTGGTATCTATGCCGATAGTCGGGAAGTCGGACACCGCCACACGCACCTCATAGCCGTGCTGCAGCCAGCGCAGCTGCTCCAGGCTCTCGGATATCTCCAGTGACCCGCGCGGAATCTTAACGATCTCGGCTAATGCGGAGGGGGTATAGGCATAGATGCCGATATGGCTGTAATACTGATGCCGTGCCGGCCATTCCTTCTTGTCGACGCCGCGCAGGTAGGGTATGACGCTGCGGCTGAAGTACAGCGCGCGGCCGTCGTCGCCCATCACTAATTTCACCATATTGGGATCCTCAAGCCCTTCGTAACTCCTGTCCTGCGGATAGGGGCGTGCCAGCGTGGCAAGACGCGTGTCGGGATACTTTGTGAAGATTCCCACGATGTCGTTGATCTGCTCCGGACGGATGAAAGGCTCGTCGCCCTGCACGTTGACCACCACATCGTAGTTGCCGCCTATCTTGGCGTAAGCCTCGGCCAGACGGTCGGTGCCGCTGGGATGGTCGGCACGTGTCATGACTGCACGATAGCCGGCTGCGGTGACGGTGTCAAAGATGCGGCTGTCGTCGGTGGCTACGGCCAGGTCGTAGCCTGTGGCCGCGACCTGACCGCACACGCGGAGTATCATTTCCTTGCCGGCAATCTTGGCCAGCGGTTTGCCTGGGAAGCGTGTCGACGCATAGCGCGCCGGTATCAATACAAGTACCTTCATTTACTCCTCGGCTGCAACGATTTCGGCTTCGCCGCCCTCGATTTCGTCCTTTACGACATTGGGCAGCTCGAGACCGTAGTGCTTCTTGGCATCGAGACGCTTCAGCACGATGCCGAATATCAGGGCGAGTGCGCCGAGACATGCCAGCATTACCAAAGGCACGGTGTAGTTATAGCTTACCGCAGCCTGCTCGGGAGTAAGGGTGCCGTTGGCCAGACCTTCCACAATCTGGGGATTGGTGCTGTCCAGTACCTTGCCTATCAGCAGCGGGAACAGCCACAGACCGATGTTCTGAATCCAGAAGATGAGTGCGTAAGCCGAACCGATTACGTTGGCGTCAACCAGTTTCGGGACGCTGGGCCACAGGGACGCAGGCACGAGCGAGAACGAGGCTCCAAGCACCAGAATGGTGACGTATGCCACGATTACTCCACCTACGGGGCTGCCCTTGAACATGGGGAGGATGAAGGCGAATGTGAGGTGACAGGCAATCAGCAGCAGTGAGCCGAGAATCAGCATCGTGGCGGCTTTGCCCTTATTGTCTACATAATTGCCGAGGATGGGCGTGATACCGACAGCCAGAAGGGGGAACACCGCGAAGATGGCGCTGGCCGACTGACGCATGAAGCCCATGTAGCAATAGATAACCAACGCCACAATAGAAGTGACAAGCAACGCATACTTCATGCTCTTGTTCTTCTGGAAGTTGCTTGCAAAAGAAGTAAGGGCAATAACAATCATTATGACATACTGAATCACTGTTACGGCGTCAGTGGCCCAGAACGAATCGGGAGCCACGTCAGTGAAGCTGAGATTGCACTGCAGCATGTTGACGGCGTACTTCTGGAAGGGGAAGATAGCGGAGTAGTACAGCACGCAGAGCAGAGCCACCAGCCAAAACACATAGCTGGACAGGATCTTGCCGATATCGCTGATCTTGAATGGCTCGTCCTTCTCCTCGGCTTCGCCGGTCTGGGCGTCGAGTTTGCGGTCCATGAAGAAATAGACTATGAACATTATCAAGGCCACCATGAGCAGAATCACGCCGAAAGCGACGGAACGCGAAACGCTGATGTCACCGCCCAGATTGGCGAACAGGGGCGAGAAAATCATACAGGTTGCCACACCGAGGCGTGCCAATGCCATCTCCGAACCCATGGCCAGAGCCATCTCGCGGCCCTTGAACCATTTGACGATACCGCGGCTGACGGTGATGCCGGCCATCTCGACGCCGCATCCGAATATCATGAAGCCTACGGCCGACAGCTTGGCCGATGCCGGCATGCCCTCGTAGAAGGGCGAGATGCCCAGCTCGTCGAAACCGGGAATGTAATTCAGATGATTGGTGAACCATACATCGAGGCTGCTGCCTATGAATGCGTCGGTCAGCGCATACCAGTTGATAGTGGCGCCCACAAGCATCACGGCGCCGGAAAGAACCGCCGTAAAGCGGACCCCCATCTTGTCGAGGATGATGCCCGCGAATATCAGGAAGAAAATGAATACGTTAAGGAACGTCTCGGAACCCTGCATGGTGCCGAACGCGGTGGAGTCCCAACCCCTGGTGGACTGCAGAAGGTCCTTGATAGGGGAGAGGATATCCATGAATATGTAGCTGCAGAACATGGCGAAGGCCAGCAGCCCGAGGGCCGTCCAGCGTGCCCACGCCTTGTCGCGCAGTGATCCGATTGCGTTTTGTGCTATTGCTGTCATTGTGTTGATACAGTTAGTTATTGATTGGCGATTACATATTCAATGGCGTTGACAAGCCCTTCGACGTTGGCGCCGACGATGCGGTTTGTCTCCTTGCCGTCAGGATCGAGGATGACGAAGGTCGGCACGGCCTCCACGCCATATTTCATGGCCAGATCCTGCTGCCGGTCGATGTCGACAAACTGGAATTTAACGGCGCCGTCATATTTTTCGGCCAGTTTGTGCACCTCCGGAGCTATCATCCGGCAGGGTCCGCACCATGTGGCCGAGAAATCGATGACCGTAGGTAGCCATTCCTGTTCGGCGTTGACGGAATCCTGCGCGGCTTTGGCCGCAGGCTGCTCAACGGCGGTCTGTTTCATGTCGGCCTTCTCCTTGGCGGCCTCTGTCTTGGAATTGCAGCTCAGAGTGACCGATACCATGGCTGCCACTAATAAAATCTTGATTGTCTTCATCGTATGTAATGTGTTTTTATAGTCACCCCTCCCGATTGTTGGGAATCAGGAGGGGTGAATAGGTTAAAGGGTATCGCTGCCTCTTAGATCTCCTTGTCGTGCTCGAGCAGCAGCGTCATGGAGGGACGGTCGCAGATTTCGGAGGGGCCGAAGTACTGGATCGGGCCGGGATACTGATAGAGTGTGTTCAGTGCCAGAGTCTCGCGCATGGAGGCGAACTTCAGGTAGGGACGGCCCTTGAGGTCGACCAGAGCCTTCTGTATCACGGGCTTCATCTCGCCCTTGCGGCGCTCCATGTTCATCATCATGGTGATTGGAATACCGCCGGCAATCCACTTGTCGCTGGGCTCGGTGAGGTTGCGCACGCTCGACATGTAGCCGGTCACGCCTGAGTTGATCAGCATTGCTGCGTTGTAACCGAGGCTATATGTATAGTCGGCGTCGAAGTTGGTGGGATCGGCGCAACGTCCTTCGTAGCCGAAGAAGTGGTGCTGTGCGTTGAACTTGCCGCTGTATTCGCCGCGCTCGGCCCACTCGTCAAGACGGGCGGCCACCATGCGGCTCAGCAGGTTCTCGGTTTCGATCAGCGACACCTGTACGTTGCCGTGGCTGTCGCGGTCAAGGCTGAGCTGCAGCGCGATGTTCTTGGGCAGGCTCTTGTAGAGGTCAGCGTTGGTGGGCGACAGGAAGCCGTGAATCAGCTCCAGCTTCTCGTTCTCGTCTACCTCGGCGAGTTCGTCCTGATGTGCCTCGATCACGTCGTTCAGCTCGGCAATCAGGTCCTTCATCGAGGGAATGAACTCGATCAGGCCTTCGGGGATGAGGACGGTACCGAAGTTCCAGCCCATCTTGGCGCGCTCGCTGATGACGTAGCAGATGTAGTTTACGATATTGTCCAGCGTCATCTTCTTGGCCTGAACCTCCTCGGAGATGAGGCAGATGTTGGGCTGGGTCTCCAGAGCGCACTCCAGTGCGATGTGGCTGGCCGAGCGGCCCATCAGCTTGATGAAGTGATAGTACTTCTTGGCCGAGTTACAGTCGCGCTGGATGTTGCCGATAACCTCGCTGTATACCTTGCAGGCGGTATCGAAACCGAACGAGGTCTCGATCCACTGGTTCTTCAGGTCGCCGTCGATGGTCTTGGGCACACCGATCACCTGCACGTCTGCGCCGATGTTCTTGTAGTATTCAGCCAATACGGCTGCATTGGTGTTGGAGTCATCGCCGCCGATGATTACCAGGGCCTTGATGTTGAGCTCCTTCAGGATCTTGAGGCCGGCGTCGAACTGCTCGGGCTTCTCAAGCTTGGTACGGCCGGAACCGATGATGTCGAAACCGCCGGTGTTGCGGTAATCCTTGATGATGCCGGCTGTCAGCTCCATGTACTGATGGTTGATGAATCCGGCGGGGCCCATCAGGAAACCGTACAGACGGTTCTCCTTGTTCAGGGTCTTCAGACCGTCGAAAATACCGCTTACTACGTTGTGTCCGCCGGGAGCCTGGCCACCCGACAGGATGATACCTACATTGAACGGTTCCTCAACGCGGGCGGGATTCTCATCGCGCTCGAACTCCACTACGGGCATTCCGTAGGTGTGGGGAAACAGCTGCTTGATTTCTGCCTGATTGGCTACGGATTCCGTAGGCTCGCCGATACGGAGCTTTACGGCGCCCTTCAACGTCTCGGGCAACTTGGGCTGATACTCAGCTCTCACTTTCTGAAGTGCACTCTTTTTCATGAGTCTGTCTTATCGTGATGTTGGTTTACTTTTAGTGAGTTGATTTTCTGACTGCAAATTTAACGAAAAAAACACACATAATAATATCAAATGGCGCAAAAAAGCCAAGAATTGATAAAATTTCGGTAAATAAATCCGTTATATGAGATATGAAAGGAAGAATTATCCTGATATTGACAATGGCATTGAGCGCGGTGCCGTCCGTGTTCGCGGAGGTGGTTCCGCAGAAACAGGCGATGCAGCTGGCGCAGAATTTCTTCAACACCATGTACGGCACCGTTACGGGCAGACCGAAATTGGTATGGAACGGCCGCGAGCTGACCACCAACCGCCTGTTCACGCCGTTCTACACATACAATAGCCCAAAGGGAGGGTATGTTACCATATCCGCCGATTCCAAGGCATATCCGGTGCTGTCGTACAGCAGGACGAATACATTCGACAAGGCAAAACTGGGCGATGACGAACGCGACCAGTTTCAGCGCTATGCGCGCGAGATAGAGCTGATACGTTACGACAGCCGAATTCCGACTGCGGCAAAAGGGGCGTGGGAAAATATTCCGAAGTATTTCACCGATGTAATCAACAATCCCTACGCCACCGTGGAGTTCCGTCGGCTTACAGACGACGCCCGCGACCGGCTGGAGACCATCGACCGTCGCAACGCGTGGGTGATGATGCCCACTGCCGTTGAGTTCGACCTGTACGACCCGGAACAGTATCGTGACTATACGCTGGACGATGTGCTGGTAGCCGAGGAAGTTCCCTTTAAGTTCTACGAGGATTTCCTGGCCGAAATGGCCGAGGAGGAACGCGCCAGAGCCGCGGCCTACGACCGGATACTGATGCCCGACGACGCCATATTGCAGCGTAGCGGCGGCAGTCATTACACGGTGCTGTTGCCCGACGAGGCGGCGATGTCGCAGGTGTTCGCCGTGAACGGTACCCGTATGCAGCGTAAGACGTATCGAGGCACCAACAGAATGGAAATAGACCTGGCCGGTATGGCTTCGGGTTATTATATAATATTGGCTATGTCGCAGAACGGCGACATATATGCATTCAAGGTTTACAGATAGATATGAAACTGAAGGATTCGAAGATAATGGCGTGGTGCGCCATGGTGTTGGTGATAGCCGTGACGGTGATGACAGGCCTGTTGCGCACTGAATGGTGGACGTACATACCGGTTTTTTTCGCCTTCATGATGTCGTTTTTCCATCTGTTGGCGGTGTATATGCGCCGTATACCGCAGATGTCACGCACGCTCGACGTGTGGGCGCTGGCGTTCGGAGTGCTGATGATTGTCGGCATCATCGGCGTCTACGCCGCCGAGTCGGCGGTCTTCGACCTATAACCGGAGTGGCGACGTCCACGTCGCCCACGAGTTGACGACGTGGACGTCGTCATCCCAGTCGCTGCTACTGGAGGGGCGGTGTCCTCACCGCCCGTCAGATGCTTCGCGGACTATGACCGGTTCGTTGCCGGTGCAGTCTATGATGGCCGACTGGCGTATCTGTCCCGGCTCACCCTCTACCATAAGCTCTATATTTCGGTCGTATGTCTCGGCTATCAGTTCGGGATTTATGGCATGGTCCTCGTCTTCATATTGGATGGTGGTCGTCAGTAACGGCCGACCCAATGTCTCTACAATTTTGAGCGCGATGGGGTTGTCGGGGATACGCACACCTACCACCTTGCGGTTCTTGAACGCTTTCGGAAGGCTCGACACGGTACGGAACAGAAGCGTAACGGGACCTGGCGTCTGTTCCTTAAGAATCTTGAAACCTGTGTTGTCGATGCGGGCATAGTCGGAAGCCATCCGTATGTCGGAGCAGAGGATTGAAAGGTTGGTCTTGTCCGGATTGATGTTTTTTAGCCGGCATATACGTTCGATGGACTTCATGTTCATGGCATCGCAGACCAACGCATACATTGTGTCCGTCGGTATGATTGCCGTCTGACCGTCATCCAGAATCGCAGCGATTTCCCGCAACTGATTGTCCGACGGCTTCTCATTCCATATCTTGATAGTATTCATGGTATCACACGTTTAGATTGTCAGCAAATTTAGTGAAAAATATTGAGATTCTTTCGCAAATTTGGTGGTGACGCGTAAAAATATTAATTTTGCGGAGTGTGCTTAGCGCACACTGACATATAGAAGCGTTTTTTGCTTTATCCTTTTCAAGGAAATCGCCAATTTTCAAACACGAAAGGAGAAGCAGTCGAAAACGCTCATGCTTGTCGTATATCCACTCCCCGACAAGGGGTATCGATATTCGGTAAGGCGTGGGAGTGGACTGTTTATTTCGTGTTAGGCGTTTGGCGATGCCTCCTTGAAGATAGACAAGAAATCATTCCACGCTTTTTTCGTATAACAGCTTAACGTCAAATCAGGAATGGATGCGACATGAGAAAGATTTATGGAGAAATATCTAAAGTATTTCGTGCTGATGCTTGCCACAGTATTCTGCCTCAGCCTGTCATCCTGCGGCGGCGGTGACGACGACGAACCGGACCAGCCGGGAAAACCGAGCACAACGGATGTCGTAAGCGGATCCGCATCAGAGAAACACATCATAGATTTAATAGATTATGATTCTTGGGGCCCATATTTCATTTGGAAAGGGAATTCAATTTCAATCGGTAGCCGCAGTAACGGTGGATACACGTATGTGAAAATGGTTTATGTTGGGAATGTATCAAAGCTAAGTGATATTAAGACAGTTCCAGCAGAAGGATGGGGTAATGAGTTGCCATTAGAAAATAATGGAGGATATATCATAACGTATACATATCAGGGCAAAGCCTACTATATACGTTTGTTCATAACATTCAATGTTTCGGCAGCCGGTGATTTAGTAGGTATAAATTATCAATTCCAGCATTTCACGCCGGCGCAGTAACCGACATACAAAAGGCTCAAGCGCTGTTGCCGATATCACATCAACATTTAGACCTTTGCATAACACAAAATGCAAAGGTCTATTTGATGTTGGCAATCCGCGTATTTGACTGGAGGGGCGGTGTCCTCACCGCCCACAGATTCACCTCGTCCGAAGGTTGCCGACGTGGACGTCGTCATTCCAGTCGCCGACGTAAGCCGCAACGACTGGAGGGGCGGTGTCCTCACCGCCCACAGATTCTGACCGCCCACAGATTCTAACCGCTCACAGATTCTAACCGCTCACAGATTCTGACCGCCCACAGATTCTGACCGCCCACAGGTTGCTGATTTGTGAAATTTATTTGGGTGAATTATATCAATGTTTCAGAAATTATGTTAATTTTGCCCTTTAGAGAGTGGTAGTTAATATAATATCCTCTCAAATACAATTCAATTAATACCAATCACGATTCCAAAATTGTATTTCAGCCATGGAAAATCCATATTTCGATCCTAATGAAGAAGTGAAAGTGTCGACTTCAGGTGCTTTGCCTCATTGGAATCAATACGGTAAAATCCAGTATGTCACGTTTAGATTGGCTGATTCATTGCCACAATCCAAAATTGCGGAATTAACAGAACTGAAAAATAGATTTATTTCAAATCATCCGAAGCCTTGGGATAAGCAGGATAAATACGCATATTGGAAACTAATCGGTCCTGTGGAATCAAAGTTGCTTGATGCCGGCTATGGATTGTGTATACTGAAAATCCCGGAAATCCGCGGTATTGTTTCGGACACTTTAAGATATAACGATGGAAATAAGTATCGGCTTATAGCGTATGTAATCATGCCCAATCATGTACATGTGTTGTTTGAACTGTTCGGTAATAACAGTATAGAGAGTGTCATGAAATCCATTAAAGGTTATAGTTCACGGAAAATTAATGAATTGACTGGAGGTTCGGGGTCTGTATGGATGAAAGAGTATTTTGATAGAATTGTGCGTGATGCATCACATTTAAAAAGTTATATCAGGTATATAATAAATAATCCCAGGTTTTTGCAGCCTGGAGAATATGAGTTGTGGCGCAGTGAAGAATGGGTATATGAGTAACTCCGGTAACCAAGATGACTGGAGGGGCGGTGTCCCCACCGCCCGCAGGTTTTCCACGTCCATAGGTTGACGACGTGGACGTCGTCATTCCAGTCGCCGACGCAAGCCGCAACGACTGGAGGGGCGGTGTCCCCACCGCCCACAGA
>CAJKBH010000041.1 GCA_905198125.1 uncultured Porphyromonadaceae bacterium
CCTTTTTTTGTGTCATGTCGGGCCGGCCTTTATGGCGTATGTTCATTTAGCCTTACAATGTGACAGTAAGTAATGAAGAAAACCGCAGAAATATGTCAAGCAACATGTTTTTTTGTTTGGTAAACTTGAAAAAAGGTTGTAAGTTTGCAATGGAGTTGTAAGGCCGGTGGATTTATCGGTCAAGACACCCCCAATGGAAACCTAACAGGCACACGGAGTGCCACATTTACTTAAATCGAAGTATATGAAAATCAACGAAATCATGGCCGGCCTCGAGGCAAGGCATCCTGGAGAGAAGGAATTCCACCAGGCAGTGCGTGAGGTTTTACTGTCAGTGGAGGATGTGTACAACCAGCATCCGGAGTGGGAGAAGGCACGACTGATAGAGCGCATGGTGGAACCCGACCGTATCTTCACGTTCCGCGTGACGTGGGTAGACGACAAGGGCGAGGTTCAGAACAACATAGGCTATCGCGTGCAGTTCAACAACGCGATCGGCCCGTACAAGGGAGGCATCCGTTTCCACGCTTCCGTCACACTGTCCATCCTGAAGTTCCTGGGCTTCGAGCAGACATTCAAGAATGCCCTGACCACACTGCCTATGGGCGGAGCCAAGGGAGGTTCCGACTTCAGCCCGCGCGGCAAGAGCGACGGCGAGATAATGCGTTTCTGCCAGGCTTTCGTACTTGAGCTGTGGCGCAACCTCGGTCCCGACCGCGACGTTCCCGCCGGCGATATCGGCGTAGGCGGCCGTGAGGTAGGCTATATGTACGGTATGTACAAGAAGCTGGCCCGCGAGAACACGGGTACGTTCACCGGCAAGGGTCTGTCGTTCGGCGGCAGCCGCATCCGTCCGGAGGCTACCGGTTTCGGCGCACTCTATTTCGTTGAGAGCATGCTGAAGGACCTGAACACCGACATCAAGGGCAAGACCATCGCCATCTCCGGATTCGGCAACGTGGCATGGGGCGCAGCCAAGAAGGCTACCGAACTCGGCGGCAAGGTGGTGACTCTGTCCGGTCCCGACGGATACATCTACGATCCCGCCGGTCTGGACGCCGAGAAGATAGAATATATGCTTGAGCTCCGCGCATCGGGCAACGACATCGTGGCTCCGTACGCCGACAAGTTCCCCGGCTCCACATTCTTCGCAGGCCGCAAGCCCTGGGAGCAGAAGGTGGACATCTGCCTGCCCTGCGCCACACAGAACGAGGTGAGCGAGGCCGACGCCAAGATGATAGTCGACAACAAGGTGATGATGGTGGCCGAAGTTTCCAACATGGGCTGCACCGCCGAGGCTATCGACTACTTCATCTCGCACAAGCTGCCGTACGCACCCGGCAAGGCTGTGAACGCCGGCGGCGTGGGCGTATCCGGCCTGGAAATGAGCCAGGATGCCGAGCACCTGCAGTGGAGCGCAGCCGAAGTGGACAAGAAGCTGCACGAGATGATGCTCAACATCCACGAGGCTTGCGTTGAATACGGACGTCAGGAGGACGGTTACATCAACTACATGAAGGGCGCCAACATCGCCGGATTCATGAAGGTGGCCGACGCCATGATGGCTCAGGGTATAATCTGATAATATCCGATTGATTATAATATCCAACTAATCCAAAAACAGCGGTATCTGCTTGACTGCCGCTGCTGTCTTCACGATGAGCGAAGATACGGACGATAGAATGAAGGAGCATGGTGTGCGCCCTACGGCGGTGCGCAGCATGCTCCTTAAACTTTTTGACCGTGTGCCGGGACCTGTGTCCGCCCAGCGGATAGAGTCGGAACTCGACACCGTGGACCGCTCCACCATCAGCCGTACGCTGACATTGTTCGTGCAGAAAGGGTTGCTGCACGTGATAGACGACGGGAGCGGCACCCCGAAATATGAGGTATGTCCCTCGCACCATCACCACAACCCCAACGACGGCCACATGCACTTCCACTGCCGCAAATGCGGCCGTACCATCTGCCTGGAAGGCAACCCTCTGCCCGATGTGAATCTGCCAGAGGGATTCGAGCCGGACGGCATAAACTGCATCATCACCGGCCTCTGTCCCCGATGCTCCTGAAAGGTTAAATACCTCATTACTCGTCACTAATACTTAATACCTTGTTTTTGCACAGCCTGTGCATCTTCTTTGTCGTAACTTTGCATCGTAATCAATACGATATTTGTTGTAAACTATAAAAAAAAGCAAGGTTATGGCACACACACATACTGATAATGCTGTAGATTCGCATACAGACAATGACGGACACGGACATTGTCATGGAGGGCATTGTCATTGTCACAATCATAATCACGGTCACGATCACAATCACGATGGCAGTCAGGAAGGCTGGCGCGGATTTATGCGCGAGATAATCAGCGGCGTACTGTTAGCGATTTGTCTCGTGCTTGAACATACCGGCGCGTTTGCATCGATGGGCGCGGCCATGGGTATCAACGCCGCGGGCTTCGACTGGCTTCCGATGACGGCCTATCTCATCGCACTTCTGCCGGTGGGATGGCCGGTGGTCGTAGAGATGTTCCGGTCGTGGGGCAGCGGGAGCGTGATGAACGAATTCACGCTGATGGTGGCCGCATGTGTCGGTGCCTTTATAATAGGAGAATACCCCGAAGGGGTGGCCGTGCTGCTGTTCTATGCCATAGGGGAGAAGCTCGAAGACGTGGCATCGGACGACGTGCGCCGTCGCGTGCGCTCGCTGTTGGGTCGGATACCCGATAGCGCCACGGTGATCGATAACGGCGAGCGTCGCAAGGTCAGCCCGAAGACGCTGCCTGTCGGCACCCGCATCATTGTGCAGCCCGGCGAGCGTGTGCCCATCGACGCCAAGCTGGAAGGCAACGACCCCGTCGATTTCGATACCGCCGCCATAACAGGCGAGTCGGTGCCCCGGTCGTTCAGTCCCGGTCAGGAACTGCCGTCGGGCATCATACCTGTCGACAGACCGATAGAGGCCACGACTGTGCGTGAGTTCGACAACTCGTCCATGACGCGCATACTCAAGATGATAGAGGACGCGCAGGCCGGCAAGTCGCATACCGAGACGATGTTGCGCCGTATCACCGGATGGTACACTCCGGCGGTGTTCATCCTGGCGTTGTGCGTGTTCTTTATTCCCTGGATTGTGGCCGGCGTGCAGGGCGGAGTGTTCGACTGGCAGATGTGGTTCCGTCGCTCGCTGGTGTTCCTGGTATGCTCATGTCCCTGCGCTCTGGTGGTGAGCATCCCGCTCAGCTATTTCGTGTCGCTCGGCACCGCATCCCGCTTGGGATTGCTGTTCAAAGGCTCGAAGTATCTTGACGGCATGGACCGGCTGAAGAACGTGGTGTTCGACAAGACCGGCACCCTGACCACCGGAGAGTTCCACGTAAGCGCCGTAAAACCGGCCGGAGGCGTCGACGCCGATACATTGGTTTCTCTTGCAGCCGCCATAGACGCTGATTCCACCCATCCGCTTGCCAGGTCGATATGCGCGTATGCCGCATCAAAGGGCGGTGAAATGCCCGTGGCTACCGGTGTCAAGGCCGTCCGTCACGGTGTGCGGGGCATGGTAGACGGCACGGAGGTGTCGGTAGGCTCAGGCACGTTGATGGAGACGCTTGGCGTCAATGTGCCGGAATCGTCCGTGCCCGGATCGCGGATATGTGTGGAGCGTGACGGAAAATATTTAGGCTCGATATATCTGGAGGACACCGTGAAGCAGGAGGCTGCCGAGGCAATAGCCGACCTGCACAGGCTCGGCATCAAGGTGACGATACTGAGCGGCGACCGCAAGGAAGCCGTGGAGCGCGTGGCCCGTCAGGTGGGTGCCGACTCATGGCAGGCCGAGATGCTCCCCGAGGACAAACAGAAGAAGGTAGACTCGATGCACCGGCAGGCGCCTACCGCCTTTGTGGGCGACGGCATCAACGACGCCCCGGCCATCGCAGCATCCGACGTGGGAGTGGCCATGGGCACGATGGGCACCGGAATGGCGATGGACACCGCCGACGTCATCATATCGGGCGACAACCTGAAGTATCTGGCCCGCGCCGTGCTGCTGTCACGCCGCGTCAAACTGACCGTGGCCGAGAACGTCACGTTCGCGTTGCTGGTCAAGGCCGTGGTGATGATTCTTGGAGCCTTCGGCGTCGCCACCCTGTGGGCCGCCGTATTCGCCGACACCGGCGTCACTCTCATCACCATCCTCTGGACCCTGCTGATGCTCCGCAAGGTCCCGAAGTGACATGCCGATTGATAAATTTGCATAGTAGTGGCGCAGGCACTCCGTGCCGCGCCACTATCCGCCAATGTCCGGTTATGAAAATTTTTAAAATATTTTAAAATTTATTTGTGATAAATAAAAATAATTCATATCTTTGCGACTATAAAAAAATAATTACAAAAGGGCAATAACGCACACTAAAGCTCGCTGGCAGATTGAAAATAGTATAGACTAAGTGCAAAAATAAAACTTATTGTAAGTAAAACTTGCATAAAGTAATCACACCGTACACACCTTAAAACTGAACATACAGGTTCGTAATTAATCCTTATCTTGCGGATAAGTGATCGAAATCAGACCTGCGTTGACTTTAAAGAGATATAACAACAAATAACGATTTTAAAAGCCATGAAACAGATCCTCGCATTATCAGCAGCCGCCATGCTGCTTGGAGTTGTCTCCTGTTCGCAGGAGGATGTCGTCGGCCCGAAGGGTGACGGCAACGTGACATTCACTGTCACTATTCCGGAGAAAATGGGTACACGTTCGTTTGCCGACGGACTTACCGCCAACGACCTTCAGATGGCGGTGTATGACGCCGAGACCGGCTCGCTTGTCATGACGCCTGCGGATCAGAAGTTCAGCGAGGCAGCCTCCGGCTCCCTTACCACAACCGTATCACTGAACCTTGCATCAGGCCGCAGCTATAAGATTGCCTTCTTCGCGCAGAACAAGGAGGGCGGGGCATATACCTTCAATGCTGACGCAAAGACCATAACCGTCAGCTATGGCGCGATGGCCACTACTTACAATACCGATGCATTCGACTGTTTCTATACGCTGTACGAAACCGGCGAGATCACCGGCGCCATCAATCATGTTGTGACGCTGAAACGCCCCGTTGCACAGGTTAACTGGGGAACATCCGACCTGGCCGAGCCGGCTGTGGTCGATCCCAACGCATACGGAGCGGATGCCGCTAACCTTGTCTCGGAGGTGTCGACAAAGGCATACACCACGTTCGACATGTTCAGCGGTGATGTGACAGGCGAAGCCGAGGAAGTGACGCTGCCGTATCTGGCACGTCCGGCAGACACGGAAAGATTCCCCGTCCAGCCCGATAAATACGCGTACGTCTCCATGCAATACCTGCTGGTGCCCGCAGCGTCGTCGGTGATTGACATAACTCTCAAGACGGCCAACAGCACGACGGCCGATAAGTCGTTGAGCACAGTGGCGGTGACCAATGTGCCGGTGCAGGCCAATTACCGCACCAACATCTACGGCGCCCTCCTGACAAATCCCAATTATTTCACTGTTACCAAGGATGAAAACTGGAACGACAGCTATGATTTCCCGGTCGTGCCGGTAGAAGTGAAAAGCGACGAGGAACTGGTAGCTGCATTACAGAACGGTGGTAACTATGTGATACCCGAAGGCGAGAGCCTGACTATGCCCGATGTGACCACGACCGTACAGTTGTCAAAACCTCTGAAACTCAATGTCGAAGGTACAATGAATCTGACAGGTGTAGGTACGGCTGATTCTCCCAATGCCGGAGACAGAATAAGAAATCTTACGCTGTTAAACGTGGCCAGCTATGTTGAATTGACAGGTTCCGGCACTATTGAAGCAAATGGTGGAGACTTCTTGTTCCATGTCACCAAAACAGGAACACTTAACATTGATGGAGTCGATATAGTGTATAACTGTACCGAAAACGCATCTAACAGAGCGGCAATCAATACCGGTGTCAATCCCGTGACTGTGAAAAACAATACCATTACTACAAACTGTACGGCAGTGCGTCACAACAGTTCCGGTACACTCACAATGGAGAATACTACAATAAATGTAAATCTCCGCAGTGATGGCGGCAACATGTGGGACGCCATTTTTTCCAGAGGAAATGTTGATCTGACAAATGTAAAGATTAACAGTAAGGCCCGCGGTCTTGAGATAACTGCTTCCATGGGAAATCCCTTTGACGGCATGCTCAAAGACTGTGAGTTTTATACAGAGGCCGACCGGGTATTGTATGTAGAATCCGCATGGACAGAAGGCTCCAAGCTGACAATAGATGGCGGCAAATACTCTTGTAAGAATACAACCGGCACAGAATATAAAGCACCCATCGTTTTCGATAACAACAGAAGCGGAAAGAAATTTGACTGCAACATCATTTCCGGTGAATTCGTGAAACAGCCGTGGGGATTCCAGAGTGGCACATGGCCTAATTGGATTGACGACGATCCCTCCGTATATCTTGCTCCGGGATCGGTATGGGAGGAGATAACCCCCGCCGCAACCAATCCGGTATATACCTGGCGAGTAGTAAAGCAATAACAGCGATGCCGAGATTCAGGAGGCTGTGCCGTCATGGCGCAGTCTCCGCCTCAGCGTATTAGTCTGTAAAATCCCCCGTAATCCGGTGTAATATCATCCTGTTACCGTGAAGAAATATATCCTAACAATACATACGTGCATCCTTGCACTGGTGCTGGCCACAGGCATCAGCGCGTCGGCGCTGAGCCGGGATGAGCGCGAGTTTGCGTCAGGCTTCAGCATCAACAAGAGCAGCCTGGTGATTGACGACGGCCTGGAAAGTCTGGGACGCAAGGTCGCCGACTGGCACAAGGCCGGCCATATCGAACGGTTTGATGTGTGTGGATACTCGTCGCCCGACGGGCCTTATGCCTTCAACAGCAGACTGGCCGAAGATCGTGCCGAAGCGGTACGCAGGTATTTCAACCGGTACTGGGGTATCCCGGTCTCGCTGATCAATGTCAGCAATGTGGCCGAGGACTGGGATACGACCCGCGAGCTGATAGCCTCCGGCGACATCGGCGACCGGGACGGCATTCTTGCCATCATCGACAACGAGCCGGACGGCGACCGCCGCGAGGCTAAGTTGCGCAGTTATGCCGGAGGCAACGCATGGCGCCGGCTGGCTGCCGAGGTATTCCCGCAGGTGCGCCGTGCCAGGATTGTGGTAGTTACCGACGATGGAGAATTAGAGGCTGTCCTGACCGACGAAGGCACCGCGATCGGGCATGTAGAAGAACCCGTTGTGGAACAACCGGCGACAGAACCCGGGAATGAAGTTTCCGTAGCAGCCGACACGGGGCCGGTGTGGCAGCGCCACGCATACCTCAAGACCAACGTGCCGGCATGGTTCCTGCTCTGGCTCAACCTCGCGGGCGAGTACGATATATCCAAGCATTGGAGCGTAAACCTCTCCATATATTACAGCGGCTTTGATTACTTCCGGCGCGCGCGCAAGTACCGCACGTTCGCGGTGATGCCCGAGGTGCGCTACTGGTTCCGTCCCGACAATCAGGGATTTTTCGTAGCCCCGCATTTCGGATTGGGATGGTACAACGTGGCGTTCGAGGGCGCGTACCGTTATCAGGACCATGACGGGCGCACTCCGGCCATCGGCGGCGGCGTCAACGCCGGCTTCCGCTGCAACATCAGCCGCAACAAGCGGTGGCGCCTGGAATGTTCCATTGGTTTCGGCATATACGCCCTGGATTACGACATGTTTGTGAACAAGGCCAACGGTCTGTTGGCGGGGCGCAAGAAGCGTACCTTTTACGGCATAGACAATGCCGCCCTGTCGGTGTGCTATATGTTTGACGTCAGGAAGAAAGGAGGCAGGAAATGAAACCTTTGGGATTCATGTCACCGGCATTCCGGCTTCTGACTGCGGTCATTGTGCTGGCAGGCGCGCTGACCCAGACGTCGTGCGTGCACGAATTCCCCGAGAACACTATGCCGAAGCGTGACATCACGCTGACCATCCGTCATCTTCAGGAATGGACGCATACCGAGATGACCGTTACGCGGCAGGATGCCGGGGCCACGGTGTGCCGCTATCATCTGAAGGCATACCCGGCCGGGCTTGAGCAGGTGCCGGCGGCCGAGTTCGTGTTCTTCCGGAACGACCCGGACCGTAACGATTTCACCGTGACCATCCAGCTGAGCGAGGGGGACTACGACCTGTATTGCTGGAGCGACTATGCCGACGCCACGCAGCAGTCGTCTTATTTCTTCGACTCCTCCGAATTCCACAACATCATATATGCCGAGCCGTATAACGGCAATAACGAGTTGCGCGACGCATTCCGAGGCGATGTCTCCTTTACGGTGGCCAGCACGATGAACGCCGAGTATCATCAGGATGTGGAGATGACCCTGGAGCGCCCCTTCGCCCGGTATGAGTTCCGCGCCACCGACATCAGCGATTTCGTGGACCGCGAGATGACGCGACGCAATATCTCGAGAGGCGAGGATTCCGAGGCCGGTCCTCCGGCCAACATAGAGCATAGGCTTCCCAACATCAATCAGTATCGTATCCGGATGGTGTACACCGGCTATATGCCCTCCAAGTTCGATAACTTCCGGAACAAGCCTGTGGATTCGGCCACCGGCATGAGCTATGACGCACAGATCAGTATCCTTTCCGACGATGAGGCGCGACTCGGATTCGACCATGTGATGGTCAACGGACATGAATCGAGCGTGGCGGTGGCAATGGAAGTATATGACCCTAAAGGCGAGCTGATAGGCAGCACGTCAACCATCAACGTGCCCACCATGCGCGGACGCAACACCATAGTGCGCGGACGCTTCCTGACGTCGCAGGCCACCGGTGGAGTCGGTATCGACCCCGGCTTCAACGGCGAATACAATATAGAACTATAACCAATCGCACATCAACCAACTTATAATAACATGAAAAAGTTTTTTGCATTTGCTACGACAGCGACAATGCTGTTCGGCTTCGCGTCGTGTTCCAGCGAACTTGATGCGCCGGAAGCTGCTCGCGACGGCAACGTGAACTTCACGGTCACGCTTCCGGGCACCCCCGGCACACGTGCCTTCTCCGACGGCCTCACCGCCGAGAACCTGCAGGTGGCTGTCTATGACGTCACCGACCCCGACAATGTAGTGCTTGCCACCACCAAGGAACAGAATTTCGAAAACTCGCTGCAGACCACCGTAAACCTGAGCCTGGCCAACGGCCGCAGCTACAGGATCGCCTTCTTCGCCAGCCTGAAGGACGGCTCCCCCTACACCTTCGACACCGCGAACAGGAAGATTATGGTGGATTACAGCAAGATGACCGCGTATAACAGCACGGACAGCTACGACTGCTTCTATCAGCTGTTCGAGACCGGCAAGGTCACCGCTGCCATCAACGAGACCATCACCCTGTACCGTCCCGTGGCGCAGATCAACTGGGGCACCTCCGACCTGAAAGAAGATGTCCTGAAGGTTATCTACGGAGAGAATGACCTGGAGAACCTTTACACCAAGGTCACGACTATGGGCTACACCGAGTTCGATATGTTTGCGAAGGATGTGGTGGAAGGCACACAGGTGGATGTGACATACGGACTTGCCGCACGTCCCGCCGCTGCCGAGGACTTCCCGTATCAGCCCAAGGGCGACGACGGCGAGCCGGTAAGGACCTACGACTATCTGTCGATGCAGTATCTGCTGGTGCCTCAGGCATCGTCGTTGGTAGACCTGAAACTGGAGTCTGCCGCATCGGCCACGGCCACTGACGCAATCGCTGTGGTGAACGTTCCCAATGCCCCGGTACAGGCCAACTACCGCACCAACATCTTCGGCGCCCTGCTGACCAATCCCGCCGAATTCAATGTGGTGAAGGAGAAGAACTACGAAACTCCCGACTATAACGTTGTGTGGAACGGCGAAGTGGACACGAATATACCTTCAGAGGATGTGGCCGGCGTCACCACATACACCATCACGACGCCTGCACAATTGGCCGGCCTTTCCGCTTTGGTCAAAGAGGGCGATACCTTCAAGGGCAAGGTAGTCAGGCTTGACGCAGACCTTGACATGAACAATGAGGTGTTCACCCCGATCGGCTATTTCTCAAGCAATGGCGCATACGGTTTTGCAGGTACGTTCGACGGTAACGGCAAGACCATCAGCAACCTTAATTGCATCGAGGTCCCCAATGGCGACAGCAATGCGGCCGGACTGTTCGCATACATCAAGAGCGGTGCTGAAATCAAGAACCTTACTGTAGACGGCGCCAAGGTAATGGGTACTCATTTTGCCGGTGTAATCTGTGGATACGCTCATGCGGGCGATGCCGCTAATCTTAAGATTACGAACTGTACCGTCAAGAATTCAACGGTAGTGTCTTCAATGGGCGTGAATGGAAATGACGGTGACAAGGCCGGTGCAATAACAGGTTTCCTCCAGAAGGGTGATGTGACCGGCTGTACGGTCGATAATGTTACCGTCGAGGCAATGCGCGATTGCGGTATGTTTGTAGGCTGCATATCGCAGGCCGCTTCTCAGGTCACAAAGGTTCAGAACAATCGTGCCTCTAACTCTGAGTTTACCGTCAAAGGAAATGCCGCCGAGGCTCTTGGCATGGAAGTGGGCCGTACAGTCAACAGGGGTTCCATCAATGTTTCGGGAAATACTTTCACCGGCTGCACGATGAATGTGGCGGACTTCGACTGTCGCGAGGCATCGGGCGACAAGCAGTTTATCAACATCACCTGCAAGCCCGGAGTGACACTGAACATCGTCAATGTCAAGTCCCGCGGTATGTATGTCACCCAGCCCAACACCGAGAAGGTGACCGTCAGGAACTGCACGTTCACAAAGGCAGCCGTACTGGGAGATAAGTCGAGCAAGAGCTATCTGTGCCGTAAGGGTATCGAGATAATCAGTACCAGGAGCGATGCGACAGCCAACGCGGAGATTACGGGTTGTGATTTCCAGAGCTCGTTCGGTCATTCGATACAGTTCCAGAACTATGCGGATGTGAATGTGACCGTGAAGGGTAATAAGTTCGCAGGCTGGGGCCAGAAAGAGGAGGCTCAGGACGACATCGAGACATCGTGCGCTATCGTGGTGTGCGGCACTTCGCTTTGCGACACTCCGCAGGCACGTCAGGCATTTGTCGATCAGTTCCTGAAGGACAACACCTGCGCTTCGAACTATACGAAGAATGATTTCAAATACGGTTATGTCCGCTTCGACACGACGCCTGCGTATGTAGCCAACGAACAGGGCGAAATTACCCAGAGATGAAAATCGGTTTTATTGGCATCAGCATAACGGAAATCTCCGTTAGCGGTCAATACACCGAGTAAGCATAAATCTTAATTACTGAAAAATGCGAAAGCCGGGAGCGCCACACAGACGCTCCCGGCAATGTTTTTACTTGTCACTCGTCATTATTACTTATTCATTGGCGAGGGCCAGATCGAGGATTTCAGCAGGGGTGGAGACGATGTGGTCGGCGTAGGCCGACTTAAGCTCCGAGACGGGACGGAAGCCCCAGGTAACGCCAACCGATTCGATGCAGGCACGGCGTGCCGTCTCCATATCCACTGCCGAGTCGCCGCAATACAGCACGTCGCGCTTCGGACACGGGTGGTCGCTCAGCGCCTGAAACACAATGGAGGGGTCCGGTTTCTTCGGACGATCCGGCACTTCGCCAAGTGTGGCGGCGAACTCTATGTCGGGGAAGTAATGCCTGATGATGGCGTCCACGGCTTTCTGGTATTTGTTGCTGGTCACGGCTATGGCTATGTCGTGGTCGCGCAGGTCGAGCAGAAGCTCCGGGATGCCGGGATAGGGCTTGGTCATGTCGGTGCAATGCCGGTCGTAATACTCGCGGAACGAGTCTAACATGGCGTCGATTGTCTCAGACCCCGCGTCAGGCTGGGCGCGCTCCAGGAGCTTGCGCACGCCGTTGCCCACCATGTAGTTGTAGGCCGACAGGGGATGGGTGGAGAATCCCGCTTCCTTCAGAGCATGGTTACAGGCGTTGCCGAGGTCGGCTATGGTGTTCAGCAATGTGCCGTCAAGGTCGAATATCACAAATTTTTTCATATCGTAGTCTGTTCAGAAAGGATAACCGATTGAGAAATGGAATGCGTGGTCGCGTTTCCATTCGGGATGTATCAGGGGCCAGGGCTCGGCGTTGATGGCCGGGTTGTGCGCTTTCATGCCCAGGTCGAAACGGATCAGGAAGTAGTTGAAGTCCAGACGTATTCCGGCGCCGTAGGCCAGGGCTATCTGCTTATAGAACGAATCGAACTTAAACACTCCCTCCGGTTGGGTGGCATAGTTGCGTATGGTCCAGATGTTGCCGGCGTCGACGAACAGCGCGCCTTCCACCACCCAGAACATTTTAACGCGGTATTCCACACTGAGGTTCAGCCTTATGTCGCCGCACTGGTGGATGAAGTCGGACTGAGAGTTGGTCGACGGGTAGCGTCCCGGTCCGAGGGTACGCACCGACCAGCCGCGCACGCCGTTTGCCCCGCCGCCGTAGAACCGCTTCTCGAACGGAAGGATGCTGGAATTGCCATAAGGCACCCCGATGCCGAAGCCGCCGTGACAGGCCAGTGAGTTGCGGCTGTCGAACGTGCGCAGATACGTGAAGTCGCCGTCGGCCCGCACATACTGCGAATAGCGGATGCCGAACACCTTGTAGGGATTCTCGTGGAACTTCCGCTTGGGATTTATAAGGTAATTGATGGCAAACAGCAGGTTGCCCGCTATCTCCACATTGGTGCGGAACGTGAGAATGTCGCGCTGCAGCCGCCGGCGTATGCCCGGCACTTCCTGACGCTTGGTGGTGTGGTAGAACTGGAAGCCCGAGCGCAGTATGAAGTGGTCCTCGTAGCTGTAGCGCAGCAACGGATTGTCGGGCGCTATCTGGTCGATGAAGTCGTTGGTGCTGGCCGGCAGGTACACGTACGACACATCGAGTGGAGTCCATACATAACGCGACGGATGGCGGCGCGACGTCCATTTATAGTTCCAGCCCACCGCGGACACGATGCGTGTGTATTCAGGCCGTTCCTGATAGTTGATCGACATGTTGAACTCCGTGGACGCCTTGATGCGGCGCTTGAAGCTTTCGCGCAGGAACGGTATCTTGAACTTGGGGAACACCACGGAGGCGTCCACGCCGTATTCCATGAAGCGGTTGTGGATGAAACCCTCGAGGTTGCCGTTCAGCGCCTGATACGAACCGCGCGCCCTGAGGTTCAGCGTTTCGGAGCCTTTGCCGATGTTGCGGTGTGCGTAAGCCAACGCCAGCGCCACGCCGAAGTCACCCTCCGAGTTGGTGCCCTCCACTTCCGCGGATATCGACTGGCTCTTGCCCGGAGTCAGCAGGATATATACGTCAAGCAGTCCGTCGGTGCCGATGGAGCCTGCGGGCATAAGCCGGATGTTGATGAATTTCAGGATGGAGAGGCGTCCGAATGCGGAGTAGGTGTTCTCCAGGTCGTTGACGCTGTACGGACGTCCGGGGGTGAAGAAGCAGTTTTCGTTCAGTACACTTGGCCTGAGATAACGTTTGTCGCCGTACAGTACGGTTACGTTCCTGTAATGCACCGTGTCCTTGGCCTGATACTCGCGCGGATCTGGGCAGTCGGCGCCGTTATAGTCGGGAATGCAGTACACGTTGCGCACCAGATAGCGGTGATGCCGCGTCATGTCCAGTCCCCGCTGTCCCGATTCCTTGGAGGGAGGCCGGACGAACATGGTCAGGTCCACCAGCTTGGAGCCGGCGGCGGTGTCGGCAGTAAACGTGACGTATTCCTTGCCGAAAGCCCAGTAGCCGCTGTTCTGCATACGGCGTGTCACCAGGTCGCGCTGCTGTTCCAGCAGGTTGCGGTCCAGCCGCCCGCCCGGACCGACAGGGAACAGGAGCGAGTCGCGCATCACTATCTCGCGGATGGTGTCGTTGGGGAAGGAATACGCGATACTGCGGATGGTGTGCGGTCGGCCGGCCTCGATGGAATATCGCAGCCGGGTGCGCTTCCTGCGGTAGTCGGGAAATGAGTCTGTCACGATGGTTGCGTCCAGGAAGCCGGCGTTGTTGACGGCGCGCAGCAGCTGGCGTTCGTCGCTGGCCGTGGCCTCGGCGTTATAGATTACGGGTGGCTCGCCCAGACGGCGCACCCACTTGTTCCACCACCGTGTGGAGTCGCGGCCCGACATATTGTAGACTCCGAGGCGCAGCTTGGCTATGTTAAGGAACCGGTTGTTGGGACGCTGGTGCACGTATGTCAGCAGTTCGCGGTTGGTAAGGGTTTCGGACGAATCGTTAACCTCCACCTTGACGTCGTCGAGCAGCAGACTGCCGTCGGGCACGAACTTGGTGGACGAACAGGACTGCAGCAGCGTCATGGCGCACCACAGCACGCCGGCACATAGCCATGCTGCAAGGTTGTGTATGAATCCTGTCCTGTAGCCCATCCCGGGAGTGTTTATGTCAGTCGGCCTGTTTCTTGCCGAAATTGGGGTTTACTTTGATTTTAAGGCAGACCGCGAATGTGGCGATGCAGCATATCATGACCCACCAGAAGAAATTGACGTACCCCTGCGGGCCGTCGAGTCCGAAGAAGCTGTACCGGCTCAGCGTGTCGTGGATCCAGCCCGCGAACATGCCCGGCACCATCAGCCCCATGAACGCGAACGCCGTGCAGAACGAGAAGTGCGAGGTCTCGCTCGGTCCCTTGCTGAAGTATATCAGGTACATCATGAACGCTGTGTAGCCGAAGCCGTAGCCGAACTGCTCGATGCCGATGGCCAGGCATATCAGCACGAAGTTCTGAGGCTGGAACATGGCCAGGAAGCAATAGAATATGCAGGGCAGTGTCAGTGACAGCGCCATAGGCCAGAGCCATTTTCTGAAGCCTCCCCTGGCTATTGCCACGCCGCCGAGTATGCCGCCGGCCAGCAGGGCGAGAACGCCCACCCACACATTGACCAGTCCGAGCTGGATGGTGGTGAGGCCCAGGCCACCTTCGGCACGGGGCGCCAGCAGGAAAGGCTGCGTCAGCTTCAGGCACAGAGCCTCGGGCAGACGGTACAGCAGCATGAAGCACAGGGCCGTGACGATGTGCGGCTTGCGGAAGAAGCTGATGAACGTCATGCAGAAATTCCTGACGATGCTGCGGGCCGTGACGCCCGGCATCGGTTTGTCGTTGGGGCTGTGCGGCAGTATGAGCCAGTCGTAGAGAGTGATGCACAGGAACAACACGGACAGGGCCACGAACACCATGCTCCATGACGATGATACGGCCATTCCTTTCTGCTGCATATATCCCGCCCACATCACGAGACCGCCCTGCCCGAACAGCGAGGCAAGACGGTAGAAGGTGTTGCGCACGCCCACGAACGCCGCCTGCTGATGCTGGGTCAGGGCCAGCATATAGTATCCGTCGGCGGCTATGTCGTGCGTGGCCGACAGGAACGCCATGATCCAGAACACCGCCAATGTGCCGGTGAAGAAGAAGGGCGCGGGGAGCATGAACGCCACCGCAGCCATAGCCACACCCAACAGCAGCTGCATACTGACTATCCAGGCGCGCTTGGTCTTGAATATGTCGACGAACGGACTCCAGAAGGGTTTGATGACCCACGGCAGGTAGAGCCAGCCGGTATAGAACGCCATGTCGGTCAGGCTGATGCCCATCTGGGTATAGATTATGACGGTGAAGCTGTTCACCACGAAGCTGGGTATGCCCTCGGCCACATACAGGGCCGGAATCCATGCCCAGGGCGATCTGCGCGATGTGGAATTCATAAACCGAAATGTTGTCTGATTGGTTCGGGGAGACGGTCGGCAAAAGCGACCTCGCTGTATATTTCCTTGACGACTGGGGCGTCAAGGCGCTCGTAATCCTGCGGACGGGGCGTTATCATCAGTCCGGCCATGTCAATGGCACCCGGTCCCACCACGATTCTGTCAGGCTCGTCATTTAGGTAATGATGCGGCCGGTGGCTGAGACGCGGCACGACCACTGCGCGAAGCATTCTGTCGTCGCCCATCCAGTAGAACACGTTGATCAGTCCCGGGTCCGGGTTGCCGTCGGTGTCGATGCCGAAAGCCGAAGCGATGGCGCGTAGCATCATGGCTCCCTGACGGTCGGGAGTGATTACGGCGCTTACGAAGTGGAAGGGAAGGTCCAGCCCGAACGATTCGGAACTGAGGAAGCCCGGCCGGTCGGAGGGATGATGTTTCTCGGCTAAAGTAATCAACGGCAGCTCTGACTTCAGGACACCCTGCGTATGCAGGTGGTCGGGCGCGGAGGCTCCGGCTCCGGCGCCGTTGAAGAATATTGCCAGGTCGGGCGCCGCCTCGGCCATGGCCGCCATCTCGAAGGGCGGACGGTCCTGCGGACGGTGCTCGCGCGATATTATCGTGAAGTGAATCGGCAGGATGGGGAAGGGATTGACGCATAGGTCCCAGCCCGGCATCCACTCGGCGCACATCTGCTCTTTGGGCCGGTTGGCGGCGCAGAGGAAGCAGGGGCGGCTGGCTATGGCCTCAGTTGACGTGTCGGCGGCTGTGGACACCATACGCGCCGGGTTAAGCTGTAAGGCAAATGGAAGGTCGCCTATGTCCAGCGGCTTGCGTTGCGTCCGGCCCAGGTCATGGTAACGCACCGCGGCATCGGGCCATTCGCTCAGCTGATGTTCCACCAGCAGGTTGACGGTCTCTAAGTTCAGCGGCGCGGGCCGCATGGATTTTGTGTCAGATGTTGTCGTCGTCATCGTCATCGTCTAATAGGTCATCGTCGTCATCGTCATCATCGCCGTCTATATAGTCCTGGATGTTGTTCCAGAATTCATCGCCTGTCGGACCGCCGGGTATCGAGCCGAGCAGCTGCCAGTCGGCGCGGCGTCCCGATTCGTCGGCCACGTTCTCGCGTACGCGGGCCATCAGCTCGACCGAGCGCAGGAAGTCCTTGTAGGTGTCGTTGGCGTTGCTTTTTTCTATCGACAGCTTCGCGTCGGAATTGCCTTCCCAGCGGCGGCACAGATACAGTGAATGATAGATGCGCCCTATGGCGTACGAACGGCTGATGCGGAGCACCATGGCGTAGTCCTCGCCGTACGACACGTTGGGGAAGGGGAACTTGCGGGCCAATGGCGTGAAGTAGGCGCGCGGCGCGCCGAATCCGTTGATGCGCAGTCCGTTGTTGGCGCCGTTGGCATCCGACCATTCATCGTGGGTAATGACGCCGGGAGGTATTTCCTTCCATTCGCGGTCGGTCATGGTGTAGCTGCCTATCACCATTCCATAGCTGCCGCTGCGGAATTTGTTGACGATGGTCTGCAGCGTGTTGTCGTCTATATATTTATCGTCCGAATCAAGCTGCACGGCAAACCGTCCGCAGCGGCTGTCGTTCAGGGCCAGGTTCCAGCATCCGCCTATGCCCAGGCCGTCGTCGGCCGACGGTTTCAGCAATATCAGTCGCGGGTCGGAAATCCCTTCCAGCAGCTGTCGCGTGCCGTCGGTGGAGTCGTTGTCCACCACGATGACGTTGTACGGAAAATCGGTGCGCTGGCTCAGTGCTGAGTTTACGGCGTCGGCTATCGTGGCCACGCGGTTGCGCACAGGTATTATCACCGACGCCTCGCAGTCGAACGGCTCGGCGTCATAGTCGATGGTCTCGCGCTGAGTGTTGACCAGTGCGCGGATGTCGCCGAGGTATTCGGTCAGCACCTGTTCCATCTCCACCTGATATGCCTTGTTGCGCGGATTGACGTAGTCGTGCTGTTTCTGGCCCGAGTCGCGGAAGTCCACCTTCTGCACCGAGTACAGGTATTCCGGAATCATCACCACCATTTTGCCCATGGTGACGCGCAGGCGCAGCGCGTACCAGCCGCCGTCCATCATCGCCGATTCCTTGTCGGTGAAGTCCTCGGTGGCGGCCAGGATGTCGGCGGCGTTCAGCAGTACCAGCGAGCCGAAGTCGAACGAATCGCGCACCGAGCCGGGCTGATAGTCTATGACCGGATGATTCTCAAGCGTGCCATCGGGCAACACCTCGCGGTAATAGCTGTAGGTCAGCGTCGAGTCTATCTCGGCGGCCGTCTCCTGAAGCCTCCGCATGGCGGCGGGGGAGATGTCTATCTTCTTGTCGTCAAGCTGCAGCAGCACGTATTGTTCCAGCCCGGAACGGAATATGTGCTCGCGCAACGCGTTGACGGTGGTGAATCTCAATATATTCATTTCTTGATGGAATCTATGACTTGTTTCATGATGCGGTCGCGGGCGGCTGCATCGGTTATAGCCTCGAATGGCACGGAGTAAACGAATACCTTGCCGCGTCCGCGGTCGTGACGCAGGCCGGCCACGCCGCCGTTACTGAATGTCAGCAGGGTTTCGGTGTCATTGTCGGCGGGTGTGAGTATGTCTGGGTTCTCCACGATGTACATGTTCTCGTTGAGCGTCGAGGAGTAGGGGATGCTGTTTCCTCTGGAGTCGCGCAGGCGTCCCGACTGCGAGGAAGCGGCGGGCATCGTGGCATGCTGTATGGAGTCGGGAGTGGCCTGCAGTCCCAACACTTCCTCCAGGAACTCGCGGTCGTTGCGGTCGGAGCGACGGCCCTGCAGGTCGGAACTGACGAACTCGCCGCTCAGCATCAGGCGTCCGCCCTTGTCCGAATACTGGCGCAGCTTCTTCTGCAGCTCGCCGGGTATCACCTTGTAGCGCACTCCCTTGTTGGAATGGCCTGTAACGGTCGATTTCTGTTTGCCGAGTATCACGTCGACCATGGGGTAGTCCTGCAGCTTGACGTCGCCGTTCTGAACGGACTCCGCGCTGGCCGACACGAATCCCTTGCCGGCGTGTGCTATCGCGGCGCCGTGCGTGGCGGGATAATCGAAGGTATTGCCGGCTATCACCTGCGTCACGTAGTTGGAGCCGCTTCGGCCGAAGCTCTCGCCGGCGTTGCGGCGGAATTCGGTCTGATAGCCGGTGAAGGATATGTCCTTCACGTAAGGCACGCCGAAGTCGTTCTCGCTGTCGAATCCGGCGCGGCCGTTCTCCGAGAACGAGCCGGGAGCGGACACACGGTCGAATCCGTTCACCACAAGCACGGGCTGTGACGCGTCAGGAGCCTCGCGCAGCGCCAGGGTCTCGCTCGGGAAGGCGGCGCCTCCCTCGTTGGCGGCTATGATATAGAACGAGTGGATGTCATGGTCGGCCACGCGCAGGTCGAAGTGTGTGTCCTTGGTCTCGCCTATCTTGTGGAAGCCTAAGTCGTCGCCCGAACGCTCCATAATCACGTATTTGGACGGCATTGCCGTGGGTTCGAGCTGGTCGGGCGTGGGTTCCCAGCTGAGGCGGTAATGGTTCTTTTTGGTTCGCTTGATTCTGAAATCCTTTACGGGCAGCGGCTGAATCACCAGTTCGCGGTCCTTGCGCTGGGCCAGGAAGCGGGCTATGCCTTTGTAGATGGCACGGCCTACGGTGAAACGGAACTCGGGGTCAAGGCCATACTGCATGTCGGCGAAGTTCTGGTGACTCATCAGCTCAATCAGCGTGGTGGGCACCTCGGGCACACGCGCCTCGACATACGATTTGTCCCACATGGAGCGGCGCGTCCAGCGGGGTTCCCATTCGCGGCGCACGTCCTTGGAAATCTGCTGCATCACCATGTCGGTGAGCATTCGCGAATTGATTCGCGGCGTGCCGTCGGTGTATGTGGCGCCGTTCTGCGTGAAGTAGATTCCCAACGTGCCCACAAACGAGTCGTCGGCCCGCTTGCCGGCGTCGGAATGGAGCGCGAAGGTCACGTCGACGGGCAGGTTCAGGCCCTCGCGGCCGGGGAGCACGCGCGAACCGCCGGCCAGATAGTTCACCCAGTGGCCGCGCGACGTGTAGTCGTCCTTGTAGTCGTCTGCTCCGTGATAGGGTGAGTAAACATATTCCGGGAATCCGGCCCAGTGCAGCCAGTAGCGGGCACCCTCCAGGAACCGGGGATAGCCCGATGTGCGGAAACTCGGCGCGGCACCCTTGGGAGTGTTGGCCTCGGCAGGTTTTGCAGAGGCGATCTCAGTGTCCGGGCTGTCGGGCGTCTCGGAGTTTTCCGAGGTCTCGTCGGTGGTTTCCGATTCCTCGTCGTCTTCTTCCTCATCCTCCTCGTCATCGGCCGATTCTTCGTCGGCGGTGTCAGGGGTAGAGGGGTCGTAATATACGTCGCTGCGGCGAGGGGAACGGGCTATGTTGCCCATGCCACCGCCTATCTTGACTGCGTCGGCGGTCAGTATGGTGCCGGGCGCGCCCTTGGTGTCGTTGGTCAGTGTCACGATGGCCTCGGTGTCGCTGTATCCTTTCTCCAGCGGCACGGTGCAAAGGTATATCCATGTTCCGCCGCCCATCTTCTGGTTGACGCGGAATTCCTTGGTGCCGCCCGAGTAGTTGACCGAATAGTGTGCGTCGGTCGTGGAATTGGGCAGTGTCTTATAGCTGACGTAAACGGCATATTCACCATCCTCGGGGATGTCGGCGTACCATGCCGCGGCCGAGGTGTTGCCTCCGGCTACGGTCGGCACCTGGCGGTAGGTGCCGTTCTCGAACGGATTCTCAGTGTCGCGGAAGTCGGGCAGGTCGTAGATGAAGCCTTCCCCCTCGCCTGTGGCCCACTGCTGTGCGCCGTTGTTCTCGCGGTAGGTGGACTGGGAATATACCTTGCCGTCGGGGTTGGTGTCATTGTCCACTATCACCTCATGGCTGTTGGTGTCGCGTTCGCGTGGCAGGAACACGTATGCTCCGGCGTTCTCAAGCATCGGCACCACATACGGAAGTATGTAGCTCATGGTGTATGTGTCCTCCACGGTCTGGAACAGCAGCGGGCGCTGCCACTGCCAGCCCCCGTTCTTGTAGTAACGGCCGTGGCTGTGCCACAGGGCCACGATGTCATTGTCCATACCCTTGGCGGTGGACGATACGGGATTGACCTCGGTGACGAACGCGGGATTCTTGCGGTGTTCCGGCGGCAGCTTGTCCACCTTGGTTATGTAGTATGAGAGCGATTTTCCGTCGACTGTGAGCATCACCCTGTAGTCGGACAGTGAGTCGGGCAGGACGGCGCGCACGTCGTTCTGCAGCGTGTCGATCAGGCCCTTGGTGACCGGCAGGTATATGAAATTCTCGTTGAGCGACACGTTGGCCAGACGCGACGAATGGTTGGGGCGCACGCTGTTGACGCGCAGACCGCCGGGATTCAGATGCGCGGGGATGCGTTCTATCAGGGCCGAGTTCACGGCCAGTGTCAGCGAGTCGTTCTGGGGCGTCTCCTTGGGCGGCGCGGTGTATTTGGTCTTTACCGCGTTGCGGCTGCGACGGCTCTTGCCCGTTCTTGAGGATTTCTTTTTGTAACGGCTGCTCTTTTTCGATTTACTATACCGTGATTTCTTTGAAGCCGATTTTTTACCGGACTTCCTGCTTGTTGATTTCCTGCTTTTGGAGCTTTTCCTGCTTTTGGAGCTTTTTCTGCTTTTTGAACTTTTATAGCTTTTTGAACTCTTTTTGCTCTTTGCACTCGCACTTTTGGCCGCCGGTTCGGCGTATGCCCGGAACGATTCGGCGGCACCGAAATAGAGCAAACCGCAAATAAGTATGTAAATTATATGTTTAAGACGCATAACGTATTTATTTCAAGGGTAATAGCCCTCAGGGCCTGATTGGAGCCGGATTTCCACAATCAAGCAAAATTACGAAAAAAATGCGTAAAAAACAAATGCGGTCAGAAGGGCGACTTGAAGTCGCGCAGCAGCGGATGGCGGGTGTCCTTGTCCGAAAGAATCGCCTCGGCAGGGTCTATCATCCAGTCGATGCCGAGTTCGGGGTCGGCGATGGATATGCCGCCGTCGGCCTCGGGACAATACAGATTGTCGCACTTATACTGGAACACGGCGGTGTCGCTCAGCACCGCGAATCCGTGTGCGAATCCGCGCGGGATGAAGAAC
This sequence comes from uncultured Porphyromonadaceae bacterium, assembly GCA_905198125.1. Lineage (GTDB taxonomy): Bacteria > Bacteroidota > Bacteroidia > Bacteroidales > Muribaculaceae > Lepagella. The sequence continues at coordinate 22,006 of CAJKBH010000041.1, forward strand.
TGCCGGTGGTTCTCCTCGGACAGTAGCACGCTGACATGCTGTCCGTAGGTAGGGGAACCGGTGCGGATGTCGACGGCCACGTCCAGCACTTGGCCGCGTGTGCACCGCACCAGTTTGGCCTGGGTGTGGGGAGGCGTCTGGAAATGCAGTCCGCGCATCACGCCGCGCACCGAGCACGACTCGTTGTCCTGAACGAAATCGACCGGGCCTATGAGTTCATCAAGCACTTCCTTGTTGTATGATTCGAAGAAATAGCCTCGTTGGTCGTTGAAGATGCGCGGTTCCAGAATGTAGACGCCTGCAATGGAGGTTTCAATCAGTTTCATGTTCGTCAGGATGTTGTCAGCTGTCGTGGTTCGATATTATTCGAATGGGTTGTATGTATCGTTTTCGGTCTCGTTCACCAGACTCATCAGGTATCGTCCGTACTGATTTTTCATGAGGGGTTTGGCGAGTTCGGTCATTTTCTCTTTGGAAATCCAGCCCTTGTGGAATGCGATTCCCTCCAGGCAGCCTATCTTGCGGCCCTGACGTTTCTCAAGCACCTCCACATAGATGGATGCGTCGGCCAGCGAGTCGTGTGTGCCGGTGTCGAGCCATGCGAATCCACGGGGCAGGATGCCTACGCGCAGATTGCCCTGGGCCAGGTAGTGCTGGTTGACTGACGTTATCTCCAGCTCGCCGCGTGCCGAAGGCTTGATGTTGGCAGCCACGTCCACCACCGAATTGGGATAGAAATAGAGGCCTACAACGGCGTAATTGGACTTTGGATGAGCGGGCTTTTCCTCGATGGACAGACAATTCCCCTGCGCATCGAATTCGGCCACGCCGTATCGTTCCGGATCCTCCACGCGGTAGCCGAATACGGATGCCTTGCCGTTGGTCTCCAGTTCGTCCACGGCCTGTTTCAGAATCTGTCCGAATCCGGCGCCGTGGAATATGTTGTCGCCCAACACCAGGCATACGGAATCATCACCTATGAACTCGCGTCCTATGATGAAAGCCTGCGCCAGTCCGTCGGGGCTGGGCTGTTCGGCATATTCGAAGCGGACGCCATAGTCCGAGCCGTCGCCGAGCAGACGGCGGAAACCGGGCAGGTCGTCGGGAGTGGATATTATCAGTATCTCGCGGATGCCGGCCAGCATCAGCGTCGATATCGGATAATAGATCATTGGCTTGTCATAGACAGGCAACATCTGTTTGCTCACGCCCTTGGTGATGGGATACAATCTCGTGCCGGAGCCGCCGGCCAATACAATGCCTTTCATATCCGATAATGTTTAGATGTGTATTTATTCGTCGCTGCCGTACGTATAGCCATAGCCGTACGATGAGCCATAGCCCTTGCGGTAGCTGTTTACTCCTTTGCCGTCGTAGATGGTTCCGTTCAGTATCACCGACATGTTGGGGAATTTGTTGTCGGCGTAGTATTTTTCAAGCACATCGGTCATTTCAAGCGGGAACAGTCCGGCACGTACTATGAACAGGGTGCTGTCGGCCACGCTTCCGATGATGGACGAGTCGGCCACGACCTCTACCGGCGGGCAGTCGATGAAGATGTAGTCGTAATGCCGGCGCAGCTCGTCGAGCAGTTCCGGCAGGCGGTTGCTGACCAAAAGTTCGGTGGGGTTGGGAGGCAGAGTGCCCACCGGGATGAGCCACATATCCGTGGCATCCTTGACCGGCTGTATCACATCGTTGATGTTCCGGATGCGGTCGGCCAGATAGTCTGCGATGCCGTATTTATGGTCGTCGCCGTATTTGCTGAGCGATGCTTTGCGCAGGTCCATGTCGATGACCAGCACCTTCTTGCCCTTGATGGCAAAGCTCTTGGCCAGATTGAATGTGATGTAAGTCTTGCCCGATCCGGGGAAAGCCGACGTGACCATCACCACCTGGGGCTTGGTGTCACGTCCGCGCATGAACTCCAGATTGGTGCGGATCACGCGGAAAGCCTCGTTGATGACGTTGCGCGAATTGGCCTTGACGGCCACCACGGCCATATCCTGGTGGCGTCCTGCCGACGAGAACGATTTCTTGGCTTTCCCGTCGTACGGCAGTTCGCCGGCGAAGGGGATGGAGAGTCCGGCTATGTCCTTACGGTTGCGCACCACTGTTACGTTGGCTTCTTTCAGGTATATCAGACCGGCGGGGATGGCCAGACCGCATACGAATGCCAGCAGCAGGATGATGGCTTTGCGGGGTGCCACGGGGTCGTCGGGTCCATCGGTGGAGCGGATCATGCGCGTGTTGGATGATGAGAGGGCCTGGTTCAGCTGGTTCTCCTCACGCTTCTGCAGCAGGAACAGATAGAGTTCCTCCTTCACTTTCTGCTGGCGCTCCACGCTGAGCAGGTAACGGGCCTGGTTGGGATTGGAGGCGATCTGCGACTTTGCCTTGCCCATCAGGTCATGCTGTGTCTTGATCTGCTCCTGCACGGCGGCTATCTCATTGTCCATGGTGGCGATCAGGGCATGGCGCGAAGCGTCCAGCTCCGCGTCCATGGTGGCCAGCAGGGGATTGTTGTCCGAGCTCTGGCTTGCCAGCGAGTTGCGCTCGCTGACGCGGGTGTTGTACTGCACCAGCTGCTGGCTCAGTGCCGGGGCGTTGATGACGCCCAGGCTGGAGGGCAGCGGCTTATAGCCGTTCTTTGTGTCGCGCAGCGAGTTGCGCACATAACGCAGCATGTATTCCTGATTTTCCAGCTGTCTCAGGTCTTCCTCGCCTTTGGAAGCCTGCGTCATGTAGAGCTGTGCGGCGGCGGTGACGTCGGGCAGCATGTTGTTGCTCTTGAACCGCGATATGTCGTGGTCCACGTCGCCCAGTTCCTGCTGCAGCACCTGGATGCGTTCGTCGATGAATTCGCTTGATGAATTGGCCATCTCGCGTTTGTCCATCATCCACGAGTCGTTGTATGCGGCAATCAGGGTGTTCAGTATGTCTGTGGTCTTCTCGATTGACGGACCTGTAAGCGACAGTTCCACCACGTTGTCCATCTTCTTGTCGACGGTGGTTTTCAATGCCTTGGCATAGCCGGTAGCGGCGGAACGTACCGAAGTGCGGCTCACGTTGACGGTCATTTCAGAGCCTTTGGCCATCTTGTCGAATCCCTTGGCGGGGTTCACTATGATTCTGCCCAGGGGAGTGTTGACGGGCACGCCCAGGCGCCCGTGTATGGGGGCGCGGTCAAATTTCTTCTTTAACAGTTTCAGGTCGGTGATGGTGAAATCTCCGTCCGACTGCAGGCGAAGCCTGAACGATGCGTAGTCCTGCTTGGGCAGGTCGGGCATCTCTACGGTGACCGGCAGGGTGGATCCGTACAGGTCGACGGTGCGGATACCCTCGCGTGTGGTGTACGACGTGTTCAGATTGAGTCGGCGCACCACTTCGCGCATCAGGTCGGGACTGCCTATTATCGCTATTTCGTTCTCTACGGGCGTGTTGCCGTTGTTGATGCCTAAGTCCTGGAGCATGGCGGTATTGGCCGACATGGAATTGCCGTCGTCGTTGGTGCGTATCATCACCAGCGCGTCGCGCTTGTAGGACGGTGCGGCGTGCATTATGTACAGTAATGCAAGGCCCAGGCAGATGATTATCGATATCACGAACCATTGCCAGTTGGACAGGCACAGATACAGAAATTGCTTCAGATTGACGACTTGGTCTTTTTTTTGATAATCGGATCGGTCTTCGGTATATGTATTTTCCATCGTAAGTCCGGAATCATTTTTTAGTAAGGGTGATGATCATCGTCGCTACGGAAATGGCGCTGCCGAGCATTGAGATCCAGATGCCGGGCTGCTGCCAGATGTTGCCCGAAGGCTTTGACGTGTTCTTTTTGGTATTGTTGGGCTCGACGTATATCACATCGTTCTGCTTGAGGTAATACACGGGGCTGGACGCAAGATTCTTGCCGTCGGAGAGGTTGACGGTATATACCTGTTGCGTTCCGTTTTCGTGACGAATCACCTTGACATTGTCGCGCAGACCATATATGGTGAGGTCGCCGGCCTCGCTGATGGCGTCGAGTATGGAGAGGTCCTGGCGCTTTATGGCCACGCGTCCCGGACGGTTGACTTCGCCCATTACGGAGACCGCCAGATTGACGAATTCCACAGTCACTATCGGACTTTTGGCCAGGTCGCGGCTTTCAAGCTCGCTGCGCAGATATTCCGACAGCTGTTCGGCGGTCATGCCCTGCACGTGGATCTTGCCCAGCACGGGGAAGATGATGTTGCCTTTTGAATCGACCGTATACGGCGTTACCTCGCTTTGCGAATAGGGAGCGGTGGCTGACGCCGTCTGCGTCAGTGTCCCTATCCGGGTAGTGGGCGAGGGGAGGTTGAACAGTGCGTTGAGCCGGGGGTCGGTGGTGTGTACGGTGATGATGAGTTTGTCGTCAGGCTCCAGGGTTATGGCCTTGGGCTGCGACAACGTAAGCCGGTCGCCGTTCTGCAGACTCTGGAAATATGTGATGTCCTTGGGCGCGGAGCAGGATGCTGCAAGTGCCGCAAGCCCCAGGGCATATAGCATTGTGCGTATGATTCTCATTAATAATTCAACTTACATTATGTGCCACTTAATGCAAACGACACTACTTTATACAAACGCAAAAACGTTGAAATGTTCGGTCGGTATCGTTTCTTTTGAATTAGATTGGATTCCGGCCGACACAGAAATTCATGCCCGACACGCTGAAACAGTCAGACATAAAGCGTTGCAAAGTTATAATTTTTTTTGGTATAAAGCAAATTAGGCGCGGGGGTGTATGGGCGGAAACCCGGATAAATGGATAGAATAGAATATTATTGGTGTTAATAGCGGATTTACGGCGGCTCGGGCGTGCATGATGCATGGGTGTCTCGCCCTGAAAAAAGTTGACTCATGAAAGAGTCAAAAGAATGATAAAATTT
>CAJKBH010000042.1 GCA_905198125.1 uncultured Porphyromonadaceae bacterium
GGACCGTCCGTAGCGGCAACGACCAGAATGGCGCCGTCCATCTGAGCGGCACCGGTAACCATGTTCTTCACATAGTCGGCGTGGCCCGGGCAGTCTACGTGAGCGTAGTGACGGTTAGCTGTCTCGTACTCAACGTGGGCTGTGTTGATGGTTATACCGCGCTCCTTCTCCTCGGGAGCGTTGTCGATTGAATCGAACGAGCGAAGCTCGGAAAGACCCTGCTCTGCAAGAACCTTGGTGATGGCAGCCGTAAGAGTGGTCTTGCCATGGTCTACGTGACCGATCGTACCGATGTTCACGTGGGGTTTGGTTCTTTCAAATTTTTCTTTAGCCATTTTGCTATATTTTGATTTTGATTTTTTCCTCTTGAATCGAGGAGGAGGTTGATAATAACTTGGAGCCGATGGCGGGATTTGAACCCGCGACCTCTTCCTTACCAAGGAAGTGCTCTACCCCTGAGCTACATAGGCAATTTGTGAGCGGAAGACGAGGTTCGAACTCGCGACCCTTAGCTTGGAAGGCTAATGCTCTACCAACTGAGCTACTTCCGCAAATGCATCGTTCTGCGTTGTGGGTGGAGATGGATTCGAACCACCGTAGGCGTAAGCCAGCAGATTTACAGTCTGCCCCATTTGGCCACTCTGGTATCCACCCTTCCGGATTCCCTCACGAGGTCTTTACTTGACCACTTTTCGCGAATCCGAGTGCAAAGTTATAACGAATTTTGTTCTTGTGCAAATATTATCCGTTATTTTTTTGAAAAAATTTAGCAACACCCTGTTTTTCAGTCATCACAAAATTACTCCACAGTGACCGATTTCGCGAGGTTTCGCGGCATGTCCACATTCTTCCCCTTGTTGATGGCCACATAATAGCTCAGCAACTGCAGCGGGATGCTGGTGATGATGGGCGTCAGACACTCGGGCATCTCGGGCACCTCCACCACATGGTCGGCTATCTTGCATATCTCGGTGTCGCCCTGGCTCACGATGGCCAGGATGTTGCCTCCGCGTGCCTTCACCTGCTGCACGTTGCTCACTATCTTCTCGTAGAGGTGGTCGTTTGGCGCTATGATCACCGACGGCATCTCCTGGTCTATCAGCGCGATCGGGCCATGCTTCATCTCGGCCGCAGGATAACCCTCGGCGTGGATATACGATATCTCCTTCAGCTTCAACGCCCCCTCCAGGGCCACCGGATAGCTGTAGCCGCGTCCCAGGTACAGGAAATTGCGCGCGTACGTATACGTCAGCGACAGGCGCTCGATGAATTCGGCCGATTTCAGCACTTCCTCCACCTTGCCGGGGATGTCCAGTATCTTTGCGCCTATCTTCCCTATCATGTCTTCATCCATGGTGCCGCGCAGCTGTGCCACGGCCAGGGCCACGAGCGTAAGCACCATCACCTGGCCGGTGAATGCCTTGGTCGACGCCACGCCAATCTCCGGTCCGACGTGGATGTAGCATCCGCTGTCGGTCTCGCGCGGTATGGACGATCCCACCGAGTTGCTGATACCGAACACGAAAGCTCCCTTCTCGCGGGCTATCTTCACGGCTGCAAGCGTGTCGGCGGTCTCGCCGCTCTGCGATATCGCTATCACTATGTCGCGGTCGTCAAGCACAGGATTCGAATAACGGAACTCGCTGGCATACTCCACTTCCACGGGAATCTTGCACATGTCCTGCATCAGATATTTGCCTAACAGTCCGGCATGCCACGACGTGCCGCAGGCCACGATCACGACGCGCTTGCAGTTCAGGAATTTTTCCTTATTGTCAAGCACTCCGTTTATGATGATGCGCTTTCCTCCCTCCACCACACGGCCGCGGATGCAGTCGCGCAGTGTGTTGGGCTGCTCGAATATCTCCTTCAGCATGAAGTGCGGGTAGCCCCCCTTCTCCAGCTGGGATATGGACATCTCCAGCTTCTTGATGTCTATGTCAGCCTCCTTGTTGTCCAGGTCTGTGATCTTCAGCGGCATTCCGCGGCGTATCTCGGCTATCTCGCCGTCCTTCAGATACACGGCCTCCTTGGTGTATTCCACGAACGGCGTGGCGTCCGACGCCAGGAAGAACTCGTTTTCGCCTATGCCTATCACAAGAGGCGAGCTCTGGCGTGCGGCGATTATGACATCGGGGTTGGTCTTGTCCACCACCGCGATGGCGTAGGCTCCCACCACCTGCTTCAGCGCCTTGCGCACTGCCTTCAGCAGCGAGCACTTGTTGGTGAGGCGTATGTATTCTATGAGCTGTACCAGCACCTCGGTATCGGTCTCCGACTTGAACTCGCAGCCATGCTGTTTCAGCGCGTCCTTCAGCACCTTGTAGTTCTCGATGGTGCCGTTGTGCACTAACGCGATGTTACCGTCCTCGCTGTAATGAGGATGCGCGTTAGTATCCGATGGCTCGCCGTGGGTAGCCCAGCGCGTGTGCGCGATACCGGCCACGGCATCCAGATCCTTCTGCTCGCAATAAGCCTCCAGATTCGCCACTTTGCCCTTGGCTTTATACACGTTCAGCTTGCCGTCGCGGCCGACCAATGCCACACCGGCACTGTCATAGCCTCTGTATTCCAGCCTGTGCAAGCCCTTGATCAAGATGTCGTAGACATTCCCGTCTCCGATATATCCTACTATTCCACACATAAGTTCAATATAAGCTGTAAGGCATTCCGTATCATTACGATATGCGGCATGATGACTACATGCAGCCCGTCATAATGCAATACCTTCAGTCGTTTTCTGTTTAGTTTTCCTAACCCTTAGTATAAAGCGCTATCTCACTTATCGTTCCATGCAGCCACTCAACGTTCGGGAGAGAAAAATCTTCTTGTATTCGGATCAATGATTGTTAAACGTAATTTCAGCCGACAAAATTACCATTTTTTCGCCACATTACAAAATTTAACGCCCCATCCTCCCTCCATTCAGCAATCAAACACTATCTAATTTAATCATTATCTGATACTTATTTACCCTATTAACAATATTCCTTTTGCACAATATCTCGTAGCAAACCAAATTAGCAGAAATATGGTTTGGTTAATCGAAAAAAATTACTAATTTTGCACTAACCTTACGCCGAGAGATTCTATTATTAGAATCGGGAAGTGGAAGGTCATTATATAATGAAAGCGTTTACTGCGCTTGATTCTTGGCTGTTTCCGAAATCTGGCAGTTTCAAAACTTCGTCAAGAATGAAGTAACGGTAGATGTCTCGGGTATGATTTCATGCCCTTAGGTGGATATACTTTGTTTGTATGTCCTCTCTATGGTGTATCATATATCATACGGCGTAGGCTCTGCGTTACTCGTTCTACGAAGTGACGGCTATGCCAGATGCCTTGAAACAGCAGGACGAGTAACAGTACGGATCCTGCGCTTTTTTGTTAAACCAAAGCATTGGCCATCCGGGATTCATGAGCCGTTTAACGACACGTGACGATTCACATTATATCGCAAAACCCATATCGCATACTGGGTGTCCTTTCCAACTCCCCATTGAGGGAGAGAGTCGGAAACCAAAATCGCCTGGCTGCGTTTGCAAAGGTTGGTAAGGAGGTTTCCTTTCCTAATGACTTTGCTACGATTTTAATCGAAAAGCCGGTTAGAACGCCTGACAGTATAGCGGCAGCCAATACTGCCATAAACCTTGATAAAGACCAATTAAAGTATGCGCTCTTTTGGTTTATTTGTGGTTCCCCTATAGATGATATTGCTCTGAAACATCTGCAAGCAGGGAATCGAGAAAAGGCAGAAGAAATCTTTCAAAAAAAAGAGACATATTCTTCTTTAATCAATTCCGGTGTATTAGCTTTTATTGATGGTAATGTTACTACCGGATTTAGCAATCTCTCTAAAGTCATTCACAACCCAGCATATCTTACAGAACTACTTCAAACATTAGACATTGCCAATCTTCAAATCTCAGAGGATGACCTTGCCGACCTTTTGATTACGGAATTACTTAATGAAATTCCTGCACGCGAGCTATTGTCTGTTTGTACCAACACTGTTGATTGTGAGATTGTAAGCAAAAGAGCTCTTGATGAACCTATATCGGCCATTAACTCAGCAATAGCTGTTGCCAAAAACGTTGATTCTAAGAACCCGGAGGCAAGTCTCGCCGCGGGTACCAAGTTGATGAACTCAACTAAAGAACAGCTTAAGGCAGTAAAAGAAATTGCCGGAGCATCAAGTCCCCAATATCAGATGGTCGCTGACAATGTTGCTAAACACGTCTTGCAATGTGGCATCAACTATTATAATAATGCGCCAGAATCGGACATTGAGAGTCCTCGTAAAGCAATGGTTCTTCAATCTTATGCTTTGTCAATTGCAGTGGGTCAACTCATTAAAGATAGGTGTAAGGAGAACTATGACATATTGAAAAAGGCAGTGGATAATATGCCTCCTGCCGAGGTCGCTATAGAAGCTCGCAAGGTGAAAGAAGAATTAAGGAAGTTCTGTCAGTTACCCGACAAAATCTCCCATTCTATAGCATTGCTTAACAATACCAAACCATTATTACAGGCTATTAAGCGAAAATTGGGTTATAGCAACTTATTTTATGTATCACTTTCAACACAGGTTGTTGACAATGCGTTGCATAATGTCGTCGAAGAAGTCAATCAGACCCAAAATTATTTAATGGCAATAGTCAAGGCTGTAAAGGAATCAGGAATTGACCCAAGACTACTTAATTATACCGGCAATGAAAACTCTCCAGCCTGGATTATTGAAAATGAGGTCAAGCCGATAGTACACAAGGCGTGGGAAGCTATAATTCTCATGGACTCTTTCGATGTGGAATCCGATTTCAAGTCAAATCGGTATAATCCGAATCGCCAGTCTCTTAAAGAGATGTGTGAGTCTCTTAAGATTCCCACAAAAGTTCCAGCGTCTGCTGCTTATTCATCTCACTTAAAAGCAACTGTACATACGTCTCCAGCACAACCCCAAACCTATACGCCACAAAGAAAAGGAGCACCATCTACTCCCGCTGAAAGGAATAATGATATAATAGTTGGGATTATCTGTTGTATTATATTTATACTCACCTTAATAATATGTTTATGAAACGATGGATTCTAATAGTCGTTATGACTATTGTGTCTAACATAGCACTTGCAATTGGCACAACTGATTCATTGAATCTAAGGCTATCGAGAATTGGAACTTCAGTGCAAACCCTTCAGCGCGAAAACGATGTATTAAAATCACAGGCCACTACTCTAAGCGTTACCATTTCTACTCAGTCAAAAGAGATTGACTCTTTGAAATCGGTTTTAGCAGAAACCAATAATAGAGTTGATGCTCTTTTGGACAGTCTCAACAAAAACATATCTTCGACAAGAGAACAAATTCAGATTAAGTCAGATAGCCTTAGCCAGACCATTGCAAAACAATCGCAGACAGGTTTATGGATTTTTATCGTCATCGCTATCATCCTCGCTGTAATTGCTTTCGTATTTGGTAAACTGATTGCCAAACGCGGTAATGAGGTAGCATTGCTTTCTGCGAAAGCAGATAAACTCAATGAACAAATTGTCAACCGGCTTTCGTCTGAAATGTCTGAAATGCAGACTATTTCTAAACAAATCGGTTCTATTTCAGCAGCTACCGGCAGCGAATCTGATACTGAGCAGAAACTCATAACTACACTTGCTGATAGAATCACATTTATGGAGATGACTCTCTATAAAATGGATAGCTCGGTTCGTGGACATAAACAACTCTCTAAGTCCATCAAACAAATGAAAGATAATCTCCTTGCCAATGGTTATGAACTGGTCGATATGCTTGGAAAGGATTATCATGAAGGAATGAAAGTTACAGCTAACTTTGTTGAAGATGAAAATCTTCCAGAGGGCAAGCAGATTATCACCGGCATAACCAAGCCTCAGATTAACTATCGAGGTAAGATGATACAATCTGCACAAATTACAGTAAATCAAAACTTATAATCTCCCTATATCAATGGCTCAATCAAAAATGAAATACGGAATTGATTTGGGCACAACCAATTCCGCAATATGCAAGATGAACGGCGGTGAGCCGTGTGTCATAAAAACTGATACACAAATGGATATCTTACCATCTTGTGTTTCATTTAGTAAAAAGAAAGTTGAACGGGCAGGACAGACCGCGTATAATTGTCTTCGTTCAGACAGATCAGCAGCAACAAAAAAATGGATTAAGCTTGATGAGAATGTTTTCATTGAGTTCAAACGCGATATGGGGACTGACAAGAACTGGTTTAGCTCCTATATGGGTGTGACCTTATCCCCTGAACAACTTTCTGCCGAGATTCTTAAAACGCTGAAGTCTTTCATAGGCGATGAAAATGTCTCTGCAGCGGTTATTACCATACCAGCCAAGTTCAAAGCCGACCAGATAGCAGCAACCAAACGTGCTGCCCATCTCGCAGGAATCCAACACTGCGAGCTTCTTCAAGAGCCTATTGCTGCGTCTATGGCATACGGCTTAAGTGCCGCAAATAAGAATGGTCAATGGCTTGTATTCGATTTTGGTGGTGGCACATTCGATGCAGCTCTTATCAAGGTCGAAGATGGAATCATGCAGGTTAAGGACACTGAGGGAGACAACTATCTCGGCGGTAAAAACCTTGACTATGCAATTGTTGACAACATCATCATTCCCTACCTCCAAGAGAATTTCGTCATCAACGAAATCATGGCGAATGATACGACTCGCAATATTCTTCGCGATGCCATGAAGTTCTATGCAGAGCAGACGAAAAACCAACTTTCATTCAAATCGCAGACTGACATCACTTCGCAGCTCGACGAGTTTGGCTATGATGACGAAGGTAACGAAATCGAACTTGATCTTGTCGTTACCCAGGAACAACTGAAACCGGTTCTTGCCAAGGTATTCCAGAAAGCAATCGACATCACCAAAGATCTACTGAAACGCAATGGCCTATCTGGTGCAGATCTCGATAAACTAATTCTTGTCGGTGGTCCGACATATTCGCCAGTCCTTCGTGAAATGCTTCGCGAGCAAGTTACGTCCAATGTCGCCACCGACATCGATCCGATGACAGCCGTTGCAAAGGGCGCTGCCTTGTTTGCTTCCAGCATAGACAGCGAGGTCAAAGAAGAAATCGCAGTCGGTACAGTTGCCCTCATTCTTTCATATGAGGCTAACTCTGTTCAACCAATGGAGTATGTTACCGTCCAATTAGACAAGAATGAGTGCACTGGCAGCATTCCAAAAAAACTTTTCGTTGAACTTGTTCGTAGCGATAACGGGTGGTCAAGTGGTAAGGTTGAAATAAACGACATCGGTGATGTCATTGAGTGTCAACTCATGGAGGGCAAAAACAACGCCTTTACCATTAACGCTTACGATGATAAAGGCTCCGTCATTTCTTGCTTCCCCAAGGAAATCAACATCATGCAGGGTATTGTTGTCGGCAGTGCGGTCTTACCGTACAATATCTCAATAGAGGTACATGATTCCGGTCTTGAAAAGAATGTTGTCAAGTCAGTAAAAGGTCTTGAAAAGAACCAACAAATCCCTGCAACCGGCACCCTCAACGGACTCAAAACTCGCAATCAGCTTCGCCCTGGAATGGAGAAAGACGCTCTCATCATTCCGATTTATCAGAGTGAGCACAATGCCGAGGGCACTTCCGCCGTTCATAACGACCACGTCTTCGACGTAGTTATTACCGGCGATGAAGTCGGACAGATAATTCCTGTTGGCAGCGACGTTGACATCACGATAAAAGTTGACCGTTCGCAAATGCTTAAACTTGAAGCCTTCTTCCCCGTCAGTGGTGAGACCGTAGAGAAAGAAGTCGTGATTGCTGCTCGTTCAGTGATTTCAGCTTTTGAACTTGAAAAACTCAAGAACGTTGCGAACAACAAACTTCGCGCTCTGAAATCATCATCTTCTATCAGTGCCAGTGAAACCGCTGAAGCTGATAAGATGATTGCGGACATCTACAGTCGCTTCGATGGAGAAAAGAGTTCGGAGGATGGTCGTATGCACCTTCAGGCGGATCTGAGACGCGCCTTCCTCAAAATGGAGGAAGTCGAACAACGTCACGAATGGGAAGCACTCGAAGCTGAAATCCGCAAGGAATTTGATCGCCTCGAAAAGGCGAACAATGACCTCGGCAACAAGTACGACAAACAAGTCTCTGCCGTGCGTAGCCAAGTTGATATGGCTATCCGCTCCAAAGACGTTCGTCAGGGTCGCGCAGTTCTCGATGAGATTAACACCCTTTTCGTGGCCGTTACTCTCATTTATCAGCTCATGGGCTTCATCGACTATCATTTGAAGAATTTCAATTCTATCAAATGGAAAGACGAGAACCGCGCTCGTCAGCTTCTTCAGCAGGGCAAGGAAATAGCAGCAACTAACCCTTCGGAAAGCGCCCTGCATTCCATCGTGACTTCTGTTATTGGCATTATGATTAAGCCTCCAGTAAATGGTCCGGGGGTTTGCTTCTAAACTCTATGAACATTTGCAATTATCTGGCTTATGTTTACCCTCATCAAGAAACAACTTCATATATAATTTATGGAAACTAATTTACTTCTACTAAAAACCTTATTCTGTTGCAGTGCTTGCGATGGAGAGATAGCCACAGAGGAGGTTAATCTGGTGAAAACATTGGCCGAGAATGACCATCGATTTGCCGGTATGGATATCGAGACTTTGTTAAATGGCTTTATAGACGGTATCAATGCAACGGGTAAAATCTATCTTAAGAACTACATCAACGAATTGACAGAAACAGCTCTTTCTGACGATGAGCAGATTGCGATATTAGATTTAGCTATCAAAATGATAGAAGCAGATAATCAGATACTCTATTCAGAAGTAAAGTTCTTTAAAAAGATTAGAAAACACCTTAGTATATCTGATGATGCCATAATCAAAGCCCTTCCTCTTTGCGAAGACTATCTGCTGCCCGATATCAATGCAGAAGATAAGGATTTTGAAGAAGTTGGCAATTTTGCCAAGATTCATTTTTAGGATAGTCAAATAATCCGGATTCTCTATCCTGTTATCTAAATCCTTAATTAAAATAGATTCAGATTCTATTGTGGATTTAAGCACGCAAAAAGAATCGATTCATATTTTAGTCCATTCCTATTGAATTCAAGCCATTTAACAACAAGGCCCCGGCATGGAAACCATGCGGAGCCTGGATACGGGATATTGGCCGGACTTCTGCCGGGGTCGTAACAATGTCTGACACAGTGCCGGCCGTATGGGTCGGCACCGGTCAGCATGTGTGTTATTTGCCGACAGTTTCGTCAACCACTACGCCGTCGCCCTGCGATATGACGCCGGTGCTGTCCGTGCCGGCCTGCGAGGGCATGTCTTCTATATCACCCACCACGCCGGGCGTCGACAGGTCGGGACCTGCCCCTTCCGGCAACGGGAATGCCTGATACTTGGTGTATTCCTCCACCTTCTTCTGATTTTCCTTGTCAAGATCCGAGTCCTTCAGATTATACACCACGTTACGGAACATGTCCAGATAGGGATATTCCTGCACCAGCGCGGCCATATCCTCGGCCGCACGGATATACTGCACGGTTGAATCGTTGGGCTGCGAGTTGATGATCTCGAAGTATTGCTGCGCCTTCCTTGCATAATCGCCGCAATAATCCAGCACGGCGGCATAATCCTTCTGCGACAGCTCCACCTGGGCGTCGATCTTGGCGGCCACATCTTCCGGCTTCACTCCGCCGCCGCACGATGTCATTATCGCCAGGGCCATTACGGCCATAGTCATTAGCAGACTTTTGATTTTTCCTGTTTTCATAACCCGAACTTATTTATAATTAGTAATGAGCAATCAGCCTCTCACGTGACACGATCAGAAATTGTCGCCAAGGTAATTCACCGCCGGCTCGCGCAGCCTGTACAGAATCATCTTGCGCAGCTGCGGATCGCCGTCCACCATCTGCGAGAGTTCCCAGTGCTGGCCGGCTTCGTCGCGCAGCAGCGACGACGTCATGTCCACGTCGGTCAGATTCCATGTCAGCAATACGGTCTTTATCTTCAGCGCCTTCAGCTTGCGCACCAGCATTTCGTGATCGGCGTCGCCTGTGATCAGCACCACATAGTCGAAGTGGCGGAACCGCGCCAGCTCGTATGCCTCCAGCGCAAACCATACGTCCACGCCCTTCTCTATCACCTCGGTCTGGCCGTCGCGCTCCACCTCGCGCAGATGCTTGTAGTGGAACACCACGTCGTTCTCTATCAACGTATCCTCGAACTTACGTTCGTTGTACAGCAGATGCTTGTCGTACGCCTCCTTCACGCGGAAACGGCCGCGGAAATAGTGAGCCTCCGTTATCTGACAGTCCGATATGTTGATGCCCTCCTGCATCGATATCTCCGAGCAGATGTATTCGAACAGCGCGCTGACCTTGATGATGCTGCGGTCGCGGGCCTTCAGCGCACGGTTGATCTTGGCGTAATAGCCTCCGTCGATAAATACTCCTATGGATAAAAAATCTACCATCTTTTCGTGTTTCTCTGTATTTATTAACCTCGCGTGCCCCCGAATTGTTTACTCCCGGCTTATATTTCAATGCTATTGTCGGCGACGGGGACGTCGCCGCTCCAGTCAGACACGACAGGCAGCGCGCTAATGACTGAAACTTGATCTTGTCTGTACGCAACAAGGGCGTACCGCATATTGTATTTCGGCACGCCCTCATTATATAATGTCGGTTTACATCAGTTTGCCAGACGGGTGATGATTTCCTTCAGCAGGCGGTAGAACTCGGCCACCGACCGGATGTTGGCGCGCTCGCTCGGCGAGTGGATGTTCTTCAGCGTCGGGCCGAAACTGATCATGTCCAGATGAGGCATCTTCTCCAGGAACAGTCCCGTCTCCAGACCGGCATGCAGGGCCTCCACCTTCGCCTCCTTGCCGAACAGGTCGCGGTAGGAAGCCTCGGCCACCTTCAGCACCTTCGACTGCGGATTGGGACTCCAGCCCACGTATGCGTCGTCAAACGTGACGTCGGCGCCTATCATTCCGAACAGCGCGCTGATGCGGTCGGCTATCTCGTCGCGGCGCGAATCCACCGAGCTGCGCTGATGCACCGTGATCAGTATCGTGTCGTTCTCCGTCATCTTGACCGACGCCAGGTTGCACGAGGTCTCTATCAGGCCCTCGATGGCCAGCGACATCCCCTGCACACCGTTGGGGCAGCAATACAGCGCGGCAATCAGACGATGCGATACGGAGGATTCTATCACCTTGGGGCGACGCTCCACCTTCTCCACCTTCAGCTGGAAGTCATGGTTCTCGGCCATGTCGAATTCCGCGTGCAGCTGCCGGTTGAAGTCGTTGATGAAACGCTCGAAGTCGGCCACGGCGTCGCGGCTCACGGCCACCACGGCATGGGCGTCGCGCGGGATGGCGTTGGCCAGGTTTCCTCCGTCTATCACCGACACCTCTACGTTGGTGACATGTGCGTCGGCTTCCCACAGCACGCGGGCCAGCTGCTGGTTGGCGTTGGCGCGTCCCAGTCCTATTTCCATGCCGGAATGACCTCCCTTAAGTCCGCTCAGGCTGACCTTCAGGCTCTCATAGTTGGACGGAGTCTCCTCCAGGGTGTAAGGCAGACGGCATTCCGTCACCTTGCCGCCGGCGCAGCCTATCACCAGCTGGCCCATCTCCTCGGAATCGAGGTTCAGCAGGATGTCGCCGGTGATGAAGCCGGCCTGCAGGCCGTTGGCTCCTATCAGGCCCTGTTCCTCGTCGACGGTAAAGAGTGCCTCAAGCGGGCCGTGTACTAAGTCGGGATCGGTCAGGCAGGCCATTGCCGAAGCGCAGCCCAACCCGTTGTCGGCGCCCAATGTCGTGCCCTCGGCACGCACCCAGTCGCCGTCCACCACCGTCGTGATGGGATCCTCCAGGAAGTCGTGCTTCACTTCCGGCAGCTTCTCGGCCACCATGTCCTGGTGTCCCTGCAGCACTACCGTCGGAGCGTCCTCATGGCCGGGCGTGGCCGGAACGCGCATCACCACGTTGCCCACCTCGTCGGCCTCGGCCTCGATGCCGTGACGCTTGGCCCAGTCCAGCAGAAACGCCTTCATCTTGTCAAGGTGATGCGTGGGACGGGGCACTTTCGTAATCTCGTCAAATGCCTGCCATACCAGGGCAGGCTGTAATTCTGTAATTTTCATAGTCCTTTCCTTATTTATAAGATTGAGACCGTCATCATGATGTCAATAGCCCGTCATTATTTCTTGAACTTGGCGTAGGCGTTGGCCATACGGGTATGGTATCCGCGGCGGGCATAGCTGGCGCCGTTGTATTTGCGGGCGAACGCCGACCAGTTCTTGGCCTTGAGGTCGGGCAGCATTCCCGTGTTGGTGATGAAAGCGGCAAACAGCTCCAGCTGCTCCAGTTCCGATTCGCTCATCAGCTTCACGAACTCCCCTACAGTCTCGCAACCGCACAGTTTGTAGTTGAAGCCCCCTATCTGAAACATTCCCCAGAATGTACCCATATTGGCTCCGTCTTCGTTCTGACGGCGGGCGTTGGTGAGCTGAGTCCATTCCTTCAGGGCGTAGCCTGTCAGTCCGGCCGGCACCTTGGCGTTCTTGTCGCCCTTCTTGTTCACGGCCTTGTGACGGTGGGAATTGTACATGCTGCGGTCAAAGTTCACCACGGGCACGCCGGGCGCCCAGAAACCTTTCATCTGTTTGCCGGCCTCTATCAGCACCACGGCCTTGATGGCCGCGACCTCCACGTCCAGCTCCCTGGCCACGGATTCGAAGTCGGCGTCGGTCAGTCCGGTATAGCGCGACAGGGAATCCGTTGCGGGCACCGTGTCGACGCGTACGCGCATCTCACGGTGTCCCGTCACGTTCCCCGTGCTGTCGTTGTCGCACGATGCTCCCGCCACGGCAGTTGCCGTCACGAGGAGCATCATCAGCAACGCAGCCACGCCTTTCATGACTCGGCCACTTTTTCCAGAACCCGGCACAGGTGTCGCCAGAACTTGTCGACGGTCGGGATCAGAAGTTGCTCGTCGGGCGAATGGACGCCGGTCATGGTCGGGCCGAAGCTCACCATGTCAAGGTGCGGGAACTTGTCGAGGAACAGACCGCACTCCAGTCCGGCATGTATGGCCTTGATGGCAGGCTTCACGCCGAACAGTTCCTCGTAGGCGTCGGCGGTGATCTTCATTATCTTCGAATCCATGTTGGGAGCCCAGCCGGGATACCCGTCGCTGTGATATACCTTGGCGCCGGCCAGCTCGAAATGAGCCTCCACCTGTCCGGCTATGTCGTTCTTGCGGCTCTCCACGCTGCTGCGCTGCGAAGTGGTGATGCGGATGGTCTTCTCGTCTATCACCTTGACAGCGGCCAGGTTGGTGGATGTCTCCACCAGACCCTCGATGTCGCGGCTCATCGAGATCACTCCGTGAGGCGCGCTGTATATGGCGCGGATCAGGGCTATCGACGTCTCGCTGTCTATGCAGAATTCCGGACGCTCGGCCTTCTCCACGCGCAGGTCCATCGACGGCTCCACACCCTTGTATTCCTCCAGGATGTCCTGATAATACTTCTTCAGCTTGCGCTTCAGTTCCTCCTTATGGTCGGAGTGCACGCCGAACACTGCGTATGCCTCGCGCGGGATGGCGTTGCGCAGGTTTCCGCCCTCGATGCTGCACACGGTGATGTCCCACTGCTTGGAGCATTCCCAGATGAAGCGGGCTATCACCTTGTTGGCGTTGGCGCGGCCCAGGTTGATGTCCGAGCCGGAATGACCGCCCAACAGGCCCGTAACCGACACCTTCATGTATTCGAAGTTCTCGGGGGTGTAGCTGCGCTTGTAGGTGAAGTCGGCTGTCGTGTCGATGCCG
Source organism: uncultured Porphyromonadaceae bacterium (assembly GCA_905198125.1). Classification (GTDB taxonomy): domain Bacteria; phylum Bacteroidota; class Bacteroidia; order Bacteroidales; family Muribaculaceae; genus Lepagella. The sequence continues at coordinate 13,885 of CAJKBH010000042.1, forward strand.
CCGGCGCAACCCACGAATATCTCGCCGTCGTCCTCGGAGTCGAGGTTCAGCAGGATGTCGCCCTTTATCATGTCGGCGCTGATGTTCTGCGCTCCCTCAAGACCTATTTCCTCATTGACGGTGAACAGGGCCTGCAGAGGGCCGTGCACCAGGCTGTCGTCTATCATCACGGCCATGCCTGCGGCCACACCGATGCCGTTGTCGGCTCCGAGAGTGGTGCCCTTGGCCTTTACCCAGTCGCCGTCCACGTATGTCTCGATGGGATCCGTCAGGAAATCATGCTCCACGCCGTTGTTCTTCTCGGCCACCATGTCCATGTGGGCCTGCAGCACGACTGTCGGCGCATTCTCGTGGCCCGGTGTGGCAGGCTTGCTCATCACCACGTTTCCGGTCTTGTCGGTCTTCACTTCGATGCCGTGCTTCTTGGCGAAGTCCACTAAGAATTCGCGGATCTTCTCCTCGTGGCATGACGGACGGGGTATCTTCGTAACCTCGTCGAAACACTTCCACAGCAACTCGGGCTTCAAGTCTTTTACTTCCATAATTTATAGTGCTTTGGGATTATATATTCTCTTATTTATCTCCAAAGTTAGCAAAATAATTGCGAAATCTGCATAATTTCACATTTTTTTGTTAATTTTGCGCTCTGACAAGGATATATAAACCTTAAAAAAAGTGAAATTAACGTTTATCGTTATCATAATAGTAGGAATATCGTTACTTTTGCTCTCGATAAACCTGTACGGGGCCAAAACCATGCACCGTCATGGCGCTCCGCGCAAACAAGCCAAGAAAAAAACATAACCATACATAATGAAAAAACTATACAGACCCATAGCGATGGCAGCCGCAGCGCTGCTGATAGGGGCAGGCACACTGGCATCATGCAACGACAGCAAGCAGGACACCAAACCCGCTGCCAAGACCGATAAGGTCGCAGCCAAAGACAACCTCCCCAACTACCGTTATGTAGACTTGGACACCGTATTGGCGAAGTATGCGCTCGCAAAGGACTACAACGAGGAAATGATGCGCATGCAGTCGTCGATGGAGAGCACCATGCGCACCCACGAGAAGCGTCTGCAGTCGCAGGCCGCCGTGATGCAGAACAAGATGAACAACAACGGCTATCTCACCCGCGAAAGCTACGAGCAGGACCAGAGCAGCCTCAACAGCATGCAGGCCGAGGCCCAGAAGCAGGCCGCTACGCTCCAGAGCAATTTCGAGCAGCAGGCACTCCAGGCTCAGAAAAATGTAAACGACTCCATCAACGCATTCATCGAGGAATACAACAAGAGCCGTGGCTACGACGCAATCTTCTTCAAGGCTGCCACACTCTACATCAATCCCGCTCTTGACGTGACCGACGAAGTGGTAGAGGGTCTTAACGCACGTTATAACAAACTGAAAAAATGAGCGAACGTACGGTCCTTGTGGGTCTTGTCACACGATTGCAGGACGAGCGCAAGACCGATGAATATCTCGACGAGCTTGCGTTCCTGGCCGACACGGCCGGAGCCGAGCCCGTCGCTCGTTTCACGCAACGCCTCGACTACCCCAACCCGCGCACTTACGTGGGCACCGGCAAGCTTGAGGAGCTGCGCCTGTACATTGAGGAGAACGACATCGAACTGGTCATCTTCGACGACGAACTCAGTCCCAAACAGGTGGCCAACATCGAGAAGGAGCTGAAGGTCAAGATTCTGGACCGCACCAGCCTGATTCTGGACATCTTCGCCAAGCGCGCACAGACCGCCACGGCGCGTACCCAGGTGGAACTGGCCCAGTACCAATACCTGCTGCCGCGACTCACGCGTATGTGGACCCATCTGGAACGCCAGCGGGGCGGTATCGGTATGCGCGGCCCCGGCGAGACTCAGATCGAGACCGACCGCCGAATCATCCTGGACCGCATATCGCGTCTCAAGGACGAACTGCAGGCCATCGACCGCCAGAAGACAGTGCAGCGCAAGAACCGGGGCAAGCTCACCCGCGTTGCCCTGGTCGGATACACCAACGTCGGCAAGTCCACGCTGATGAACCTGCTCAGCAAGTCGGAGGTATTTGCCGAAAACAAGCTTTTCGCCACCCTCGACACCACGGTACGCAAGGTTGTGGTCGAAAACCTCCCCTTCCTGCTCACCGACACCGTCGGATTCATACGCAAGCTCCCCTCGCACTTGGTGGAATCGTTCAAATCCACCCTCGACGAGGTGCGCGAGGCCGATGTCCTGGTGCATGTGGTGGACATAAGCCACCCCAATTTCGAGGAACAGATCGAGGTGGTCAACAAGACACTGGCCGACGTGTGCGGCAAGTCCGACAAACCGGTCATAATGGTGTTCAACAAGATCGACGCCTTCAGCTATACGCCCAAGGATCCCGACGACCTGACGCCGGCCACCCGCGAGAACGTATCGCTTCCCGAACTGCAGCGCACCTGGATGTCGCGAATGGACAATAACTGTGTGTTCATCTCGGCCAAGGACAAGCTCAACATCGAGGAACTGAAGCAGAAACTCTACGAGAAGGCCCGCGAGATCCATACCGAACGCTTCCCGTACAACGACTTCCTGTATCAGAAATACGAGGATCTGGAAGCCGAGGCGCAAGACCCGGATAAAGAAGACTTAGAGGAAACTACATGAGTCAGACAGACACAGACACGACACTCCGCCCGCTGGAATGGTGGGAACAACGGGAACTGGAACACAACGGCTGCAGTGCTACGGACTGGAGCCGCGTTTCAATTTGTGACGCCACGGCCCTGGGCGCCATACGCCGGACGCGCTTCATCGGCGACGTCTCGATAGGTGCCGTCGACGCTACGGCCGACGAGGGCATATTCAGCGCCTGCCTGCAGGATTGCGCCGTGGGCAATCACGTGCTGATACGCAACATAGGCAACGCACTGCGCAACTGTGCCATCGGCGACAACACGCAGATCATCGACACCGAGCTGATAGACTTCGAGCCGGAGACACGCTGCGGCATCGGCACCCTGGTAAGCGTGCTGGACGAGACGGGGTCGCGCCCCGTCACCATCTTCCCCGGTATGTCGGCTCAATTAGCCCTGCTGATGGCGCGTATGCCGAAATGGTCGGCCAATCATCTCACGCCCCTGCTCAGCACCCCGCTGCTGAATTTCTCAGCCCCGCAGACCATCGGCAGGAACGTGCGCATCATCGGCTGCGGCCCCATCGTAAACGTGCACGTAGACGATAACGTCCGTATCGAGGGCGCGGCATCGCTGAGCAACGGCACCATCGTCAACAATGCTGTTCCCGGCAAGGAACTGGCATACATAGGCCACGGTGTACAGGCCGAGAACTTCGTGATCGAGGACGGTTGCGTAGACTCGGGCGCCATCGTCCACAACTGCTTCGTAGGCCAGGGCGTCACCATTGCCAACGGATTTACCGCACACGACTCCCTTTTCTTCGCCAACTGCCATCTGGAGAACGGCGAGGCCTGCGCCGTATTCGCCGGGCCTTACACCGTGTCGATGCACAAGTCTTCCTTGCTGATAGGCTGTCAGACATCGTTCATGAACGCCGGATCGGGCACCAACCAGAGCAACCACATGTACAAGATGGGTCCTGTGCACTGGGGCGTGCTGGAGCGCGGCGTCAAGACCAGCTCCCTCTCCTACCTGATGCTCGGAGCCAAGATCGGAGCCTTCTCGCTGCTGATGGGCCAGCACAAGACGCATCCCGACTCGTCGCAGTTTCCCTTCTCATATCTGTTCGGCGACGAACGCGGCAGTACGGTCGTGGTTCCGGCCATGATGCTGCGCAGTTGCGGACTCCTCCGCGACGAACAGAAATGGCCCTCGCGCGACAAGCGCGTGAAACGCAGGATGCCCCTTCGCGACCGCGTGATATTCGACGTGCTCAATCCCATGACCGTCGACAGCATGATGACTGCCCATCAGGTGATTCTCGACCTGCTGGCGCGTCCCGCCGACGATGACCGCGTGATACGTTACCGAGGCATGAAATTCACCCGCGCCTCCCTGGAACGCGCCATATACCTGTACGAGCTCGGCATATACAAATACCTGAGCATCAAGATGCCCAACGGATTCATCGGCCGTGAGCCGGACAAAGAGTATGCCGAATGGGTAGACGTGGCCGGACTGCTGATGCGCCGTCAGGACCTGAACCGCGTGCTGGAATGCGAATCGATCGCCGACATGGAAGCCATCTTCACCGAAGCCTTCAACAACTACTCGCGTCTTGAGCGCGAATGGATTGTGGCCCGCACCCCCTCGCGCTGGCGCAAGTCCGCGCCCGTTATTCGCGAATACGCCCAGACCTTCGACAAGATGGTGGCCGAGGACCGCGCCCGTAACCTCGCCGACCTCGAGGCCCTCAACCAGATGCTCGCCCTGTAAAGGACTCCCAGCATATCACATTCTCCTCCACCAAGGTCATGGTGAGATAAACATCGTCATAATCTCTTAACAGAAACCGTTAAAACTGATTTGTAACGCAAATTAGTTTTAACGGCTTTAATGTATTATATTTGTCATCCCAATAAGAGGATACCGCACGACAAGGACTTTTACAATTGTATATGGACAAATATTTTGAACCGATAAATAAGCTATACCTGTCACAACCTTTTACCGAAAAGGCGGATACAAGCAAACTGGAAGAAGCATTGCATATAGCCGAGGCGTATGCATTGGCAGAAAATGCCATCGTATCGATGGGCGATTCGATAAGAAACTGTAGTTATTGTTATTTTGGCGGCCTGGCAGATATTATTGGATTGCCGGCATCGGAACGTCGCGCCACAATACCGTCACTCTATGAAGATTTCATTTTCAATCGTACGGATCCTGACGATTTGATTTACAGACATGCCCATGAGCTTGCATACTTACACATGACTCAGAAATACACCCCGGAAGAAAGAAGAAATTATGTTTTGCATGATACTATACGTTTACAGGACATTGCCGGGAAATGGCGTCGCATACAACACCGCATGTTTTCCCTGGCTGGAACTAAAGACGGCAGTTATTGGCTGAATATGTGTGTGTATACCATAAAGAATAACAGTCAGGACACACCAAAAATCGTCAATACGCTCACCGGAGAGAGTGGCGTACTGACGACCAACAATTATACCAAATTTCTTTCTTCTCGTGAGATATCCGTGCTCAGACTTATAGACAACGGCCTGCAGAGCAAGGAAATAGCCGATCAGCTATTTATCAGCGTCAATACCGTTCACAGGCACCGTCAGAACATACTGACGAAACTTAAGGTAGGCAATGCCATTGAAGCATGCAAGGTTGCCCGAGCCATGGGATTAATTCCCTAACCGGAAATCTCCGACATTGTCTGTTGTCAGCGAAAGATCACTGAACTCACTTACACATTCTCCTTTAACCGGAGCCTGCGAGCATATACCGAGATACAGTTTCTGCGGATAGTCGTTCCTGTACAGTCTAACCATCTGCCATTCATTACCGTCAAGAGAATAATAACTGGCTATTGTATGGGTATCGGATGAGATTTTATAATAAATATTATCTTGCTCGATAACTTCATGATTATTGTCGTCAGACGTACCTACAGTCCTTACCGTTACGACACGGTGCTTCCCGCGCTCGTCCTGTTCGAAGCATATTTTCTGCCATAGCGTGTCGTTGGCGACAACCATAAGGTTGGCGGCATTGTATAGTCCTTCTTTCGTGAATCCCGGTTTCAGGCGGCCTTTGAATGTGAATGGCTTGGAGTTATCAATCTCCGTCAGCAGGATCTGTGCAGTCGATTTGGTTAGTTTTCCATTGGGATCTATGAAGATATCTGTGCCTTCCGGTGCTACGAAGCGTATCACAGAGTCTGACTGGCTCACTTGGTTCACGGCATTGTTTATCATTTTGGTAAAATGTATGCCTCCCAGCATCACATCACAATCCTTGATTTCGAAGGAAGGCGCATAAGCGCTGTCTTTCACCTCCTCTGTTTTAGAAGCACAAGCCACAAGAATCAGCATGGCCAAAGTGGTTGCCACTACATTTTTTAATTTCATAATACCTCGTTTATTATTGTTGTTGTTTGATGCTGCAAAATTACACATCATCCTCTCAGATCGCAATAGTCAATTTTAACCAAAATCTAAGATATTACAAAACTGATCTGTAGGTGCAAATTAGTTTTATGGATTATTTATGAATTAGACATAACCTTTTTTTTGTACCTTTAAAATATTTTTGTAATTTTGCTATACTTGACTCGGAAGCCCAAGGGGTTGAGGGTTGGGAAATACTTTTCTATCCTGAGGGCCAATGGCCTTCTCCAATAGAAATTTTACATAAAAGCGTTTATTTGCGCTATTTCTTGGCTGTGTAGAATCTGGCAGTTTTACGTTCCCGTCAAGATTAGCAACGATAGATGCCTATGGTATGAATGCGTGTATACGGACGTATACATATTCATATATGCGTGGGCTTCTGCGTTGTTCGTCTTATGGGAATGGGCGATGCCAGAGCCTTACACAGCGGGACGAGCAACAGATAAGATTCCCGCGCTTTTCATGTCATAACGTTAATGCATCGCAGGGAATCCGGTGCCAGAAACATAATATCCGGACAGCCCCTGCCTCGGTCTGACCGACCTGCCCTGTTCATCGTATCATCGAATTATGGTAAACCGTCATGACATACATCCCGACGCATCCGCCGCCTGTTTACTTCAGCAGATGTGTCAATACGACGGAGTGTTGCGGCAATACAAACCGGGGGCGGAATTCTTTTCCGCCGGCACCGTGGCGCAGTATTTCGGATATGTCGAATCAGGGTCCCTCAAGCAGGTGGCATACGGTGAGGACGCGTCGGAACATGTCATAAACTTAGCGTTCAAGGGGCAATTGATAGCCGATTTCCCCTTTTCGCTGCTGGGTCTGAAATCAAAAACCTCGATGATAGCGGAGACTCCGTGCGTGATATCATGTCTGCCGACATCGGAATTAGACAGTATTCTGGACAGCGATCCGATGCTTCGAGACATTATAATGGCGACGGGAGATACTCTTTTCCCTAATATCTATAAGTTGTATAACGATTTGCAGAGCAAGTCACCCGGCCAACGATACGAAGAACTGGTGAAAGCCCACCCGGATCTGGACGCTATGTTCCGCTTGAAGGACATCGCCTCCTACCTCAACATCACCGTCCGTCACCTGACACGCCTGCGCCAGCACCGCTGACCGCCATCCGCAACCTCGCCGACCTCACAATGATGTATCTTTGCAAATAGAAACCACGGTTGTCGAAACCACGGTTGTTATTCAAACCAGGCCGTCTCGTCCATTCAATTGATAATTAGGAATCAGACATCGCTCCTTAAAAATTACTACATCTATATGTTCAACGATTTACCATTTATAGATTGACATCCTGTTATAAAATTACATTTAAGTGGACTCAATGATTGAATTACAAAGATAAAAGAAGATTTGCATACTTCAGAAAAATAGCCTATATTTGTATTAAAATATTAACTGTATTATGGTACAAAACGGCATTAGTAATGATATATTGTCATTATTAGACAACTATACGCTGGACAATCCTGAGGAAATAGCAAAGGAAGTGGCGGAGAATTTCCGCAGACGACGTGTAGAAAAGAATATCACACGGCAACATATCGCGAAGTCGGCAGGAGTACCCCTGTCTACAGTGGCCCGTTTTGAACGTACAGGGCTTATTGGCTTTGAATCGCTCGTAAAGCTTGCCATGGCATTAGGCTATATATCCGACATCAGGAATTTGTTCGGTGTGGCAAAATTCAACACCATGCAGGAACTTGAGCTGATCCGACGCAAAAAAGATGATAAACGCGCTTATCCGATAAAGATATGAATCATACCGAAAAACTGCAAGTCCGGTTTCGTGGCCGGCCTGTCGGCACATTGTCGCTCACTCCCGACAATCGTCTCAATGTATTTGAATACGACAGTTCATGGCTATCCGAGGGATTCAGCATATCCCCTCTTGAGCTGCCGTTACAACCGGAAGTCTTCATAGCAAAGCTACAGCCGTTTAACGGCAATTTCGGGATTTTCGAAGACAGTTTACCCGATGGATATGGCCGATACCTACTGCATAAGATTCTGATGCGTCAGGGAATCAACGATTCGGATCTATCTTCGCTCGACAGACTCGCTATTGTAGGAGACAACGGAATGGGCGCACTCACTTACGATCCGGCCTTTACTCTTGAACCTGGGGAATCAATAACAAATTTCGACCAGCTTCAGCAGATGGCCATTGAAGTTCTTAAAGAACAGCAGGACAGCGATGCCGGCTTATTGCTCTATAACAGCGGCAACAGCGGCGGCGCGCGTCCCAAAGCTGTGTTTTCCGACTCCGAGGGACATTGGATTGTAAAATTCAGACATATATACGATTCCAAGGATATTGGGAAACTGGAACATCAGTATAATGAAACGGCCCGCAAATGCGGTATTATCGTTCCCGACTTTAAGCTAATCAACGACAGGTATTTCGCATCACGCAGGTTTGACATAGATTCCGGCAACAATAGGTTACATACAGCCACTGCAGGAGCCCTGCTTGGGCTTTCGCTCAGTCAGCCCTTCATGGACTATTCCAACCTACTTGCCCTCACAGGCTACTTAACACAGAGTCAAGTGGATGTAGAACAGTTGTACCGACGCATGCTGTTCAATTACTTCTCCGACAATAAAGACGATCACTGTAAGAATTTCAGTTTTTACGTGATTCCGGATGGCGATACCGGCAATTGGATATGGCGACTTGCGCCGGCATACGACCTTACATTATGTACCGAAGGATATAATGGCGAGCATGCCACCTCCGTCAATGGCACGGGGCATCCGAAATTATCAGATTTCGTTGCTGTGGGAACCAAAATCCAGTTGTCTGAAAAGCGTTGCCGTGATATTATTGACGAAGTCCTGGCTGGTTGCCGTGATTTGTTACACTATAAGATATAGTTCCTTATCTGTCCTTATCTGTCAAATGTTTTGCTGATTTTAATTGCAAAAGGCGAAAATATATAATATCTTTGCAGTCGCAAATGGTATTCCCTGGCTCAAGAGTGAGCCGCGACGTTTCGTCAGGGAATGGAATGAAGTTGTTTAAGCATCTTCATAATTGAATTGTTTAAATAACTTCAAAATAGGGAATCCGGTGAGAGTCCGGAACAGTACCCGCTGCTGTAAGTTCCACTAATCCTGAATTTCAGACAGGATTCACACGCGGCCGCAGAAGCCATTGGAGTCAGTCTCCGAGAAGGCGCGACACGCAGGAATAAGTCAGAAGACCTGCCATTGCGATATATACACGCGCCTGCGGGACTATGGGCTACGGATTTCCTGATAAAATGCTTGTTACATCCCGTCTGCGCGTACATACGTACGGCCGACGGGATTTTTTGGCTCCGCACATCTCGGGACTCGATGCTGATCGAGGTCCGGTTCATGCCATGCCTCGCTGCCGTCATAACGAAACTGACAGACAGGCATGACTTTAAAAACGTCCATAATACTTATCCTGACGAGCGCCGCAACGGTGCCCGCATACGCTGTAGAACGCCCGCAACGCCCCGACACCACCGGCCGCAACCTGCAGGAACTTGTTGTTACGGCCCGGAACAAGTCGGAGGACGTGATTCCCGTACAGACACTGCAGGGCGATGAGCTGCAGCGCCTCAACAGCAACAGCATTGCCGACGCCCTGCGTTACTTCGCCGGCGTACAGGTGAAAGACTACGGAGGCGTGGGCGGAATCAAGACCGTAAACATCCGCAGCATGGGCACCAACCACACCGGCGTGGTGTACGACGGCGTGGAACTCGGCAACGCCCAGAACGGGCAGATAGACCTCGGACAGTTCTCGCTTGACAACATCGAGTCGCTGTCCCTGTACAACGGCCAGAAAAGCCGGATACTGCAGCCGGCAAAGGATTTCGGATCAGCGGGCACCATCTACATCCATACCCGGACCCCTCATTTCGAGGAGGGCGAGAACTATCACGCCCGTGCAGCGATACGCTTCGGTTCATTTGACCTGATAAATCCCTCAGTGCTGACCGAGATACGCCTCGGCCGTAGCGTCAATGCCTCCTTCAGCGCCGAATGGCTAAATTCCAGCGGCAAATACAAATTCAGATACCGCCGCGTCAACCCGGCCGGCGAACTGGCATACGATACAACGGCCGTG
>CAJKBH010000043.1 GCA_905198125.1 uncultured Porphyromonadaceae bacterium
ACAAAAAAATCGGCACATATCCAAGATTTTCTCTTGATATGTGCCGATTAATTCAAACCTGGTTCCTATAGAGGTACTTTTTCAGTGCCCACCCGGGTGGCGGGGCCTTAATATGTGCTGACGGTATTGCCGGTATGCCCGGTATTGCCGGTTTATTTCACGATTACCTTGTGGGTGGCGCCGGTGGTGCGGATTATGTAGCAGCCGGCGGAGGGGAGCACGACACTGCCGCGTCCTGTGGCTACGGTGCGGCCGGCCAGGTCGTAAGCGGTAATCGTACCCTCGGCGTATGCGGTGCGGCCCGATACACGGAACGTGTCTCTGGCGGTGCTCACGCAGATGATGCCCGAATCGTCTGACTTGCCGTGTGTATTGACGCCTATCTCGTTGCTGGCCTGCGACAGCAGTTCGCCGTCCTGACCCTGCACCTTGTAGTAATATGCCGTTCCGGGCTGCAATCCCGTCACCTGGAAGGAGAGTTCCGAACCTACGTTCTTGCCCTGCAGACCGTCGAGATAGATGGGAGTGGACTCGCCGGCATAATAAACGGTCACGTCGTCAACAGCCAGCGAACCGGATGTGCCCTCGCGGACGAATTCGATGCGTATGCGGGTGGTTCCGGCGGGGATGCTTCCTAAGGTCAGTGTCTTTTCCTGGGACGCGACCACCGGCTCGCGGCTCAGTTCGTTCCAGTTGCCGTTGATGTAGCCGTACAGGCGCACCTCGTCGTTCTCGTGGGTGCCGACTCCGAACGTCCAGAATGAAACCTTGGATATGCCCTCGGGATATTCGGCACTGGTAAGGGTGTCGCCGTTCTTGGTCATGCGCAGCGAGGGTGCTGACTCGCCCGAGTATCTGTTCGATGCATACACGTATGTCGAGGTGGATACCCAGCCCTCGGGCATCTTGGACAGGCCGTCGGTGAAGTCCACGGTCTGGTCAAGGATTTCGCCGGCGTGTTTGGTATATACCGTAATGGTATATGATTCGGCATCTTCGAGGCCTTCCCAGTTGGCCGTGAACGATTCCTTGGTGATGTCGGTGGCCGGTGTGGCCACGGGTGTGAAATACGTTATGTTCAATTCAGGAGTGACGGCCATCACGGGTTCCGATTCCTCGGATTGGTTCCATCCGTTGGAGCTTGCGACGGTGTAGTAATAGGTGGTGGAAGGCTCCAGTCCATTGATTACACTCTGCGATGTCCGGCCCATGTCTCGCTTCTCATATCCGTCGACATACCGGCGCGTGTCGCCGTCAAGGGTGAATACGGAGATGACGGTCCTGTGTCCCTCGTTTCCGGTCCAGTTGGCAGTGAATCCCCATGGATTGATGTCCTCGGCCGGGAGTGCCTGCAGTGCGGGGAGTTCGCTGGCTCCTTCCTTGATCCTGAAAGTGATGATTCCGTCTTCGGACTCGGCGATTTCGGTCAGCGGCACGTCGATGTCGGTGCCGTCCCAGGTCCTCATGGCCGGTCGGGTGTCGGCCGTAAATTCAGTTTTGCCGGATGTGCCGGGGAATGCGTCGCCCGCACGCGAGTTTTCGTTCTGTGTTCCGTCGGCCTCCTCGATGTCCACGTACTGGTGGCTATAGGAATCGTTCACCGTGTTGTTCGACCATACGTAGTCGTCATAGTCCACGTGCCATACCAGCATGCCGTGGCCGGGGATGTATTTGTCCCAGCCGGTCTGCTGGCGGTTCTCGACCAGGAAGAATTCCGTTTCATCGGGAGTGCGGATTATTCCGGCCACGTTCTCGTCGATAGGGGGCAGCGTGGCGTCGGCGGGATCCAGAATCTCCTTAGGTTCAATCCATCCCAGCGCGTAGCGTTCGAACACGCTGTACATGGGCGGCGTCATGCCGTCGTTGTTGTACGGGCCATAGTCCAGGGCGCTCCATCCACCGGGAGTGAAGGCGCCTGAGTAGCTTGTGGCATACAGGTCGGGCAGACCCATCACGTGGCTGAACTCGTGGATGAAGGTGCCGACGCCGTCGGGACGGGAGCCTTCCCATTCGTTGGAGCACCCGTACGTGTGGATGCGCACGCCGTCGAAATACAGGTTGGGATATCCGGCGGACGTCATGGACCAGCTGTGGGGCCATACCGTATTGGCCGCGCCGCCGGATGCCTCGCCCCGGCCTGCATAGAACACGAATACGTTGTCGACCACGCCGTCGTGGTTACGGTCGTATTCCGAGAAGTCCACCTCGGCGTCAAGCTGTTCGCAGGCCTCCTTCACCATGTCGGCGGGATGCAGGTCGTTGCCGGCGGCATTGTTGCCGCCGTAATAGCTCATGTTCTTGCTCAGCGTGACGGGACCGTACACGTCGAAGTCGCAGTTGAAGTTGCCGTTGGAGTTCAGGCTGAAGTATTCCTTGGCGCAGCCGGTGCCGCCGTAGTCGTTGAATCCGGTCTCGTTGAGCATGCGGCTGAAGTAATCGTGCGGGTCGTCGAGCCGGAACTTGGTGTCCTGGTATTCCACTAAGATCACGATGGCCTTCTGGTTGCCGTAAGCCGGGAAGCGCAGGTCGGGGAACAGGCCGTAGCCGCGTTCGTACGGAGGGCCGTCGTTGGAGTCGGCCTTACGTGCGGGAGCCGATTTCATAGGCACGGAGGCTTGTGTGGCGAAGCGTTCGCGACGTGGCAGCGTCTCGGCGTATGCCTTGACGCGCCGCTCCATGTCCTTGAGGCTTACTTTGTTCAGGAATGCTGCGGACCGGGCGTCGCGCAGCGCCGCCCCGGTGGCCTTGATGCCGGAGTTTACAAACTTGCCCTCGGCGGTGTAGTCGCAATAATAGAAATTGCCGTCCACCTCGGTGAGGGGATAACCGTCTTCGGTGAAATATTGATGGAAATACTCATCGCCCACCAGCTTCACGGCGAGCGTGGAGCCATCGGCTGTCTCTACGTGCATCACGCCTGGCTTGGCCGGAACCGCCAGGGCCGTTACGCAGCATGACAGCGAAGCTGCCAGCGCAGCACAGGTTAATATCGAGTGTCTCATAATTTTGCAGTTGGTAGCATAGAAGTAACAGCAAAATTAACAAAAGATTATTAAGAATGCAAAAAATGTGTCAAAAAGATAATAAACTCCGAAATCCGGGGGCAGCAAGGGGATGGATCTCGATAAATCTCGATACGGAAACAAAAGGAGAATGCCTGAGCAAATGGGCGGCCGCTGCGGAGACAGGAGACGGACGCAATCTCGATAAATCTCGATAAATCCGGGAACCCCGGGGAAATCGAGACAAAAAAGAGGGCGTGCCCGGAGGCACGCCCTCGTGTGTCGGTCGCGTTGCGACCGGGTTGTTACGACCGGATTATTTGCGGCACTTGGCTGCGATGTATTCGCGGTTCATGCGCGCGATGTTGGCCATCTTGATGTTCTTGGGGCACTCGGCGGAGCAGGCACCGGTGTTGGTGCAGTTGCCGAATCCGAGCTCGTCCATCTTGGACACCATGGCGATGGCGCGGCGATACTTCTCGACGGCACCCTGGGGCAAACGCGACAGCTGCGAGATCTTGGCGCTGACAAACAGCATTGCCGATCCGTTCTTGCAGGCTGCGACACATGCGCCGCATCCGATGCAACTGGCGGAATCCATGGCCTCGTCGGCCTGCACCTTGGAGATGGGGAGGTCGTTGGCATCCTGGGCGCCGCCGCAGTTGAACGATACGTAACCGCCGGCCTGCTGGATCTTGTCGAATGCGTTGCGGTCCACCATCAGGTCCTTGATGACGGGGAACGCTGCGGAACGCCAGGGCTCGACGGTGATGGTCTCGCCGTTGGCGAAGCGACGCATGTAGAGCTGGCAGGTGGTGGCGCCGGTGGCCGGGCCGTGAGGATGTCCGTTGATATAGAGCGAGCACATGCCGCAGATGCCCTCGCGGCAGTCGTGGTCGAACACGATAGGCTCCTCATGGTTCTCCACAAGACGCTCGTTCAGGATGTCGAGGGTCTCGAGGAACGATGTGTCGGGAGTGGTCTCGACATCGGTGTATGTCACGAATTCTCCCTTTTCCTTGGGACCGCGCTGACGCCAGACCCGAAGGTTTACTTTCATTATATTGTCTTCCATCTTCTCTTATGACTTATAGTTACGGGTCTGCACTTTGATTGCTTCGTATTCGAGGGGCTCCTTGATGAGTTCGGGGGCCTTGTTGTCGCTGCCCTCGTAAGCCCAGCATGCTACGTAGAAGTAGTCCTTGTCGTCACGCTTGGCCTCGCCCTCCTCGGTCTGATACTCGGTGCGGAAGTGACCGCCGCAGGACTCGTTGCGGTTCAGCGCGTCGTAAGCGATGAGCTCGCCCATGGTGATGAAGTCCTGGAGACGGAACGCCTTGTCCAGCTCCACGTTCATGCCGTCGCCGGCCACGCCCGGGATGTAGAGTTCGGTCTCGAAGGTCTTGCGCAGGTTCTTCAGCTGGTCGATGGCCTTCTCCAGACCCTCCTTGTCGCGGGCCATGCCTACGTATTCCCACATGATGTGGCCCAGCTCCTTGTGGATGGAGTCAACCGAGCGGTTGCCCTTGATGTTCATCAGCTTCTCCTCCTCGGCCTCGCACTTGGCCTGTGCGGCCTCGAACTCGGGGGTGTCGGTCTTGAAGTGGGGAACGGTGATCTGGTCGCTCAGGTAGTTCTGGATGGTGTAGGGGAGCACGAAGTAGCCGTCGGCCAGACCCTGCATCAGAGCGGATGCGCCCAGACGGTTGGCGCCGTGGTCGGAGAAGTTGCACTCGCCGATGGCGAACAGTCCCTTGATGCTGGTCTGCAGCTCATAGTCCACCCAGATGCCGCCCATGGTGTAGTGGATGGCGGGGTAGATCATCATGGGGTTGTAGTACTTCACGCCGTCCACCTCGCAGGCGAATTCGCCGGGGTTGACGTCGGTGATCTCCTCGTACATGTCGAACAGGTTGCCGTAACGCTGGCGCACCACGTCGATGCCCAGGCGGTTGATGGCCTCGGAGAAGTCGAGGAACACGGCCAGGCCGGTGTTGTTGACGCCGTAGCCGGCGTCGCAGCGCTCCTTGGCGGCACGCGATGCCACGTCACGGGGCACCAGGTTGCCGAATGCCGGGTAGCGGCGCTCCAGATAGTAGTCGCGGTCCTGTTCGGGGATGTCGCTTCCCTTGATCTCGCCGCTCTGCAGCTTCTTGGCGTCCTCGATGTTCTTGGGCACCCAGATGCGGCCGTCGTTACGCAGCGACTCCGACATCAGGGTCAGCTTGGACTGCTTGTCGCCGTGCACGGGGATACACGTGGGGTGAATCTGCACGTACGCGGGGTTGGCGAAGTATGCTCCCTTGCGGTAGCATGCCATTGCGGCCGAGCAGTTGCAGGCCATGGCGTTGGTGGAAAGGAAGTATGTGTTGCCGTATCCGCCGGTGGCGATAACCACTGCGTGTGCGGCGAAACGCTCGAACTTACCGGTCACCAGGTTCTTGGCGATGATGCCACGTGCGCGCTCCACGCCGTCCTTGTCCTTGATCAGCACCAGCTCGTGCATCTCGTAGCGGTTGTAGCTCTTTACCTTGCCGGCCTGGATCTGACGGTTCAGGCTGGAGTATGCGCCGAGCAGCAGCTGCTGGCCGGTCTGACCCTTGGCGTAGAATGTACGCGATACCTGGGCGCCGCCGAACGAACGGTTGGCCAGCAGGCCGCCGTATTCGCGTGCGAAGGGTACGCCCTGTGCCACGCACTGGTCGATGATATTGTTCGACACCTCGGCCAGACGGTACACGTTGGCCTCGCGGGCGCGGTAGTCGCCTCCCTTGACGGTGTCATAGAACAGACGGTATACGGAGTCACCGTCGTTCTGATAGTTCTTCGCTGCGTTGATACCGCCCTGTGCCGCGATGGAGTGGGCGCGGCGGGGGCTGTCCTGGATGCAGAAGTTCAGCACGTTGAAGCCGAGTTCGGCCAGCGTGGAGGCTGCGGATGCACCTGCCAGACCTGTGCCCACAACTATGATGTCAAGACGGCGCTTGTTGGCCGGATTGACCAGCTTCTGATGCGCCTTGTAGTTGGTCCATTTCTCAGCTACGGGTCCCTCCGGTATCTTGGAGTCGGCCGGGGCCATTACTTTTACGTTTTGATCCATAATGCTTGGAATAGTTAATAGGGTTGGCCCTGGGCGGGCATCATGTTGGTTGCGGGTTTGTTGTCGGCGCTTTCGAGGTAGTCGAACAGCTTGACGGCGTTTTCAACGCACTTCTGCTGCTTCTCCAGTTTCTCGAGCTGGTCCTTGGCATCGGGGTTGGACTGCATGTACTGCTGGCCCTCGGGGCTCTTGAGCTGCTCTACCTGCTGGCTCATCTGCTGGTTCATCTGACGCAGGCCCATCGATACGTTCTCGTAGGGGCTGAGCTTGATGTTCATGCTGAGCTGTGCGGCGTCGGGACCGAAGTCCTTCTCGATCATGGGCACGAGCATGTCCTTATACTGCGAGCGCAGTGTCTCGTCGGTCAGATAGTACTTGTCGTGTGCGCGTACGGTGAATACGACACCCTCGGCCAGGAACAGGAGGATCACGATGGAAACCCACCAGCAGCTGATCTTCTTGAGACGGGGCATCCATACGGAGTTGTCCCAGCCCACTGACTGGAACATCGACCAGAAGCCGTGGTTGAGGTGGAACCAGAGGGCGATGAAGCCGATGGCGTAAACGATAAGGGTCCAGGGCTGCTCGAAAGCGAGCTGCAGGAACAGTGTGCCGGCTGCCGGCGGGAACTCGGTGTCGATGCCGCGCACCTCCTGAAGCTGCATCTTGGCCCAGAACTGGATCAGGTGCACTACTAAGAACGCCAGCACTACGACGCCAAGAACGTACATGTTCTTGCTGGACCACTCCACTGTGGCAGGACGCTTGGAGATGGCGTATGCCTGCTTGCCGCGAGCCTTCTGGTTCTGAATGGTCAGAATCGAAGCGTACACGATGTGGAGAACTACGAACACTGCGATGACGAGGGAGCCGATCAGCGCATACCAGTTGGCGCCCAGGAACTCGCAGATGGAGTTGTAGGCGGCGGGCCATACGATGGCGACAGCGTTCATCAGACAGTGGAAGGTTACGAAGACGATCAGGAATGCGCCCGTCAGGGCCATCACAAACTTACGTCCTACGGATGAGTTGAATAACCACATAGATGTTCTGTATTATTTGTTTGTTTTTATATGTTGATTTCGGGTCGGGCTGCCATGTCGCGACATGGCCGGAGGGAGTACCCATAACTGGGTATTCCCACTAATTTCGCAAATTTACACAACTTTTGACAATTGAGGAAATATTTCGCCATAAAAATTTTAAATTGACGGTGTATTGACGGGTGTTGACGACGTGGGCGTCGTCATTCCGGTAGCGCAAGGACCTGAAACGCGGTGTGCCACCGCGATACGTTGACGACGTGGACGTCGTCATTCCAGTCGCGGAGACTGGAGGTGCGACGTCCACGTCGAACAATAATAATTAAAAAGTCGCACAATCGTTGACGAAAAAAAGCGTGCCGGACCGGAGTCCAGGCACGCTTTTATTATCGGTTGCAGACCGGATTACTGGAAGCGGCGGTTGCCCTGCAGTGCGGGCTTGCCGTCCGGAGTCTGGTTCTTGTTCTTCTTGTTGCCGAATGCGTTCATCACGCGGTAAGCGATCGGGGCTGCGCAGTAGAGCGAGCAGAATGTACCCACAACCACACCGAAGATCATGGCGAATGTGAACGAACGGATCGTGTCGCCACCCAGGAAGAAGATGCACAGCAGCACCAGCAGGGTGGAGAACGATGTCATCACCGTACGGCTCAAGGTCTGGTTCAGCGAGCGGTTGAAGGTGGTGAGGCGGTCTTCCTTCGGATAGAGCTTCATCATCTCGCGCACACGGTCGAACACAACCACCGTATCGTTGATCTGATAACCGATGATGGTCAGGATGGCGGCAATAAACGACTGGTCGACCTCCATAGAGAAGGGGAGGAAGCCCCAGCATACGGAGTAGAATCCGATGATCAGGAACGATGTCAGTGCCACGGCCGAGAGGGCGCCGATGGAGAAGGCCACGTTGTGGAAACGCAGCAGGATGTACAGGAACATACATACCAGTGCGATGCCCACTGCCCAGTATGCGTCGCGCTTCATGTCGTCGGCCATGGAGGGACCTACCTTCTGGACGGAGATGATACCCTGGCTTTCGTCGGCGATGGCGAATGCGTTGCGGTCCATCACCTTGCCGTTGGTGGTGAGCTCGGGCTGCAGGCCTTCGTACAGGATGTCGGCTATTTCTTCCTCGATGTTCTCGGACTCGGTGTTGATCTTGTAGCTGGTGGAGATACGCAGCTTGGAGGGGTTGTCGATGGTGATGACCTGAGTGGAGACGGTCTTGTCGTTGGCCTTCTGCTGGAACAGGTCGCCCAGGCGGCTCTCGATGGCTGCGCGGTCAACGTTCTTGTCGAACTGCACCACATAGTTGCGGCCTCCGGAGAAGTCGATGCCCTGGTTCATGCCGCGGATGGCGAGGCTGGCGATGCCGATCACGATAAGTGCCACCCATACGGCTGCGGCTCCCTTCCACTGGCCCATGAAGTTGATCTTGGGGTTGGACAGGAAGTTGCGGCTCAGCGCGGTGGTGAAGGTCATGTTGGCGTTGCGGCCGTTCTTGGTGATCAGGTCGAAGGCGATGCGCGTCAGGAACACTGCGGTGAAGAACGAGCATACCAGGCCGATGATCAGCGTGGTGGCGAAGCCCTTGATGGGACCCGAACCGAAGATAAGCAGGATCACGCCGGTGATGACCGATGTGAGGTTACCGTCAAAGATAGCCGAGAATGCGTTGGAATAGCCCTCGGAGATGGCCTGACGCAGCTTCTTGCCGGTCTTGAGCTCCTCCTTGGTGCGCTCGAAGATAAGCACGTTGGCGTCGACCGCCATACCGAGTGCCAGCACGATACCGGCGATACCGGACAGTGTCAGCACGGCCTGCAGCGAGGCGAGGATGCCGAGTGTGAAGTAGAGGTTCAGCATCAGTCCGACGTTGGCCACAAGACCGGGAATCCAGCCGTAGTATGCCACCATCAGCACCATCAGCAGCAGGATGGCCACGATGAACGAGATGAAGCCCATCTGGATGGCTTCGGCACCCAGGCTCGGGCCGATCACGTTGTTGGACACAACGTTGACCTTAGCCGACATCTTGCCGCTCTTCAGCACGTTGCTGAGGTCGTTGGCCTCCTCGGGGGTGAAGTTACCGGTAATCTGCGACGAGCCGCCGGTGATCTCGCTGTTGACGTTGGGGAAGGAGTATACATGCTCGTCAAGCACGATGGCGATGCTGCGGCCCAGGTTGTTGCGGGTGATTGTGGCCCAGTCCTTGGCGCCGCGGTCGTTCATCTTCATGTTGACCATGTTGCCCTGCATGTTGTCGTATTCGGAGCTTGCCGAGGTGATGGCGTCGCCCTCCAGTACTGCGTCGCCCTTTAGGGCCACCAGCTCCCAGTAGGCGTCGGTCATGTCGGTGCCGTCGGCCTTCTTGATGACGTTACCCTTGGCGTCGGTGCGGGGGAACTCGGCGGGCTTGACGCTCCACATCAGGGTCAGGTCGGCGGGCAGCGTCTTCTTGGCCGTCTCGGTGTTCATCAGCGAGTCGACCAGCATGCGGTTGGCCGGGGTGACCATGCCGACAACGGGGCTGCCGCTGCGCTGTACGCCGCCGAGCAGCGCGTACAGGTTCTGGCTCTGGACGGTGTCGTTGGCCAGAAGCTGTGCCAGGCGGCCCAGCTCGTTCTGTATCTCGTTATAGTTGTAGACCTCGTAGAACTCCAGGTTGGCGCTGGACTTCAGCAGCTCGGTGACGCGCTCCGGCTCCTTGACGCCCGGCAGCTCGAGAAGCACCTGGCCGTTCTTGTCCTGCAGCTTCTGGATGTTGGGCGATACGACGCCGAACTGGTCGATACGTGTGCGGAAGATGTTGAAGGCGGCGTCCACCTGCGAGTCGACCTGCTTCTGCAGTGCCTCGGTCACCTCCTCGTTGGAGGCGCCGCTCTTGAGCTGGCCCAGGAACTCGCCTTCGCGTACAAAGAGTCCCGACATTGCGCCCGGCTGGATGTTGGCTGCCACGCGCGAGATGAAGTCCTTCTCGTTGCTTCTGGCGCCGGCTGCCTCCGCCTTGCGGATCGCGTCGTCTATCTGTTTGAGCTGTGCGTCGCCCGATGCGTACTGACGCAACAGGTCAGGTACCGATATCTCAAGGACCACGTTCATACCGCCCTTGAGGTCAAGGCCCATTCCCACTTCCATCTGGCGTACCTGGCTGTAGGTGTAGCCTAAGTAGACCTTTTCCTTGTCGATGGAGTCGTTAAATTGTTTCAGGCTTTGCTTGTAGGCATCGCTCGTCTCATCGGTGGTCTTCGACATGCGGACTGCGTATTCCTTCGCTTTTTTCTCGTAATTGCTCGTCACAATCGAGAAGCTGAGATAAAATCCGCATATCAAAACCAACAGAATAGCAATGGTGCTTATAAACCCTTTGTTCTGCATTGTTTGATTGTTATTTTGTATTTATTTAATTTACAGTTGTTTATAAATGTCAACGCACGGCACAAACACCGCTCCGGCATGGCCGGCGCGATAATTTAGTGTCGGGTTACTTTTTTTCAGCTTGCAAATATACCTCTAATTTTTGAGATTTTGGCAATATTTGGTTGAAAATTGACAAATTCCGTTTATTTTCTGCTACTTTTTATGTATTTTTGGCGTTCGAAAAGGATAAAAGGATGAAAATACGAGCAAGTCATATAATATTGGGTGCGTTATGCGGTCTGTTCTGGGCCGGCTGCGCCAATGTGGGCAATCCGTCGGGCGGCCCGCGCGACGAGGATCCGCCATATCTGGTGCGTGCCAATCCGGCGCCGGGGTCGCGCGACGTGACCCGCACCGAAATGACGCTGACATTCAACGAGCTGGTCAACGTCAAGGACGCCTTCACCAAGGTGGTGGTGTCGCCTGCCGGTCGTCCGCCCCGCGTGCAGAGTCAGGGGCGCAACGTGACCATACGCTTCGACTCGCTGCAGCCCAACATGACATACACGGTGGATTTCGCCGACGCCATCGAGGACAATAACGAGAACAACAAGCTGCAGGGATTCACCTACACGTTCTCCACCGGCCCGGACCTGGACTCGCTGCGCATTGCCGGCCGCGTGTTCGGCGCCCGTGACCTGGAGCCGCGCCCAGGCATCTTAGTGGGTGTGCATCCCAATTATCCCGACTCGGTGATGAAGAACGACTCCGTGTTCATGAAGACGCCGTTGCTGCGCGTGGCCAAGGCCGACGACACCGGGCGCTTCATAATCCGTGGACTGGCGCCGGGCGACTACCGTGTGTTCGCCATCATGGACACCGACGGCGACTTCATGTTCAGCAGCGACCGCGAGGAGGTGGGTTTCTACGACGTGGCCGTCACGCCCTCGACCGAGCTGGTGGAGGCCGTGGACACATTATATAATGAACTGGGTCAGGTGGATACCGTAAAGCAGCGGATGCGCACACGCTATCTGCCCAACGACGTGCTGATACGCACGTTCGTGTCCGACCGCATCGTGCAGTTCCCCTCCAAATACGAGCGCAACGATTCCAACAAACTGTTCCTGAAGATGAACGCGCCGGCCTCGCGCTATCCCGACATGCGCATCCTGGACTATGACGGCCCGATGCCCGTGATGGAAAGCCGCGAGGAATGCGACTCCATCACTTTCTGGCTCAACCCCGAGCTGGCAAGCCGCGACTCCATCTTCATGGCCGTGTCCTACCGCCGCATTGAACGCGGCAAGGTGCCGCTGGACGTGACCGACACCCTGAAGTTCATCAAGAAGAAACTGCCGCAGCCCAAGAAAAAGAAAAAGGAGAAGATATCGGCCACCGACTCGCTGGCGCGCATCACCACTACCTTCAAGTCGTTGGGCGAAAGCAAACAGCCCGTCTACGAGCCTCTTGTGATAGAGTCAGCCACGCCGCTGGCCCGGCTGGACACGGCGATGATACATCTCTCCATGCAGAAGGATACGGTGTGGACGCCGTTGACCAAGGGTGTCAGGATAACGGCCGCCGATACCCTGGCGCCCCGCAGCCTGACCATAGACTATCCCTGGGATTACGGCGCGAAATATAAGCTGGAGGTGGACTCCGTGGCCGGCACCGACATATACGGCAAGACTACAATGCCGTTCAATACAGAGTTCTCGACACTTACGCCCGGCGACTACTGCACCCTGACATTCAATATGACGGGTCTCGACCCCGGCATACCGGCCTTTGTGGAGCTGCTTGACGCCTCCGACAAACCGATACGCCTGGCCAACGTGGAGAACGGCAGGGCTTTCTTCCCCTTCCTGGCGCCCGGCAAGTATTACGCCCGCGTGGTGGAGGACTATAACGGCAACGGCCAGTTTGACACCGGCGACTATGAGGACGGCCTGCAGCCCGACCTGGTATATTACTATCCCAAGGTGGTGAACATCAAGAAGAACTGGGACAAGGAGGAGGTCTGGGATGTGTTCGGCACGCCGATTGACGCACAGAAACCCAAGGCCGTGCTGAAGAACAAGCCCAAGACGCCCAAGAGGACCGGCGGCAAGAAGAAAGGCCAGCAATACGGCGAGAACGAGGAGGAGGATGAAGACTACTTCGATCCTACCGCCAATCCGTTCGAGGAAAACGGCGGGCGCCGTGGCGGCGGTCGCTTCAGACAGAATTCAGGCAATTTCGGAACCCGGTTCTGATGATAACTGGAGGGGCGGTGCCCTCACCGCCCGGAGGTTGACGACGTGGACGTCGTCGCTCCAGTTTGGTCGACGACGTGGACGTCGTCATTCCAGTAGTTGTTAACAAAAATTAAGAACGGTATGCAAAGAAGTGGCAGTGCGAGGCTGTACCTTTGCTACCGTTATGAAAAAAGCTGGCTCGACATCGGATTTTACGGAAGCGCGCGACAAGGAACTGTTGCGTGCTGTCCGTCGTCTGGTGATGGATCCAAGCTGTAAGTCTATGACCGAGGTGTACGCGCGGGCCGTCATGGAGCCGTGCAGCCGGTTCTGGGTGAGCGAGAGGCGGGCGGCCGAGGTTATATCGAAGATGCTGCGTGGCGAGGACCAGGACTGGAAGACGGTTCCGCTTCGGAGCAAGATGTACCGGGAACTGTGCCGCCGTGTCACGGCCTGGCGTGAGGAGAATCCCGGCCATCATCTCAGCGACGCCGTGTTTGCCGCCGTCAATTCGCAGGCGCCCGAATTCTATCTCACACCGGAAAGCGCCATGGTAATCGTGTCGCGCATCATGAAGCGTAACGCCGAACGGCGCCGCGCGGAAAGCAAAGAGAATCACAATCACTAACCGTATATCACTATGAATGAAATCATCAAGAAGATGGTGAAGGAGAACGCGCGTCGGAGGATGCGCGTGTCTCGTGTCTACGCCGAGCCGCGGCTGGAGGGCACCGAGGACGAGGAGCGTGCCGCCGCCGACTTCGCCTACTGGGCGGCGACCCGCGGCCGCATCAAGAACAAACATGGCGGCGACGACATACCGTTCCGTCTGAACTATGCCCAGCAGCGGCTGGTGCAGGTGTTGGAGAAGATGCGCAAGGGTGGCCGTCCGATACGCCTTATCCTGTTGAAAGCCAGGCAATGGGGTGGAAGCACCTGCGTGCAGCTGTATATGTCGTGGCTGCAGCTGATGCGCTGCAAGGGGCTCAATTCGCTCATCATCGCCCATCAGTCGGCGTGCACGGACGAAATCAAGGATATGTTCGACCGTCTGGTCAAGGGCCTTACCGACGAGGCCGGCGAGCACCGCCAGGAACTGCACATCAGCAACGTGGGTCGCAGCCGCAGCATCTTCCGCATAGACGAGCGCAACGCCAAGATCAAGGTTGGCACGGCCGAGCGTCCCGACTCATGCCGCGGCGGCGACTACAGCTTGGTGCATTGCTCGGAGGTGGGCGTATGGAAGTCCACGCTGGGCAAGACGCCGGAGCAGATACTCCGCTCCGCCTGCTCGGGCGTGCTGTACGAACCTATGACCATGATAGTATATGAATCCACAGCCAACGGCACCGGCAATTTCTTCCACCGCGAATACGAGGCGGCGCGCCGCGGAGAGTCGCAGTTCGAGTGCCTGTTCGTGCCGTGGTTCCACATCGCGCAGTATATGCTGCCGCTGCGCAAGCCGGGTGAGTTCGCCCAGTGGCTTTACGACAACCGCCACGCCGAGACCTCGACCAGCGACCGCCGCCAGCCCGGCGCCTATCTGTGGTGGCTATGGGAGCAGGGCGCCACATTGGAGGGTATCAACTGGTATGTGGCCGAACGTTCCAAATACGGCGACCACGCGCTGATGGCCGCCGAATATCCCAGCGACGACGTGGAAGCCTTCGTGCATTCCGGGGCCCGCGTGTTCGATAAATACAAGGTAGAGGCGTTGCGGCCCGGCACACAACTGAAGCCGGAACTCGGCGACATAGACATACCGGCTGAAAACGGCGTGCCGTTCGATTACGGACACAAGAGCGCCGACGAACTGCACGATGCCTTGGAGCGGGTGCGTTTCATGCCGTTGTCGGGCGGTGAGTGGCGTATATGGCGCCGGCCGGAGCGCGACGGGTACGACCGGCGTTATGTGGTGGCTGTGGACGTGGGAGGCCGCAGCCTGAAGGCCGACTGGAGCGTGATCGTAGTGCTGGACCGTCTGCCCATGACGCGCGGCGAGGGTCCTGAGGTGGTGGCCCAGTGGCGCGGACACATAGACTTCGACCTGTTGGGCTGGAAAGCCGCTATGGCTGCGGCATATTACGACAACGCCCTGCTGGTGATAGAAAGCAACACACTGGAGACCCGGGACCCAGACCGCAGCGTGGACGGCGACCAGTCCTGCTACCTGCTGAACTGGTTGCGTGACATATACGACAACCTGTACGCGCGCCGTCCGAGTCCCGAAGCCGTGGCGCAGGGCGCCCCCGCACGCTACGGATTCCACACCAACGCCGCAACAAAGCCGATGGTGATAGCTACGTTGGTCAAGGTGATAAGGGAGGGGCTGTACGTGGAGCGCGACGGGATGTGTCTGGACGAATACCTGACCTACGAGCGGCGGCAGAACGGCAGCTTCGGCGCGATAGCCGGCGCGCACGACGACCTGCTGATGACCAGAGCGATTGCCCTGCACGTGGCCTTTCACGAGATGGATCCGTGCGAGCCGGTCGTGCGCCTGGCCTCAGGCTTTGCCCGGCGCCGCCGAAGTAAGGCCGTAGGATACGCCTCTTGGTAAAAAATAAAAAAATCATCAAAAAATTTGGAGATTCGGGAAAATGGTTGTAACTTTGCACTCGCTTTCGGAAAGGTATTTGAAGCATCCCCCACATGTCCGGCCACAGCGTGCCGCGTGTCGCTTCCTGATACTGGTCATTGAGTACCGATTTTCCGAAACCTACAACGGGGTGTAGCTCAGTAGGTTTAGAGTACGCGTCTGGGGGGCGTGAGGTCGCAAGTTCGAATCTTGTCACCCCGACCTAAAATTTTTAAATGCCTGTAAGTCTACGACTTGCGGGCATTTTAGAATTTAAGGCGGGACAAAAACGGGACAAGTACCGTTGAAGTCCCTATTGTTGAACGTGCATTATTTTGCAGTCGGCTGCGAAATAATGTTAAAAAAATGTGTGCAGCAACAAGCCCCACGCTAAAGGAAAGAAGCTGGGAACCGCCGCGAGACATGATGAGCGGCGTATCAGCGGCCATCAGGTACACGATGCCGGTGGTGCGGAAATCTAAAGGATGTTCGTACATCGAATTTTACGCCTTTGACCCTGAGAAGGGAGCGATGCGACGTAAACGAATCAAGACAAACCGCATCAAGGGTTCCAAGGAGAATCGGAAGTATATTAACGATGTGTTAACCCGGTTGACAGATCAGTTAACCCATGGATGGAATCCGTGGATAGCAAAGGACACGGAGAACCTCGACGTGTTCGCCGATGTGATGGATCGGTATGAGCGCCATCTGGAGAAGATGTTGGCCAGCGGATACTACCGCGCCGAAACATATAACGGCTATAAGTCACAGACGAAGATTCTGCGCGAATATGCCCGAGCTGTCAAGCCTATCTACTATGTGTATCAATTCGACCGTACATATTGCGTAAACTTCCTGGATCATGTATTCATCGAGCGAGAGAATTGCGCACAGACGCGAAACAACTACCTTGCATACTTAAAGGTGCTGAGCGGCTACATGGTCGAGCGCGGATACCTTAAGAGCCGGCCCACTGACGGCATAGCGATGATAAGCAAGCGTCTCTACAAGAAAGGACGTACCGACATCCCTCTTGACAAGGTTAAGGCGATAGGCGAGTACTGCCGCAATAACGACCGACACTTCCTGTTGGCCCTGTATATCCTATACTACAGTTTCATTCGCCCGGTTGAGATAATGCGAATGCGGCTGAGCTGGCTGCAGCCGAAGTATGGCACGATCATAGTGCCGGCCGATTGTTCGAAGAACGGCAAGGAGCAGGTGGTGACGATGCCGAAAAAGGTGTGGCATTACTGCATAGACCTCGGCATCTTCTCGGCTGCGACTTCCGACTACCTGTTTTCTAACAACCTGCGCCCCGGGCCGATGGCTATGAGTCCGAAGCTGCTGCGTGACCACTGGGGCAAGATGCGCAATGCGCTTAATCTTCGCCCCGAGTGGAAGCTGTACAGCATGAAGGACACCGGGATCACGGCCATGCTAAAGGATAAGGTGGCCACGGTCGATGTCCGCGATCAGGCGCGACACTCGTCACTGGCCATCACGGAACTCTACGTGCATCATGCAGAGGCCGTAAATACGGAAATTCTTAACATGGACGGTGCGCTTTAGCCCTTGACCGGATAGAATTCACCTTTCAATAACTGCGACATTCCGTTATCTGTGAATGTCGCGGTTATTTTTTCGCACACATATCGCCGGCCCTGGATGAAGAACAGCGCACGCGGATTCGGTATAGAGTCAGCCAGGAACTTAAACGTTACCTTGGTAGACGTGTCTATGTCGTGCGGAGCCTTGTAGCGTGACGACTTCGGATCGTTGATTCGAAAGTTAAACGGCAACACCCAATAGTTGGCCCAGGCATCGTCTATGACGATTGGATCGACATACGGGTGCGGACGCCCTGCATACCATTGACCGTTCCACCATCCTATATAAATAGTATTGTAATATTCAGCTCTATCTTCTTTTTCTCCTGCTTCAAAACTTCGTTGACATGGAGGTTTTGCACGTTCAAAATCCTGTTCGTCTCTTTGATTAAAATTGGAATCCGTATCCTCAGATGGATTTAGCTGGACACCATCAAAAGAGGATTCATCATATCCTGAAGGCTGCAGGAACAGAGTGTCCCGGTATTTGTCATCTGTGAAATCGATATTTGCCGGAGCAAAATCTATCTCTGTCTTATCGGTATCTTCGTCATCATCGACGATATAGGGACCATATAGATTGACCGGCTGCAGCACATGGCGATACTGATAACCATCTGCGTTAGGATTAGGATTTTTTCTGCGGTCCACTGCACGGAAAATGAAATATGTATCGACATCCCTCGCATAAAGGACCTTCCAGTAATTAGTCCCTCGTTTGTTTCCTCCAACACTAAGTCTAAGGCCTTGGTTTGAACTCATCAGAGTTGACAAAGTATTATATTTTACAACATTGCCAAATTCGATGTATGTTTTGAGCACTTCCGGATTATCATAAAACTTCCACATGTTGAAGTCGCATTCCTTGAACGCGATATTCTTAGCATAAAGATACTCGCATGACTTCTGTTCATCCTTAATCTGAGCTGTAAATGCGTCAACGACTTTGTCGATACGCACTGTAGGTAGTGACTGTATGACCGGGCGCGAGAACTTGAATACTATCATCTTGTCGCGGTGATCGATATCGAACTCGCCCTCAAGAAGAAGTTCAAGTTTTTCGAAAAACTCGGCCACTGACCAATGAGGCAGTGCCCTGGCATAATCATTAAGATCCCATGATGCCGGCAGACAGTTGCATATAAGCATATACTTATATGTATTGTCAGCCTCCAGCTCCGAAATATCGCATGAATAGTCCACGGCGGCGCAAATCTTTTTGATGATGAATACAAGATATGGCTGCCATGAAAGATATGTGCATTCCTCATTCCAGGCATATCCGCCTCCATCGGTCTTTTCGATGCAGTTATGTAGAATGCCCGAATCATTATTAACCCATGGTAAAGCAACTGATTCACGGTTAGTGTATTCCGGATTTATGGCGTCCATGGGCTGGATACTTGACGAATTCTTATACTGCGGCGAGCCCAAAGTAAGTTCGTTGATGTATATTTCATCGAACTTCTTGTCAAAATTCTGTTCCGAGCGGCCAGCCAGGAACTGGACCTTGATATCAGTTTCGGATATTTCCGTGATTGTGACGGTGCCGAACTTGACGAAGTCGGCACACCGTATCTCACAATCATAGCGTAGCTTCTGTGCCTTGACGTCCTTGCGATTCAAGTGACCGAAGATGGCCAGATTCTGCGGACAGTCGGCCAGTGGAAGCGTAATGGCCAGCGTATAGTCGTCTGCGCCGCCGAAAAGCCTGTTTTCGGCGACGTAGTCGAAGGAAGTATCGGATTTAAGGACAGCCGGACGACCGTCAATCAATATCTGCATGTCACTTCTTGAGTTTAGGTTTTTTGTTTCTTATATACTGGTCGTATTCGTCCTGTGCCCTGTTGATGCCGTGGTCGCCGGTTACGGTGACAATGGCACCCAGCGGCTGCTGCAGACGGCTGTTAAGCCGTTCTACAGCCTCGGTGTTGTTTGCCACTGCTGTAGCAACGAGGACATTAGATCCATCGCTTTCGGCCATGCGGACAAGCGAGTCATTGGCGCGGATGGAGCGCGACACGTCCTCGCTGCCGAGCGAGCCAATGGTGTTTGTGCGCTGGGCATAGTCCAGAGCATCAATCATCGGACGTGCCACAGGGTTAGCGAGAAGTTTCTGCGAAGCCACCCATTCGCCCGCATGGACGATGCCGGCAGGTTCATCGACGGCTCCGGGCCGAGTGAATCCACCCTTAGAATAGCCCTGGGCCTCCGCCGCCTGTTGCTGCTTCTTGATTAGCGCGATCTGGACGGCACCCTGAGCGACGGCCAGAGCTGCGGCTATAGGAGCGAGGACAAGACCGGCGGGACCGCCTACGGATAGACCGGCGCTGTATGCCTGTACGGCATTGGCGGCAGTCTGAGCGATTGTGGCCACGACCTGCAGCACGAACTGTTTGCGCGACTGCTCGCGCTTCAGTTTGGCCAGTTCCTTCTCCTTTTCCTTCTCCAGCTTACGAGTTCGGTAGGAATTGCCTTCGGCGGCCTCAATTTCGGCGTCATATCGTTTTTCAACGGCTTTAGCCTGGATCTCATATTCTGCTTTCTGGAATTCGGTGACCATAGATAAAACAGAAGTTGTGACACCTGCTGTAGATCTGATTGCTTCTGACAGTGTTTCTAATTTGGCAGATGGGCCTTGATCCGGATCAGACAGAGCATCAGCGAATGCTTTCCATGATTCGCCCATAGTCGCCAGCATCGATACCCATTCGGACTTGCAATCTTTAAAAGTTGAAATGAATACTTTCTGCAGTTCATTATCCACACGTTTTAGAGCTTTCTCATATTCCTCTAAGCTGATAATACCTGCTTGCAAAGCCTCTCTCAAGTATTTTTTCTGACGATCCGCATTTTCACGTGCTGCTTCGACTCGGTTCTCGAAGGAGTCAGGTTCCTTCATGCCCGGTAAATTTTCTTTCTGGTTCTTCTCGGCATCGGCCTGCTTATCACGGAGTTTCTCCATCCAGCTGATGTATTCCGTAATTGTTAGTTCCCCTTGCTTCCTTAACTCATTTACCGCCGCACGATCCATGTCAAATTTAATGCTCACGGGCTGGAGGTCCAGTTCTTGCTGTAACCTGGCTTTTTCAGCAAGGAGTTTTTTCTGTTTCGACTCGACATCCAGCAGTAGCAGGTCGTCGATCTGCCTCTGGTAGTCCTCGTATTCCTTGTCTGTCTTCTTGTAGAGGGCCTGTTGGTCCTTAAGGGCGTTGTAGCGGATCTTGAGAATTTCTTCCTCGAGACGCAGTTCCTCGGCCAGAGTGTGACTGGACTTGTAGGCATAGCGGGCCTTAAGGTCTCGTTCCTCGGCCTGGGCCACGCGCTGAATGGCCTCTTTATTGATGGCCAGCCGCTGCTCATTGGCGTTGTTCAGGAACTCCTCGCGCTTACGGGCCAGGGCCTGACACTCGTCCGACTCTTGAATGCCCCATTGCTTGTACAAGGCGATGGAGTCATCATAGTATTTCTCATCGGCGGCGAGCTTGCGCTTGTTGTACTCAGCATAGTTGATTTCGCCCATCATTCGCAGAGCCATGATTTCGGTCTGTTCCTTGTCGCGAGCAGCCTTGATCTGGTCCAATGCCTCCTTGAACTCTTTCCGGGCCTGAACGGCAGCAGCGCGAGCAGCGGCCTGAGCCTTTTTTGCATCCTTTTCTGCCTGGACCTGCGATGTGTAGCCTGTACCGGAACCGGTGTCTGCAGACGGATTGAAATTGTCATTCTGGTCTCCTGACATCAGCTCCAGTACACCGTAAGTCTTATAAATAAGCCTTGATTGCTCGTCAACATCCTTAAGATCCTTATTTACCGCCTTAAGATTCAAGTCAAGGCGTTCGGCCGCGCCGGCAAAGCCCGTCAGCGCCAAGGCGAACGAAGGCATACCACCTCCGGAAGATGTATTGTAATTGACATTTCCGGCTGCATTCGAAGTGTATTGGGATTGCTCGGCGGCCATTTTGTCCCGCTCCGATTCAATCTCAGTCTTTTTAACTGTAAGGTCAGCTCGTTTTTTGCCAAGTTCCTTAAGCTTATCCTTGGCACCCTGAATCTCATAGAGGTGTGTAAGCGACTTGATATAGTCATCGACGGCATCCTTGGAGTAAATGAACGCACCGGTCAGCATATCGATGTTTGCCCTCATGTTCGGGACAGTCTCGTTCAGTTTATTGCAGATGGCCAGGCGTTTCTCCTCGGCGGTGTTGACGTCGGAGGCCGCGGCCATAAGTTGCTCAAGTTTGAACTTTTCCTCCTCCACCTGTCCTATGGCCGTACGCTTGATGTTGTTGAGAGTCTTCAGTGCTTCAATCTGGGCCTGATGTTTAGCAATAAGCCTCGTCAATACCTGAGACAGAGCGAGAGCAGCGGTGGTAATGGCAATAAATATTTTAGCGCCTCCGGCGGACGCCATAAGATTCACGGCCTTGCGCCAGCGAAGCTGCATGGCGTAGTTGACCTGCAGACCGTTTGTAAAGTACTGTACGGCATTTGTCAGAGCGGCGACGGCAACTCTCACAAGTCCCATTGCTGCCGGCAGAGCCTTGCACAATGCTCCCCATGCCTTTGTGACCGCTGTCATGGCTGTTGTCTTTATGACAGCCATGTTGATTGCGGTGTAATATGTAATCAGGGCCACTGTCAGCATCATGATGGCGACTTTCTGATCCAATATGAATCTTACAACCGTCATCATCACGCGTATCAGAGCGGTGGAAGAAGAAATGATATGCGACATTACCGGTGAAAGTTCCTCTCCCAGTTCGACACGGAGATCATTGACCGCCTTTTTTGCCTTGTCGAGCGAAGCCTGAACCGTATTGTTCTGGACGCTGAATTCCTTGTCGATTGATGTCCCTTCCTTGAATGCGACATTGGCAGCTTGCTGCTGGGCCTTTACTTCGTCGATATGAGTGGCGAGAGTGGAAAGCGCAGCGATGGCGCGCGAGCCGTTTTCGCCCATGTCCTTGAACATCGGAGACAGAACGTCCATGCCTCCGGCTTTCTGCAGAGTCTCCAGGAATAGGATCAGCGCACCGTTTACGTCGGTCTTGAGTTGCTCGGTGAACTTCTTCACGTCCAGGCCAGCCACTTTGGCGTATTTAGCCGGTTCCTGCATCATGCGGACTATGACCTGCGACAAAGCGGTAGACGATGCCTCCACCTGCTGGCCGTTTGCGTCCAGCACGGCACCGAATGCCATGATCTGCGGAATCGTCATGTTGGCCTGTGCGCCGACTCCTCCCATTCGGGATGCAAAGTCCGCTAAATAAGGAGCCGATGCGGAACAGTTCTGCGACAGTTCGTTTATGACTGAACCCACCTTAAGAAGCGACTGTTCAGTTCCGTACATCTGCTCATATCCGAACACACCGGTCAGTTTGGAGAGAGTCAAAGTAGCTCCTTCTCCAAGGTCATCGAGGGCTACATTAATCTTGTCGGCTGCACGGACGAAGCCCATTACATCCTCGGCCGAGGTTTTGCCAAGGCGGCCGGCCTCCTGGGCCAGTTTATTCAGATCCTCGCGTGAGGTTCGTGTGTCTATCTTCTTGAATTCCTCATTCAGTGCAGCTACATCCTTGGATCCCATTCCGGTGAACTTGCGAACGTTCGCCATCTCCTGGTCCATGGAAGCGAATGCATCGACCGCGTTACGACCGATGTCCACTATTCCGTTACCCCATTGTCTCAGCAAGTCAAGGGCTGGCCATGCAGACTCTGACCAATCCTTGAAGCGATCCCAGAGGGATCTTTGTTCCTTGAATTCTTCGTTAAGCTCGTCTATACGGGCCTGAACTTCCTTGATTTGACGAGCATAAGAATTCCAGGCCTCCGTATTTGGCCTTGTGCTTTGCAGCTCGTTTTGGAGATGTTTAAGTGCATTGTTCAGACCGCGAATGGAGGAATTGCTGAGATTGTTCAGGACTATACCGGTACCCTTGGCGGCAGATTCGGTCTTGTTTAGTTCCCTATTAACCCTATCGAGCTCACGCCGGAGTTTATTGGCGGACTTCTTGTCGCCTGTATCCATTGCGGCCTGCAGCTGTTTGTCGAGGTCCTCGGCTTTCTTCCGGAGTCGGTCCATCGCGTCTGCGGCCTGTTCGCCATTTACGAACAGCTTTACCGTAGCCTCGTCATTGATGCTTCTATTACTCATAGATGTGGAGAGATTTTCCACAAATCTACAAGGTCTATTTTGTTTATTTTTTTGTTGGACGCTAATCATCTCTG
>CAJKBH010000044.1 GCA_905198125.1 uncultured Porphyromonadaceae bacterium
CATCACGACAACCAATCTTGCGTTAACCTTAAAAATCTAATACCATGAAAAACTCAATGCAAAATTACAAATTCTTTTCTAAAACAATGCTATAAAACATAAAATATTTCTTGCAATTAACACGAATTAACAAAATGTACACTAAAATATTGAGCAATTAACATAAATTCACAATAAAAACATCTGTGTGGTATCTGATATTTATTTTTGAAGCAGGATTGGAAATCAAATTGAGTGTTATGTTTTCAGTTTTTTTGTTTAAATTTGTAGTCATCACGCATATCAGCCGATTATGAATGAGATT
This sequence comes from uncultured Porphyromonadaceae bacterium, assembly GCA_905198125.1. GTDB lineage: Bacteria > Bacteroidota > Bacteroidia > Bacteroidales > Muribaculaceae > Lepagella. Next base: position 305 of record CAJKBH010000044.1, read on the forward strand.
CAGAAATATCCGATAGGGGTACAGAACTTTGAGAAAATTATCCGTAATGGATTCCTGTATATTGATAAGACGGAATTCATCTACCGCCTCATCACTAAAGGAGAGTATTATTTTCTGAGCCGTCCGCGACGGTTCGGCAAGAGTCTGTTGCTTTCTACGCTTGAGGCGTTCTTTCGGGGCAAACGTGAATTGTTCAAAGGTCTGGCAATTGACAGTCACGACGACATTACATGGGAGGAATACCCGGTCCTGCACCTTGATCTCAATGCGCAAGACTATACCAAGGACGACTCGTCTCTTGACCAGGTGCTTGAAAGTAATCTGGCGTACTGGGAGAATATTTATGGAGTACAATATACTCCCGATAGTTTCTCTCTGCGTTTTAAAAGAGTCATCGAGACCATCCACAGCACTGCCGGCAGACAGGTAGTGGTGCTCATTGATGAATACGACAAGCCGTTGCTGCAGAATATCGGCAAGAGCCGTCGGGACAGACAAAACAGATTCCGCGAGACCTTGAAGGGATTCTACGGAGTGCTGAAGACATGCGATCCCTATATCCGCTTCGCTTTCCTTACAGGCGTGACAAAGTTCGGCAAGGTCAGCGTGTTCTCCGACTTGAACAACTTGCGCGACCTGACTATGGAACCGGAATATAACTCGATATGCGGCATCACGGAGACGGAACTTATTACATATATGCGGAACGGCATCGAGCTGCTGGCCGAGAAGCAGCGTATGAGCTTCGAGGACACATGCGCACGCCTGAAAAAAAGTTATGACGGCTATCGTTTCTCGGAGGATGAGGCCGAGGGTATATACAATCCCTTCAGCCTTCTCAACGTGATGGAATCGCGCCGCTTTGCGGATTACTGGTTCCTTACTGCAACTCCGACCATGCTTGTGGAGCTTCTTCGCGACCGGAACATCGACCTGTCGCGCCTCGACGGTGCCACACGTACCGAAAACGAACTGATGGGACTCGATCCCGAATTCAGCGATCCGATACCGTTGCTGTTCCAGAGCGGCTACCTTACAATCAAAGGTACACGCAAGATGGGCGAACGCACTCTTTACCGTCTCGGCTTTCCCAATTCGGAGGTTCAGAACGGAATGATGGAGGCTCTGTTCCCATTCTATGTAAACCGAAACGATGGCTCCGAAGGCGCCATGCTGATTTACGATTGCGTCTCGTTTCTTGAAGAAGGCGATGTCGAGGGATTCATGAACATATTGAAGTCCCTGCTGGCCGGAGTGCCGTACAGCGAGACCGGAGACAATGGCAAGGTGTATGAGGGCCGGTTTCGCGATGTTATGTATATCGTGTGCAAGCTGATGGGCATGAGCGTGCAGTGCGAGCTGCACACCGGACTCGGCCGTATCGACATGACGGTGGAGACCGACAGCTACATCTATGTCATGGAGTTCAAGGTAGACAAATCGCCTGAGACCGCGTTAGCCCAGATTGACGAAAAACATTACGCCGACCGCTATCTTGCCGATTCCCGCACCGTGGTCAAGGTAGGAGTGGAATTCTCATCCACGGAGCGCAACATCACAGCCTGGGCCATTGCCGCAGAATAAATTAGTATAAGAGGTCAGATAATAATCGAATAATAGCCGAAAGTGGGTTGAAAATACCACTTTCGGCTATTATTCGATTGGGGGTTGTGATTTTACTGGTTCGGAAGTTTTGTGACGACGGTGTCGCGGTTGCGCCAGCGGCTGATGCCGGTGCGCTTGGACGACAGCACTGTGCTCTGGCTGCGCAGACGGTTCTCCGTGTAGCCGCAGCAACTGCACCGGAAGTGCTCGCGGTACTGGTCGGTGCGCACCTGCTGGCGGTAGGTGGTCGTTTCCATGTCCTGATTAATGTTCGTGATCAGGGTTCGGTTGGTCTTCATGCTGAAACCGTCCTGGTATTTCACGTGGGTGTATTCCTCGGTGGCCGTGCTGTTGTCCTTGACAACACGGTCCTCCGAGGCATCGCGCATACTTGTGGTGGAGTCAAGACTGTCGGTGCTGACATAACCGATGGTGTCAAGACGGCGGCATTTGGGACAGCGGCGGTGCGGCACGTCGTTGTCGAGCGACCAGGCCACAATCTTGTAAATGAAATATACCACAGGCATCATCAGCAGCGCGAACAATGCGTAAGCACCCCACAGTATCAGGCACACGTACCAGTAATATGCCGATACGATGCCGACCACTGCGGCCAGGAGCAGCAGCATACGGTCGCCCAACGGATAGAACGCATAGCGCCAGTGCATCAGCGCCCATATAAAGGCCACGGGCAACGCGCCGAGGCAGAATATCCAAATCAGCTCCCCGATGAATCCGAATATGTAGACTATATATTTCAGCACGGTCTGCATGGCGCCGTCGCCGAATCTGGTGGCACGATAGAGGTTGGACCGTATCAGCCACGACGTTAGCGGCATATCGGCTATCCTGTCGGTCCAGGGCAGATATTTCAGGGCATATCCGTTGCGGTAGCGGTCGTGCTTATAGGTGTGGCTGACGGCTTTGCCTTCGGCGTCGAACGTGACGGACGGCAGATACAGATGGCCGTCAGCTTTATCAAGCGTATTGACGAAAAACGAGACGCGGCGTCCTCCCTTGCCGTCGGGCACATTAAGTTGCGCGGGGCCGATGAGTTTCTCGCAGTTTTCAAGCGTCAGTTCAGGCAGTTTCGATTCAAATTTCTCCTTGGTCATGATGGCCTGACGCGGTTCGGCCTCGAACGCCAGCTTGTTCACGCCATCAAATACGGGGAGGAAATTGGTGGATCCGAGATGTTCCACCTTGGTGCTGTCCTCGGTCACGCCCTCGAAATCCTTCAACTCCCCGGAGTCGTGGAACAAGGCTTTGGTCACATTCACTTTCTGACCTTTGGCGGGTCCGTATTTGGGAATGACGGGTATGTCTATCTGGTCGGGGCGCAGAAATGCGCGAGTGCCGTCGGGCGTGACGGCAAGATATTTCAGGAACAGACCGTCGCCCGAATAACCGGCAATCTGCACCTCGGTCCCGGCGGCGACAGGGACCTTGACGGCATCATCCTTATCGAACTCCGCTGTCATTTTGGTGGCTGTCGGCACGGTGAATGTCTGTTCGCTGAGCCTGGGCTTGCGTGTCGGTATCATAACGTCCACGAGCAGCACGAACAGTAATACTGAGAAAAGAATAACCTCGAAGTTCAGCAGTCGGGATAATTTTATTTTCATAACGATGTCGGTCAAAAAAGGTGATGCGTTTTAGTCTGTTGAAGAAAGTATTAGTATTCAACGCACAAAGATAATAAAATAATCTGAATTGCAACGATAATGTTATGGACAGACCTTAAAAAACGACTCCGCATCGACGAGGTGCGGAGTCAATATGTGATGAATTATTTGAGCGGTAAACGGGGCTCGAACCCGCGACCCTCAGCTTGGGAAGCTGATGCTCTACCAACTGAGCTACTACCGCGTGATGTTGGTATTGAAACCGTAAATGTCAACACTTAAAATATGTGCCGTTGGTTTCGGTTGCAAATTTACAAATTATTTTGATAATCTACAAGTGTTTGGCCAGGTCCTGGGCCTTGCGGTACTCGTCGGGGGTGCCTATGTCGATCCAGAGGCCGGTGAGGGGATAGCGGATCACGGGCTGGTGGTCGGCCACGAGGGCCTGTATCAGGTCGGTGGCGTTGAATACCCGGCCTTCGGGGATGTAACGTAACGCCTCGCGGCGAATCAGATAGATGCCGGCGTTGGCGTACATGTTATAGACTGGTTTTTCTTCCACGCCGAGAATGTTCCTGCCGTCAATGTCAAAGATTCCGTAAGGCACCGAGATAGTATAAGGTACAGCCGCCGCCGACATCATGGCTCCGTTCTGCTTGAAATGCAGATAGAAGTCCTCGTAGTCAATGTCGGTCAGCAGGTCGGAATTCATCACCAATATGGTGTCGTTGTGGAAATCCGGCACAAGCCTCAGCGACCCGATGGTGCCGAAAAACTGAGTCTCGGCCACGCAATTCACGTTGGCGCCGGCTTCGGTCGGCACTGAGAAATGCTCCTTAAGTTGTTCCTTAAGATAATTGACCGTGACGGAGAAATCCTTCACGCCATATTTGGCCAGCGCATCGATGTTGAGGTCTATGATGGGCTTGCTGCCTATTTTCAGCAATGGCTTCGGGGTGGTCAATGTCAGGGGGCGCAGGCGTTCTCCCTTGCCGCCGGCCATCAGCACGGCATCGACCGGCAGTGCTGCCTTGGCGCGTGTCAGGTCTATCACATCAAGAATATGGTGTGCGGCATCAAGTACCGGCACCAACAGAATGCCCCGCTGACGCATCCGCTTCAGCTCGTATGCCTGCGACAACGAGCTGAGATACGAGAAATCGCGGTGCATGGCGTTTTCCACAGGACTGTTTACCTCATGCCCGGCTATCAGCGCGCGGCGGACGTCGCCGTCGGTCAGGGTGCCGACCATAACGCCATTGTCGTCGACCACGAACAGCGTCATGGAGCGCGACTTAACCAGGTTCAGCCGCTTCAGGGCCTCGCGTATCGGTTCCGACACATTTATGGTGTAATCCTCGATTTTCATATTCATTTCTCGTTAATGTCCAACATACCCTCTTTCAGCATCAGTTCCGCTATCTTCCAGTCCAGCATGGTGTCGAGGTCCAGCGAATGAATCTCGTCCATCACATATTTGCGGATGTGCCTGAACTTGGACAGGGGAGACTTGCGGAGCGCTCGGGGGTCTATCACATACACCGCGCCGTTGTATTCCCAGGCTTCGGGGGCGTCCTGGCGGCGTACATATTGCCCGTTTCCTTTCGACAGCTTAAGGAACCCGTCGGCATCCTCCTCAAAGCAATTGTAGTAAGGATTGGCTTTGGCGGCTGTGACGCTCACCACCATGTCGGTGCCCGGCCCGAACAATGCCATGGCGCCCCTGATGTCCTCAGGGCGGCGGAACGGCGAAGTGGGCTGCAGCAACACGATGGCATCATAATGGATTCCCTGCTGCTCGTAATGGTCCAGGGCATGAAGCAACACCTCGTAAGTGCCGCATGTGTCGGTGGCCAGCCGGGCCGGCCGCACGAAAGGCACGTGAAGCCCGTAGTCCTCTACGGTGCGGATTATTTCCGGGTCATCGGTCGTGACGCATATATCGGCGTCAGGCGCTACCGAGCGCGCCTGGTCTATGGCGTGGCATATCAGCGGCTTGCCCCCTAACGGACGGATATTCTTGTGCGGAATTCCCTTGCTGCCGCCGCGTGCCGGTATGATTACGAGTGTCTTCATAGATAACGGGCTTTGATTTCAGCTATGACTCGCTGTGCGCTGTGACCGTCGCCGAAATAAGGATCCGAGGGATAATGAGTGTCGGGAATCAGTGCCAATGCCTCGGCTATATCTTCCTTTGATATGCCACGGGGTGTGATGACGTTGGCGCACAGATGGCGCCCTTTCTGGCGGTCGCCGATGTTTACGGTCGGCACCCCGACAAACGGAGTCTCAAGGATTCCGCTGGAGGTGTTGCCCACCAAGGCGTAAGCCTGGCGCATCATCGACAGGTACCGGCGGTGGCCCAACGAATGAATGAACCGGAACATGGGATTGGCGTCACACACCTTGCGGTAGTAATCGTTCAGTTCCGCGCCGCCGGCGTCTGCGTTGGCGGCTGTGATCACCACCTCGGTGTCGGGCAGTTCGGCCATAGCTTCGATTGCGTTGCGGGCAATGGTCATGCTTGTTTCCATCGTGGCCTTGGTCTCGGGATGGATGGTGCATAGAATCCAGCGGCGGTCAGGGTCAAGCCCCAGGTTTTCGGCCAGTTCGGCGCGCGACATAGGTTCGGTACGCACGAAAGTCTCCAGTCCCGGTTCGCCTACATTCACCACGGGCTTGCGGCCCTCGGTAATGGTTCTGACACGTTGTGCCGACGGTTCGGTGCAAGGCAGGTGCAGGTCGGCCATCATGGTGACGGCGTCGCGTATCTGGTTGTCGATGGCGCCCTCCGTGATGTCGCCGCCGGAGATGTGGGCTATCGGTATGTTGAGTATCAGGGCCACGCTGCATACGGCCAACAGCTCGTAACGGTCGCCCAACACCAACAGCACGTCCGGGCGCAGTTCGGACTGCGCGTCTGCTATGGATATGGCGCACATCCCCGTCGACTTGGCAATGCCTGTGTCGGTGGAGGTAGACAGAAGGAATTCCACCCTCCTGTCAATGTGATGGCCGTCGGCCTCGATCTGGCGCACCGTCATACCCTGGTCGGGCGACAGGTGACCGCCTCCGGCTATCAGCTGCAGCTCGATGTCCGGCTCACGCTCCATGTCGGTGATGATCCAGTGCAGCAGGCCGTATTCCGAGCGCGCGCCGGTGAATATGCATACTTTCAGTTTACGGGCCATGGTCAGAGGGTTATGAGTTCGTCGGTGTTGAAATCGCGCGAAGCCTTCTGCCCGATCACCTGATACCAGCGCATGGGCGATATGCCGGTGCCGGGGCGTTTTACGGTCACGTTCCGTATCGTGAACGTTTCTCCGGCACGGATAGGCTTGCGCGCCACGATGCTTTTGCGCGCCACTTTGAGGTTGGAACTCTCGCTGGGCGTCACATGCTTCTCGGCCGAACCCACGGCCTTCTCCACTATGCGGATGGCCTCGGTCATGGCCTTGAATTCCCCGGGGTCGGCCGACGCACGATGGTCGGGCCCCGAGGCTGTCTTATCGTAAGTGAAATGCTTCTCTATTATCTTCGCGCCACGGGCCACGGCCGATATCGGCACGGCAATGCCCTCGGTGTGGTCGCTGAATCCCACGCCACCGCATCCCAGAGTCGCAAGCTGCTCCATGGCGCAGAGGTTCACGTCCTCGGCCGGCGTAGGGTATTGGGTGTTGCAGTGCAGCAGATATATGGCCTCACGCTCCACTCCGTTGTCGGTCAGCACCTTGACGGCCTGGCGCACCTCGTCGATGTCGCACATGCCGGTGGACATGATCACCGGACCGCCGTACAGCGCGATACGCTCCAGCATCGGCAGGTTCGTGACCTCGCCCGACGGTATTTTCCAGTAATCCATATCGAGACCGGCCAGGAAGTCGGCACTCTCGATGTCGAAGGGTGATGAAAGGAATCCGATGCCGGTGTCGCGGCACTCACGCGCCAGAACCTTGAAATCCTCGGGCTTGAGTTCAAGACGGCGCAGCATCTGAAGCTGGCTCTCGTCGCCGCCGCAGTTGCGCTCCTGGTATTCGGCGCGGCACGCATCGGCACAAACCAAGTTCTCGGCCTTGAAAGTCTGGAACTTGGCATAGTCGGCGCCCGCCTCTTTGGCAAGGTGCACCATTGAGACGGCCCGTTGTAGGTCGCCCCCGTGATTGACGCCTATTTCGGCTATTATGATGGTGTGATTTGGTTTCAGCATGGCACGTATCTTGCTGGATTTCCGGCATAAAGGCCGGGTTTGGTTATGTTCCTTATTACGACCGATCCCATGGCCACGGATGCTCCCGCGCAGATGGATACGCCGTTGCGAATCACGGCACCGGCCCCGATAAAGGCATTGTCGCCTACCGTGACCTCTCCGCAGAGAATGGCTCCCGGAGCGACAAATACATTGTCGCCAAGTCTGCAGTCATGCTCCACGATGGCTCCGGTGTTGATGACGCAGTGTCGCCCCACGGTGGCTCGGTTCACGATTGCTCCGTTCATTACGGCCGAGCCTTCGCCCACGTGCGAATGACGCGACACCACGGCATGGTCGGCAATGACAGTCACCGCAGGAAACGAAGCGAACATGTCTATGACCTTGCGCCTGATGTCGAGATGGCATCCATGGTCTATGCCCACGGTTATATGCACCGATGCATTAGAATCTATCTCGCCTGACAGAAGTTGCCCGTCGGTGCCGAGATACGGTACGCCGGGAGGCTCGGCCGATTCCTCGGGGGCCACGTAGCCTCCGAACATCGTGTCGCCGGCCGCCTCTATGACCGAGCGGGCGTGGCCGCCTCCTCCAACCAGTACGTACATCGCGCTCTACATTTTATCGTCCAGGTTCTTGCCCAGTTCCTCGTGATGGAAATTGGGAAGATATGCGGCCAATACCTTGACTATGTCGGCTTTTGAATATGAGCCGGTGGAGAAAAGACTCTCCAGGTCGTCGATCAGGCCGTCCACCGCCTGGCGCGACCGGTTGTCGGTCTCGGTAATCACTCCCAATGACTTGAAGCGGTCCATGTCGGTAGTCTCGCCGCTGACGGTGAATTGCTCGCAATCCTTCTCGCCGGTGGTGTCGCTGTCGAAATACACGACAGGGTAAACAGGACCCGGCAGATTGGCCGCCGCGAACGCCTTGGCCTCGTCGTCGTTGGCGCATTCATGTTTGCCGAAGCCCGATTCCTTAAGGAAAGCATCGCATATCTCGGAGAATGTCTTCAGCTTCTCCTTGCCGAGTTTAGGGAAGAACACCTCGCCGTTATTGCCAAGAATGCACGCCAGCATACATATCTGGCCGCTTTCCTCCATAGATACGAAATATCGCTTCACGTCCTTGGGCGCCACGAGGGGCTGGTTCTTGGCCATGCGGTCGAGGAAGCTGGCCGGCAGCGAGCCGTTGGAGAATGCCACGTTGGCGAATCTTGCCGTCGTTACCTTGAACTTCGGGCGGTATGCCATGATCAGGTCCTCCATCACGCGCTTGGACGCTCCCATTATGTTCACGGGGTTGGCGGCCTTGTCGGTGGAGACGCAGAAGAAATGCCGGGGCGGGTACTGTTCAAGCAGGTCCAGGAATCCGCGGGCCTTGATTACGTTGTTTTCCAGAAGGGCGCGCACGGAAATGCGGTCTTTCTCGCTGCGCACATGCTTGTGGGCCGAGAAATTGGCCACGATGTCGAAGCCGCCGTGCTCGCGGAATATCTCGGCCATCACGGGACTCGCGAAGTCCAGCGTATATGTCAGGAATACGGGAGGCACCGTGATGCCGGAATCCGAGCGGAGGTCGCGGGTAAGCTCGGCAAGACCGTTTTCGTTGAGGTCCACCACCACAAGCTCGGATGGCCGGAACTTCAGCACCTCCTTGATAAATGAGGAACCGATCGAGCCGGCACCACCTACCACCAATACGGATTTACCTTTTATCTCACGTTCCAGTTCATCGTGCCGGGCGAGTATATCGGGGGCGAACAGCGACTGGTCGCGTTCTATGACATGTTCCTTTACGAATGCAGGTATATTCATGGTCTAAAGAAAGTTACTGCATATAATATCAGGCCGGCACACAGGGTGATGCCGATCCACATCTTGCTTTTGCGCACGTAGTCGGCCATAGTGGCGCGCAGATGCTCGCGTTCCCGGTCGGAGTACAGATGGTTGGACGACTTCGATACGCTTCTGTTTGATTCTTCCCATGCCTTGCGGGCATTGAAAGCGCAATATATGGCCATGATGCCGGTAGGGAAGAAGCATAAAACGGTGACTACGGTAGCGAAGAACAGCAGCCCTGACGGCGGCGGAACGGAAGGATCGTGGTCTGCAGGATCATGATCCGCCTTTTCCGGGGCAGGCGCGCCGCTTTTCTGAAAATAGTACCGGAATTTTGGCGGCACGGCATCGTATGTATCGGTCTGTTCCGGAGCATTCCCTGATGGATTGTCCGTTGCAGCCGGCAGCGAGGCCTTGGGCGAAGGGTGACGCAGTTCCGCCAGACGCCGGCGGAAGAAGCGGCACACGTCGCCGTTTTCGTCGGCACGCTCCCAGTCGGGCATCCCCTTGCACCATATATAGGTGTCGGGACGGATGCCCAAGTCCGCCAGTTCCTCAAGAGTCATCGGGCCGACCTGACGGTCGCCCAACATAGCATAATAAGCCGTAGCCATCAATAATAAGAATGCTGCATTGCTTCGGACAGACCGGCCAAAGCTCCAATGCCGCTAACAGCACTAATAATAAACATGGTAACTAATAGTATTCCCAGCCCGGCAAATATTAGCGAAATAATGGTCATTACTTTGGCACTGGAATTGGCTGCGTCAGCCTCCATGTTGTTGCCCATCTGATACAGGGAGTTGGCCTTATTGGCTTGAACGATGCCTATAATGCTGAATATTACACCGAAACAACTGAATAGACAGTTCAGCACCGTGGACACGATGGCCCATGGCAGCCAGTTGGTGTGCGGACGCACGTTGCCGCCCATGTTCTGCTGATACGGGTTGCCGTATTGCTGCTGGCCGTAGTACTGCTGCTGACCGTAATAAGGCTGCTGGCCATATTGCGGCTGCTGCTGGCCGTAACCCTGCTGCGCCCCGTAGTTGGGCTGCTGGCCGTATTGCGGTTGCTGCGGGCCATACTGCTGTCCGGGCTGGGGCTGTTGCTGAGGTTGCTGCTCGGAGTTGGGAAATATTGAGTCCTGACCCTCGGCGAACAGAGCGGTCAGCTCGGGCATGGACGAGGCCTGAGCCCAGCCGTCCATGCCTTCGCGCCATACGTATGTGTCGGGGGTCATCCCCTGCATCCGCAGCACTTCGCGCGGATAGGGACCCTTCTGCTGTCCATCGACGATGATGAAATATTGTTCATTCATAGCTTAAGAAGTTATGGTGTCATTGGTTTTTGCCGCAGCAGTTCTTGTACTTCTTGCCCGAACCGCAGGGACAGGGATCGTTACGTCCCACCTTGGTCTGCGCCTTTGCGGGCTGGGCCTTCTTCGGGCCGGACGAGTATGTGGCGTTCTTGGCGGCCTCACGCTGGGCATTCTCGCCCTCGTATGTCTCGCGTGTGGTGCTGTAACCGGCGTATGGGTTATAGCTGCGGGCGCGCTGGGTCGCTACCTCGGCGGCACGTGCGGCCTCCTGAGCCTCGCGGGCCTTCTTGGCCTCCTCGTAGTCGGGAGCCGCAAGGCGTCCGCGCATCAGGGTGCCGACAACCTTGGCGTTCATGTCCCAGAGCATCTTCTTCCACAGCTCGAATGCCTCGATCTTGTAGATCACCAGCGGGTCTTTCTGCTCGTAGGCGGCGTTCTGCACGGAGTGACGGAGTTCGTCCATCTCGCGCAACTGTTCCTGCCATGCGTGGTCGATGCTGCTCAACAGCACGGCCTTCTCCCATGCCTTGGTCAGAGGCTTGCACTCGTTGTCGTAGCAGTTCTGCAGGTCTTCGTACACGTTGAACATCCTGCGGCCGTCGGTAACGGGTACTCCTACAGGACCGGAAGCACCGTTCACCTCCACGAAGTCCTTGATGTAAGGCATCGCGGCGTGAGCAATCTGTTCCTTGCGGCGAGCCAACAGTTCCATTGCCGAGTCTGACAGACGGTCGGTCATCTCCTCGGTGCTCATGCGGCTGAAGCCGTACTCCGAGAAGGGCACCTCCATCGAAAGAGTCTTATATACCTCCTGGCTGAAGTCCTCGTAGCTGGAGTAAGAGCCTCCGGCGATGTCGCCTGCCAGCTCGTAGACTATGTTGGCGATATCCATGCCGATGCGTTCGCCGCGCAGGGCGTTCTGGCGCTTGCCGTACACGCCGTTACGCTGGGCGTTCATCACGTCGTCGTATTCCACCAGACGCTTACGGATACCGAAGTTGTTGTTCTCCACTTTCTTCTGTGCGGTCTCGATGCTCTTGGTGACCATACGGTCCTCGATCATCTCGCCCTCCTTGAAGCCGAGGCGGTCCAGCATCTTCACCACGCGCTCGGAGGCGAACAGACGCATCACGGTGTCCTCGAACGACACGAAGAACACCGAGCTGCCCGGGTCGCCCTGACGTCCGGCACGACCGCGCAGCTGACGGTCCACGCGACGCGACTCGTGGCGCTCCGTACCGATGATGGCCAGACCTCCGGCCTCGCGCACCTCGGGACTAAGCTTGATATCCGTACCACGGCCGGCCATGTTGGTGGCGATGGTGACGGTGCCTTTCTGACCGGCCTGGGCCACCACGTTGGCCTCCTGCTGGTGCAGCTTGGCGTTCAGCACCTGGTGAGGGATGTGACGCAGCTTCAGCATCTTGGAGAGCAGCTCGGAAATCTCGACCGAGGTGGTACCCACCAGCACCGGACGGCCCTGGCTCACCATGTCCTCCACTTCCTGGATAATGGCCGCGTATTTCTCCTTCTTGGTGCGGTACACGCGGTCGTTCATGTCGTTGCGTATCACGGGACGGTTGGTCGGGATCTCGATTACCTCCAGCTTGTATATGTCGTAGAACTCGCCCGCCTCGGTCATGGCCGTACCGGTCATGCCCGCCAATTTGCGGTACATACGGAAATAGTTCTGCAGCGTGATGGTGGCGTAGGTCTGCGTGGCGGCCTCTACCTTGACGCCTTCCTTGGCCTCGATGGCCTGGTGCAGTCCGTCGGAGTAGCGGCGACCCTCCATGATACGGCCCGTCTGCTCGTCCACAATCTTGATCTTGTTGTCGTCAATCACGTATTCCACATCCTTGTCGAACAGGGTGTAGGCCTTCAGCAGCTGGTTGACGGTATGTACGCGCTCCGACTTGATGGAGTAGTTCTGCAGCAGCGAGTCTTTCTTCTCCTGCTTCTGTTCGGGAGTCAGGTCCTCGTTCTCCACCTCGCTGAGCTGGGCGGCGATGTCGGGCAGGATGAAGAAATCAGGGTCGGTGGTGGTGCCGGTCAGGATGTCGATACCCTTGTCGGTCAGCTCGATGCTGTGGTTCTTCTCATCGATTACGAAATACAGCGGCTCTACGGCCTTGGGCATCTCGCGGTTGTTGTCGGCCATGTACTTGGCTTCCACCTTCAGCATCAGGTTCTTGATACCGTCCTCGCTGAGATAACGGATCAGCGGGCCGTGCTTGGGCAGAGCCTTGTAGACGCGGAACAGCGCCAGACCGCCCTCCTCGGTCTCTCCCTTGGAGATCTTGTCCTTGGCTTCGAGAAGAAGCTGCTGGGCCAGCTTGCGCTGTGCGTTCACTATCTTTTCAACATTGGGCTTGAACTCGTTGAACATCTGGTCGTCGCCCTTGGGGATAGGGCCGGATATGATCAGAGGCGTACGGGCGTCGTCTATAAGCACGGAGTCCACCTCGTCGACGATGGCGTAGTAATGCTGTTCGCGCTGCACCAGGTCCTCCACACGGGTGGCCATGTTGTCGCGCAGGTAGTCGAAACCGAACTCATTGTTGGTTCCGAACGTGATGTCGGAGTTATATACGTCGCGGCGCTCCTGGCTGTTGGGCTCGGTCTTGTCGATGCAGCCCACAGTCAGGCCGTGGAACTGATAGAGCGGGCCCATCCATTCGGAGTCACGCTTGGCCAGATAGTCGTTGACCGTCACCACGTGCACTCCCTCGCCGGTAAGGGCGTTCAGGAACACGGGCAGCGTAGCCACCAGTGTCTTACCCTCGCCGGTGGCCATCTCCGCGATGTTGTTAGATACCTTATTGCCGTTCATCATGCCGTGGAGCACCATGCCGCCTATCAGCTGCACGTCGTAGTGCACCATGTCCCACTTCATCAGGTTGCCGCCGGCCACCCACTGGTTGCGGTATATGGCCTTGTCGCCCTCGATGGTGACGAAGTCCTTGCCCTGGGTCGCCAGTTTGCGGTCGGCCTCGGTGGCTGTCACCTCGATGGTCTCGTTCTCGGCGAAACGGCGTGCCGTCTCCTTGACCACGGCGAACACCTCGGGCAATGCCTCGTCAAGATCCTTGGCGTAGTTGGCGAACATGTCCTCGCGGGTCTGGTCTATCTCCTTCCACAGCGGCTCGCGCTTCTCGTAATCCAGGGTCTCGATCTTGGCGCGGAGTTCGTCGATGTGGTCCTTGTACGACTGGGCGTTGCCGCGGATGCGGCCCTTCACGGTCTCGATGCGGCCGCGAAGTTCGTCGTGGCTCAGCGACTGAAGCTCGTTGTAGATAGGTTTGATTTCCTTATTGAGGCGGTTCCACAACGGACGCACGGCGCGCTCCGACTGGTTGCCGAAAAGTTTCTTTAATATACTCATGGTTGTGTCTTTATTCTGATGTTAAATTGAAAATACGTTTTTTTGGTAATCCCAAGGGGATTTTTTTGGTTATTTTTGCAGCGGTATGGACCGTGCGCGGGTGCCGTTTGGCGAGCGTATTCTCAATATGTCGGTCAGGGTGGGGGCCAGGGCGGCCGCTTCCACGGGAGTGTCTATTTTCTGGGCGGGGATGCCGGGCGTCATGATAAACGCCGGGGTCATCACGGGCATCTGGCGCACCGGTTTCTGGTGCGAGGCCACGGGAGCGTCCTCGTCCACCACGCTCCATCCGGGAGCCAGGCGGATTATGACGTCGCCGCCGTGTTTGGGGTCGTAGCCGAGGTTCAGCGCATCGGTCTCAGGCGACGAGGGGGACAGAATCTCGCGGCGCGTGAAAGTCTGCTCCACACCGCTCATCTGTGCCAGGAACTGGCGTGCCTCGTCGGCGATGGTGACGGGGTCGAGGTTGCGTGCCTCTATGCTCTTGGAGTCAAGGTAGACGTTGCCGTTGCGTATCGAAGCGATATAGTCGCCGATGCCGTGGCGTGCAACGAGGTATGAGTTAAGCAGCGAGCGGGCGCGACGCACGGAGAATTCGCCGCCGGGAATGCGGAACCGCTTGTCTTCGGTGGCCGTGGCGTCGTAGTATCCGGTGGATGTGAGCCATATCAGGGCGTTCTCCTTGCCGCAGTATTTGTCCACGGCCTCTATGAGGCGTCCTATCTGGGCGTCGAGCCGGATGCAGGCGTCGGTGCTTTCCACCGTGCCGGTGCCGAGCGAATACTTGTAGGGAGCCACCGTGTACGCCACATTGATCATGCCCTGTGCGGCAGGGTCGGCCGGCATCTGGCTGATCAGTTCCACGGCCATGTCGGTCACGGCACGGTTGCCGGCGGGCGAGAGCCCGAATTTGCGGTAGGCGTCGCGGTCGCGCGAGGTGAATTTATAATCGAAAGCGGGTCCCTTGGCCAGATTGGTGCAGAGTCGCGCCGTGGCAGGCAGGGGACGCCATTTCACAGTGTCTATCTGGTGAGCCGGAGCCGTGCGGGAGTTGACCCGTTTCGTGGCGTTGTTCAGAAGGCCGTAGTACGACGAAGTGGCCCACAGTCCGGACGTGTTGTTGAGCCACACGGCGTTGGTGGCCGCATGGCCGGCCAGTATTACGGCCTGCTGCGGGTCGGCCGCCACGGAGTATATCACGGCTTTGCCGTCGGAGGCTATTGCCAGTTCGTCGGCTATGGTGGACAGACGCAGACCTTCGGGCGTGAACGAATCGTTGGATATGGACCCGTTCGACATCGGGCGGGCCAACGGGGGCCGCATGGTCTGCGACTCCGAGTCGAATATCAGGGCCGTCGGCACGCCGGTATAGGCCGGCCATGAACCTGTCATGACGGCTGCGGTGCCGCTTGACGCGTCAAGGCCCGGTGTCTTGAAATCGACGTCGCGCAGGTACGCGCCATCGCGCATCAGCACCTTGAACCCCTTCTCGCCGAAAAGGCTCTGCAGCTGGTCTATCTGGTCGGTGCGCAACTGGTCCACGACTATTCCCACCACCAGCCGCGGCGTCGCGCCGCTGACCTCGAGGGAAACAGTTCCCGCCAATGCTGCCAGACCCAACAGTCCGGTTGTCGCTAACCTGTACATCTTTTTATTTCGATTGCCGAAGTGCGAATCAGCGTTTCCGTTTCGCCGGTTGACGCTTCGGCTTGGTTGTCTTATTATGTATCTTACTATTAATATTATAACTCTGTTTATAGTCTAATATTGCGTAGACTATGGAGAGAGCGAGTGTGGCGCCCATCAGCGGGAAGAAGGCCGGGTTGGCCGACTGCAGCTGGAAGGGCCAGATTATAAGCAGGATTCCGAGCACCACGATATTGTACCACGCCATGATGTTGACGGGCCAGTGGGCACGGGGCCACCATACGCATACGGCCATTATCAGCTGCAGCGGATTGAGCCAGAGCAATAGCATGTTGGGACTAGTGGCTTCGTGGTCCGAGGCGAACACCAAGAATGCGATGATGCATCCTCCCAATCCTATAATGGCGAACCACAGGCAGTACAGCCAGCGCAGGATCCTTCGTTTCCATGCCATGAACACGGAGAACGCCGCCATTAATATGAAACAAATAGCGCTCCAAAAATTCGGAGTCAGATACCAGGGCGTCGCAGGCAGGGTGGCGTGTCCGCTGTCAGGCATGAGCTGGCGTGTGTCGCTCACCAGCCGGCGCCCGTCGCTGAGGGTGGCCTGGGCGTAACGGTCGGACATCACCGTAGGCACGAACATCTCCTCGTTGGCCCTCAATTCCCGGTCCAGGCCGGAGCCGAGCGCCAGGTCGATGCCGAACTGATACCAGGGATAGTCGCGATGGAACGCCCGCATCTCACGGCGGAACGTGCCGTAGGCTATCGTGTCGGGGAATATCAGCCGTGCGTCGGTGGCCTGGGCCAGTCGGTCGGTGATGCGGGTGGCGCAGTTGTCCTTCACGTAGTTGTAGCGGTACGTGCGGTTCTGAGGCAATGCCTCGGTCTGAAGCAGCGAGCGCAGTTTCCACGCCTCGTCCTGCGTCAGGTTCAGGTCCTGTTCCAGCACCTTGCGCCCCTCCGACAGATATTCGGGCATGAACCACATGGTGGGATAGCCGACAAGCATATAGTCGGTCTCGCCCTTCACGAAACGGTACACGAAATTAGGCTCGTCGAAGTCGAACACGCCGTAATTCCATACCGAATCCACCTCGGCGCCGCGTATGCGGATGGCGCTGTGGCCGCACAGCTGGTACACCTCCGGGCCGGGCCATGCCGTGAGCAGACTTACAACGATGGAATCCCGTTTCTGCGTCGCCACCGTGGGAAACGCAAGAAACAGGATTACCAGTGTCGTCAATATGTGTCTGATCGATATTCGCAATTGTCTGATCAAAATTTGCAATTATCTGATCAATATTCGCAATTGTTCGGGAATCTCGGGAACGGAATCACGTCGCGGATGTTCTGCATACCGGTCACGAACAGCACGAGGCGCTCGAAGCCGAGACCGAAGCCGGAGTGGGGCACCGAGCCGTAACGGCGGGTGTCAAGATACCAGTCCATGCCGGTGAGACCCAACTCCTCGATGCGTGCGTTGAGCTTGTCGAAGCTCTCCTCGCGCTGCGAGCCGCCGATGATCTCGCCGATTTTCGGGAACAGCACGTCCATGGCGCGTACAGTCTTGCCGTCGTCGTTCAGTTTCATGTAGAAGGCCTTTATCTCCTTCGGGTAGTCGGTCAGGATGACGGGACGCTTGAAGTGTTCCTCCACTAAGTAACGCTCGTGCTCCGAAGCAAGGTCCACGCCCCAGTAAACGGGGAACTCGAACTTTTTGCCGCTCTCCTCCAGAATCTTGATTCCTTCGGTGTAGGGGAGACGCACGAAGTCGTTCTTCACCACGAAGTGCAGACGATCTATCAGCTCCTTGTCGAAGTGCTCGTTCAGGAAGGCAATGTCGTCGGCGCAATGCTCCAGGGCGTAGTTGATGCAGTATTTGATGAATTCCTCGGCGAGGTCCATGTTGTCCTCGATCTCGTAGAAAGCCATCTCAGGCTCGATCATCCAGAACTCGGAGAGGTGGCGGGGCGTATTTGAGTTTTCGGCGCGGAACGTCGGGCCGAAGGTGTAGATGCAACCCAACGCCGTGGCGCCGAGCTCACCCTCCAGCTGGCCTGATACAGTCAGCGACGCCATCTTGCCGAAGAAGTCCTGCGAATAGTCCACTTGACCATCCTCTGTCTTGGGCAGGTCGTTCAGCGGCAGGGTGGTTACCTGGAACTGGGCGCCGGCGCCCTCGCAGTCGGAGGCCGTGATCAGCGGAGTGTGGAAGTAATAAAATCCCTTGTCGTTGAAGAACTGATGCACGGCGAAAGCCAGCGCGTGGCGTATGCGCAGCACGGCGCCGAACGTGTTGGTGCGGGGACGCAGGTGAGCCTTCTCGCGCAGGAATTCCAGCGTGTGACCTTTCTTCTGCAGGGGATATGTGGCGGGGTCGGCGGTGCCGTACAGCTCGAACTCGTCGGCCTGTACCTCGACGCTCTGGCCTTTGCCGGCACTGGGTGTCAGCACACCCTGCACATGGATGGAGCTGCCGGTGGTGATGGCCTTCAGGTCGTCCTCCGGCGTCTTCGACAGGTCGAACACTATCTGCAGGTTGTTGATGGTGCTGCCGTCGTTCAGGGCCACGAACTGCACGTTCTTGTTGCCGCGGCGGGTGCGCACCCAACCCTTTACGTCTACTTTCTTGCCCTCGTGTTCAGATGCGTTGGCAAGCAGTTCCTTTATTGTTGTTCTGCGAATCTTTTCCATTGCAAATTATTAGGAGTACTCTTATTCAAAAGCACCCTGACGCAGGATGTTGACTTCTTCCTGGGTCAGGAAGCGCCAGCGTCCGCGAGGCAGGTTTTTCTTGGTGAGACCGGCGAAGTACACGCGGTCGAGTTTGGTGACGCGGTAACCGAGGTGCTCGAATATGCGGCGCACGATGCGGTTGCGGCCCGAGTGGATCTCGATGCCGGCCTGGTTGCGGTCGTCGCTTACGTAGCTGATGGCGTCGGCGTGGATCTCGCCGTCCTCAAGCTCGATGCCGTCGGCGATGCGCTGCATGTCTTCCTCCGAGATGTCGCGGTCGGTCCATACGTGATATATCTTCTTCTTGACGAACTTGGGATGCGTCAGCTTGGAGGCCAGGTCGCCGTCGTTGGTGAGCAGCAGCACGCCGGTGGTGTTGCGGTCCAGACGTCCCACGGGATAGATGCGCTCGGCGCAGGCGTTGCGCACCAGGTCAAGCACGGTGGTACGGCCGTTGGGATCGTCGCTTGTGGTGACGCAGTCCTTGGGTTTGTTCAGAAGTATGTAGCATTTGCGCTCGGGCGTAACGACTTTGTCGTCGTATTCCACCACGTCGTTGCGCTTGATCTTGGTGCCGAGTTCGGTCACGACCTGGCCGTTCACCTTCACCTTGCCTGCGGTGATGTATTCGTCGGCCTCGCGACGCGAGCACAGGCCTGCGTTGGCCATATATTTGTTCAGACGGATCTCCGAGTTCGGATCGATGTCCTCCAGCACGTAGTCTATCTGCTTGGGACGCGGTGTGAACTGGCGTTTCTGGAATCCGCCCTGGTTGTTTCTCTGGAATCCGCCCTGACGGTTCTGGAATCCGCCCTGGTTGCGCTGGTAACCGCCCTGACGGTTCTGATAGCCGCCCTGGTTGTTGCGCTGTTGGAAGCCTCCCTGGTTGTTACGCTGCTGGTAACCGCCCTGGTTGTTGCGCTGCTGATAGCTGTTCTGGCCGTTGCGCTGCTGGAAGCCACCCTGATTGTTGCGCTGCTGATAGCCGTTCTGGCCGTTGCGCTGCTGGTAGTTGCCCTGGTTGTTACGCTGCTGGTAACCGCCCTGGTTGTTGCGCTGCTGATAGCCGTTCTGCTGACGGTTCTGATAACCGCTCTGCTGGTAACTGCTCTGCTGCGGACGCTGCTGATAGCCGTAAGGACGTTGCTGATAGGGGCGGGCAGGACGTTCGCCTGTCTGGCCTTCGGTTGCGCCTGTGGCACTGTGAGTGTCGTGTGACGGGTAATTTACTTTTTCATAGTGCGGACCGTCATTGTTCTGGGCGTAATCATTAGCAATGCTTGCTCCGGTCTCTCCGATGCGAGGCCGTTTAGGTTTTTTCGTTTCTTCCATAATCAGTTTTTCGCAGGGATCTCCAGACATCGCTGCCAGATCGTCCCCGGTTGTTTTTTGGTTTGTTGGATAAGGTTTATTTATTATTTGAGCTCAAATATGTGGCTTTTTCTCTGTGGGTATAACAGATTTATATGCAAATCCGTTGCAAAGGTATGATATTTTCTTTAATATTGCAAATAACGGGTTGATGTAAATTGACTTTGATAAGAATATTCATTCGTAACTTAACGGGTAATTACTCGAATTCCACAATCCATTCGGAGATGGAGCGGATAGTGTCGTCGAAGTTTACACCGACCTTTACTATCTTGCGTCCGTCGGCACGGAACGGCAGCAGATAGTCGCGGGCGTTGATCTGGTTCATGGCGGCCTGCGCGCTTTTGTTTATCTTGAACTCGAACAGATAGAGATAGTCGGGAGTCTTGACCAATAAATCGATCCGGCCGGCCGCGGTCCGCATCTCGGCGTGGGTGTAGAATCCCATCAGCTTCATTGCCAGATATATCACGTTGCGGTAATGCAGTTCGAGATTGCCTAAGTCGATCTGGTCGTACTGATAGCCGCTGAACAGTGCCTGCAACCGTGTCATGAAGTCGTCGACGCGGCCTTCCTCCACGTCAAGAACAAACTCGCTGACGTCGAATTCACTGTGATTCGACCGGCTTTGAGTGTATATCTTCATCAGCATGTCGAGAAATCCCTGCTCCACTTCCTCGTTGGGATAATCGAGCTGCACTGTGCGGAAACGGGGGTCATAGCTGCGGATGGTCAGATACCCGCTCTGATACATCAACGGAATGGCATTGCTCAGGTCAAACGAAGCATCCATCAGATTGTTCAGCTTCTCCTCGATATGTTCCAGGTCTCGCAAGTCTATCTGCATGTCGCGGATCATCTTGACCAGGAATGTAGGCGTACCCGTGGAGAACCAATAAGCGCCGAAATAACCGCTTGACAGCGCACTCAAGAGGCTGAACGGGTTGTACATGTCTGGCGATACAGGCGAGAAATGATAGCCGTCGTAGTTCTTCTTCAGCTGCTCGTACGCCTCGTCGACCGACATTTCGTTCCTGACGGCCAGCTCGCGGACACCTGCATCGAAATTGTCGCGGATTTCTTCGATGGTCATGCCGCATATCGCGCTGTATTCCTCGGAAAGGGATATATCCTGAAGATTGTTCAGGTCGCTGAATATGCTCAGCTTGCCGAAACGGGACACTCCGGTGAGCATCGCGAACTCTATGTATTGGTCGCAGTTCTTGAGGTTGCCGTAGAATGCCTTGAGTTGTGAACGATAAATATCTTGCAGTTCCTTATTTCCTGCGGTGTCAAGAAGTGGCTTGTCGTACTCGTCGATAAGTATCACCACCTTTTGGCCGGTCACAGAGTAAGCCTGTTTTATGAAATATCTGAACCGTTCCGAATGAGAGGCTGTCCGCAATTCAGATCCGTAAAGTTTCTCCCATTCATTGAAATCATATCCAAGTTTTTCCAGTAGACTATCCGGTCTTATGTATTCATGTGCATTGAAGGCGATGTGAAGCACAGGATGCGGCTGCCAGTCGTAGTCGCTACGGCTGATGGCCAGTCCCTCGAACAGATCGCGTCGTCCCTGATAGTACGCCTCGATGGTAGACAACAGCAATGACTTGCCGAACCGGCGGGGCCGGCTCAGAAAATAATACTTACCTCTTGTTATGAGTTTTTCGATATACTCGGATTTGTCGACATACGTGTAACCATTCTCGCGAAGACTCGTGAAATTCTGGACGCCGATGGGATATTTCTCTGCCATTGCCATAACCATAACCATAACAATTATTTTCTTCGCTAAGTTACTAAAAACTCCGCGAATATCAAAACGGAGGACATTGTCTCAGATGTGTCTGGCTCAATCAAGGGCGCCGGCCGGATGATTGCCGAATACGCGAAGGTATTCCTGTTCGAAATTTGGAGTGAGGACCCCCTTGCCGATTGCGGCGAGTATTTCCTCTCGGGTCCAGAATCTGCCACCGTCGAGTTCGTCCGAGGGCCGGGGCGTCAGGTCGGTGACGGTGCGGTATACGTTCACATACTCCCTCTCGCGGGTGGATTCAAATACGTATGATTCAAGATGCTCTGCCTCGAATCCCTGCAGACCGAGTTCCTCGCGGGCCTCGCGTCTCAGCGCATCCTCCACGTTTTCGCCGTAATCCACATGACCTCCTACGGCCGTGTCCCATTTGCCGGGCTGAATATCCTTCCAGTCCGGCCGGCGCTGCAGATAGAGACGCCCTTCGCGGTCGAACACGTGCAGATGCACCACCGGATGCAGCAACTTCGATCCTCCGTGACATTCGCCACGCGTAGCTCGGCCTATCACAGCGCCCGATTCATCCACCACCGGAAATATCTCTTGTGAATTATCCTTATTCATTGTCAAAATCCATTTAATTCGCGAATTTACTAAAAATCCTGTGATTGGTGTAATAAATTCATTTGCTTCAGCATCATTCTTAAAATATATGTCTGTTCCTGAAAGAGGTTGACTCGGTTTGGTATGTTTACTGTTTGTGGTTT
>CAJKBH010000045.1 GCA_905198125.1 uncultured Porphyromonadaceae bacterium
AATTTTATCATTCTTTTGACTCTTTCATGAGTCAACTTTTTTCAGGGCGAGACACGGTTTGTATTTATTTTTGGATAACAGCGAAAAAAGTGGTAATTTTGCGGTATGATGGGTAAAGAGAAACCTACGGTGATATTGGGCATCGAGTCGTCGTGCGACGATACCTCGGCGGCTGTTATAGTCGACGGGATATTGCGTAGCAACGTCATAGCGAGCCAGAAAGTGCATGAGAGTTACGGCGGCGTCGTGCCGGAACTCGCGTCGCGCGCGCATCAGCAGAACATAGTGCCGGTTGTGTCCGACGCATTGCGTCAGGCCGGCGTGGACAAACACGACCTCAGCGCCATCGCCTATACGCGCGGTCCCGGTCTGCTCGGATCTCTGCACGTGGGCACCTCGTTTGCCAAAGGTCTGGCCATTGCGCTCGACATCCCGCTGCTGGACGTGAACCATTTGCACGGCCATGTGCTGTCGCACTTCATCCGCAACAATGCCGAAGACCCGGTGCCGGAGTTCCCTTACCTCTGTCTGCTGATTTCAGGTGGAAACTCCCAATTGGTCGTGGTGGAATCTCCATACAGCATGAACATCATAGGCCAGACCATCGACGACGCGGCCGGCGAGGCCTTCGACAAATGCGCCAAGGTGATAGGCCTCCCCTATCCCGGCGGCCCGCATATAGACCGTCTCGCCCAGGAGGGTGACCCGAAACGTTTCAAGTTCGCCAAGCCGAACATGCCGGGATTCGATTACTCGTTCAGCGGATTGAAGACATCTTTCCTCTATACACTGCGCGACAATGTCAAGAATGATCCGGACTTCGTGGAGAACAACAAGGCTGACCTGTGCGCCTCTTTGCAGAAGACCATCATCGACATATTGCTCTCCAAACTGAAAGCGGCTATCCGCGAGACAGGCGTGAAGCATGTGGCAATAGGTGGCGGCGTATCGGCCAACGGCGGCATCCGCCAGGCTGTGGCCGACCTGTGCCGCGACATGGACGTCACCGCATGGATTCCGCCGCGTCAGTTCACCACCGACAACGCTGCCATGGTGGCAATGGCCGGTTACTTCAAATACCTTAACCACGATTACAGCTCGCTCGCCCTCCCTCCTTTCGCGCGCGTAACCGTTTGATATCATCCTATGAAAACCCCGAACGACACTCCCGACAAGGATCCCGGCACGGAGAAAGATCTCCATACCGAAACCCGTACCGTCACCATATACGGCTACACTGAGGAGGAACTTGCCGACATCATCAAGCACTTCAGGAGCCAGCTCCCTGATTTTGTCAGCATGGTCACCACCACACTGAATCTTGTCACCAGGGTTCTGCTGACAGGCTCCCACCATGCGGTGGAACTGTTGCGGTTCAAGATGAACCGGTTCCAGCAGCAGCTCATGGATCTGTTCAACGAGGAATTCGTGTCGACACAGGACCTGACCATGCCGGAGGTATTAGGTCAGCTGCTTAAGGAGCGCGAGCTGACCGTGGCCTGCGCCGAGAGTTGCACCGGCGGCAACATCGCACACAAGATTACGCAGATTCCCGGATCGTCGGCCTACTTCTTAGGCAGCGTTGTGAGCTACAGCAACGAGGTGAAGGCCAACGTGCTGAAGGTGAGCCGCAACAACCTGTCGCGCTTCGGTGCCGTCAGCAAGCAGGTGGTCGAGGACATGGCCCGTGGAGCCGCATCGCTGATGAGGGCTGACTGCGCGATGGCCACGTCAGGCATCGCCGGCCCCGAGGGTGGAACCAAGTTCAAGCCCGTAGGCACGGTGTGGATGGCTGTAAGATACCACGACACGACCGTGTCGGAGCTGATTCAGTTCAAGGGCGACAGAAATGAAGTGATTGAATCGGCAACGAACCATGTCATGTTCATGCTGATCAAGATGTTAAGGAACTCCTACATAGTACAGGAAGAAATCAACGACGACTAAACATATATCAGATACCGGTTATTAGATATTAGATACAGAATAATTCGTCTTCCTTTATGAACCGGGTGAAAGTCCCGGACAGTCCCGCTACGGTTACAGTCCGACCTTGGAAGATGACAATTTTCTACGCGGATGGAAAATTATTTACACTCAATCAGACACACATCGGCAATAGCGCTGCTTCTTATGGTCTCCGGCTCGATTACCGCCGGCCAAAAGCCCGACAGCGCATCAGTCACTCTTCAGACTCTTGAAGTTACATCTGCCAAAGCTCCGAAGGAAGTTGTTTCGGTAGCCCCGACACACACCATCGCCAATCAGGACCTCGATAAGATGGGCATCACGGGCATTTCGGACGCCATTCACCGTATGCCCGGCGTCATACTCCGTGATTACGGCGGTGCGGGAGGTCTTAAGACAGTATCCATACGAGGTCTCGGACCGCAGCACACCGGCGTCAGCTACGACGGCGCGCAACTCGGCGATACCCAGTCCGGACAGATAGACCTCTCCAGATATTCGCTCGACAACGTCAGCGACATCTCCATGGTGATAGGCGACAACGAGGATATCTTCGTGCCGGCACGTACGGCGGCGGCATCCTCGTCTATCATGATTTCATCATGGAATCCTGTGATGGGCGACAGCAAGATAAATCTCACCGCCAAACTGACTGCCGGGGCTTTCGGATACGTATCCCCCTATATCAGAGTCGGTTCGGGCATCGGCAACAATATGGCGTGGCTGGTCACAGGCGACTACATCCACAGCAACAACAACTACACATTCTCCATACCCAACGGCAGCGAGACGGTAAAGGAACGTCGCAGCAACTCCGACATCGACAACGGACACATCGAGGTCAACTTCCGCTGGAAACCGAACTCAGCCTCCACACTCAACGTGAAGTACTACTACTTCGATTCGTTCCGCCATCTGCCCGGCCCGGCCATCCTGTACAACAACGAGAGCCACGAGGCGCTGAAGGAAGTGAACATGTTCGGCCAGGCGCAATACCGCACCCGCCTGTCAAAAATCTTCTCGCTCAATGTATTGGGCAAGTTCAACTGGAGCAAGAACGGATACACCGACCGAGACGGCAAATATCCGGGCGGCGTGCTCGACAACCGCTACATTCAGCGCGAGGCATACGGCGCGGCCACGCTGCTGTGCGCGCCTGTCACGGGGCTGTCGCTGTCGTATGCGTTCGACTATTTCTACAACGACCTGCACAGCAACCTGAAGCAGCACAACCGCCCGCACCGCAACTCCATTCTCCAGGGCCTCAACGCCAAGTACCATTACCGCCGGTTTACGGCCACGGCCCGTGCCCTGCTTTCCATATATCAGGACTTTCCGGGCGACGGCGAGAAGAAAATAAGCCACACCCGGCTCACTCCATCGGCGGGCGTATCATTCCAGCCCTGGATGAATCAGAACTTTTTCATACGCCTAAACTATAAAGGCATATTCCGGATGCCGACTTTCAACGAGCTGTATTTCGACCATTTCGGCTCTATCAATCTGAGTCCCGAAATAACCGACCAGTTCAACGCCGGCCTGACCTATAACCTGAAACCGCAGAGCTGGATCAGCAACCTGAGCGTGACGGTGGACGGATACTTCAACCGCGTCAAGAACAAGATCGTGGCCGTGCCTTACAATATGTTCGTATGGACCATGACCAATCTTGGCCGCGTGGAGGCGCACGGCATCGACCTGTCGCTCAACGCCGAATTCCCTGTATATGCGCGGCAAAGCATCATATTCAACGGCAACTACAGCTGGCAGAAGGCTCTCAGCAGGACATCACGCGACAAACTGGACTGGAACAAGCAGTTGCCCTACACTCCCGTCCATTCCGGCGCGTTCTCCGTGGCGTGGGAGAATCCCTGGGTGTCGCTCGTAGCGCATTCCTACGGATGTTCGGCGCGTTACTCCTCCACTAACAATCTCCCGAGCACGCGCCTGCACGGATACATGGAGTTCGGCTTCGCGGCATATCACACCTTCCGGTTTCACGGCCACGAACTTCAGCTGCGTGCCGACCTTATCAATGCCTTCGACGCTCGCTATGAGATTGTGGCACGTTATCCAATGCCCGGCCGGTCATGGAGCGCATCAATAAGATTCACATTATAATATTATAATAATAACTCAATTACAACAAACACTAAAAAAATTATGTTGAAGCAATTCTTATCGGCTGCCGTCGTTGTGGCGGCCATGTCAGCCCTGACAGCGTGCGACAGCGACAACAAGCACGACTACGAGCCCAACCCCGACCAGCCCAAGTATTCGGCCGGCGCTTACTTCCTGAACCAGGGAAATTACTACAGCGGAGGCATCGAGGGCGGCCTCTACTCGCTGGACTATAACACCGGCACGATGGCCAACAACATATTCAAGGCCGCCAATGGCAAGTCATTGGGCGACACACCCCAGTGCGGCGTATGCTACGGATCGAAAGTATATATCGGCGTATACGAGTCGCAGTGCATCTTCATCCTTGACAAATATACCAACAAGGAGATCAGCTGCCTGCGCCTCAAAGGGATGAAGCAGGGTTCGCAGCCCCGTTCCATGGTGGCATACGGCGGCAAGGTTTATGTGGCCATGTACGACGGCTATGTAGCACGTCTGGACACCACCACGATGCAGATAGACAAGAGCGTCCAGGTAGGCCCCAACCCCGAAGTCATCGGTATATACAACAATAAGATATATGTGCCGAATTCTGACGGTATGAACTACCCTACCTATGGTACTACGGCCAGCGTGATCGACATCGATTCATTCACAGTTACCGCCACCATGACAGTGCCTGAGAACCCCGCTGAATTCCAGGCCAACAGCACCGGACTCTATCTTTTGGCCAAGGGTAATTACCAGGACATCCCCTCCAAGATCTACAAGATCGAAGGACTGGAATTCAAGGAGATTGCCGAAGCATCGATTATGGCTGTGGATGAGGACAAAGTCTACTATGTCAACGCACCGTTCACCGATGACGTCAAAGTCACATACGGCTACTACGACATCGCGCAGGATACGAACCGGGAATGGAGAATCCAGCAGGTGGACTATCCCAACAACATCGCCATCGACCGCATCGGCGGCAAGATGTTCATATCCTCCTATATCATGGACGGCAAATATCCCTCGTACACCGCTCCCGGCTATGTCAACGAGTACACGCTTGACGGCAAGTTCGTAAAGAAGTATGACATCGGCGTAGGCCCGGCAGCCATTTTCTTCGACAAGTATTGACGGAAACCTTATAATATATAATTAACGGAGGGTGCGCAGAAGCACCCGCAACGGCGCATCCTCCGCTTCCATCTTGAAACTATGGTTAATAAACTGAAGCATTGCATATTTACTCTGGGGATTATCGTTCTGGTATCCGCCTGCGCCCATAAATCCGGTGAATCCGCACAAGGCACAGACATTATGACCCATGCGGAATACCTGACCATCGTGGACGGTGACGGCTATTCATTGGCGGACATCCGCAATCCTTGGGATACTACCCGGATGCTGGCGCAGTACATTCTGCTGAACGAGGGCATAGACGTTCCCGAAGGCATCAACACGCAGTCGCGCAAGGTAATCCATACACCGGTAAAGAATGCTTTGGTTTACTATAACATACACGTCTCGCTGCTTCATGAATTAGGGGCGCTTGACCGGGTGGGCGGTGTCTGCGATTCTGAATACATCACCGACTCCGTA
This sequence comes from uncultured Porphyromonadaceae bacterium, assembly GCA_905198125.1. Taxonomy (GTDB): domain Bacteria; phylum Bacteroidota; class Bacteroidia; order Bacteroidales; family Muribaculaceae; genus Lepagella. The sequence continues at coordinate 5,683 of CAJKBH010000045.1, forward strand.
GCCGGCCAACGTGTGGCTCAGAAACAAATTCAGGATTGCGGCCTCAGCTATCAGCCCAACATCGAGGCCGTCATGAAACTTCGTCCCGACGTAATCGTGCTTTCGCCCATGGAAAACGGTGACACCCACGGTAAGCTGGCCAACATGAACATTCCCGTACTTGAGGCGGCCGATTATCTCGAGCCTTATCCCTTAGGACGTGCGGAATGGATGAAGCTTTACGGACGCCTGGTAGGCAAAGGAGCCGAAGCGGACAGCCTGTTCTCTAAGACCGAAAAGGAATACAACGACATCGTATTCAAGACGGCTCTGTGCAGCAATCTTCCAAAGGTATTGTTCGACGGGACATATAGCGGTGTTTGGAATGTTCCTACGTCACGTTCGGCTACGGGTACGCTGATCCGCGACGCAGCCGGCTACAATCCTTTCGATGACTACAACGATTCCGGAAGTGCGAAACTCGCTCCCGAGGAGGTGATATACAAGGCCGCGGATGCCGACGTCTGGTTTGTCAGATATTTCTCAGACACACCTAAGACGCTGGAACAGTGGGGCAAGGAAGATAAGAACTATTCACGCTTCAAAGCGTTCAGGGATGGCAACGTATGGGGATCGAACACCAGTTGCAGCGGTGTATTCGATGACGCGGCATTCCATCCGCAGTGGATATTGGCCGACATGGCACTGATTCTGCATCCCTCGCTGCAAGGAATCAAGATTCATAAACATTACTATCAGCAACTTAAGTGAATCTCTCTAAGAAATTGATATTCGCGCTGCTTATTCTGTGCGTTGCGGCGGTGTTCCTGTGCAACCTCTTTTTCGGGGCTGTGCACATCGACGCGTCCGAGGTGTGGAACGCGCTTAAGGGCAACGACCGTGCCAGCATCACATCCTATATCATATTCGAAAACCGTATGCCCCAGGCCGTGACGGCACTTTTGGGTGGCGCGGCATTGGCGGTAACGGGACTTATGCTTCAGACAGCCTTCCGCAACCCGTTGGCGGGACCCTCCATTCTCGGCATCAGTTCCGGAGCAAGTTTAGGCGTGGCTTTGGTCATGCTTGCATTGGGAGGCACCATATCCATCGGCAGTTCGAGCATCGGCGGCTATGCGGCCATAATAGTTGCCGCCTCCATCGGCAGCCTTGCCATTACAGGATTACTTACTTTGATTTCCCTGCGTGTCCGCAACAATCTGATGCTTCTGATTGTGGGAATCATGACTGGATACCTTACGTCATCGGTGGTCACTCTGCTGTCATCGCTGACTAACGAGCAGAGCCTGCAGGGATATGTAATATGGGGAATGGGATCGTTCGCACAGGTATCGCTGCAACAGCTTCCGATGCTGTCCATCCTGATCATAATGGGGCTGCTTGGCGCCATGCTGATGGCCAAGCCCCTCAACATCCTGCTACTGGGCGACAATTACGCTTTGAACTTAGGTATACGCGTGGAGCGTGTCAAGACATGGCTGCTCGTCGTCACCGGTCTGCTGACGGCGGTTGTGACTGCCTTCTGCGGCCCGATCTCGTTCATAGGACTGGCAATGCCACACATAGCGCGTCTGATTACACGCACCGACAACCATTGGGTGCTTATGCCGGCCACCATGCTTGTGGGAGCAATCGTGGCCTTGGGATGCAACTGTCTCTCCGTGATGCCGCAAAGCAACGTCATCCCCCTCAATGCCCTCACCCCGATTGTCGGTGTCCCGGTAATCCTATACGTAATCCTCGCCGGATACCGTAAATAGTTTATAAAGTTGACAAAAAGTTGAAAAAGTTGAAAAAGTTAAGATAAATGTGTTGACACACCTATGTCGCCACTATTATCTTAACTTTATAAACTCTATAAACTTTCTTAACTCTCTAAACTTTATAAACTAATCAGTCAGCCATCGCCGGGTCAGCGAGCCGTAATGGTCGATGCGGCGGTCACGGAAGAAGGGCCACCACTGGCGCACGTTCTCACAGCGCTGCATGTCCACATCCACCACGTGTTCGCAGGCTTCGTTGTCGGGTGCCATAAACAGTATCTCGCCCTGCGGCCCGGCTACGAAACTGCTGCCCCAGAAGTCAATGCCCGATGTCTGTCCCGACGGATCCTCCTCGAATCCGTTGCGGTTCACCGACACAACCGGCAGTCCGTTTGCAACGGCATGACCGCGCTGCACGGTAATCCACGCATCGCGCTGACGCGCTTTCTCATCTTCGGTGTCATCGGGATTCCAACCTATCGCCGTGGGATAAATCAGCATCTCCGCTCCACGCATGGCCATAAGGCGCGCGGCCTCGGGATACCACTGGTCCCAGCAAACCAATACTCCGAGACGTCCCAATGATGTCTGTATCGGCTCAAAACCGAGGTCTCCGGGCGCGAAATAGAATTTTTCGTAGAAACCGGGATCGTCGGGTATGTGCATCTTGCGATACTTGCCGGCCATTTCGCCGTTGGTGTCGAACACCAATGCCGTGTTATGATACAGTCCGGGAGCGCGACGTTCGAACACACTCGTCACCAGCACGACGTTGTTGGTCATGGCGGCGTTGGCGTAAAACTCGGTGAAGTCGCTGGGAATCTCCTCGGCCAGCGCGAAGTTCTCAACATCCTCCGTCTGGCAGAAATACAGCGAGTCGTGCAGTTCGGACAGCACTATCAGCTGTGCCCCCTCCGAGGCAAGACTCTCTATGGCAGTCAGGTTCCGGGCGCGGTTGGACTCCACATCGGCTGTGAACGAATGCTGTACTATTCCTACTTTAATCTTTCTGTTTGTCGTCATAACAATTGCATTGTGCTGCAGTGCAGCGATCCTCCCTGTTTTATCAACGTAGTGCAGTCCACCGGCACTATCTTGCGGTCGTGATATGCCACCGACAACATCATTACCGCCATCTCGTCCTTAAGCGGCTGTTTATATACCGGTACATACACGGCTTTCTCCGTCACCAGATAATTGGCGTATGTAGCCGCCAGACGATTACCTTCCTCATCATATATGGCGTCGGGTAATGGCAGTTCCACAAGATGATAAGGCTGTCCGTCGGCAGTACGCAATGCCTTCAGTTCATCACGCATCTTTACCAACGACTCGTTCATTTCCTCTCCCGGACCACAATAATATATCACTTCTCCCGGGGCAAGTCGCGCTAATGTGTCTATGTGCGAATCGGTGTCATCGCCTTCGATATGTCCGTGCTCCAGCCACAGGAACCTTGTGAAGCCAAGACTTTTGCTCAATATGTCCTCTATCTCGTTTCGCGTGTATGTGGGATTACGGTTGGGATTCAGCAGGCATTCCGACGTGGTGAGCAACGTGCCCTTTCCGTCTGTCTCCACCGATCCTCCTTCAAGGATGAAGTCGCGGCAGTCAACATACCCTTCCTGCGGAATCACACCGTGCTGTGCCATGAAGGCGGTAGCCTGATTGTCCTTGCCTGCTGCGAACTTCAGTCCCCAGGCGTTGAAGCCGAAGTCCAGCGTCAGCACGTCGCCGTTGTTCTCGTTAATGACCGACAAAGGACCGTAATCGCGTGTCCACGTGTCGTTGCAGACATAATACAGGCATTCCACATTGTCCAGCAGTTTTACATCGAAACCGTTCCGATCAAACCATTTCATCAGGAATGTCATGGTCTCCTGCCGGTTGGCCGTAAGCATCAGCACCTTGTCGCCGTTCGACACGAACGCAGCCGTGAGGCGTGCAAACTGCTCGCGTGCCTCCTCTATCACATCGGCCCAATCGGTATCGATATGCGGCCACGACATAAGTATCCGACCACAGCGTTCCCACTCCGCCGGCAATCGCTTATTAATAAAATCCAGTCCCTTGTGCTTCACTTCGGATATCGTATTTGCCTATTTTGTGAATGCATTCCAGCCTTGGGCGCGTATGGGCATCTCCTGACCGTCACGTGTTATCATGGCCGCACCGAGGTCCTTATCGGTGACGTAACCTATCACCTTCACGCCCTCCAGCTTCTCGACTTTCTCGTTGTCGGTCAGTGGCACCGTGAACAACAGTTCGTAATCCTCGCCGCCGTTCATGGCAGCAGTAACCATATTCATGTTGAATTCCTCGGCCATGCATGCTGTCTGATAGTCGATGGGAATACGGTCCTCATAGACGCGGCAACCGACACCCGACGCCTTACATATATGCAGCAGCTCGGACGACAGGCCGTCGCTGACATCCATCATTGACGTGGGATGAATGCCCTTGTCTTTCAGCATCTGCACTATATCCTTGCGTGCCTCAGGCTTCAGCTGCCGCTCCAGTATGTATTCCTTGCCGGCGAAGTCGGGCTGAAACGGCTCTTGGTCCTTACGCCCGGCAGCAACACGGTTCTCTCGCTCCAGCAACTGCAGTCCCATATAGGCCGCGCCCAGGTCACCGCTGACGCATATCAAATCGGTTGGCTTGGCACCTTCACGATACACAATCTCGTCCTTCTTTCCCTCGCCGATGCACGTCACGCTTATTACCAGACCTGTAACGGAGGCTGATGTGTCGCCGCCAACTAAGTCCACGCCATACAGGTCACATGCCAGACGGATGCCGGAATACAGTTCCTCGATATGGTCCACGGTAAAACGGCTCGACACACCGAGGCTCACTACAATCTGCTTCGGCGTGCCCATCATTGCATATATGTCGCTAAAGTTCACTATCGCGGCCTTGTAACCGAGGTGCTTCAACGGCACATAACGCAAGTCGAAGTGAATGCCTTCCAGCAGCAGGTCAGTCGTGACCAGCACTTCCTTGTCACCGTAGGACAGCACTGCCGCATCATCGCCCACGCCCTTGCGGCTCGACTCGTTGCGCAGCGGAAAATCCTTTGTCAAAAGGTCGATGAGCCCAAACTCACCGACCTCCGAAATCTCTCTTTCTTTACTCATTATGCTATGTGTAAGAAATTGACTGTCACATATCTTTACGATATGGATTTATACTCTATATTAAAGACGCTCCAGCATCTTCTGTATGATGTGCGTCATCACAGGCTGAGCCTTTACGGCTGCCTTCTGCACCTCCTCGTGGGTAGGCACCTCGCGGATATCCTTGCCGCCCAGGTCGGTGATTACCGACACGCCGAACACCTTCATTCCGGCATGGTTGGCCACGATTACTTCAGGCACCGTAGACATACCCACTGCATCGCCACCGATTACGCGGAAGTATTCATACTCTGCGGGTGTCTCGAATGTCGGGCCGGGTGTGCCTACATACACGCCGTGCATCAGCCGGATGTTGTCTTCGGCTGCGATAGCGTCGGCCATGTCTATCAACGCGTGGCTGTATGCCTCGGTCATGGCGGGGAAACGAGTCCCTAATTCCTCATAGTTCTTGCCGCGCAGCGGGTTTTCGGGGAACAGGTTGATGTGGTCGGTAATCACCATTACGTCGCCCACCTTGAACTCCTTGTTCATGCCGCCCGATGCGTTGCTGACAAACAGAGTCTCTACGCCCAGAGCCTTCATGACACGCACGGGGAAGGTAACTTCCTTCATGTCGTAGCCCTCGTAGTAGTGGAAACGACCCTGCATGGCCACGATGTATTTGTCGCCGAGGTTACCGAATATGAGTTTGCCGCTGTGTCCCTCCACCGTAGATACCGGCATGTTGGGAATAGTGTGGTAATCTATCTCCTTCTTTATCTCTATATAGTTCACCAGGTCGCCAAGTCCCGTGCCGAGAATCACTCCGATTGCGGGAAGCTCACCTACTTCTGCGCGGATATATTCCGCGGTCTCGCTGATTTTTTCCAGATATGACTTTTCCATCGTATTGATTTATGATGTGGACATCGCTGCCCGATTAATATGTCTGAATTCTGTTTTCTATCATTTATGCTTCAATGCGCGCCTTCAGGTCGCGTATGAAGTCGCTGCCGTCCTGCTTGTGCATCATCTGCACCGCTATCGGTAGGTAAAACGTCAGAGGCTTCAGTTTTGTTGGCACATACGGGTTATATGCCAGTCTGACCGCATCCTTTTCGGTGGTGACTATCATCTTGCGCTCGCCGGTAAGCGAATCGAACTTCTTCTTGATGTTCTCTATGTCCTTGCGCTGGAAATCATGATGGTCGGGATAATGACACACCACGACCTTGAAGGGATAGTTTCTGAAATACCGGACGAATCCGCGTGGATTGGCTATCCCCGTCAGCAACAGTACCGTGTCCCGCTCCGTGAGGCTGCCCAAAGTGACATGATACGGCTTGTCGTCCGGGAACACCGGCAACAGCCCGCCATAAACCACCTGCGAGAAAAACAGACTCTGGTAAGGTCTCGGATTCAGGCCTTTGGTTGCATGGTCACCGCCTAACTCCTTGCATATCAGACGCACGTCTATGGGCGATACCTGTGAGGGGCATTTGGTCACCACCACCATGTCGGCGCGTTCCACCTGCTTCCAGTTTTCGCGGAGGCGTCCCAACGGCAGCAGATGGTCGCGGTAGATGGGCCGGTTATAGTCCGACAGAAGTATCGATACCTTAGGCTTGACAAACCGGTGCTGGAACGCGTCGTCAAGCAGTATCAGCTGTATGTCCGGGAACTGACGCAGCAGTTCCGAGATTCCGTGCCTGCGGTTCTCGCATACCGCCACCTTGACCTGATTGCCGAACTTGTGGTATATCTGCAACGGCTCGTCACCCACGCTATCGGGCGTACTGGTGGAATTGGCCAGCAGAAAGCCCTTGGTCTTGCGTTTGTAGCCTCGCGACAGGACGGCAATGTTGTATGTCATGCACAGCTCGTTGATGATATACTCTACATGCGGCGTCTTGCCGGTACCTCCCACCGTGATATTGCCCACGCTCACCACCGGCACGTCGTATTCCACTACAGGCAGCAGCTTGTTGTCGAACATCCAGTTGCGCACACCCATCACGCACCCGTACAACCATGATACGGGTTTCAAAAGCCATGATATGATCTGATTGCGTGACGGCATCGTGTGTGTTTCCGGGTTTAGTTCAACTTGTGGTTACTTATATTGGTTACTTGCCTGTGAATTCAATCTTGATGTCGGCCATACGCGCCTGAATCCGTTCGCGGCGAAGCAGCTCGCGCATCTTCATTATCATCATTTCCTCGGGCTTGGGCTCGAGCATCTGACGCATTGCCGTCATCGACGACAGGTTGGATGGCAGCATGTCCCAGAACGACGGTTTATATTCCGGATAAGCGGCCACGTTGTATTTGTCCAGTATCTTAGCCTTTGAAGCCACCCATTCGATGGCATCGTTCAGACTGCCTATGGAGTCTACCAGACCGATGCGCTTTGCCGAGACGGCATCCCATACGCGACCCTCGGCTATACGCTTCACGGCCGGAACGCTCATCTTGCGACCCTTCGCCACACGGCCCACGAAGTCCTCGTAGCCACGGTTCACATACTGCTGCATCACACCCTTCATCTCGTCAGTCATACTTTCGGTCAGACTCGGGAACTGCGCGTTGGGATTGGTGGATACGGTCTGCGGATTGACGCCCAGCTTATCGGCCAGACCCTTGACGTTGGGAATCAGGCCGAATATGCCTATCGAACCGGTTATGGTCAGCGGGTTCGCGAAGATTTTGTCCGCACATGCCGAGATCCAGTAACCTCCCGACGCGGCGTAGGCGCCCATCGATACGGCCAGGGGCTTACCCTTGGACTGGAAATAATCAAGAGCCTCGCCTATCTGGTCGCTGCCGAAGGCCGAACCGCCGGGTGAATTGACGCGGAGCACCATACCCTTGACATTGTCGTCATCGGCCAGCTCGGTAATGATCGGTACGAGATTATGGTAGTTGATTCCATCCTGACTCACGTCGTTTATCTCGCCCACGGCATACAGCACCGCGATGCGGTTCTTGCTGCCGTATGCGGTGGACCAAGGCACCTGCTTCACAAGCGTGCCGGGACTTACGAAATTCACATCGTCCACATCCTGGCCTGTCAGTGCCGCGAACTTGGCATTGATGGTGCGTTCATATACGAGAGAATCCACCAGTCCGGCCTCAACAGAAGTTTTTGCGGGCGCGAACGTGATATATGCCTTCGACACAAGCGAGTCTATCTCCTGAGGTGTCACGCCCTTGCGGGTCTCGCTTATATTCTTTTTTATCACGCCCCACATGTTTCCAAGTAAGGTGTCCATCTGCGCGCGGGCCGGATCGCTCATACTGTTCATTATGTAAGGCTCTACGGCCGACTTGAACGTGCCGACCTTCACCACCTGGAACTCGACGCCAAGTTTGTCGAGCAGATCCTTATAGTACAGTACGGTCGACGACATACCCTGCATCTCCATCATGCCCTGCGGGTTCATGTATACGCGGTCGGCTGCGGATGCAATAAGATACGTTCCCATCGTGTAAGTGTCGGCATACGCATACACAGGCTTTTTGCTTTCCTTATACTTCAGCACGGCCTGACGGATGGTGTAGCAAGCCGCGGGACTCGCCTCCAGCGCGCCGCACTTCAGATACACGGCCGTTATGTCGCGGTTGCGAGCTGCCTCGGCCAATGCTTCCACTATCACGTTAAGATTCTGAGGCTTGCTCAGATCTCCCTGAACCAGCGACGTGAGGTCGGGAGCCGTTGCCGATTCCCGTTCGCTGATTGCTCCGCTCAGGTCAATGGTCAGGATACTCTTGGACTTAAGCTGCTCCGCATCGCCCATTTCCGAAGCGATGCCGCTCCCTATCATTCCGAACAGCAGTATCATTGACGACACCACGACCAGCACCAGGGCCAGCCATGCTCCGACAAACGATGAAAGCGTATTTAAAAAGAACTTCTTAAGCATTATTTCTGTGTTATTTCCTTGATAATCTTCTTGATTTCGTCAGCCAGAGCGTCCGCCTGCTCCATAGTGGCAGCCTCGCTGTATATGCGGATGATAGGTTCGGTGTTCGACTTGCGCAGATGTACCCAGCTGTCGGGGAAGTCTATCTTCACGCCGTCGATGTCGGTAATCTCCTCGTTCTTGAAACGCACCTTCACTTCGTCTAAGATGGCGTCTACATCCAGTTCGGGAGTAAGCTGTATTTTGTTCTTGGCTATGGCATACTGGGGCAACGCAGCCTTGATTTCGGTGACTTTCCTGCCGTTCTTCGCCATCATGGTAAGGAACAGAGCAACGCCTACCAATGCATCGCGGCCATAGTGGATGGCGGGATATATCACGCCGCCGTTTCCTTCACCGCCGATCACGGCGCCGGTCTCCTTCATCTTGGTCACCACGTTCACCTCGCCCACTGCGGCGGCATTGTATTCGCAGCCATGCTTGCGGGTCACGTCGCGAAGTCCGCGCGACGAACTCAGGTTCGACACGGTCGAGCCGGGAGTATGCTCCAATACATAATCTGAAATGGCAATAAGAGTGTTCTCCTCAATAAACATCTCGCCATTCTCCATCACGATGGCCAGACGGTCAACATCGGGGTCAACCACAAAGCCTACGTCGGCGCCCGATTCCTTGACCAGAGCCGCTATGTCGGTCAGATTCTCGGGAATCGGCTCGGGAGTGTGAGCGAACTTGCCGGTGCAATCGCAGTTCAGTTCCACTATATCCGTTACGCCCAGAGCCTTCAGCAGCTGAGGCATCACGATTCCGCCTACCGAGTTGATGGCGTCCAGGGCTACCTTGAAGTTTGCTTTCTTTATGGCCTCCACATCGACTAAATCCAGGTCCAGAACCTGTGCGATGTGATTGCGGTTCCATGTATCCACGTGATATTCGTGACCCAGTTCCATGACCGGAGCGAACTCATAGTCATCCTCGTCGGCTATGCGTATCACCTCCTTGCCCTCGCGGTCGGTCAGGAACTCGCCGTTGCTGTTCAGCAGTTTCAGGGCATTCCATTGCACGGGATTATGGCTTGCGGTTATTATGATTCCGCCGGCAGCCTTTTCGCCTGTCACGGCCAGCTCTGTCGTAGGAGTCGATGCCAGACCGATGTTGATGACATCGAAACCCATCGACATCAGGGTGCCGACTACCAGTTTCGACACCATTTCTCCCGACAGTCGTCCGTCGCGGCCTACTACTATCACATTGTTGTCGCCGCAGTTCTTACGGATAAAGGATGCGTATGCTGCCGTGAACTTCACGACATCCACCCCCGACAGTCCGTCGCCGGCCGGTCCTCCTATTGTCCCACGTATACCCGATATTGATTTGATCAATGACATAATGCTCTGTTTTTCTGCTGTAGAATTGCTTGTTGTTTCTATCCGGAATTTCCTTACGGATTAATATTCAGCCGGGAAATAACGCACACGGTACACTACCGGTATCACATCCGCCTGATCCTGCCAGCCTTCCACCGACTTGATGATCAGCTCGACCTCGCTGTAATATCCCAGCCACTTCATGGGAATCTGTATTCCCGTGCCGTATGTCGCCGACGATGGCAACGTGATGTCGTCAAGAACGAAGTATGTGCTTGACGTCGCCATATTCTCGGAATTTCCAATCCAATCGTCCTTGGTGATGAGACCGGCCTTCAGGTCGGCTATGTTCTGGCGCATATACTTGAAGTACACACGGTCGCCCGTCTTGGCCCTATAGTCCTTATCGCCCGGGTTGATGACGCGCATATACACGTTGCCCTGGCCGTCCATCTTGTAGAACGGCGCGTCCTCGCCTGTCTTGAACACCGAATCCTCAGGAAGCCGCACTTCCACCTCGTTCTGTGCGAGATACCAGTTTACGGCACGTTCCTCATCACGCAGCAGTTCCGAATACGATTTGGTCTTGCTGCAGCTCATCGCCCCCATCATCATGAGGCCGATTCCGAGTATAGATATTATATTTTTCAATTTCATTTCAATTCCAGTTTGTCAATGTTTTTCGGCACGAGATGCGCGTATTTCTCCATCTCGTCCATTATAGCCTTGCGGCATTCGTCCATAGTGCCCTCGAATTCGGCACCGGCCGCCATCCTGTGGCCACCGCCGCCCAAGTCCTCGCATAGGTCGCTGACTGGAAAGTCATAGCGACTGCGCATCGACACCTTGATGCAGTCGTCGTCCTCGCGCAGGAATATGGAATACACCACGCCTCGGATTCGCAACGGCTCGTTCACCAGTCCCTCGGTATCGCCCTTCTGATAATCGAACCTGTCCAGGTCTTCTTTCGTCAGGTACACCAATGCGCCCCGGTACTTGGGGAATATCTCCATCCGTTCAGATATGGCGAAGGCGTTCAGCTTCATGGCCTGGTATGTGGTGAGCTTTACGGCCTCCCACATTATCTGGGACTTGTCCGCGCCTTTCTCCAGCAGCTTGATCATGACCTGATACACTTCCGGATCACTGCAGTTTACCGTAAAGTTCTGAGTATCGGTAATCAGGCCGGTCAGCAGGCACTGTGCCGCATCCCGGGGCATATCAAGATACCAGCCTAAGTCGCATATCAGCCGAAACGCCAACTCGCACGTCGACGACATTTCGGGATACGAAATCTGCAGCGCGCCTTCTATCTGCGGTTTCTGATGATGGTCTATCAGCACCTTGGCGGCGGGACTCTCACTCATGGCCGTTCCCAGATTGCCCAGGCGGCTCCATGCGTTGAAATCGCAGCACAGCACCAGGTCGGCCTCCGACATCAGACGGTCGGCATATTCCTTGTGCTGAGTGTATATCACGGCATCCTTGGTCGAAGGAAGGAATTCCAGCGACTTGGGCATTCGGTCGGGCAGTATGACATTCACGTCCTTGCCCATCGTCTTCAGCGTATGGTACCAGCCGAAGCTGCTGCCGATGGCATCGCCGTCAGGGCGTACATGACATGTTATCAGTATATTATGACTGCCGTCAAGAAGTTGACGCAACCTCTTGACTGTCTCGTTAGGTATCACTTTCGATAGTGCCATGTCCATTTTAATCCGCAAATATACAAATATTCCGCGAATTATACGAGTAGTTTCCTATAAACTGTTAATTTTATTAATATTTTTTATAAAGTTGGCCAATATTCTTATCTGATCTTCGCGATTCTTACTTACCGCTTCGCTCCGGGCCTGGATTCTTTTCGCATTCGCATTTCTCCCCTCCGTCGCATTCCCGCCTTTCCAATTTCCTGCTTTCGCATACTTCCGACAGTGAACAGCCACAGCAATTACTCATCCGTTTGCGTCGCTTTTTGCTGAACAGATTCACCAGTATCCACACCACGATGCCTGCCAATATCAGAAGCACCACGATATATTGCCATAAATTGCTGTGCATGTTCTATTTCTTTTTTGCGCTTTTCTTTTGTTTGGTCTCTTTCTTGCCGTCCGTCGGCTGCTCGGCCACGATCCGGCGGTTGGAATTGTCGCTCATCACGCTGCGCGTTATCTCATAGATCATCTGCTTAAGCTGGTCTATGAATTCGGTGGCGCTGTAGTTTCCGGCCTCGATGGCACGCAGCCTACCCTCCCAGATGCCGGTCAGTTTGGCACTTTTCAGCAGTTCCTCCCTGATAAGCCCTATCAGCTGGATGCCGGCCTCGGTGGCGCGCAGCGACTTACGTTCCTGACGGATATATCCGCGCTTGTACAGGGTCTCTATGATGGCCGCACGGGTGGAAGGGCGCCCTATGCCGTTGGCCTTCAGGGCCTCACGCAATTCCTCGTCGTCCACGTTCGATCCTGCCGTCTCCATCGCCTTCAACAGCGTTCCCTCGGTGTAATACTTCGGGGGCTTCGACGTGCGTTTGGCCAGCTGCGGTTCGTGTGGTCCGCTTTCTCCTTTAACAAATTCGGGAAGGATTCGGTCATCGTCGTCCTGCGTCTGTTCGTTGGAATTCTTCTGATCCTTGGCGTAGACCTTGCGCCATCCCGGATCGAGTATCACTTTGCCCGTGGTCTTGAAGCCGGTTTTGCCTGCCTTTCCGGTCACCACCGTCTGCTCGAACGTGCAGTCGGGATAGAAGGCACTGATGAACCGCTGCGCTATCAGATGAAATACCCGCTTCTCGTCCAGCGTCAGGTCGGGCGGCAACGTCTGTCCGGTGGGTATGATGGCGTGATGGTCGGTTACCTTTGAGTTGTCGAACACTTTCTTGCTCTTACGTATCTTTCCGCCCAATATCTCGGCCGTCAGCCCGGCGTATGGCTTCAGGCTACGCATGATACCTCCTATCTTGGGATACATGTCGTCTGTCAGATATGTTGTATCGACACGCGGATAGGTGGTCAGCTTCTTCTCGTAAAGGCTCTGGATGGTCTTGAGCGTACTGTCGGCGCTCATGCTGTATTTCTTGTTGGCCTCTACCTGCAGCGATGTCAGGTCGAACAGCTTGGGCGGCGCTTCCTTTCCCTTCTTTTTCTGAATATCCTCTACCACGAAGGGATGCTGCTTCACCTCCTCTAACAGTGCCCGACCCTTGGCCTCCTCGTCGAATGCCTTGACCTGAGCCGAAAACAGCACGTCGCGGTATTTGGTCTTGAGCTCCCATGTGTCTTTCGGCACGAAGTTCTCTATCTCCTGCTGGCGCTGCACCACCAATGCCAGCGTCGGAGTCTGCACGCGCCCCACGGAGAGTATCTGTCTGTCCTGGCCATATTTAAGCGAATATAGGCGCGTGGCGTTTATGCCGAGTATCCAATCGCCTATTGCCCTGCAAATGCCGGCGGTGTACAGCGAATCCAGCTCCTTGTGCTCGCGCAGGTTGCGGAATCCCTCGCGCACGGCGTCGTCTGTCAGCGAACTGACCCACAGGCGCTTGATGGGCTTGTTGCATTCCGCCTTCTGCATCACCCAGCGCTGTATCACCTCACCCTCCTGGCCGGCATCGCCGCAGTTCACTATCTCGTCACACTGACCTATCAGGTTCTTTATGACGTTGAACTGCTGCTGTATGCCGGGGTCGTCCATCACCTTGATGCCGAACTTGGGAGGTATCATCGGGAGCGGACTTAACGCCCATCGTTTCCAGCCCTCGGTATAGTCGCCCGGATCCTTTAGAGTGCATAAGTGGCCGAAGGTCCATGTCACGCAATATCCGTTGCCTTCCATGTACCCTCCGCGCGACGCCGTGGCGCCCAATATCCGCGCTATGTCACGGCCTACGCTCGGTTTCTCGGTTATGCACAGTATCATATCCCGTCGGTTATCGGTTCTCGTTATTTTTCTTGTATTCGTCCCATAGGGCGTCCATCTCGGCGAGAGTCAGGTCACTCACCTTCTTGCCTTGTGCCTTGGCGCCGGCCTCGATATAATTGAAGCGGTCGATGAACTTGCGGTTGGTATGCTCCAGCGCGTTCTCGGGCTTGACGCCGTAGAGTCGTGCGGCGTTAATCACGGCAAACAGCAGGTCGCCGAATTCCGCTTCCAATCTCTTGGCATCCTTCCCTTCGATCTCAGCCTCGACCTCGGACACTTCCTCCTTAACCTTTGCCCACACGTCCTCGCGCTTCTCCCAGTCGAAACCTACGTTGGCGGCCTTCTCCTGGATGCGCTCGGCCTTGATCAAGGCTGGCAACGCCTTGGGCACACCGCCGAGTACGGTCTTGTTGCCGTCTTTCTCGCTCTGTTTCAGCTTCTCCCAGTTGCCTATCACGGCCTCGGCGGTGTCGGCCTGCACGTTGCCGTAGATGTGCGGGTGTCGGTATATCAGCTTGTCGGTCAGCTTGGTGCACACGTCGGCAAAGTCGAATGCTTCCTTCTCCTCGCCTATCTTGGAATAGAACACCACATGCAGCAGCACGTCGCCGAGTTCCTTGCAGATGTTGGCGTTATCCTCTGCCATCAGCGCGTCGCACAGCTCGTAAGTCTCCTCTATGGTGTTGGGACGCAGCGACTCATTGGTCTGCTTGCGGTCCCACGGGCATTTCACCCTCAGTGTCTCCAGCACGTCCAGCACCTTGTCGAACGCCTGCAGTTTTTCTTCTCTTGTATGACTCATTGTTATGCTATTTTCTTCACTTTGTCACTCTCGTGGCGGAACAATTGCCACGAGTTCAGAATGTTCTGCCAGGCGATGTAGGCAGCCGGTGCCACGGATGCCAACGGCGTCATGTAGGCCATGGCCAGCCAGATGGCCAGTACGGTGTTTTTCTGCATCAGACTCTGCGCACAGCTTACGCGCAGATCCTTGTCGACGGTATCGCCGCGGCTCCGCATTCTCCTCATCATATATTCGCCTAACTTCCGGCCCACGGCAAACTGCAGCAGGCATACGCCCAATGCTCCCGCCACCATCCATATCAGTGACATCAGCTGGCTCTCGTCCCAGTGCAGTATCACGAAGCCGACGCAGTTGCCCACTATCAGTATCAGCGCCACCACCCACATATAGAACGACAGCTGCTGCGACTTCTCGATCACACGGTGCGCCTGCGGCCATATATACCGAAGCAGGAAAGCGCATACCATAGGCAGTATCAGCAACGGAAACACCTTGCACATTATCAGCCATGTGGATTCCCAGAACCCGAATGCCGTGTAGTCGCCGACTAACGCCAATACCGCCGAGCCTGCGAATGCTATGACTGTGTTGCATATCAGCGAATACGTGGCCACATACGATATACTGCCGCCGAGCATCGACGTAATGACCGGCGCGGCCGTAGCCGTGGGTATGAACACGCAGATGAACACGCCTTCGGCCACGGTGTGGCTGAACGGCAAGATAGCCAGATAAACGGCCGCAGCCATACCGAGCTGTATCGCGAGTTCCAGCACCTGGCTGCGGTGAGGTTTGAATTCCTTAGGCTTCAGCCGGCAGTAGGTCACGAACAGCATCGCGAAGATCAGATACGGCGACAGAAACGACAGATACCCTATCCATTTATAGAACAGAGCACCGACTATGATGGCCACCGGCAACATCGAGCTCTTGATCTGCTGACGATGTATCGCTATCTTCATTGTATCTTGCCCTCAGTTACAGCCGCTCCAGCAGTTGGTTCAGTACGTGAAATGTCTTTTCAGGGGCCTCCGACCAGAAGTTCTGGTATTGCGACAGGTTGTCGGCGGCTCCGGGGGTGTCGCTCACCACGCGGATAACCATGAACGGCACCTTGGCCCATGCACACGCCTGCGCTATCGAGGCGGACTCCATGTCGCACGCCTTGGCCTCAGGATAAACGGCCTTGATGGCGGCGATTTCCTCAGGTGTGGTGATGAATTTGTCGCCTGTGGCTATGATGCCGGTCTGTATCTGTTCGCCGCTGTCCTGCAGCGCCTTGATGATTTCCATTCCTTTCTCGTATGGACGGAACAGCAGCGGAAAACCGTCGGCCTCGCCGGGCTGAGTACCTGGCCCGCACCAAACGTCATGGTAACCGGCACCGTCAACGGCCAATACCGTTCCGACTTTAACGGCAGCATCCGCACCACCGGCCACGCCGCTGTTGATTACCAGTTCCGGCTTATACCTATCTATAAGTTTCGATGTCACAAGCGCGGAATTGACTTTGCCGATACCGCATTTGGCCAGCAGTATGTCATGACCTTTTATTTCGCCGCGATTCACGGAGATGCCTTCGCAATCCTCCGTAGTATGTTCCTTCATCAGATTCAGCAGCAACGCTTTCTCCTTATCCATTGCCGCCACTATCAGTATCCTCATCTTCTTTTGCAATCTAATATATACTGCAAAATTACTTCTTTTTACCGACATGACAAAACTGGAATGACGACGTCCACGTCGTCAACTCATAGATGAGGAAAACCTGCGGGCGATGGGGACACCGCCCCTCCAGTCGTTGCGGGTTGCGTCGGCGACTGGAATGACGACGTCCACGTCGGCAACCTATGGCCCGTTTGAATCTGTGGGCGGTGGGGACACCGCCCCTCCAGTCGTTGCGGCTTGCGTCGGCGACT
>CAJKBH010000046.1 GCA_905198125.1 uncultured Porphyromonadaceae bacterium
AAAGGCAACCATCTCAAAGCAAAGACTTGCACTGGCCGGTTCCATTCCGGCAAGCGACGCAGCCGAGGAAGCCGCCCCTGCCCTTTTCGACGAGACCCGGCCTCGCCCGGAGGCGGAATCGCAGCCTGAAGGCGCCGCCGAACCGCAGACCGACGTTCAGCCCGCTCACGAACAGGCTACGCAGCAGGAATCCGCCAACGCACAGCCCAGAAAGAAAGGCACTTTCTTCAAGGATTCCGCCAGCAGCGGCCTGGGCGCGTTCTTCGGCGGTGCAAAAGGCCGCACCTTCACCCCGCGCAGCCAGCAGAACCAGCAGAACCAGCCTCAGCAGCAGCCATATATGGACGAGCCGCGTCAGATGCCTGCCGGTCCGGTCATAATCTCCGAGCCGCAGGTTCAGGCTCCCCAGCAACAGAATAACAAGAAGAATCAGAAGCTTTCCAAGAAACAGCGTCAGCAACAGCGCCAGATGGAACGCCAGATGCAGCAGACTCCGCATCAATACGACTTAGCCGGCATCGTCTCCACATACGGTCTTCTCGAAGTAATGCCCGACGGATACGGATTCCTCCGTTCCAGCGACTACAACTACCTGGGCAGTCCCGACGACGTATATGTCACCCAGCAGCAGATACGCACATACGGCCTCAAGACCGGCGACGTGGTGCAGGGCACAATCCGCCCTCCGCGCATCGGCGAGAAATACTTCCCTCTCTGCGAGGTGCAGTCGGTCAACGGCCTCAATCCCGAGGATGTAAAGGACCGCGAGGCATTCGAACATCTCACTCCCCTGTTCCCTGACGAGAAATTCACACTGACACGCTCCACACAGCAGAACATCTCCACACGCGTGGTAGACATGTTCGCTCCTATCGGCAAAGGCCAGCGCGCACTCATCGTGGCTCCGCCCAAGACCGGTAAGACCATCCTGCTGAAGGACATAGCCAACTCCATAGCCGAAAACCACCCCGACACATACATCATCATGCTCCTCATTGACGAACGTCCCGAGGAGGTGACCGACATGTCGCGCAGCGTCAACGCCGAGGTGATAGCCTCTACATTCGACGAGCCCGCCGAACGTCACGTCAAGATAGCCGGGCTGGTGCTGGAAAAGGCAAAGCGCCTGGTGGAATGCGGACACGACGTGGTGATAATGCTCGACTCCATCACCCGACTGGCACGCGCCTACAACACCGTGTCGCCCGCCAGCGGCAAGATCCTCTCCGGTGGTGTCGACGCCAACGCGCTGCAGCGCCCCAAACGCTTCTTCGGCGCGGCCCGTAACATAGAGAACGGCGGTTCGCTCACCATCATCGCCACCGCCCTGACCGAGACATCCAGCAAGATGGACGAGGTGATTTTCGAGGAATTCAAGGGTACCGGCAACATGGAGCTGCAGCTGGACCGCAAGCTATCGAACAAGCGCATCTTCCCCGCCGTGGACATCACCGCAAGTTCCACACGCCGCGACGACCTGCTGCTGCCGCAGGAGACCCTGAACCGCATGTGGATCCTGCGCAACTACCTCAGCGACATGAATTCCATCGAAGCTATGGAATTCATCAAGAAGCGCATGGAGATCACACGCACCAACGAGGAACTGCTCGTCACAATGGACAAGTAATATGAATTCGTTCGGCAATATAGTACGGATCACGACCTTTGGCGAAAGCCACGGGCCCGCTATGGGGGGAGTCCTTGACGGACTCCCCTCGCGGGTTAAGATAGACCCCGAGTCGGTGCAGGCGTTCGTGGACCGTCGCCGTCCGGGCGTGGATCCCCATACCTCGCCACGCCGCGAAAAAGACCGTGTGGAACTGCTGAGCGGCATCAGCCGCGACGGACTCACACTCGGTTCCCCCATCGGATTCATGATCCGCAACACCGACACGCGCAGCTCGGATTATCAGGAAGTGTTCCGTCCCAACCATGCCGACTATACCTACTACAAAAAATACGGTCTCCATGAATTTGCCGGCGGTGGCCGCGCCAGTGCCCGCGAGACGGTGAACTGGGTCGTGGCCGGTGCATTGTGCCGCGAATGGCTCAAGACCAAGGGGATCGAGGTGTCCGCTTACTTCGAGGAATGCAATTCCGTCGAGGAGGCAATGCAGAAAGGAGACAGCACCGGCGGCATAGTGCATGGCATAATCAACGGACTCCCCGTAGGAATCGGAGAGCCTGTGTTCGACAAACTGCACGCCCGCTTAGGCTACGCCATGATGAGCATACCGGCGGCGAAAGGATTCGACATCGGATTCGGCGCAGGAATGGCATCCATGTTCGGCAGCGAGGCCATGGACGTGATGAATCCGGACGGCACGTTCCGGTCCAATTACTCCGGCGGTATACTCGGCGGCATCTCCAACGGAATGCCCGTGGAGTTCTCGGTATTTTTCAAACCCACCTCATCGATAATGCAGCCCCGTCCCGGCGTCACGCTCGACGGCAAACCATGCGTCATTCCACCAAAAGGGCGTCACGACCCCTGCGTGGCAATCAGGGCCGTGCCTGTCGTAGAGGCATTGGCGTGGCTCGTCGTCGCCGATCTTGTCCGCATGAGATGAATCCGTTCTATAAGGATTATTCCGAATATATCGCTGAGATTTTCCCGGACTTCAAGGTTCAGAAGCTGTCGGTCAATACCTCGCGTTCGTGTCCCAACCGCGACGGCACTCTGGGTACAGGAGGCTGCATTTACTGCAACAACCGGTCGTTCACGCCGAGATATTGCTTCAGCGGCAGCTCTGTCGCCAATCAACTGCGGGACGGAAAGCGGTTTTTCGCCCGCAAATATCCCGAAATGCGATATATTGCCTATTTCCAGTCATTTTCCAGTACATACGGCGAAGGTCTGAGGCAAGATTTGGCAGATGCTGTAAGCGTTGACGGCATCTGCGGAATAGTAGTCGGTGCCCGTCCTGATTGTCTCGGCCCTGAAGTGATTGAAATCCTGAAGGAATATGGCCGCAGTCTGCCTGTCTTTGTGGAAATAGGCGTGGAAAGTCTGCATGATAATACCTTAAGACTGATAAACCGTGGCCATGATGCCGCAACCGCCATCCGGGCTATCCGTAACTGCGCCGATGCCGGACTCCACGTCGGCGTTCATCTCATAGCAGGCCTTCCCGGCGAAACGGACGAAATGATCCTTGACACCGTGCGGCGAACCTGCGATTTGCCCATAGGCTCACTCAAGATGCACCAGCTTCAGGTGCTGAAGGATACTCCCCTCGCCGCCATGACTGAATCGGGCGAAGTTGCTGTAACCGGCTATTCCCTCGAGGATTACCTTACCCTGTGCGTCCGAATCGTTGAGGCCGTGCCGAGACACATCTGTATCGAACGCTTTCTCGCCCAGGCGCCTCCCGACATGGTGATATCGCCGAAATGGGGCATCAAAAACTACGAATTCACCAACCTCCTGCTAAACAGACTGTCCGGTTTGCGCTTCTAACTGCGCAGGCGGTGAGGACACCGCCTCTCCAGTCGTTGCGGTTTGCGTCGGCGACTGGAATGACGACGTCCACGTCGTCAAGATGTCATATCCACGTCGTCAAATACGGGCGGTGGGGACACCGCCCCTCCAGTCGCCGAAAATTGCAGGGAGGTGCGCGTGGCGCGTATTATCCCGTCGCGGACAGCCCATTGCTTGCCGGTCTCGGGGCGACCGTCGGTGAAGGCTGCCATAATCTCGCGGGCTATATTGGATTTTGTGCCGTAGCGCGACAGCCATTTATGCAGCAGCCATTGCGGAGCGGCGGATTCTTTCAGCACCCTGTATGGCAACACGGACAGATCCTGAAGCGAATCGAGCTCGCGTGCGCCCAGCATATCGAGGGCCTCGGAATCCGACCGGAGATTGGATATGGTCGAAGTGATAGCCTTGCGTGCGCCGGTCCACTGCGTTTCTATCAGAGGCAACAGCTCGTTACGGATGAAATTGCGACGATAGTCGGACTGCAGATTGGTGGAATCCGTGACGTAAGCCTGTCCTATGACATCAAGATATTGCAGAATCTCGGCACGCGTGACATGCAGCAACGGACGCACCACGTTGTTGGCATCGGGCAGCATCCCGCGCAGTCCGTCTATACCGCACCCTCTGAACAGATTCAGAAACAGAGTCTCGATATTGTCGTCCGCGTGATGAGCCACCGCTATCCGGTCGAAACCGGTTTTCCGAAGCATTCTATGGAAATATTCGTACCTCAGTTCGCGACAGGCCACTTCAAGGCTCACATTGTGCGCGGCCTGATATGCAGGCACGTCGAAATGTACGATGTCGAGGGGAACGGCAAGGTCGCGGCACAGTTCGATGCAGAAATTCATGTCACGGTCGGATTCCACGCCGCGAAGATGGAAATTGCAATGCACCGCACGGACCCGGACTCCGATGTTACGAAGCATATACAGCAACGCCACCGAGTCGGCACCCCCGCTCAAGCCTAAAATGACCGATTGGATGCCCGGCATCAGCGCGCGTACCTGCTGGTGAATCTTGGCCGTCAATGCGGAATGCTTCATTATGATTATAGTCTTGGATTTTCAAGCCACGAAGTCAGGATCAGCACCGCCGACATCTCGTCGGCCAGTTCCTTGCGCTGACGGTCCGACTTCTTGAAGCCGGCCGTTATCATGTCGCGGTGTGCCTGGACGGAGGTGAAACGCTCGTCCACCATCTCGACGGGCATGTCGGGAAGTATCTTTGACAGGCGATTCATGAAGGGACGTATATACCGCATGGATTCCGAATCCTCGCCGCGCACCGTGCGCGGATGACCGATAATGATACGCTCCACCGGCTCGTGACTGCAGTAATCGAGCAGATACTTTTCAAGGTCGCATGTACGCTGCGTCGGCAGGCCGTTGGCCGCAATCTTAAGGATGTCGGTCACCGCCACGCCGCAACGCTTTCGCCCGTAATCTATCGCCAGTACTCGTCCCATACCTTATTAACGCGCCATTCCCCGATTTATTAGCGTCTCATGCGACAGTAGCTGACAGTGGCGCGTGCTCTCCGAGCCGCGCATCAATCCGCTGCGACTGGAGGGGCGACGTCCACGTCGCCCACGAGTTGACGACGTGGACGTCGTCATTCCAGTCGCAGCGGACTCCCTTCATCCCTGTTATATCGTTAACTTAATTTTTTTAATCATTGGTTATAAGTGTTTCAGGCACACTCATAAATCGGAGATTTCACGTTACTTTTTCGGGGTTAATTTGTTAAAATCTATTAAGAATGTCAAAATTATACCAATAGAGGACAAAATTATATTAAAATTATCTTCGCAAGAAACCTAACTTTGCATCGACGTTAGCCAAAACAATCATTACGTTAGCCTAAAACAGTCTTTTCACTGTACCACAACAGTAATTCCACTGTACGAAGACACACACTGATTATTGCTTAGGCCCACGATAGAATACCTACCACTTAACACTATACAATAACAAACCCAAATAACAACACACACTTATTAAATCAGTATCGATGGAAAAGAATCTTATTGATTACTTCAAGGCTCGATTACTCAGATTTGTGATGGCCATGCTATGTGTATTCACAAGCATTGGAATCGCATCTGCCCAAGAGCCCGGCACCGTATCCGGTACGGTGACATCAGCCTCCGACGGCGAACCGCTGATCGGAGCCTCAGTATTGGTGAAAGGAACGACTATCGGAACGGACACTGACATCGACGGCAAATTCACCGTCAAAGCCAAGAAGGGCGACGTTCTCCAATTCCGCTATGTCGGATACGAGCCCTCTGAAGTAAAGGTCGGCGACAGCAACGTCATCAACGTAATGCTTCAGGAAAACGAGAACAACCTGGACGAAGTAGTGGTAGTGGGCTACGGTACGCAGAAGCGTAAATTAGTGACCGGTTCCACATTCCAGGTATCCGGCGACCAGATCGCGCAGATGAACACCTCCAACGCCCTGACCGCCATGCAGACCACCGCTCCCGGCGTTCAGATCACGCAGGCTTCCACCCAGCCGGGTAAGGGCTTCAAGGTAAGCATCCGCGGTGTCGGCACCATCGGCGAGTCGTCGCCTCTGTTAGTTATCGACGGTATCGTGTCCGGTACGGCCAACGACGGCCTGAACGGCATCAACCCCAACGACATCGAGAGCATCGACGTACTGAAGGACGCCGCTTCCGCAGCCATCTACGGTGCACGTGCAGCCAACGGTGTAATCCTCGTCACCACCAAGCAGGGTAAGGAAGGCAAGATCTCCATTACCTACGACGGTTTCGTAGGCTGGTCCAATCCCTACCGCAAGCCCGGCAACCTCAACGCTCAGCAGTACATGGAGGTCATCAACGAGACCAACTTCAACACCTACGGCAATGCCACCAACTGGAGCGCACTTGTTCCTCAGGCCATTCTCGACAAAGTAAATAACGGTTGGAAAGGCCAGGACTGGTTTGACGTTTACCGCAACAAGAACGCCTTCCAGCACAGCCATGCAGTGACTGTAGCCGGCGGCAGCGACCGCAGCAAATTCTCCATCTCGGTCAACTACAGCGACCAGGAAGGTATCCTCGGCGGCAGCAACGCCTCCAATTACCGTCGTTACGGTGGCCGCGTCAACTCCGAGCATGTATTGCTTAAGGGCAAGGAGCACAACATCATCACGTTGGGCGAGAACATCTCCTACTGGTACCATCAGAGCCACGACCTTGCCGAAGGTAACGGATACTCCAACATCATGCAGCCTGTCTACTCAGCTTCTCCGCTGGTTCCCGCATTCCGCGAGGACGGCAAGCCCACCAACTTTCGCGAGGACGGTGCCGGCTACAGCTCCATGATCTTCAACAACCCGTACGAGGGATTCATCAACGGTCAGTACAACTCCCTGAACAAGAGCCGTGACTTCGGTGTCGGAGCTACACTGTACTGGATCATCGAACCGATCAAGAACCTGAGGTACCGCGGTCAGATCAACACCGGCTACAGCGCCAACAACTATCGCCGCACTTCGCTGCCATTCTCCGCAAGTTCCACCAACGCCAGCGGAAACTATGGAATGGAGCAGAACCAGCAGCAGAGCTCGAGCATGTCGGTCGAGAACACCATCACCTATACCCTCCCCGAGTTCGCAAAGAACAACATCGACGTCATGATTGGTCAGTCGGTCGAGATGTCGAAATGGGACACCCGCATGAGCATGACGTTCAGCCAGTCGCCCGACGAACTGAACTCTCTGGTTCTGAACGGTTGGAACTTCACCATTCCTTCCAATATGGCCGGCATGACCGGTTACAGCGGTTATGACAATCCCCGCGAAGGCCGCATCGCCTCCTTCTTCGGTCGTATCAACTACAACTACGACGAGCGTTACCTGCTGACGGCCATCGTACGTCACGACGGCTCCAACAACTTCGCACGCGGCCACCGCTGGCACACCTATCCCTCGGTTTCCGCAGGTTGGGTGCTCACCAACGAGAAATTCATGGAGAACGCCACAAACGTCATGAACTTCTTCAAGCTCCGCGCAAGCTGGGGTCAGAACGGTAACTGCCAGGTCGGCAACTTCTACTATCTCTCCAACATCGGCTTCTCCCCTACAGCCTATGCAGACTATGGCTATAAGTTCAACAGCAATATGGTCTCCACCGTCGAGGGTATTTATCAGACCGGTGCATACGCCAAGAACGTTCCCAACGAGAACCTGACATGGGAGACTTCCGAGCAGTGGGACCTCGGTTTCGACACTCGCTTCTTCCAGAACCGTCTGGCCTTTACGTTCGACTGGTATGTCAAGAAGACCAAGGACTGGCTGGTACAGGCTCCTCTGAACGACATCTTGGGTTATGAAGAAGCCGCCATGATAAACGGCGGTGACGTAAAGAACACCGGTGTCGAAATGGCACTCTCCTGGAGCGACAACATCGGCCCCGACTTCCTCTATCACGTCAACGTAAACGCCGCATACAACCGCAACAAAGTGACTCGTCTTGCCACTCAGTCCGGCAAGATCGGCGACAACGTAAGCAGCTCCCTGTTCGAGAACTCCTCTTACGTATCGCTCGTAGAGGTGGGACATCCCATCGGTTACTTCAGCGGTATGAGCCACAGCGGCATCTGGCAGAACCAGCAGCAGATCGAGGACGCACGCGCGGCCGGCAAGGCAGTTCTGCCCAACGCACAGCCCGGCGACTTCATCTGGGACGACTATGATGGTAACGGACAGATCGAATACGACAACGACCGCCACGAGATCGGCGACCCCAACCCCGACTGGACTTTGGGTATCAACCTCGGCTTCACATGGAAGGGTCTCGACTTCAGCCTGGCAGGTTCCGGCGCGTTCGGAATGCAGGCAATGCAGTGCTACCGCACCGCCCTCCTGGCAAACCAGTATCTGAACTATACCGCGGAAATACTTGACCGCTGGCACGGTGAGGGAACCAGCAACTCCGTTCCCCGTCTGTCGGTCGGTGGCGAGAACAATCAGTGGGTTTCCACCTACTACATGCAGAACGCCGATTACTTCAAGCTGCAGAACATAACCATCGGTTATGATTTCGCCCGCCAGTTCAAGACTCCGTTCCAGCAGCTGCGTCTCTACGTTCAGGCCCAGAACCTCTGCACCATCACCAAGTACAAGGGTGTGGATCCCGAAATCGGTTCTAACGGCGGTATTGACTACAATGGTTCAAGCGCCGGATGGATCCGCGGAATCGACACAGGTCTTTATCCTTCCGCACGTACCTTCGTTGTCGGAGTGACTGTAAAATTCTAATTTTTAAAAATCAAGAGAACACTATATAACGATGAAGAAAAATCTTTTGATTACATTGGCCGCAGTCGGGCTCCTCTCGCTGACATCGTGCGAGGACTTCCTTGACACGAAGAACTACACCCAGGCCAACACAGACAACTATCCGGCGGCGCCGGCTGACCTGAACAAGGAGCTGGCCGCACTGTACGGAGTCATGAATCAATATGCCAACGACCCCCTTCAGACTCCGTGGCTGGTCTGGAACATAATGTCTGACGACACCAACGGAGCCGGCGGTACGGGTGACGTCGAGTCCCACGCCATCGGCCACCTCATGTCGAACAAGGACGACCTCCTCAGCCGCGCATGGCACTGCACATACGTAGGCATAGCCCGTGCCAACGCCATAATCCATTCGGTCGACGCATTCGACTGGACCGGCAACGAGAACACGCGCAATCAACTTTTAGGCGAGGCTTACTTCATGCGCGGCCTCTACTATCTGTGGGGTACACAGTTCTGGGGCGACATCCCCGCCTACTGGGCCGCAGCCGCTCCCGATCCCTGTCCGCAGCAGAGCGCCAAGGACGTGATCTATCCCCATATCCTCGCTGACTTCGTGTCCGCTGCCAACCTGATGCAGCACGGCGCCACCACATGGGGCGACGGTCATGCCATGAAGGGTACGGCCGAAGGTTTCTTAGCTCGCGCTTATATGTTCTATCAGGGCTTCTACAACAAGGCCGGCGAACTGGCTTCAGCCAATCTCGCTGACATCGAGCTTCCCGAACAGGAAGGCGTGGAGGGTCCTCTTACCAAGGCCCAGGTGGTTTCCTACCTCGAGGACTGCATCAACCACTCCGGCGCCGAACTGATTTCCGACTACCGCCAGCTATGGCAGTACAGCAACCAGCTGACAGCTCCCGACTATGCTTATACGAAGGATATGGCCGACGCCGGCAAGTATTGGGCAGGCAACGGCAACAAGGAACAGCTGTTCCAGGTTCAGTTCTCCAACATCGCCACATGGAACGGTACAATCGCCATGGGCTTTACTAACATGACTTCCCTATATCTAGGTCTGCGTTGCGACGCCAATGAGCAGGGCCAGGAGAACGGCGGTCAGGAGACCCTTCCGTTCGGACAGGGCTGGGGCCAGGGCGTGTTCAACATGAACGCCGTGAACGCGTGGTCTGACAGCGACCCTCGAAAGAAAGCGACGGTGCTTGACTGCGAGAAAGAACTCCAGCAATTTGCCTTTACCACTTCATGCTCGGAGGAAACGGGTATGTACAACAAGAAATGGATGCCCGTCACCTGCAAGGAGTCCTCATGGGACGATCACACACAGTCATACACATGGTGGGGCGTGTTCCGTTCGCAGAACACGGACGCTACCAACAAAAACGGCAACTCGTTCCAGGGCGACCACTTCGCCGACATCGTACTGATGCGTCTTTCCGACGTGATGCTGATGCACAGCGAGCTGACCGGTACCGCCACTATGATGAACCGTGTGCAGGAACGTGCCGGTGTCGCCAAGACCGGCTACAGCTGGGAGAACATCAAGAACGAACGTCGCTGGGAGCTGTTCGGCGAGGGTATCCGCTTCAACGACCTGCGCCGCTGGTCCGGCATAGACGGTGGCACGAACTGCGAGGCCGCATTGGCTCTCGAGAAGCAGAACGGCTCGAAGGTCAACTACACCGGCCGTTGGACGGTCATGAAGCATGCTTCTTCTTCATGGGCTCAGCGTTATGCCGAAACCAACGGATTCCTCCAGATTCCCCCGGGTCAGATCAACATCATCGACAATCCCGACGTGCTGAAGCAGAACCCGGGATGGGGTACCGATGTTGCTGACTGGAACATGACAGGTACACCTGTTTACTAATCCCTAAAACAAAAACTCGAAATGAAAAAAATTCTTTTGACATTGGGCATAGCGGCAGGTGTATTGTTCACCTCCTGCGACCCGCTGATGGATAAAGGCAGCTTCGACTACGAGAACATGACAGCCGAAAGCCTGCTGGACGGCGCGACGTTCGCACAGTTCAAGGCCGTGACCGACAACGACGGCAACGTGACCTACGAACCGTCGGAGACCGGTAACTACATACAGTACAACATCCCGAACGTATCGGCCGTAAACGTGTTCTACGAGAAGAACGGCGAGCGCAAGACCCTGTCGTACGGCCGTGCCGGCGGTATGGTCTATTACCTCCCCTCGCGAGGCAGCGATGCGAAACAGAACCTCTATTTCGCATACATCAACCAGGACGGTCAGGAAGTGGTGGCTTCCAAGGAGTTCACGCTCGAAGTGGCTAAGTCCCTCGACCCGGCCATGAAAGTCCTCGTCTCCAACAAGGGCACAAAGAAATGGAAGTGGATGCCTACTACCACCGAGGAAGGAGCTGTATGGGGCAACGCAGGTTATCCTTTGAACGTGCAGGACGGCAGTGCTGCAATTGACGGCGCATGGTGGGGATGCGGCATGAACGACGGATCCGCCAAGAGCGACTTCACCGGCCAGACACAGCACACCGGAGGCAAATATGATGCGATCAAGGGCGAGTGCTATACGCTGTCATACATGGAGTTCAGCGAAGACGGCACCATTACCGCATACGGCAATGACGGTTCAAAAATCGCATCAGGATCTTTCTCGATCTCGGATTACAACAACAACGAGATTACACGTCCTGACGCTAATTCAAGAGGAATCCTCGAGACTACCGCCGGTACTATCCTGTGGCCCTTCACCTGCGATGATTCGGCACCCGGAAACGAGCCCACGAAGTTTGAAATCGCTTATCTCGACGCATCGCGCCTGATAATCTATGCCCAGAATCCCAACGGATGGAGCAGCACATGGTGGTCGTTCATGAGCGACGACGATCCTACCGGCATCCTCGCTTCTCACGACTGGCACTGGAAACCGATAACTACCGATGGTGATTATACTGGCGCTGTATGGGGTAACGGCGGCTATATGGGCGCCCAGAACGGTGCCGGCAGCATCAACGGAGCATGGTGGGGCTGCGGAGTCAACGACGGCGACTGCAAATATAAGTTCGACGGCCAGACCCAGCATGCAGGTGGCAGATATGACGAATACGAGTCTGAATGCTACAGCCAGTCTTATATGACCTTCAATGAGGATGAGGCTTCGGTAACGGTTTATGGCAAGGACGGCAACAAGGTACGTGAAGGTTCATTCTCCGTAGACTGGGCTCCGACCGAGACACGAATGGGTACCCTCAACACTTCTGCAGGTGCCATCCTATGGCCGTTTATCCTTAATAATGAGACTCCCGGTCAATTCGCTTCGACATTCCAGATCGGATATCTTGGAAGCGATGCTCTGATACTTATCATTAAGGATGGTGAAAAAGAAGATGCCATGTGTACATGGTGGTCGTTCGGTAAATAATTCCTGATGAACTGAATTTAATTTGGTATACATTGTTGAAAGGGTGCGCATCATATAATGCGCATCCTTTTTTCAACGTTAATTCGATATGAAATAAAGTGCTTTCGATATGAAATAAAGTATTTTCGATATGAAACTCAGAAAAACATTATATCCCGTACTTGCAGCTGTTTCAATCTGTGCCGGCTCACTTCTCAGTTCCTGCAATAACGACACCGGCAAAGATGAATATATCATCAAGGGAACCACTTCACAGTCCCGTCTCAACGGGAAAAAGGTGTTTCTGTCCCCTTTCGGCAAACCCGGCATCAGAGACAGCATCGGGGTGGATTCGGCGTTCATCAAGGACGGTAAATTTGAAATACGCGGCCACAGAGGCAAATTTCTTGCACGGGTCACTATCGAAATCAACGAAAGGTTCGGCACGCAGGATCTACTTGTAGTGACCGAGCCGGGGGTGATTAACGTGGTGATAGACTCCGTTTCTTCAGGTTCCGGCACACCGCAGAACGATCTGCTTCAGCAGTGGAAAGACCTGAAGGCCGACCATGACCGCGTTCAATGGAACCGGTCACAGCATATCAGACACCTGCGCGAACAAGGCGACACCGTATATGCCGCGGCCCTGACCGATTCCCTCCGGCAGTTCAACGACCGCTACATGGACAGCATCCGCGGCATCCTGCGCCGCCTGGGCTCCGGCCCGGCCTACGACTTCATCCACAACATGTACGGCGACCCCGACTAATCCCCACCTGATTTTTTGACAGGAGAACAGGAGAACAGGAGAACAGCAGCTACCGCGACTGGAGGGGCGGTGTCCTCACCGCCCACAGCAGCAACCCGCTTTTTTGACAGGAGAACAGGAGAAACAGGAGTAGTTAGTGGCGCGGACTCTCCGAGGCACCCAGCTTGTAGCCATTTCCATGCGCGGCTCGGACAGCCCGCGCCACTATCCGTTCTACTGTTCTACTGTCTAAAATACTCGCGCGGCTCGGACAGCCCGCACTACTACCGTTCTACTGTCCAGAATTTGCATATCTTGCGGAATTTCGGTATCTTTGTACAAAAATATTGACCTGACATCATGGCGGAAATCAAACATGCCGGCGGCAAGGAAACACACACGCCTGCGAAATACATACCGACGGCTGTATTCGTTGCCGTGGCGGCGGTGCTGTACTGGTTCTGGGCTGTTCCATACCGGAGCGCCTTGGGCTACAGGGAGCAGCTGCAGCTGTTCCAGACCACCGGCGCATACTTCCTGAGCCTGATGCCCCGCCCCGGCGGAATGGCAACATACATCGGCGAGTTCCTGACCCAGTTCTTCAACAACTATTGGATTGGAGCGGCCGTCATGTCGGGTATGCTCACGCTGTTCCTGTTGTCATGTTACAAGGCAACACGCATATTGGCACCCTCTGTGCGGAAATACCCGGCGCTCGCACTCGCGTTCCTGCCGTTGATAGCCCTGCTTCTGTTCTTAGGCAATCCCGACGTCACCATGACTTTCGTAACAGCCGTGACCGCCGTAATGTGGGCGAGCTGCCTTTACCTCCGCATTGACGCCGGCAACGCGACAGCAAAACGGCAAGCCGTGAAGGAATACATACTGATGGCCGTGTTCACGCCGCTGCTGTACTGGCTATGCGGTCCCGCCACGATAATATTCACCCTCCTCGCAATCGCCTCCTGCTGCAAGAACCCGGGGCATTCCGCCACATACAAGGCCTTGTTCGCAATGATTTCCCTGCTTTGGCTCGCCGCCAACGTATGGATCTGGTCGCTGACCCTCCCCTATCCCCTGTCTTACCAGCTTATAGGTATCGGCTACATGATGCAGCCCGACAGGCTTTATGCCGGACAACTCATAGTCGAAATCCTTTGCGTCCTGGTTCCCGTCATGGCTATCGCAATGGCGCGTCTGCCACAAAAAATCGTGGTTCCCACCCTTGTAGGAATCGAACTGATAGCACTCCTCGCCCTCTACTCCAAATCGTACGACACGGCCACATACCGTCTGATAAACTACGACTATATGGTGCGAGCCAACGACTGGGAGGGTATTCTGCGATATTCCGACGCACACGAGCCCAATCTGCCCCTCAGTGTCAGCGCCACCAACCTTGCCGCGGCCATGACCGGCCAACTCGATGCCATCGCCTTCAATTACCCCCAGCATGGTCCCGAAGGGCTGATCCCCCCTTTCCTCAAGGAAACCCTTTCCTCGTGGAACACCGGCGAGATTTTCTTCCAGCTCGGCCTTGTCAACAGTGCACAGCGCTTCTATTTCGAGGGTATGGAGGCCATTCCCAACTACAACAAGAGCAGCCGCGCCATCCGCAGACTCGCCGAGACAGCCATAATCCGAGGCGACTACACATTGGCCGAAAAATACCTGACGATGCTCCGCAACACCCTGTTCTACAATAAATGGGCGCAGCGCAACCTCGAACTGATCCGCAATCCTAAGAATGTGGAGAACCATCCTCTCTACGGCACCCTCAGAAAACGTATGATCGACGAAGACTATATGTTCAGCGAGGGAGAACTCGACAAGACCCTTGGCCAGCTGTTTCTGAAAGACCCGACGAACACCCCGGCAAAGCAGTATCTGATTCTGTACCCCCTGCTGCAACGCGACCTGAACAAATTCGCGCAGTACATGGGCGTCGTCGCCGAGGCCGATCCGCACTACAATCCCCTCCTGGCCCAACAGGCACTCGCCTTCATCTCGATGAAGAACGGGCAGCAGATTCCGCAGGGCGCGGTTCCCGAGTCAGTGGTAAACCAGCTGCGTGGCTTCGCCTCGGCATGGACAAGCAAGAATCCGGACCTGATCGAGCCTTACCGCCGCTCGCTTTTCTATTATCTGCTATCCGAAGAATAATCCCATCCATGAAACAATCCACCCGCCTTACTTATATATACCAAATTCTTCCGGTCCTGTTCGCTTTCTTACTGTGGGGATGCGGAAGCAGACCTAATAATGTCCGCAAGGTGGCCACTGCGCCTCCCATCTTCCCCGACTACATCGGCGTGACCGTTCCCGCCGGAATCGCGCCCCTCAATTTCGCGGTCATGCCGGAAAAAGGAGACGTGCAGCGCGTGGACGTGACGGTCAAAGGCGCCGACGGTAATGAGCTGCACGCCAACGGCCAATACGCCGACTTCGATACCCGGAAATGGTACAAACTTACCGAAGCCAACCGTGGCAAGGACCTGACCGTGACCGTTTGTGCCAGGATTGACGGGAACTGGGTGCAATACAATGACTTCACCATCCACGTCAGCCCGAATCCTCTGGACCAGTGGGGCCTGACTTACCGCCGCATCGCACCCGGTTACGAGGTTTACAGCAAGATGGGCATATATCAGCGCGACCTCGGCAACTTCGACGAATTCCCCATCATCGAGAACACCATGACCGACGGCCAGTGCTACAACTGCCACACGCCAAACCGCACGAATCCCAATGAGTATGTGTTCCATGTGCGCGGCGAGCATGGCGCCACCATGATATACAAGGACGGCAAATGCACGTGGCTGAATGCCCAAAACGATGACATCGGCGGCTCGATGGTATATCCCTACTGGCATCCGAAGGGTCGCTATTGCGCATTCTCGACCAACCAGACCCGGCAGGGCTTCCATATCTCCGGACCTAAACGCCTGGAGGTGTTCGACATGTCGTCCGACGTGTTTGTCTACGACACCAAGGAAAACCGGCTGCTCCTCGACACGCTGCTGCGCACCAAGGAATGGTCGGAAAACACTCCGTCCTTCTCGCCCGACGGCAAATGGCTCTACTTCACCACGGCCCGCCAACAGAATTATCCCCTCGGACACAAAGACCAGAAATACAATCTGTGCCGCATCGCCTTCGACGAGACCACAGGCCGTTTCGGCGACCGCGTCGATACCCTGTTCAATGCCGAAGCCATTGGCAAGAGCGTGACATGGCCCCGCCCGTCGTACGACGGCAAATACCTCCTGTTCACCCTTTGCGACTACGGTTATTTCAGCATCTGGCACAAGGAATCCGACCAGTGGCTATTGGATCTCGCCTCAGGTGAAGCACGCCCCGCTGACGAAATCAACAGCACGGACGCCGACAGCTTCCACAACTGGAGCGACAACAGCCGCTGGATAGTGTTTACGTCCCGTCGCCACGACGGCCTCTACTCTCACCTTTACATTGCCGGAATGGACGACAAAGGCCGTTTCACCAAGCCTTTCCTTCTGCCGCAGAAAAACCCGTTGGAATATTACAGGCAGTCCATGTTCTCGTTCAACACCCCCGATTTCACCAAATCCAAGGTGGAGTTCGACAGCCGCGAGGCCGTTAACGCAATCCTCTCGGACGAAAGAGTGCCTGTCGGAACCAAATAGCATTTAAGGATGTCCCGGAAACCAAATAGAGCAAAAACAAAAAAAAGCACAGGCCGGCCGCGACTGTCATTCAAAGCATTGACAGCCTACGGACTCGCTCTGTTCTGCATACTCCTCGCCATATTCTACGCGACCGTATATCCCTCGCACCTTCTGTGGCAGGAACAGAATCAGGTATTCCTCAACGCGCCCCACTGGCTGGCCGCATACTTTGACTATCCGGCATGGCTCGGCTGCATGGCCGGCGACTGGCTGACGCAGTTTTATCACAACACCGTGGTTGGCGCCATCATCCTCTCGCTTGCCGTGACCGGCTGCACAGCCTTGTTCTCCGTCATTCTGTTCCGGATACTTCCCTGTGTGCCCGCGCTGATCGGCACCGTTCTGTTCGCCATCCTGATGGTGGGCTGCTCCATGCCGGCGACTACATCTTTGTCATTCTTTATCTGCGTGGCCGGAGCCATGACCTTGGGCCTATCCAATCTGTCGATACGCTTCGGCAAGAAACGTCCCATAGACCTTTCCCCTCTGTTTGTGATATTGGCATACTGGATGTTCGGTTTCGGTGCATTACTCACCGCCGCGGCCATGTCACTGCTTTTGATAAAAAGATACCATGGCAAAGGTCAGCGCAAATACGCCTGGATTGGTGCCGGCGCAGCTGTTACATTGGCGCTTGCCACACCGGCGATGTTGTGCGCACACTACGCATTGCCATATTCCAAGGCTTTGTTATATCCCGGCCTTGTCCGACCCTCCATGCCCGAAACGAAATATGAGGAACGGCTCGCCATCGCCGATGCCCTATGGCTTCGCGACTATGACGATGTGAAACGACGCGCTCTCGCCGTCGACGAACCGGACGATTACACCGCGTTCCACTATTACCTCGCATCCGCCTTGCAGGATTCCCTGCCCGACAATCTGCTGAAATTCCCGGTCAAGAGCCTCGGAACCCTTACCACCATCAGCGACAAGTCTCCGCTTTCCATCATCAACATGATGAACGATCTCTATTATGAGTTAGGCGACATGACATACGCCGAACGCGCCGCCATGATGCGAAACGTGTTCTCGCCCCGCAACCGCAACGTGCGCATGATACGCCGTCTGGCCGAGATAAACCTGGTGAGCGGCGATACACTCGCGGCCCGCAAATACCTGAACATCCTGAGCAAGACCCACGCATACGCAGATTGGAGTGCAGACCACACGCCGGGACGCATGAACCCGCAGACCGAAGCGGACATAGAACGCCGCCGCGCCCGGTTCAACACAAAGGACAACATACGCATCGGCGACAACTGCCGCAACATTCTGCTTGAACTGCTGGAATCCAACCCCGACAACACCGTCGCCCTGGATTACCTTCTCTGCACCGACCTGCTGCTGAAGGACATGGATACCTTCAAGATGGATTACGACGCCTACTGCATGACCAAGGGACATCCCCGCCACAAGAGGCTGTATCAGGAAGCGCTGATGATATACTTGGCGGGTACCGACGCCCCGCAGGAAGACTGGGAACGTTACATCAGTATGCCGGAACTCATCGGTCAGTTCAACATCTACGGCAACCGTCGCGGCGACCCGTCGTTCAGCAACACCTACTGGTATTATTTCGATACTCAACAACAGCCATAACCTGAAAATGACCATAAAAAAGAACCCTATATACCTAATAACTGCCATACTGTGGTGCATGACCGCGGCATGCACTCCCTCCCCCCGGGACGAGCGCGCCGTGGACTCCACGCCCCCTATATACCCCGACTATGTCGGCGTGACGGTACCGTGCAACATCGCGCCCCTCAACTTCCGGCTCCGCGACAGCGCCCCGGCCAACCATACCGTACGCGCCATCTACACCGTGGCTGAAGCCCGCGGCTTCAGCATCAAGTCCCACCGCAAGGGCAACGAGGCCATCTTCGACCTCAAGGACTGGAAGCGCCTCATGGACGTGGCGCAAGGCACGACCATAACCATAACCGTCAGCGCCCTGACCGACACCGGCTGGATAAAGTACAGGCCTTTCGACATAACCGTGTCCAAAGACAAAATCGACCCGTACCTGACATACCGCCTGATAGAGCCTGATTACGAGGTATTCTCGCGCCTCAGCATCATGGAGCGAAACATTGAGGATTTTTCCGAGCGCGTGCTGTGCGACTACAACAACGTCGGCAACCGCTGTATGAACTGCCACACGCATTCTACTGCGGACGGCGACCTTTCTTTCCTGTATGTCCGTGGCGATGGTGGCGGCATGGTGCTGAACGACCACGGCAAGCTGCGTCTTCTCAATTTCAAGACCGCCGACATGGTATCGGGTCCGGTATATGCCCAGTTCGATCCTACGGGACGCTACCTGACCTTTTCCACCAACGTCATAATCCCGGCCTTCCATTCGCGGCCCGGCAAACGTCTGGAAGTGTTCGACACCAAATCGGACGTATATGTCTACGACATCCGCAATGACAAGGTGTTGCGGTCGCCGCTTTTAGCCGATTCCACACGTCTCGAGACCTTCCCGACATTCGGCGCCGATGGAAAGAGCATCTATTACTGCGTGGCCGACACCCCCGCCCGGCCCACGGCCGTGGACAGCGTCAGCTACAGCCTGTGCCGCATAGGGTTTGACCCGGCAAAAGGCACTTTCGCCTCGTCCGTGGACACTGTGGTGGCCGGAATCCGGCAGAAACTGAGCGTCAGCCATCCCAGAGTATCGCCCGACGGCAAGCGCCTACTTTACACCGCTGCGGCTTACGGCACGTTCCCGATATGGCATCGCGAGTCCGACCTGCAGATGATCGACCTGACAACAGGCAGAATCGATACACTCGACATAGTGAACAGCCCGATGAGCGACACCTATCACAGCTGGTCGTCGTCGGGAAGATGGTTTGTATTCGCCAGCAAACGGGATGACGGCCTGTACGGCAAACCATACTTCGCTCATGTCTCGGCCGACGGCAAGGTGTCGAAACCATTCCTTCTGCCGCAGAAATCGCCGTCGTTCTACGACGACAATCTGAAATCATTCAATGTCCCCGACTTAGGCAAGCGTCCCGTTTCATTCAGTCCCGCAGACGTAGCCACCGCACTGCACAAATAAAACACCATGATTACCACCAGGATAATTAAGGCTGCCTCAGGAAAATGCGAGGCCCACAGCATAATAACGGTCAACGATTCGTCACTCGGATTCGAACGACAGCTCGCGGAAATTGAAAGACAATACGCCGAACTTAAAGACACGCTGAGTGACAGGATGTATCCGGTGTTTCTGCGCTGGTTTCTGAGCGACGCGGCCAACCAACAGGCATCCTTGCCCGACATGGAGGAATGCGCCACGTCCATCGTGGAACAAGCCCCGCTTAACGGCACCAAAATCGCCCTTTGGGTATGGATGATAGAGGATGCCGTGTCTCGGCGTGATCCGGATGGCAGATACGTGGTGGAGGCTTTCGGCCGGACGCACATATTCGAGGCGAGCCGGACATGCCCCGACCTCGATCCGCGCACCGCCATCCATGACATGATGACGGATACGGCTGTCGCTCTTGAACATCGTGGAGGGAGCCTGCTGAAAAATTGTGTTCGCACATGGCTGTTTGTACGCGACATCGACAAAGATTACGCCGAGGTGGTGCGTGGCCGTAACGAGGCATTCGACGAACAAGGCCTCACCACATCCACACGCTTCATAGCCAGCACCGGCATCCAGGGGCGGCAGGCCGACTGTAAGGCGGCTGTGATATATGATTCATACTCGGTCCTTGGACTCGCGGAGGGGGACATGCGGCAGATCAATGCCCTTGACCATCTCAATCCGACTCATGAATATGGTGTGGCTTTTGAACGGGCCTCGAGTATCGACTATCCCGACCGACGCCATCTGTTCATTTCCGGCACCGCCAGCATCGACAGCAAGGGACAGATATTATGGCCCGGCGACGTCCGCCGTCAGACGGAACGGATGTGGGAAAATGTAAGCGCCCTCCTGGACGCCGCTACGTTCGGCTGGCAGGATGTAGGGCAGATTCTGGTGTATCTGCGCGATTCCGCCGACTACTCTGTTGTGAACGCCATGTTTGAACAAAGATTTCCCGACATACCCCGTATTATAGTGCACGCTCCAGTATGCCGTCTCGGCTGGCTCGTGGAGATGGAATGCATGGCCATGAAGAAAAGATAAACGCCTATTTTTTGCACAATTCAAAAAAAAATTATACTTTTGCATCGTATTTCAGCCCTCGTTATGTGTTATACAGGTAGTAAAGGGTTGGATATTTCCACATTAGGAATCTCAACACCCACTTTTATTTACATTTAAAATTCAGCGAATCTATCTGATTCGGTTTTCGAATTATACTCATTTTGTAATTTATTATTGCAGTTTCGGATTATTGTGCCGAAATGGAATGCAAGATAATTCCGAACGCGGAAACACCTGTGTTTAAAGGCGTTCCGCATGTCGAAAGATTACAAGTTTGCACCATATAAAGAGATATGCAAAGTTTTGAAGAACTTATGTCGATGGATGAAGCTCCGCTGCGCGAGCTTGCAGAATCGATGGGAATGAAAAAGGCCGAGAATGCGGACAAGCAGGAACTGGCATACTATATCATAGACAACGCGTCTATCGAAACGGCCCGTGCCGAGGTGGCGAAGATGAAGCCGAAGCGAGGCCGCAAGCCCAAGGCACAGGCTTCAGCCGAGGCACCATCGCAAGCCGGTTCCGTTCAGGACGACGCAGAAGCCCCGGACTCAACCACTCCCAAAAAACGTGGCCGCAAGCCAAAAGCAGCCGCCGAGGAAGTATCGCCTGCAGTCGCACCCGAAGCAACCGCCGAGACCCCCGAGGCTCCGGCGCCCA
>CAJKBH010000047.1 GCA_905198125.1 uncultured Porphyromonadaceae bacterium
TCGGTTAGTAAGGGTTATATAGCTGAAACACAACACTAAAACCATTCTTCAACGAAGAGGAATACTAAGTCTCGGTGCAGTTATAATTAAGGTTGAACCAATACAGTTCGCAACTAAGGCATCGTCCTTAATAAAAGGATAATGCCTAAATCCTCGAGATATGACACAGCTCACTATTAACGTTGAAGACAAATCCATTCTTCCGCACCTGAAAAAGATTCTTAATGCGATTGAAGGCGTGAGCATTGCCAAACCTTCAAGAAAAAAGAAGTGCGGACTGGACGAGGCTCTTGACGACGTAAAAGCCGGACGGGTACACCGTTATGACAGCGTTGATGATATGTTTAAAAGCTTAGGGATTGATGTATGAAGTTATCACTACCAATAAATTTGAGAAATCTCTTAAGAAGTGTATCAAGAGAGGTCTGAGTATTGGAAAGTTGAACAAAGTACTTAAGGAATTGTCCGACAACGGGACACTTCCTCCCGAATATAAGCCTCATAAACTCTCCGGCAAGTACCAGGGAAACTGGGAATGTCACATTCAGCCCGACTGGCTTTTAGTCTGGGAACAGCGCGACTCGGAACTGATTCTTCTCCTGATCGACACCGGCTCCCACTCCGACATCTTCGGTTAAGACATTATTTTTGAATCAAATCACAATCCACCTTGAATTCGGGTGGATTGTTTTATTCTACGGACTCGTAGAATCAATCAGCCATGAAGAAATTTTACAATAAATAAATTTGATTATTCACTTTATTAATAAAATTTTATTAACTTTGCAGCGCAGCCGTTTTGCAAGATAATATATTTTCTATGAACGCGAAACCTGAACCATACGTGTTTAATTAAAATTTCAGTTTATGATCAAACCTTTACTACGCAGCATTTCAGTAGCTGCTTTTGCATTGGTGCTCAGTCCTCTGCATGCCGAAAGCTTTGATGTGGAAGAGAACTTCGACGAACCTTCTCATTTCGAAAACGAAGGTGATTATCTTCCTAAAGGCTGGTCTCAGCCTGAGACTGCCAATCGCTGGGACCCTCACTTTTACGTTACCGATGGCTGGGATTTCGGCTACGCGGCCGAATCCGGGTCAAAAATCCTCGGAGGCACTGGTCTCGGCAACGGCGTGACCCACTTATTCACTCCGGCTTTTGAGTGCGGAAAGGGTACGAAGTTCACTATGGAGTTCTCATACATGTACAACTGTTCCGACGCTATCCGCAGAGTAGGATATAACGTGTATTGCGGCCGGGAGGCAGACATTTCAAAGATGACGCTCGTCGGCACTCAGGCAGCTGAAAACGTTACTGTGTGGTCATCACGCAGCTATTCTTACGACATCCCTGAAGACGGCGAATATTTCTTCGCCATTGAGCTTTTCCGCAATCCGGATATGTCGGGCACATACGGATCGCCGCTTTTCGACACATTCTTTTTCACCGGTGAAACTCCAAAGGTAATCACTCCGTCTGATGTCGTTCCTAATCCCGACAATGCATCGGCATGCGAGGAACTCCCCTGGATTGAAAACTTCTCTGACGCGACGCACTATGACGGCGAGGGCTATCTGCCGAAGGGATGGCTTACCGTAGGAACCTCCATCTGGCGAACCGCCAATATCACCGATATTCCGGCCGTCAGCGGCGAATATTATATGATTTCGCCCGAATCAGATAAAGTCCGCGACGAACGCGCCTACACTCCGTTCTTCAACTTGACGGCCGGAGTCACTTACACCATCTCTTTCCATACCCACTTCGATGGCTATCTGATCGGGGACACTCCGCATACGTGTACACTCAATTTTACTCTCGGCACCGAGCAGGACGCGGATTTTCAGCCTCTTACGCTGCTTAGTTTGAGCCGTACACTCGATACGGATCCGCAATGGGTGAAGGAAGAAATTACATTCACGCCCGTTAACAGCGGCCCTTATTGCTTCGCGTTCCAACTCGCAGGCCCCGAGAAGTCCGGTTTTATTTGCATAGACGATTTCCGCATCACTTCGCCTGTCGACACCCCGCGTCCGCAGCCGAAAGCATCGCTCAAAGGCTTCTTCAACTTTATCGACAGTAACCTCTTTGCTTTCAAAGGCAACGCTGTCCGCATTCTCAACCGAAGCGAGTATGCCGAAACCACATCGTGGGATATTGACGGCGCTGAAGTCACGGTTCTTGAAAACGGCGATGCCGATGTCGTATTCCCTGCTTCAGGAGAATACAGCGTGCGACTCACTGCCACCAACGAGCGCGGCAGCCGCACGTCTAACCTCGCTCTCAATGTCACTCTCCTTGACGAACTGACTGAGAACCTACCTCTGCTGAACTTCAATCCCGGTGAAGTGAAATACTACGACCGGGGTGCAGTGCCCTGCTTCGACACCGATCCCGATGGTCTCGACTTCGTCAGCGGATTCAACCATTACTACCGCCGCTATGCGGAGCGCTACGATCTTCCCTCCGACTGGCATTTCACTCCGCGCGTGCTCTCTCTCTGGATGACGAACTTCCGCCTTCGCCCGGTTGAGGCGATCTCTCCCGTCGACCAGGCATCGGAGCCTTTCTATCTCACCGTATACGGTGCTGACGAAGATGGAAACCTCGACGAAGACAAAGTTATCTACCGTCACGAATCGACCGTTGCAGAATTCTTCGGAACAACCGGCATCGGCGGCATTGCCGGCGAGGGCATCATCCACAAATTCGACAAGACTGTAAGTCTCGATGGTACAGTCTACATCGCATTGGAATTCTCCGATGGCATGATTGTCGACGTCACCGACCCCAACATCGGCCGCTCGTTCTTCAGCTTAGGCATGCTTCGCCACGGCAACGGCGTCCCGACTTTCTACGTCCAGCCATTCGATAAGCCTGAAGAGAGTCCGGTCGCTACCGATGGCTCCTGGTGTTCGATCTATGACTTTGAGCCTAAAGCCGGCGCCCTCGGCCTGAATTGCCAGCTCTGGGTCGACATGGCGCCCGAAACTATCCAGGGCGGTATCGGCTCTGTCGATGACGACAGCATATCACTGAGATATTTCAACAACTCCTTAATCGTATCGGGCGTTACTCCCGGCACCGAAATCCGTGTCTGCGACGCTATGGGCCGTCTGCGCATGCACACCGCAGTCACTTCGGCAAATGCAGTTGTCGACTGTTCGGCACTCGGAAACGGTGTATTCGTGGTCAGCGTCGGTTCGAAATCAGTCAAGTTTGTGAAATAATGACTCTGACACCTATCTATAGGATAATCATGGCGGCAGGCGTTCTCAGCCTGCCGCTGTCGGCTTTTGCCATCCCTGCCGCAGAAGGCCTTGTCAAGTCCGCGCAACCCGACGGCACTCCTGTGGAGATACGACTCCACGGCGACGAACGTTTCAACTGGGCCACGAGTCCGGACGGCTTCACGCTTCTGCGCGATGCCGACGGTTTCTGGACCGTGGCAGAGGCCGACGCCAACGGTGAGGGACGCCCATCGGCCATCATTTACCACGGTGCAGAGGCCCGCAGCCTGGCACCGCAGACGAAACCCGGCCTTCCTGTCTCCGCTGCTGCGGCAACCATGAGAAAGACAGGCGCCAACAACCTTAACTTTGAAAAGTCGTTCCCCACATCGGGCAAGCGCAACCTGCTGATGATTCTCGTTAACTTCAGCAACACCACGCCTACATTCACTCGCGATGATTTCGACGCAATGATGAACAGCGAGGGCTACCTCGGCATAGGTTCGTTCCGTGACTATTATCTGCAGAATTCATATGGCAAGCTCGATGTGACCACCACCGTCACGCGATGGGTCAATCTCAACTATGAAAAGAGTCACTATACCATCGACAATGTCGCAGAGATTATCCGCGAGGCGCTCTCCCAGCTCGACAGCGAGCTTGACTTGCGTCAGTTCGACAACGATGGCGATGGCGTTATCGACGGAATCTCCATTATCCATCAGGGTGCCGGCCAGGAGGCAAGCGGCGACAACTCGGATATATGGTCCCATTCTTCATCGGTATCGGGCATCGAATTCGACGGTGTGAAAGTCGACAAATATACCATTGAACCCGAGACGCTCCACTCACGGATGACCACCATCGGCGTTATCTGCCACGAGTTCGGTCACAATCTCGGTGCCCCCGACTTTTACGACACTGACTATTCGGGTTCGGGGGGAGAATTCCCGGGAACAGGCGTGTGGGACCTGATGGGATCAGGCGCCTGGAACGGCACCAACAAGAGCGGCGACCGCCCGGCCTCTGTCAATATGTGGCAGAAAATCCAGTACGGATGGGTAGTGCCGGTACAACTCGCCGACACAACCTCGGTAAAGGATATGGCCGACGCAGCTTTCAATCCGGTGGCTTACCGTTTTGAGGCCGGTGTCCCGGGAGAATACTTCATCCTTGAGAACAGATGTGCCGCAGGCCCCTTCGACAGCGCTCTTCCGTCGGGCGGCCTGCTTGTCTACCACGCCAACGACCCGATGATTCGCGCTCGCCTCTTGACAAATACGCTCAACACATCTTATCCCCAGTCGGTTTACACCGTATGCTCGGGTTCAGGACGTAATCCGAATTCATACCCCTCATCCTATGGCGATCTCTCGGACGCTCCCTTCCCGGGAAGTTCGAACGCTACCACTTTCTGCGACACTTCTTTCCCTTCGACGCTGAGTATCGTCGGCGAACGCTTTGCCTATAAGTCGCTGCGCAACATTGCCGTTGGCTCCGACGGCCGAATTTCGTTCGACTTCGTGCCCGAAAACGCTCCCGCATCGCCCGAAGACTTCCGCGCCACTGCCGCAAGAGGCCGTGTCTACCTTTCATGGCAATTGCCGGCAGCCGATGAAGCTCCCGTAAGGTTCAATGTCTACAGGGGTGCCGTGAAAGTAGGCGAAACCGACAAAACAAGTTATGTTGACACCGAAACCGACGGTGAAAGTCTGCTCACTTATCAGGTCGATGCAGAATATGCGTCGGGTCTTGTCTCTCCTTATGTCGAGGCATCGATAAGAGTACCCGTCAACATGGTTGAGTCTCTTGAGGCTGAAGTCGATGAGAATGATAAAACCGTTACGCTCAACTGGGCAATTCCGACTCGCTTGTCGCGTATGTCCGGATTCTCTTACGACTCGTTCGACATCCTCAGCCAAAAAACCGACCGTGTGACCATCGCCCATCGCTTCTCGGCCGATGATCT
This sequence comes from uncultured Porphyromonadaceae bacterium, assembly GCA_905198125.1. GTDB lineage: Bacteria > Bacteroidota > Bacteroidia > Bacteroidales > Muribaculaceae > Lepagella. The sequence continues at coordinate 5,201 of CAJKBH010000047.1, forward strand.
TGCAGTCTATAGGGGATCGCGCATTCGTCGTGTGGCCTTCAATCCCTATCAGAGTCCTCAGGACGTGACATACACGGTCAAGGTATGGGAAGCAGACGGATCCGACGGCACGCCGCGTGTGGTCAGCGAGCGGACTGTCAAGGAATGCGGCGTAGGGTCATGGACTCCTGTCCTGCTTACGACACCCGTAGAAATCTCCGGCGATAAAGATCTGCTGATCGGAATTGAAATGTCATCGAAAACCGGCAAGGTCGAATACATCTGCGAGTATGAAGGCACAACACTCGGACTGGGCAACCTGATAAAGATAGGTGACGGAGACTGGACCTCAGACCCCGACGCCAACGGCAGCTTCTTCATATATGCCGAGATCAGTCTTGGTGACGTGGAGGCCCCGGTTGCAATAGAAGACCGCGGGGATGAAATCGACCCCGAGCGTGATTTCTTCTATCCCGTAGGATTTATTGTCTCGCGCGACGGCGAAACAATAGGCACTACTGCTTCGCGTTTCTTCCGCGACTTAAATCCCGGCGGCGGCGAGCATGTCTACAGCGTGGCCTCTCTTTATCGTGGCGACAATGAATCTTCAGCATCCGAGATCACCGTCAACCTCGGCGGCGGGGAAGATGGCGTCACTCATGTCGAAGCCGACTGTGGCCCGGTCGTTTACTATAATCTTCAGGGTCTGCGGGTCGCCGTTCCTGTCCGGGGCGAGATCTATATCAGAGTTTCAGACAAAGGCCCGAAAAAAATCCGTTTTTGAGCCTCTTTTCCAAATGCGGACGACCGACTGAACCGGCCGTCCGCATTCCTTAGCAGTATCTATTTGTATTTTTAAGGCAACACGTGAAAGTAAAATTTATAAGGTAACGCTTATCGGCACGCTTGTCAATGCCTTGCTGAGTGTCTTGAAGATGCTCACCGGAATTTTCGGCCGCAGTTCCGCCGGGATTGCGCCGCTGTCCACCACGCGAAGGCCGGGCGCGCAGAAAAGTGTGCCGGCTCCTCCTACGATGAGCAGACGTTTCACACCGGCTTCTTTCGCAGCCTGGAGGATGCGGGGATAGTTCTGCAATGTGAGATTATAGATGTCGGGGTTAGCCCATCCGGGGTTGTAGGCGCTGATGACCGTGTCGTATCCTTTAAGATCTGCCGTAAGGGCCTCGGTGTCGGCCACATCATCTTTCTTTACCGTAAGCAGAGGATTTTCGACTTTAACCTTGTCAGGGTTGCGCACCAGTGCTTCCACCTGATAGCCGCGCGAGAGGAGTTCGTCAAGAATGGCGCTTCCTACAAAGCCGCTGGCGCCGATGAGTGCTGTTTTCTTCATATCCCTATGTTTTTATTGATTTCGGATGCAAAGATAGCGGCATGGAAGCCCGATTGTCAAGAAGGCACCTGAATGACAGATAGTTTCGCCGCGGTTACCGATATAGATTATCAACAGCTTACAAAAACCGGGTTAACTTATTTTAACCACACTCAAAACCGACTGTTGCTCACTTCAGGAATATTAGTTACTTTTGTAGAGCTTTTTAATATCAAGCATATTATGAACGAAGAATTATTCCCAAGTTGCCCTATCCGCCACATTCTGTCACGTTTCAGCGACAAATGGTCGTTGCTGATTCTGTATACGCTGAACCTTCAACCCACCATGCGTTTCAATGCCTTGCGTCGTGAGATTCCCGACATATCCCAGAAGATGCTCACCAATACCCTTCGCACTCTTGAAGAGGACGGTCTTGTTACGCGCACTATTTATGCCGAGGTACCGCCGAGGGTGGAATACAGCATCACCGACCGGACGCGCTCTTTGCTGCCCCATGTCAATTCTCTGATTGCCTGGGCCAAGGAGAATATGCCGGCAATCGTGAGAGACCGGGAATCTCACGGCAAGCCGAAGAAATAAGGCAAGAGGTATTGCTTATTTCATTTCACCAGCGGCAGATAGTCGCCATAACCTTCGGCTTCCATTTCGGATTTGGGGATGAAGCGGAGCGAGGCGCTGTTGATGCAGTATCTCAGGCCGCCCGTAGAACGGGGCCCGTCGGGGAAAACGTGGCCCAGATGGGCATCGCCCGCCGAACTGCGCACTTCCACACGCCGCATGCCATGCGAATTGTCTATATGCTCCGTCAGCGCATCGGGCGATATGGGACGGCTGAAAGCCGGCCAGCCGCATCCCGAATCGTATTTGTCGGTAGACACGAACAGAGGCTGGCCCGTAGTGACATCCACGTATATGCCCGGTCTGAATTCATGGTCATACTGATTGGTAAACGGTCGCTCGGTCGCACCCTGCTGTGTCACGGCATACTGCTCGGCAGTCAACTTACGGCGCAGTTCCTCATCAGACGGTTTGCGGTATATTTCTTTCATTGTCTTCCTTTCAAGATTTTGATGGCATGTATCACGCCCGGCAGTATGCCCGTTGCATCCGCACATCGACACACTCAACGCCATCATAATAAACACCTTAAACATCACCATGTCAACACGGTTCGCAGTGCTATGGTTCGCAGAATATCAACATCCGAATCATGTCAATGAATTATATTCCTCAAGTTTATTGATTTACCTTAATTTTGATTAACTTTGCGTATGGAATCTACGCAAGGAAACGAAATTATAATATATCAGCCCGACGAGGAACTCTCTCTTGACGTAAGAGTGGATGATGAAACCGTGTGGCTCACACAGTCCCAGATAGTCGAGCTGTTCGAATCAAGCAAAGCAAACATCAGCGAACATCTCAAGCATATTTTTGACTCAGGCGAATTGAGTAAAGAGGCAACTGTTCGGAAATTCCGAACAGTTCGACAAGAGGGGAATCGTAATGTGACCCGAAACATCGATTTTTTCAATCTGGATGTAATTATTTCTGTCGGATATAGAGTCAATACAGTCCGGGGTATTCAATTCAGACAGTGGGCCAATAAGGTTCTGAAAGAATATCTACTACGTGGTTATGCCGTAAATCAAAGATTGATGCAACTTGAAGATCGCATAGACCGTCATTTCTCAGAATACGACAGGCATCTTTTACAGCTTGATGAGAAAGTAGATTTCTTTGTCCGCAGCTCTATTCAACCTAAAGAAGGCGTATTCTTCGATGGCCAGATATTTGATGCTTACGCCTTTATCGCCGGTTTGATCCGCAAAGCCAGACATCGGATAGTCGTTATCGACAATTATATAGACGATTCGGTACTGGTTCAGTTATCCAAGCGCACTCCGGGTGTTACGGTAGACATTTACGACGGGCAGATTTCCAAGCAGCTCCGTCAGGACGTGGAGAAACATAATGCACAGTATCCCGGAGTGACTCTACACAAATACACCAAAGCCCACGACCGTTTCCTGATAATCGATGAAGATGCGTATCACATCGGAGCCTCGCTGAAAGACCTCGGCAAGAAGCTGTTCGCCTTCTCCAGGATGGACGTCATGACCGGATCTGAGCTTATTTCGCGACTCTGAAGTCGAAAATCCTAAACGACGTAGATTCATAATACAATGATTCGTAAAGCTGAAAACAAGGATATAAGGTGTTTTGAGACTGCTGGTGCAGGTGAATGACGTGCATGCCGAAGTGCGTCCCGATCTGTTTATCCAGGGACATACCAAATACACGGCCACCGAACTTGAAGATATTTTTGCCGACCCGGCTACTCCCGTCTTTGTGGATGTCAATGAGGAGGGTCGTGTGCTTGGCTACTGTTTCTGCGTGCTTCAAGACAATACCTCGAGCCGGCATCTGCAACAAATCAGGACTCTTTATATCGACGACCTGTGCATAGATGAGACTGCTCGTGGCAAAGGCGTGGGCCGTCGGCTGTATGAACATGCAAAGGAATACGCCCGAAGGCAAGGCTGCCATAATCTTACCCTCAACGTATGGGACGGCAACGAAACGGCCATGGGCTTCTACCGCCGCATGGGCCTCGTCACCCAGAAAACAACCCTTGAGACCATACTGTGAATCAGCCTCAATTTTTGTCAACGCTCCCAAGTCATTAGTCATACGCTCGTAAGTCATCCGGTGCTTAGTCATGCGCCCCTTATAAAAAATTTGTTAAAAATTTGGAGAATATAAGTATTTATTATAATTTTGTACTGAGTTCAATTTTGAACTGATTAATGATATGGAATCGAGACGCACCGAATTGATGAGACAACTTCTGGACGCCGGCATAAGGCCGTCGGCCCAGAGGATTGCCATTATGGAATACATCTCGGCTTGCGAATGCCATCCCAGGGCCGACGAGGTGTATTCGGCATTGGTGCGCGAGCATCCCACATTGTCACGCACTACCGTATTCAGCTGTTTGAAATTGCTCGCGGAAAAAGGATTGTTGAACGACATAGACATTTCGGCCGAATCAACAAGATACGATTCCGCTCACAGGCAGCCGCATGCGCATTTCATGTGCAGGGACTGCCACAGGATATTCGACATACCTTTCGACCTTGGGATACTGCCGGCGCCCGCTGATTTCGAGTGCGACAACGTAAACGTATTTTTCAAGGGGCGATGTCCCGAATGTCTGAAAAAACTTGAAAACAGCCATGAATGCAAGTGAATTGACATTTACCGACATAAACAAGCTATAAAAACACAAATAAATAAATACAAGAAACTAATGAAAGACCTGAAAGGAACAAAAACAGAGAAAAATCTGATGGACGCTTTTGCCGGCGAATCAATGGCCCGCAACAAGTACACCTATTTCGCATCGAAGGCACGCAAGGACGGCTACGAGCAGATAGCGGCCATCTTTGAGGAAACGGCCAACAACGAGAAGGAGCACGCCAAACTGTGGTTCAAGCTGCTGAACGGCGGCGAGATCTCAGACACGATGGACAATCTCCGTGCCGCCGCCGAAGGCGAGAACTATGAGTGGACCGACATGTATGCCAAGATGGCTGAAGAGGCCGAGGCCGAAGGGTTCAACGACATCGCGCATCGCTTCCGCGCCGTCGCAGCCATCGAGAAGCACCACGAGGAGCGCTATCGTCGTCTGCTTCAGAACATCGAGGAGGGCATCGTATTCTCGCGCGAAGGCGACACCGTATGGATTTGCCGCAACTGCGGTCACCTGCACATCGGCAAGAAAGCACCCGAGGTATGCCCGGTATGCCATCACAAGCGCAGTTTCTTTGAAATTGAAGCCAAGAACTATTGATTCCGGGCGACCGGCTCCCACATACCTGAAATCGGCATGTATACGAATTGCTCCGTGTACATGCCGATTTTTTATCTCGGTCAATCCCCGCCCGGTCTACGCCTGTCGGCTGTCAGTACCGACCTATAAAATCCGGCATGATTGGCCCTGCCCTGAAAATCCGCGTCGTATAACCGGGGGCTTTGGAAATTTTGCCAAAAACCTCTAACTTTGCATCCCGTTATACAACCACATTCCGTATGGCGTCCAATGCACAATATCAAATATCAAGAATCATTCCGGGCTTCGACCTGTTGCGCTTTCCGCTTATAGTTGGCGTAGTTATGATTCATTGCAATTATCTGCAGTACCTTGACCCGCCCCTCTCCGGACCGGACACAAGCGTGTTCGTATTATTCCACACAATATTCAAACGCTATATCCTCGATCTTTGCGTGCCGGCCTTCTTTGTCATATCCGGATACCTGTTTTTCAGGGAAGGACCCGTGATGTCGTGGTCCGGATATAAGTCCAAACTGAAACGTCGGGTCAAGACACTGCTTGTACCCTACCTTATGTGGAACTTCATCGGATTCATCCTGTTTTTGATAAAGCACCGTCCCGTGGACATCGACATCATCAGGTTACTGACAGGATTCATCTGCCGGTTGCCCGGCGACCCTTTCCCTTACGATTTCCCCATGTGGTTCATCCGCAACCTCATTATAATCGATGTCTGTTCGCCCCTTATTTCTGTCATGCTGCGCCTGCTGAAAGGGGCCACGCCACTGGTGCCGTTTATACTGTGTGTGTCCGTACCCGTGTTTTCACCCGGCATCGATCCTCTCGTAGTGCTCCCGAACAGCCTTTACTTCACGCTCGGTGCAACTCTGGCCTGCTTCGGCCGCAAACTGTTAGCAGCCCGCTCGTGGCCGGCAGCCTCTGTCGGATACCTTGCAGGCTGCACCGCATGCATATCAGGCATAGGCAACACGTCCCCATTCATGGCCGATACTCTTTATCTGATCACCTCTATTTTCGGTGTTCTCTTAATGCTTTTGCTCGGCATCATTGTTGCCGATGGCGGCCGCAGGCAGATTCCCCGCTTTCTCGCCGGATCCACATTCTTCCTGTACGGATTCCACGGCCTCTTTTGCGTAATAACCTGCAAGGCCGTCACTAAAATGATAAGGCCGGTCAACAACTTTCTTTGCTTCACAGATTATTTTCTTATCTTCTTAATAATATTCACCATCTCAATTCTCGCCTACGCAGTGTTACGCCGTCTCTCCCCCGGGTTTATGGCCCTTCTGACCGGCGCCCGGTCCCGATCATCCGCGTCTCTTGTATGACAGAAACATTCCCTACACCCCTGTATGATGCATCTTGATAAATTCCGCAACGGAATTCATTATGTCGTGCCGTTGCTGATCATGACCGTGGCCGGTTTCACGTTCAACACCTCGGAGCTGATCCCGGTGGCGTTGCTCAGCGACATCGGCGCTGACTTGGGCGTAAGCGAGGCCAGGACCGGCCTGCTTATCACGGTCTACGCCTGGGTCGTGGCATTGCTGTCACTGCCGCTGATGCTGCTCTTTGCCCGTGTGCCCTACCGCAAGCTGATGCTCGGCATCATCGCGGTGTTTATCATCTCGCACGCATTCTCCACTCTGGCAGGAAGCTACGGCATGCTGATGGCCTCGCGTATCGGCGTGGCCCTGACCCACTGTATATTCTGGTCCATCGCACCGGCTATGGCCGTGGCCGTGGCACCGCCCGATAAACGAGCTACCGCCCTTAGCGTACTCGTGGCCGGCGGTGGCATCGCACTGATAGTGGGACTGCCCATCGGGCGCCTCATCGGCCTTGTGGCAGGATGGCGCACCGCATTCGGCTCAATCGGCATCCTTGCCGCCGTGCTGTTCCTGCTTATGTGGCTGTTCTATCCGAACGTGAGGCGCAAGGCCGACACCGTGTCGCGCAAGCAGTTGATCCGCGACATGCTGCATTGCCCGCCATTGCTTATGATTTACCTTATCATCGGCATCATAGTCACAGGGCATTATACCGGTTACAGTTACATAGAGCCGTTCTTAGGACAGATTGCCGGATTCAGCGAATCGGGCATCACATGGACACTGACCCTGTTCGGCGTGGCCGGACTGTTAGCCAGTTTTATTGCCGGCGAAGGCTATACCCGACATTCGCGCGCCATCATCACGGCGTCATGCCTCGGCATACCGTTTATGTTGCTGATGCTTCGTCCGGCGGCCGACTTCAGCCCTATACTGTTAGCCACGCTGTGCGTACCCTGGGGAATGTCGCTGACGGTGCTGAACATCGCCATGCAGAACGACATAGTGCGCCTGTTCCCGAATGATTCGGCCGTGCCGATGAGCCTGTATTCCGGCATCTTCAACCTCGGCATCGGGGCCGGCGCCTTGGTGGGCGGTATCGCTACAAACCATAGCCTGCTCGGACAGATTGGTTATATAGGCGGTGCCATAGCGATATGCGCCGCCCTCTACTGCCTGTTGATGTACATTCCCGCACGCAGCCGAGCCTTGTCCTGAATTGTTTTGCTTATAAAAAACTATCTATGACTGATCTGAATTCTGAATTGATGGCGCGTCTCCGCGCCAAGCATGAGGCCGGCGAACCGGTCAAGGTACTGTTCGTATGTTTAGGCAACATCTGCCGCTCGCCGGCTGCCCAAGGACTGATGGAGGCGGTCGTGTCCGCTCACGATGATCAAAACAACTGGGTGATCGATTCCGCCGGTACGGGCGACTACCACATCGGCGACCTTCCCGACCGCCGTATGCGCGCCCATGCCGCCAGGCGCGGCTACGACCTGACGCACCGTTGCCGTCAGATCTCGATGTCCGACTTCTTCGACTTCGATCTCATCATCGGCATGGACGAGTCCAACATACGCAACCTGCGCCGACTCGCTCCCACCGTGGAGACGGAACAAAAAATAATGCCGATGTCAGCCTTTTTCGACGACACCCGGCATTATGATTATGTCCCCGACCCCTATTACGAAGGGGCCGAGGGCTTTGAACTCGTCTTGGATCTGCTTCAGGCAGCCACCCGAAACCTCTATGCGGCCATTACCGCCCGTCCGGCTTAATCAGGCGCGTTGGGTTCCACAGGAAAGTGGCCGTATCAAGCGCATTGGTCGTATCAGGCTGGCTGGTTCCGGGTGCGGGCTTTAGCTCGCACGCATTCCGTTACTCGTCGGCCGGAGCCAGCTGCACGGTGAAGTGGCGCATCAGCGGGGCTTCCCACGTGATTTTCACGCCGCGCGTTATCTCGTTGCGGCGGTCGTACACGTTCTTCAGGGCTGCGGCCACCACATTCATGTGGTTGTCGGTATATGTGCGGCGCGGTATGGCCAGACGCAGCAGGTCGAGTCCGCCGAAGCGGTTCTCGCGCGTCACGGGGTCGCGGTCGGCCAGGATGTAGCCGATCTCGCAGCCACGTATTCCGGCCTCGAGGTACAGCTCTACGGTAAGCGTCTGTGCCGGAAATTCTTCCTTCGGCACGTTGGTCAGTATCTTCGATGCGTCCACAAATATGGCGTGTCCGCCGGCGGGACGCTGGTACGGGATGCCGTATTCATCGAGTTTTTTGGCCAGGTATTCCACCTGATGGATGCGCGTATGCAGGTTATCGAACTCCGTGTTCTCGTCCAGACCTACGGCCAGGGCCTCCATGTCGCGGCCGTTCATACCGCCGTATGTCAGGTAGCCCTCGAACGGGATGGCAAAGCGCTGTGCGCCCTCTGCCCAGTCCTGATGACGAGTGGCGAAGAAACCGCCCATGTTCACGATGGCGTCCTTCTTGGCCGACATGGTCATGCCGTCGGCCAGCGCGAACATCTCGCGCACTATCTCCTTGATGGTCTTGTCGGCGTAACCCTCCTCGCGGGTCTTGATGAAATATGCGTTCTCGGCAAAGCGGGCGGAGTCGAATATGACGCGCAGGCCATGACGGTCGGCCAGCTCGCGCACGGCGCGGAGGTTGGCCATCGACACGGGCTGTCCGCCGGCCGTATTGTTGGTGATGGTCACGATGATGAACGGCACGCGGCCCTTGTTGTCGGTCACGGCTTTCTCCAGCTTGTCGATGTCCACGTTGCCCTTGAAGGGATGCTCCAGCTGGGTGTCGCGGGCCTCGTCGATGGTGCAGTCCACGGCGAACGCCTTGCGGCTCTCGATATGCCCCTTGGTGGTGTCGAAATGCGAGTTGCCCGGCACCACGTCGCCGGCCTTGACCAATGCGCTGAACACCACGTTCTCGGCGGCGCGGCCCTGATGCGTCGGGATAACCATCGGGAATCCGGTGATGCGCTCTATGGTGTCCTTCATCCTGAAGAAGGAGCGGGCGCCGGCATAACTCTCGTCGCCCATCATCATGGCGCTCCACTGACGGTCGCTCATGGCTCCGGTGCCGGAGTCGGTCAGAAGGTCGATATACACCTGTTCGGCCGGAAGTTGAAATACATTGTAATGCGCTGCCTTGATCCATTCTTCGCGCTCTTCACGCGTGCTGGTGCGGATGGGTTCAACCATCTTGATTCGCCACGATTCGGCAAAAGGTAATTCCATGGTATTTGAAGTTTTAGGTTAATCTCATTCATTCGGGACTGAGGGCACAGTCCTGCCATTGGCTTTCAACGGCAAATATACAAAGAATATTCTGATAAAACAAATATTACGGCTGCCAGGCCCATTTATCATCTTCATCTTACTCAATTACCCTCAATCATCTCATGCAATTACGCTCAATCATTTATACCATTACGCACAGCCGGTTTCATCCGGAAATAAAAGACGCGGTCGTTTAGACCGGAATATATGCGGAGTGAACAGGAGCGCAGATTATAATGTTAACATATTGTTCACCAATATAGAATGATATGAAACTTACAGACGAAGTACACTACACTCCGCAGGAAGTTGCCAGCAAGGTTATAGTAGAGAACGCCTCGGGCATGGCGATCGAGATGGCTCTTGAAAAGGGGGCGTCCATAGGCACGCATACCGCCGAAGCGGATGTATTGGTTCAGATACTGGAGGGCGTGTGCGAGTTCACCATCGAAGGCACAGTTCACCGTCTTGAAGCCGGGGACTACATCACCATGCCTCCTGCTACCCGTCACTCTCTGTTCGCTCCCGAGCGTTTCAAGGTGCTCGTGACCAAACTCTATTCTAAATAACCCTAAAAAGACCATACCATTACCTTCAAAAATCCAGGCTTATGAAAATGTTCTGTTATCAATGTCAGGAAACGGCACGCGGCACCGGATGCGAAATCCAGGGCGTATGCGGCAAGAAACCGGACACATCCACCCGTATGGACCAGTTGCTGTATCTGACACGCGGCATAGCCACAGTCAACGATCAGCTTCGCCGTAAGGACGCGCCCAGCCGCGAGGCCTCGCATTTCATCATCGACGCACTGTTCACCACCATCACCAACGCCGACTTCGACAATGACATGCTCGACCGCTATCTGACACGGGCCATAGAGCTGAAAAACGTGCTTGAAGGCACCGTGAAGAAATTAGGCATGGAGCCGGCGTATATGCCCGAGGTTTCCTATCACATCGACAGGAAAGATTACGGCAGGCTCAACGTTGTGGAGGCCGGCGGCACGCTCGACGGGGAATTCTTCAGCGTACTGTATGAGAAGAATCCCGACATACGCGGCCTGAAGCAATTGGCCATATACGGCTGCAAGGGCATGGCGGCCTACGCACGGCACGCGCTGAATCTGGGATACGAGAGCGACGACGTTTATGCTGTCATAGAGAACGCGCTGGCACAGATAGACCGTCCCGACATCGGCGTGGACGAATTGCTGTCGCTTGTGCTCAATGTCGGCGATGGTGGTGTCAAGGCCATGGCCCTGCTGGACAAGGCCAACACATCCGCTTACGGCAATCCCGAAAAGACGGAAGTCGAGATCGGCGTCCGCAACCGGCCCGGCATCCTGATAAGCGGCCACGACCTGAAGGACCTGGAGGAATTGCTGATTCAATCCGAAGGCAAAGGTGTGGACATTTACACCCATTCCGAGATGTTGCCGGCCCAAAGCTACCCGTTTTTCAAAAAATTCCCGCATTTCGCCGGCAACTACGGCAATGCCTGGTGGCGTCAGATCGACGAGTTCGAGACATTCAACGGCATGTTCCTGTTCACGTCCAACTGCATAGTGCCCCCGCGTCCCAAGACCACCTACATGGACCGCGTGTACACCACAGGCGTTGTGGGAATGCCGGGCACGCATTACATTGCCGAGGATAAGGACGGCCACAAGGATTTCAGCGAGATTATAGAACGCGCGCGGAAATGTCCGCCGCCCACGGCTATAGAACATGGCCACATCACGGCCGGATTCGCGCACCATCAGGTGCTGGAACTCGCTCCGAAGATCGTCGAGCTGGTCAAGGCGGGCAAGATACGCAAGTTCGTGGTGATGGGCGGCTGCGACGGCCGTATGCCTGTACGCGATTATTACACCAAGTTTGCCGAAAAACTGCCCCATGACTGCGTGATCCTGACCGCCGGCTGCGCCAAGTACCGCTACAACAAGCTTCAGTTAGGCGACATCGAGGGCATACCGCGCGTGCTTGACGCCGGGCAGTGCAACGACTCCTACTCCATCGTGCTGATAGCGCTGGCGCTGAAGGAAGCTTTCGGTCTCGACGACATCAACGACCTCCCCGTGGTGTACAACATCGCGTGGTACGAGCAGAAGGCCGTCATCGTATTGCTGGCGCTCCTCAGCCTGGGCATAAAGAACATCCATACCGGCCCGACATTGCCCGCGTTCTTCACCCCGGCCATACTGAAAGTGCTGAAAGAGAAGTTCAACATCGGCACCATCACGACCGTCGACGACGACATACGGGACCTTATCCTTAAATAAAATGACAGAGATACAGACAAAACGTGTATATGCGGACCCGGACGGCAGCGCTGCCGCCGACGGGTACCGCATTTTCGTCGACCGGCTGTGGCCGCGCGGCGAATCGAAACAGGAATTCCATTACGACCTGTGGGCCAAGGATGTGGCTCCATCCTCCGCCCTGCGTGAATGGTATCATCAGGACCGCGAAGACCGATGGCCGGAGTTTCAAAAGAAATACCGGGCCGAGCTGGCCGCCAATCCCGTCATCCCCGGGTTGCTGAGCGAGATTCGCCGGCATCCTCTCGTCACAATCCTATACGGCTCCAAGGACCCCGTGCAAAATCAGGCCGTAATACTCGCCGATTACCTGCGCGAGCATCTGTAATCCTCCGCACGACGGCTGGCGGCTGCATGACGGCCGACGGCGCGCGCTCCGATATGCGGTCATATTTGGCGACGTCACAAAATTGACGTAATTTTGTGACGTCGATTATGAACAATCCGTTTGACTACATACCCGGGAGGGAATGCGACGAGGCATTCCGTAAACTTTGCGGCCGTATCGAGGTGCTCAAGACAAGCGAAAGGCCCGACGACATCAATTTCATTCGCGAGCTGGAGGCGGGCAAGATGCTGGGCGTCCTCATCGCGGCCGACGAAGATGGCGCGCGCCATACACTCTATGCCTTCTCGGGGCAGTTGGGTCACGGCGGATTCCATTATCCGGGCTTCGTCGGGCCGGTGTTTGACTACCTGCAGCCCGACGGCCATTTCAAGACCCGGGAACGGGACATCTCACGTCAGAACTGTGACATAGCCAGGTTCGAGACCGAAAGCCTCCGACCCATCAAGACGGAATACGAGCGTGTCCGCAACGCCCTCGATACCAAGTTATGGGCGGCGCGTGACAAGTACCGCGAATCGAAGTCTGAGCGTGATGCCCGGCGCAAGGCCGGCGATGTCAGCGAGGCCGAACTTGCGGCCATGATTCGCCAAAGCCAGTTTGAGAAGGCGGAACTGCACCGCCTCAAGAAGCGCGTAGCGGCTCAGCTTGAGCCGTATGCCGCGCGGCTTAAAGAGGCAGAAGCACAGCTTACGGCCCTGAAAGAGAAGCGGCGCGCCGACTCGGAGGCGTTACAGCAGTGGCTGTTCACCAATTTCCGATTGCTCGACGCCCGCGGCGAGAGCCGGAGTCTGAGCGAGATATTTGCCGACACGCCGATGCGGATTCCACCGTCGGGTGCGGGTGAATGTTGCGCCCCGAAGCTGCTGCATGCGGCTTACCTGCAGGGATGGCAGCCCGTGGCTATGGCCGAGTACTGGTACGGCCGCAGCAAGGAGGGTGAGGTGCGCATCCACGGACGGCATTATCCGGCATGTCGCGGAAAGTGCCGACCGGTATTGGGCTGGATGCTGCAGGGACTCGACATCAAGCCGCCCCTTGACAGCGATTGCGACGCGGGCATCGACCTGAAGCCTGTGGTAATATTCGAAAATCAATGGTTCTGCGTGGTCGACAAGCCGTCGGGGATGCTTTCGGTGCCTGGTAAAGGAGCGGCCATATCCGTCCAGCAGTGGCTGGAGGCCAAATATGGCCCGGAGCGTGACGTGAAGGTGGTTCACCGGCTGGATCAGGACACATCAGGATTGCTGATTGCCGCATTCGGGCCTGCAGCATACAAGGCGTTGCAGTTCTTGTTCGCCACCCGTCAGGTGAAGAAGACGTATGTGGCCGATCTGGAAGGCGACTATCAGTCGCGGGGCATTCCGCAGAAAGGGCGGATAGAGTTGCCGTTGTCGCCCGACTGGCTGGACCGTCCGCGCCAGCGCGTGGACCTTGACAACGGCAAGAATGCCGTGACCGAGTATGAATTCCTGTCCGTTTCCGACAGTCATAGCCGCGTCATGTTACATCCCCTGACCGGCCGCACGCATCAGCTGCGCGTACACGCCGCCTCGGATGCCGGCCTCGGTATGCCCATCCTCGGCGACCGCCTCTACGGCCACGGCAACGATTGTCCCCACAATAGCAGGCGCCTCCGCCTCCACGCCATGACCCTGGAATTCACCTCCCCCTTCGACCGCCGCCCCCGCCGTTTCGATTCCCCGCTACCCTTTTGAATTCCGGGATTTTTTGTAACTTTGCATTCTAAATTTCAATAATTCAATAATAACGCATTAGCAGTATGAAGAAATTTTACGCAATTACCCTGTGCAGTCTGGTCGCTCTGTCGGCCAGCGCAGACGGCCTCCGCTTCAAGGCCGGCCACGCCAAGAAAGGCATGAAAAAACCGGCCCGCACCGAGGCCGCCACTCCCGTATGGCGCCCCGTGAGCCAGACCGACTATATGCACGACGGCGAGGACTGGATGGAACTCGGCACGGTCAGCTTCAAGTATGACGCCCGCGGCAACTGCACAGAGGATCTGATGGACGAAGACGGCTTCCTGTCCAAGATCGTCACTACCTACGACGAATACAACCAGCCCGTGACCAGAATCGAGTCCGAAAGCGAGGACGGTGAATCCTGGACCGACAATTCCAAGACCACGTATAAATACGACACGAAAGTCCATGATTTCTACACCGAACGCATGGGCTACAGCTGGGACGATGCCTGGGTCGAGAACTTTATGTGCGAGACCAACACCATCACCCGCAACGCCGACGGAAACATCACCGAAATCGTCAAGTCGCTGCCGTTAGACGGCCAGTTCCATCCTGCTTACAAGTCGGAATGGAAATACGGCCAGGACGGCAAAGCCAACGAGTATAATTACTATACGATGGGTCAGAACAACGAATGGGAGCTTGACGACGACATCTCGTATCGCGACATCGTATGGGAAAAGACCGACGGCCAGATGACCATCTACGGCGATATGCTCGAACTCGTTGAAGGCGCCAACCTGATGAAATCGGCCGTAGTATATTATGGGGGCGAGCCCGACGGCCACTATCTGGTGGAATGGAGCAACGACGGCAAAGACTTCCTGATCAAGGAGACCACCAACGACATCAACGAAATCGGAAGAACCACCCGTATGGAAGTGCTGGACGCCAACGGTTCCATGCGCTACACCGTCACTGAATACTTCGATGATGAAGGCATCACCACCGAACCTGTGTCCATCAGCGTTCAGGAAGCCACAATGGACGACCACGGCAACATGGTGGCCTTCATCGCAAAAGATACTATGGATGGAGTCGAAGAAGTGGTCGACGGCCAGAAATTCACTTACACCTACGATGCCGACGGCAATGTGACCGAGGTAATCACCGAGCAGTATGATTATGAAACGGAAGAATACTACCTGTCGGACCGCACGGTCTACGGTGAATACATCAACGTGGCATCTTCCGGCATTCAGTGCATTCAGGCAGTCAAGGACACGGCATGGACTGTCCTTGGCGACGAGGTTACGGCAACGGCCTCCGGTCTGAAGGGACTGTCTGTCTACAACATGCAGGGCGTATGCGTGAAGCGTGCTGCCGCCGACACCGCATCGGCCACCGTCAGCCTGACCGACATGGCGGCCGGCATCTACATCGTCCGTGCCGACGGCACCGGCGCCACCTACCGCCTCATCAAGCATTAAGCCAAAAGACAATATACAACTTACATACTGATGAGGCTGTGTCGTAATTAAGGTTTTACGGCGCAGCCTCTTTTTTTAGTAAGTTGA
>CAJKBH010000048.1 GCA_905198125.1 uncultured Porphyromonadaceae bacterium
GTGGAATACAGCTTCTCGCAATGGAACAGAATACGTGTTTCCGGCATACTGAGGAACTTCGCATATAAAGACATGATTGCAAACAAAACGCGGCACATGGTAGGATGGGGCGCCATGCTGTCAGGCAATCTGAGTCCGTCCGACAAGTTTATATTCTATTATCAGCTTGCGTACGGCCAGGGTATCGGCAATTATTTACAGGATATAGCCGGCAAACCCATATCGTTCGTTCCAAAGGACGACGAGCCGGGCAAAATGAAGGCATCCCCTATGATGGGATGGAACGTAGGAGTCTCGTTCAATGCAACTTCCAAACTGCAGTTCAACGCGATGTTCTCTCAAAGCCGTATATGGGGTGTTTCCGACTACTGCAAGGCGCTTCCCGCTTCGGAGAATTACAAATACTCTCTTTATGCGGCGGCAAACTGCTTTTACAACATCACGCCATACCTGCAGTGCGGCATCGAATATCTGTGGGGTCACCGCCAGACCTGGGGTAAGGGCGGCGCCAACGACAACCGTATACAGACCCAGCTCCAATTCTCTTTCTGAATCCCAATCTCGGCCTTCGGGAACCATAGGTCGCTTCCGACAGCTGTATTTCAATCACTGATTCATTTTATCAAAACCATACCATTATGTTACAAATCAAATCAGGCTACGGGAACCAGACCTTACCGCTGTGGGCTGTGTTCAATCTATACGTAATATACGTATGTACGTCCATTCCCGGACTGGCCATCACTCCGATCATGAGCGATCTGACCAAGATATTCCCGGGCACCACACAGCTGGAGTCGCAGATGCTCGAAATCGGGCCAAACATAGCGGCCATTCCATTCGTCTTTCTCGGTGGATGGATAGGCATGAAGTTCAACAACAACAAGCTGACCACCTGGACATGTCTGTTCTATGGAATATGCGGCGTTCTGTTCTTCTTCGTGCCGAACATGATCACGCTCATCATCCTCAGCTTCCTGATCGGTATCGCCGCAGGTATTCTGAGTCCTCTTTCTTCCGCATTTATTGCCGACATGTTCGGCGGTGAAAAGAGAACCAAACAATACGGTTACACATCGGCCACACTGAACCTGGTGCTGATGGCATGCGTGATAGCCACGGGGTATTTGGCAAAGATCAACTGGCGGCTGCCTTTCATGATCTATCTGCTGCCTATTGTGCCGCTGTTCTTCGCTAAACGCTTCGGAAAGTATATTCCCTCACCGAAAGCCTCCACAGGACAGACTAAAGAGAAATACAAGTTCTCGCAGCAAGTGAATGTATGGATGCTGACACGTTACTGTCTGTACTATTTCTTCATCACGCTTGTGATCGCGTCGATATCCATGTATATCCCGTTCCGCTTCACCAACTCGTCTACGGCCGGTGACCTTACGTCCATACTTTTCTTCGGAATCATGGCGTCTGGATATACGCTCAACTGGTGTGTCAAGAAGTTGCTCCGTGGTCATGTGGCTATTCCCGTCATGGTCTTCACGGTTCTGGGATTCGCTATCATATCCTTGTTCAAGAGTCCCGTTCTGGTAGGAATCGGCATCCTGATCGCAACATATTTCTACGGAATAGCCCAGCCTTACTATTATGACCGTCTGTCAGTGGCCTCGACCCGAATCGCCCTGACGCTGACACTGGCCATCTTCGCTTCCATGGACTCCATCGGCAATGTCGTCGCTCCGTTCGTAATCGACGCTATCGCCAAGATATTCCACCACTCCACAAGCACAGACCCGAACATCGCTTTCTGGATCTGTACGTGGATGTCAGTCGCAGTTCTGGCTGCCGTGATAGTATATGAGGTGATAGTCCATGCACGCAAACATTTGGCAAGCGCCAATACCGTAAAGCTTCAGGCATCTGCCGCCGCGCACAACACACAGGCCGCTCTGGATTCCGAAGCGAGGATTGCTGCCGCCAACACAGCCAACAATCATCCCGCAGCCCCGCTGACTGCCGCCGCATCGAAGGCTACCGACTTCGATACCGCAAAAGGCACCACTGCCGGGAAATAAGAGTTTATACAGGTTCCGGGCCGGGAAAACTCGCCCGGAACCGTCATATCGCTAAAACCAATTATCCTTTTTATTAATACTATGTACACACCAAAATTTAAAAACACTGCTCCCGAGGAGTATGTACTTAACCAGTACACCAAGGGATACTCACAGTGTATCGACAACAACTGGAACTTCGCCATCTACGCACAGGATCCGACGGTGAGCATATACCAGAATGAGTATAACGCCGGCTACGTGCAGGGCAAAATCCAGGGAAACGCCATGATCAAGGCCACCCGTAACAATACGTGGCGCTGGTACGTTCTTGACGAGGGTCCGGGCGCCAATTCCGTGACTCCGCCGGCCGGGGCCGTGGAACAGGCAGTGAAGGCCCTGACGGACAATTACAATTACATGACCGACTACGTGGAGAAGAAACAGGGCGACCGTCACATCCAGGGTCTGATACGCCTCATGTACCGTATGCTCGGCATATATCACGGCGCGGCCGACAAGGAGGCGCTGAAGGACGTGACATTCGACAATCTGAAAATGTCGAATATGACTCCCGATGAACTGAAAATGAACTCCGGCGACGATCCGCTGACGTTTATAGACATCTATTTCCTGAACGCCCAGATGGACCTGTGGGACGCCATCGGCAAGGAGTTGGGCATAGACTTCAACGATATTGAGAAAAGCGACAAGGAACACACCCTGCAGACCAAGGAAGATCTGGAACGTATGTCGAAGGACGACCGTCTCAAACCAGGACGCTGCTCCGGATTCGTCACACGTCTCGACAATGGCGAGATACTATGGTCGCACACGTCATGGTGCTGCTTCTTCGCCCAGAGCTGTGCCGTAACCTACGTGATAGGCGAGGACTTCCTGACTCAGAACTCGTTCTGCCCGGGTCAGTTCGGCTCGAACACAGACTTCGGATTCAACGGACATGGAATCGGATTCAACGAGACTACGGAGACATACTTCTATAACGAATCCAAGACCCTGGGTCTCTGGCTGACATGGCGCGCGGCTGCGGCCGAGGCATTCGCCACTTCCATCGATGACTTCTACGACTATGTGAGTCTTGACAACACCGGCACTTATCTGAACGCTTATATGCTGGTGGACGCATATCGCGGGGAGTTCGGACTGATCGATATGAGCTATGCCCGTTTCGCTCTGTTCAAGGGCGACGGCAAGAACCTGACGGTAAAGGATTCGACCGGCTACGAGCCTAACTTCCTGGACTATGACAGCCACATGATCAGTCCGTCGCACGTGCTCGGATGCAACATCCCGATATACAAACGGATATGGCGTGAGCTTCAAACCATAGACGGCGCTCCGAAACGCCGTTATCAGCTGTACCGTCACATCGGCAGTGTCAGGACAATGGATGACGCCAAGCATCTGATTACGTATAACGGAGACCTGGAACCCATATCCATAGCAGGACGATGGGACAAGAACTACGGCACTTCAGAATTCCTGCGTTATCAGCCCCACGGATCTATCGACGCCAAGGTGTTCGGCACGGAGGAGATAAAGCAAGTTCTGGCATCGCTGTCCATGAAGCCGTCCAAGGATGGCGCCAAGACTTCATTCTGGATGCGTTTCGGCAGCGTTAAGCTCGACGGCACGCCCTTCATCTGGTCCGACTCGATATGGGCCAAGTTCAAGCAGCCCGAGGAGGTAGACTTCATTCCGGACGCTATCGACGGTGCCTGGAACAGAGTGAAACTATTCATGGAATGATACGGATAGCAGTACACTCTATATTAACCGCATATTAACTAATAATATTCGTTTGCGTTCCGACGCAAATTACCGATATGGCTAAATACACACCAAAATTCAAGAACACGGATGCGACGCAGTTCATCCTGGACGAATACACCTGTGGTTTCGCACAGTGTATCGATAATAACTGGAACTTCGCCATCTACGCCCAGAATCCCGACATACCCATCTATCAGAATGAATACAATGCCGGATATGTGCAGGGCAAAGTGCAGGGCAACCCGATGATCGTGGCCACGCGCAACAATTCGTGGAGGAACTTCCTGATCGGTGCCACACCCCAGGACAACCTCAATATCGACGTACACCCCGAATATCTGACGGCTTCGGCCGAAAGCCTGATACAGAACTACAACTATACCTACGAAGTGCTGGCAGGCAAGCAGGACGACCCTATGTACCGTAACATCACCCGTCTGATGTTCCGTATGCTGGGCATTTATGACGGTGCCGCAGGCAATGAGCCGCGCAAGAACGTTCAATTCGGCGACCTGGCCCTGGCTAAGTTCCCGGCTGACCAGCTGAAGTTAGGTTACGACAAGGATGCCCTTACCTATATGGACGTGGTCTTCATCAACATGCAGTACGACCTGTTCGACGCGGTAGGGGACAAGATCGGACTTGTAATGGGCTACGGTACGGCCAAGAAGGCCAAGGATGCCGCCGACCAGTCCGACCACTGCACGGCCTTCACCAAGATGATGCCTGACAGGAATGTGTTCTGGACTCACAATTCCTGGTGTTGCTTCTGGGCCCAGAGCTGCGCCGTCACGTACGTGATAGGCGACGACTTCGTGACGCAGAACGCCAACTGTCCGGGCCAGTTCGGGTCGAACACCGACTTCGGTTTCAACGGCAACGGCATCGGCTTCAACGAGACCACGCACGTCGATCTGTATGACAAGACAAAACTCGACGGCATCTTCCTGGCATATCGTACCGCCGCAGCCGAGCAATTCGCACACAATATACAGGAATTCTACGATTACTGCAAACTGGACAACACCGGCACATATCTGAGCGGATATCACCTTGTGGACGCCAACACGGGCGAAATCGGCCTTATCGACATGTCTTACAACCGCTTCGTGCTGTTCGTATGCGACGGTAAGGAGGTGAAGATGACGGACTCCACCGGGTATGTGCCCAATCACCTGGACTATGACCATCACCTGGTCACCCCGACTCACATATTCGGAGTCAACCAGCCTGTTTCCTGGTGGGTAGGGTATGAGCTGGAGAGCATGAACCTGCGTCCCATGCGCCGAAACCAGCTGTGGGACCGTATCGACACGGTGCAGGATATGGACAGTGCAAAGGCTCTTATCACTTACACCGAGGATAGGGAGCCACTGTCAGTGTACGGCCGCTGGGACCTGGGATATGGCACGACGGAAATGGCGAGAATGCGTCCCGACGGATCGGTGGATGCCAAGGCCGGTTCGCGCGAGCTGATTCAGGACACACTGAAGAACCTGAGTCGAATCCCGGACATCAACGGCACGAAAACGTCGTTCTGGATGAAATTCGGTACGGCGCATGTCCGCCAATTGCCGTTTATATGGAGCGAAAGCCCCTGGGCGTACATGAAGCAGGACGAGTCCGTGGATTTCGTTCCCGATGCCCTTGACGGCAGATGGAACCGTGTGAAAATGTTTATGAAATAACATTGCAGATGATGCCGGGCACAAAGGCATGGCCATCCGGCCTTTGGCTTTGTGCCCGGATATTCACATTAACGTTGACAATGAACCTCACTCTTAATTCAGACATAGCATGAAACCTATTCAGACCGGCAAGCTTCCGCTTGACCCAACGGCATATATCGCCATCCTGTCGCTTTCGCTGATTGTCAATCTGCCGGGACTGGCCATAACGCCCATGCTCGACACTTTGGCACGCATATTTCCGGATTCAAGCGCATTGGAAAAACAGTTGCTTACAATGTTGCCGAACCTTCTTATCATTCCATTCGTGCTCATGTCCGGTAAATTGTCGACAACGAACCATAAGAAGATATTGATCACATCGGCACTGCTCATTTTTGCAGGCTCGACCGTGGGGTACATGTTCTCCACATCGATGCTCGCTCTGATTGTATTCAGCTGTACATTAGGTATCGGTGCCGGTATCCTGGTTCCCTTCTCCACAGGTTTGCTGTCGGACACGTTTGCCGGCAAACCCCTTATGAAACAGATGGGCCTTCAGAGCGCCATCTCCAACCTCACGCTGGTTCTCGCCACATTCGCCGTGGGTTGGCTGGCCCGTGTTGACTGGCATGCGCCGTTCCTGGTCTATGCCGTATGTATCGTGCCTCTGGCGCTCGTCAATTTCATCGGTCGCGTGCCGATGAGCGAACTCGATCCCACCAAGGCCGACATCCAGAATTATGTCGCCACTCCGACCGATGCCCCATCTTACAAGTGCAATAAGAACGGTGTTGACGTGCGACGGATGGTGGCCCTCTTTGCAGCCTATTTCCTACTTACTTTCGGCACCATATCCATATCGGAATATCTGCCGTTCCTTGCCCAGGACCGTGGCTTCAATCCTTCCGTGACCGGATCGCTGACGTCCATTTTCTTCCTGATGGTGTTCTTCTGCGGAGTGGGCCTGACCCCTATAGTAAGAATGCTTCGGGGCAACACCGTATTGGTGTGCACATTCTTGTGTCTTCTCGGAATGACGGTAGTGGCCATTTCCCCGAATGTCACGCTGGTAGGCGCCGGTGTTGTGATTGCAGGTATGGGATATGGCGCATTGCAGCCGCTGTTCTATAACAAGGCGACCCAGTGCGTAAACCGCCCGTCGCTTACCACGAAGGCACTTTCAGTAATTCTCACCGCAAACTATTCGGCGATTGTGCTTGAACCTCTGATTACACAAGGAATCTGCAAATTGTTCCATAAATCGGTAGACAGCACTTTCCCATTCTTCATCAGCGTAGCGGTCTGTGTCATATTCCTTATATTCGCATTCCTGCTTAGACATACCTTCATAGGCACTATCTCCAACACATATTACCAGAAGCAGGTTAATAAATAATGTGAAACAGACATCGTTTTCTTCATTCCACTTTAAAGTCTATTGATATGAAATACGTAGATTGCGGCTGCGGGAAAATCCCGTATATTTCCCTGCTGGCCATCCTTTCCATTTCGCTGACGGTAAACCTTCCGGGTCTGGCGATATCGCCGATCATGGGCAAGCTGGATGATGTGTTCACCAATGTCACTGAACTCGAAATACAGTTGCTCACGGTCTTGCCTAACCTGGTGACAATTCCGTTTATTCTATGCTCGGGCAAATTCTGCACGCCTAAAAACCAGATGTGGATACTCGGCATCGGTCTGGTGATATATGCTGCGACCGGAATACTATATTTTTTCGCCAAGACCATGACGGAACTGATAGTGCTGAGTTGTCTGTTAGGTGTAGGATGCGGTCTGATCATACCTCTTGCGGCCTCTTTGATTTCCGAATACACGGTCGGAAAGGCGCGGACGAAAGCTCTGGGTATGAAATCCGGAGTCAGCAATTTCATGGTGATTTTCGCCACATTGTTTGTCGGCTGGGTTGCCGCCTACAACTGGCATTTCGCATTCATAGTGTACATGATACCTATAATTCCGTTATGCCTGGTACCCTTTATGACCCGTAGCTACATCTATGCCCATCGCATCGACTATCCGGGAGAATTTGTTCCTCCTGTCAAAGAACCGTCCAGACCGTCTGACCAGGATATAGCGCAGACGAAAAAGACCGGTAAACCGGCTGGCCCGAATTTCCATTTTCAAGGAAAGACGGCACTCGCACTTCTGTTTGGACTGATGGCGCTATATTTCATAGCCACATACGGCACCGAAGTGGTGAGCTATTACCTTCCGTTTGCCATGAAGGATTATGGACTCGACACCACCGATGTAGGTGTGGCAACAGCCATGTATTTCGCATCCGCCACTCTGTCCGGTTTCATTCTGCCTCAGGCCATCAGAATCTGTAAGAAGTGGTCCATGGAATTGGCATTGCTGCTTGTGGTGTTCGGACTCTTTTTCGTAGGGCTGGTACATGCGTACTGGGCATATATAGCCGGGATTTTCATCATGGGACTCGGTTACGGAATAGTCCAGCCTTTGATTTATGACAAGACATCTTACGTCGCGCCGAATACGGCAAAACAGAACGCGTACTTCTCCTACCTCCTCACATGCAACTATGTGGGTATTTCGATAGTACCGTTCGTTATATCGGGCGCACGCCATCTGTTCCATTCGGACAGTGTCAACTTCTCGTTCATATTCAACGGCTGCATCATTCTGATAGTGCTGCTTGTCGCAATCTGGAAACGACACAGTTTCGTGATTGAAGCGGATGCCAACAGTTATGAAGACCAGCCTTCCAGTCTGGGACGCGTTGCCGACCCCAAGACGTTGCAACAGCAATAAACATTATTATATGAAGAAAGAGGCGCTTCGGGCGCCTTTTTTTCTGTTTATCCTCTTTTTGAATACATTTTGAATAATCAAGGCGTCAAATGTTTTAATATTTCAGTACTTTTTACTAACTTTGCTAAATAAAATTAAAAGAAGAAAGAAATCCTTTCACGTCATCAAGGACAGTGAACGGTTTTTTAGCGCAATATGGCAACAGAACTTAAGAACTTCACAAAGCGTGCGGATAATTATTCGCAGTGGTATAACGAGTTGGTAGCAAAAGCCGATCTTGCAGAGCAGTCGGCAGTAAGAGGGTGCATGGTAATCAAGCCTTACGGCTATGCCATCTGGGAAAAAATGCAGCGTCAGCTGGACGACATGTTCAAGGCCACCGGGCATCAGAACGCATATTTCCCGCTTCTTATTCCCAAATCGTTCCTGAGCCGCGAAGCCGAGCACGTAGAGGGCTTTGCCAAGGAATGCGCCATCGTGACCCATCACCGTCTCAAGAACGACCCCGAGGGCAACGGCGTGATAGTGGACCCCGAGGCCAAGCTGGAGGAGGAACTCATAATCCGACCCACATCCGAGACCATCATCTGGAGCACTTTCAAGAACTGGATACATTCCTATCGCGACCTGCCGCTGCTCATCAACCAGTGGGCCAACGTAATGCGCTGGGAGATGCGTACACGCATGTTCCTCCGCACCGCCGAATTCCTGTGGCAGGAGGGCCACACGGCCCACGCCACACGCGAGGAGGCCGAGGCCGAGGCACGCAGAATGCTTGAGGTTTACGCCACATTCGCACAGGATTTCATGGCTATTCCCGTCATAAAAGGTGTAAAGTCTGCCACCGAGCGTTTTGCCGGCGCCCTCGACACCTATACAATCGAGGCCATGATGCAGGACGGCAAAGCCTTGCAGTCAGGCACATCCCACTTCCTGGGCCAGAACTTTGCAAAGGCATTCGATGTAACGTTCATGAACAAGGACAACAAGCCGGAATACGTATGGGCATCGTCTTGGGGCGTCTCGACACGCCTTATGGGTGCGCTGATCATGACACACAGCGATGACAACGGTCTGGTATTGCCTCCAAAGCTGGCTCCTATCCAGGTTGTGATTGTGCCTATCTACAAGAATAACGAGGGCCTCAAGGCTATCTCTGAGAAGGTACAGCCACTAATCGAAGAACTCCGCGCTAAGGGAATCAGTGTCAAATATGACGATGCGGACAACCGCCGGCCCGGATTCAAGTTCGCCGACTATGAGGTAAAGGGTGTTCCTGTGCGTCTGGCCATCGGACAGCGAGATCTGGAACAGGGCACGGTCGAAATGATGCGCCGCGACACCCTGCAGAAGGAGACCGTTCCTTTCGACGGCATCGCCGACCATATCGTGGAGGTTCTCGACGACATACAGAAAAGTCTGTATCAGAAAGCTCTTGACCGCCGCATCGAGAAAACCATCACCGTCGACACATACGATGAGTTCAAAAAGCGAATCGAAGATGGCGTGTTCATCATGGCACACTGGGACGGCACTCCCGAAACCGAGGCTAAAATCAAGGAGGAGACTAAGGCTACCATACGTTGCATCCCGTTCGATTCCGACAAGACACCCGGCGTATGTATGGTGACAGGCAAACCTTCAGTTCAACGGGTATTGTTCGCCCGCAGTTATTGATACCTTAACCTGAAACACACATCAGTCGACGTCATGAATAAGAATCTAAGGCATTATATTTCGGCAGCCGCCGTAACTATGTGCGCCACAGCCACAGCCGCACCTCTCACGGTCGCAGACTATTGCCAGCCCGACCTCACGCGACCGGTCAGCGTCAAGACGCCGATGCCACTGGCCGACGGCGCGTCTTATTCCGCGATATCGGCCGATGGCCGCAGCATCGAGTCATACAGTTTCAAGACCGGAAAGAAACTGGAAACTCTTTTCAGCCTCGACGCTCAGAAAGGCGATGTCAAGATAGATTCGTTCGACGGATACTCCATATCGGACAACGGCCGCAAGATAATGCTGTGGCAGGAGACTTCCAAGATATACCGACATTCGTTCTATGCGGAGTATTACGTATATGATACTTTCCGCGGCACAATGCAGCGTGTATCGACCGGAGGTCCGCAACGTGGCGCGACCATGAGCCATGACGGCCTTCAGGTGGCATATATGCGCGACAACAACCTATGGATCTCCAATCTGGATTACGGCACCGACAAGGCCATAACCAAGGACGGTCAGACCAACAAGGTGATAAACGGCATTCCCGACTGGGTCTATGAGGAGGAATTCGGCATGCAGACCGCAATGGCCTGGAACGGGCAGGACAATGTGCTGGCATTCATACGTTTCGATGAGTCGGAGGTGCCTGTATATAGTTTTGACAACTATAAATCATACTGCGACGCCGATCCGCTGACGGATGTGTATCCCGAAAGCTATTCGTACAAGTATCCGTTGGCAGGCTATCCCAATTCCACTGTGACTGTTCTAGCCTACCATGTCGACAATCAGACAGTGAAGCAGATGGATATTCCGATTGGCAAGGATTACGTGCCGTCAATGGAGTTTGACGGCACAGGTACGAATCTGATGGTGATGACCCTGAACCGTGACCAGAATTCTCTTAAGCTTTACAAGGTGAATCCCGGTAGTACGGTCTCCAAAGTAATATATACGGAAACAAGCGATGCATGGCTCAGCCCTTCTGCATATCAGATGGGGGAATATAGAGACAAGTCGTTTTATATCGGAAGCGAAAAATCAGGTTACCGCCATCTGTACGAGTATGACTATAACGGCAATTGTCTGCGTCAGGTCACAAAAGGGGAGTGGAACGTGACGAACTTCTACGGTTGCGATCCCCGTACTGGCACTGTATATGTGCAGACCACCCAGCTTGGTCCTGTCAACCGCAACATTGCCGCCGTAGAGCGTACCGGCAAGATGACTATCCTCAACAATACGCCCGGAACCGAGAACGCATGGTTCAGCAGCGACTGCCGCTATTTCCTCCGTTCTTACAGCAATGCCGTCACTCCTCCGGTGTTCACGCTGTGCGACAACCGCGGCAAACAGCTGACCGAGGTTGAGAATAACGCTCAGTATGCAGCCAAATATGCTTCGGCCCCTAAGAAAGAATTCCTGCAGATTCCCAACGCCGAGGGCGAAATGATGGACGCTTTCATCATCAAGCCTGCCGATTTCTCAGCAAGCAATAAGTATCCGTTGCTGATGTATCAGTATAACGGTCCGGACTCTCAGGAGGTATTGAACGCGTGGCGCATGGAAGGCATTTATTATCTGGCATCGCAGGGTTATGTCGTAGTGGCTGTGGATGGACGCGGCACCGGCAACCGCTCCCGTCAATGGGCCACTTCCGTTTACCGCCGGCTTGGACAGCTGGAAACCAAAGACCAGCTTGCAGGCGCAAAATGGATGAAGCAGCAAAGCTATATAGACCCGCAGCGTACTGCATGCTTCGGATGGAGCTATGGTGGCTATATGACGCTTATGGAACTCGGCGATCCCGATTGTACGTTCAAGGCAGGTGTAGCTATGGCTCCCGTGACCGACTGGCGGTTCTACGATTCCGTCTACACAGAACGGTACATGACCACTCCGCAGCAGAACGAATCGGGTTATGACGCGGCTTCCGCCCTCAACAGAACCCAGAATCTGAAAGGCCGTCTGCTTATCATGTCCGGCACCAGCGATGACAATGTACATTTCTACAATACGCTGAAATATACATCTAAACTATATTACCAGGGAACGGTCTTCGACATGATGGCACTGACCGGGTTTGAACACAGTCTGCCCAAGTGTAATGCAAGAACCATGCTGTTCAAAAAAATATGTGATTTCTTAGACCTTAATGTTCGCTGAGACGTTGAATATACAGGTGCAATAGGTTTGACCATTGTTGTGAGGCCTTGATTTAAAACGACAATGCACGACTTGGAAAAAATAAGTAGTTCGAGGCTTTTCGCCTTCTGGAAGGACTTCTGTATCGGCATTCTGGTGTTGATGGGCACCATGTTGCTGGCGCAGGTCCTCCCGTACTATTTTGCGCCTATTCCTTCGCTGATAGGCGCGGCCGTGCTTTACACCATGCTTTACAACAACCGGCTCGTTGACAATCCCGGCTGCATGGTTATGATCTATGCTTTGTTCTATTGCCTGATCACATATTCTTTCGCTACAATCATCCTCAATCTGCTCTATATATGGGGCATGATGGAATTGCCCAAGGAACTGACCTTCATCGCTCCTCCTTATATACCGTCACTGTTGCTTGATCCGATTTGTTTCGTCATATTCGGTATTATCATGCTTAGGCTCAATTCACTGAGCTATTGCATGGACTGCAAATTCAAGAACGGTCTGTCCATCGACCGCGGCAAACTGGGACAGATACTGCATCGCGAATCGCGCGTCCAGATTCTTAACCTGCTGTGCGTGTTCGGAGGCCTGTCCATAATTGTCTGGGCCTATTACTTCACTCTTTACGACAGATCTGCCGACATAAATACGCGCGACCGATACATATTCTTCTGGCTCAATCTGGTAATATTCCTTTTAGACGGTATGTACTTCGCAGCAAGGTATTATAACATTTATCTTGATCAGAAGGAGAGGGGCAACATCATCACCGAGGAGGAACTCAGCGATATGACCACAAAGACATATTTGCGGTTCTATGTGATATGCGGCAACAGCATCTATGTCAATCCCAAGACGGTGGATCCACAGATGCCTTTCCGTAATATAATAGACACACCTTTCGTTACCAAACGTAACGTAAACGGTATATCCACCTACGAAGTCAATGATGTCATCCATAATATGGTGCAGCATCCAGGACACCTGAAATTCTTCTACGGGCGCCGAAACCCGGATATGCAGAAACATCGTCTGCTGCGCTATTTTTATTTTCTGGATGGCACCCCCGAGGATTATCCCGAGCTAAACATCAGCGGCGAATGGATGGACTTCAACCGCATCAAGAGCATATACAATTCCAGTCCGACTCTTATGGCCGGCACATTCCTGGCCGATATGTCCAGGATGTCGACCGTGGTGCTGACTCAGAAAATATTCGATGACCGCGGTTTCCGCAAAATCAAAGTCAAATCCTATCAGCCGAATTACGATCTGAACGAGATCCGCGATAAAGACTATGATTTCCAGGACGACAAATGGATTCGCGTGGCAATGTTCAACTCCGATACCAAGGGATTCCACGTGCGTCGTATCTGGCAGAAATTCCTGAACAATAACAAACAAAGTGCTTCGTGGCGTCAGTAACGGACTTAATGACACCATCCGAAGGCGACCGTAAAGGATTACGGGCCATTGCAGTGGTCGGACCAACAGCCTGTGGAAAGACACGCAGGGCCGTACAGATTGCCTCCGCATTGAACGGTGAGATTTTATCCGCCGACTCCCGTCAGGTGTACTGCAACATGGATCTCGGCACAGGTAAGGATCTGGATGAATACGGCAATGTCAGGTATCATCTGATTGATATCTGCCCTCCCGGATCCAAATACAATCTTCACAAGTACCTCAGGGACTTCAATCGGGTATATGCAGATGTTCTGGCACGTGGCAAACGGCCCGTTATCTGCGGAGGTTCCGGTATGTATGTGGAACATGCCCTGAACGGGATTTCACTCCCGGATGTGCCCGAAAATACCGCATTAAGGCATTCCCTGGCCTCCAAGTCCCTTGACCAGCTCGCGGCGATGCTGGCAGGCTACAAACAGCTGCACAACGTCACTGACATTGACACCAAGGCAAGGGCTATAAGGGCCATCGAAATTCAGGAATATTACCTCCACCATCCGGAGGAGACGGAATCCGCGTCGCGTCAGGGCGCGAAACCTATCGATGCCCTGATAATCGGTCTTGATATTCCTCGCGAGGAGAGACGCGCCCGCATATCGTCACGCCTGAAACAAAGACTTGACAACGGCCTGATCCGAGAAATCCGGCACCTTCTTAATTCCGGCATAGATGCCGAGGACCTGATATATTATGGTCTGGAGTATAAATTCGTCACGCTCCATGTGATGGGGGAGTTGTCGTATCAGGAAATGTTCACTCAGCTTGAGACAGCGATCCATCAGTTTGCCAAACGCCAGATGACATGGTTCCGGGGGATGGAACGTCGTGGATCGACCATACACTGGTTGCCATACGACCTTGACGATGCTGAATTTTTAACACGCGTCAGTGAACTGCTTTGACCGGCATTCGACACCCGTATTCATAAGATACTGAAATTTCCTTGCTTTCGCAGTGAACAATTCGGCCCGCTAAAACGGTTATATCATAGAAACAATTCTTAACAGTCCACGACTGTTTAAATACAGATACTATGATTACCGACAAGATTAAATTCAAACCCGGATATGCCAAAGCCGACAGTAAGACCTTCGCATCGGCCGGAGTGGAAGTCGAAGGGCTCGATCCCCAGATAATATGGCGCAACCTCACCAACATCAGCGCATGGCCGCGCCTCTCCGAAGATATCGTCGACATCCAGTATGAAGATTCGGCCGACAACGATCCCCATCTGTTCGACAAGGCCCAGTTCAACTATACATTGACATCAGGACAGCGTGTCGTGGCTCAGGTCATCGAATTCTCGCACCCCAAGGACGACCGTCCCGGACGCCTGGCATACCAGGGAACAGTTTTTGACGGCGAACGCCGCATCAACGAAATGGTTGCAGAATTCATGGTGGGAGTTCCCGATCATAAAGGCATCCTGACAGTCGAAGCCGCATCCTCGGCCAAAGAGGAGAGTGCCGACGCTCCGAACCGCAACTACGGCGACGAACTCAAGAACTTCCTCGTAAATCTGGCCGATTGGTCGAAAAAACATCGTTAATACACATCTCTGATCTAAAAATACAATTACCCTGCAAGTGCGTCCCAGGTAACAGCGGGATGCACTTTTAGTTTTTAGCAAAATCTGGTAATTTTACGTTTTTGCTAAAAACCTGAATCTTAGAATAATAATGAAATGGCACAAAAAAAGTTGCTTTTTTGTGTTATTTTTTTGCCCGAATATTTGGTCAGTATTGAAAAAAGTTGTAATTTTGCAGTGTCAAAAGGGACAGAGATAAGGCCAAAAGCCAAATCGAAACCAAAGACAAAACATTGCCTTGTGGTGTAATGGTAGCACACCGGATTCTGGTTCCGTTTGTGAGAGTTCGAGTCTTTCCAAGGCAACTTTAAAACCTATTCGTCAACCGGATAGGTTTTCTTTTTATAGCAACGATTTAAAATATCATATATATTTGGGGTCAGCGGATTTTGACGGCGATGACGCCGTCACTCCAGTCATGGGAATTTGCATGTCATCTGAGATAATCCGCGATTTAGATTTATGTATCCGCAGCGACTGGAGGGGTGGCGTCCTCGCCGCCCTAATGCAAATCACGTTGCACTCATGCAAATATCCGTAGCACCCATAAGTAGGGCACAACCGTTAATTTCGATTCTCAGAATCCGGTACATCATTATTATAGGTCATAATCCCTATTTAACATAATAGCAATTATGACCCGTTTACTTATCCGTTAAATTCGACCTCTTTTATATCAGGAATCATATTTCTGAATCGTCTGTATCTATCATTTCCCGACGCATCCATTCGTTAATCGGTCAATTTCGTTATTCTCAGAATCCGGTATTTTTACTTTATCACAGCTCTTTCGCTAAATATTCCGTTGTCGGCGTCTTGATCTTGACTATGTCTTCAGGCGTACCCGTCGCCACAATCTTGCCGCCGTCTCGTCCGCCGCCGGGACCAAGGTCAATGATATAGTCCGCACTTTTTATTACATCCATGTTGTGCTCAATCACAATCATGGTGTTGCCTTTGTCCACCAGTTTGTTTATTACTTTGAGCAATACGCGGATATCCTCAAAATGCAATCCCGTCGTCGGCTCGTCAAGAATAAACACTGTCTTGCCGGTATCCTTCTTTGCCAGTTCCGTGGCTAACTTCACGCGCTGGTTCTCGCCGCCGCTCAATGTGCTCGATGGCTGACCAAGTTTCAGATAACCCAGACCGATGTCCTGCAACACCTTGATTTTCTTTAAGATGACAGGCACATTTGCAAAGAATTCAACAGCCTGGTTCACAGTCATTTCCAATACATCGGATATAGATTTACCCTTATATCTCACTTCCAATGTCTCACGGTTATATCGCTTGCCGTGGCATTCCTCGCACGGGACAAGCACATCGGGCAGGAAATTCATTTCTATTGTCCTGTATCCGTTGCCTTTACACGTCTCACACCGTCCACCTGATACGTTAAACGAGAATCTGCCAGGTTTATAGCCTCGTATCTGCGATTCCGGCAATTCGACAAACAGTTTCCGGATATCGGCAAACACACCTGTGTACGTAGCCGGATTTGATCGAGGAGAGCGTCCCAAAGGCGATTGGTCCACAGTCACAATCTTATCGACATTCTCGATTCCATTGATCTCCTTATATGGCAACGGTTCCTGCATGCTGCGATAGAATTCCCGGCTAAGTATGGGTTGCAGCGTCCCATTTATCAGCGACGATTTGCCACTGCCGCTCACTCCGGTCACACACACGAACATTCCCAAAGGCAGCTTCAGGTCCACATCCTTCAGGTTGTGACCGGACGCACCCTTCAGTTCAATGTATTTGCCGTTGCCTTTCCGACGCGTTTCCGGCACTTGGATGGCCTTGACTCCGTTGAGATAATCGGCCGTAAGCGTGTGCGATTTAAGCATCTTCCCGGGCGTTCCCTGATATACCACTTCCCCACCGGTTTTGCCGGCACCCGGGCCGATGTCTATCACGTAATCCGATTCCGTCATTATGTCGCGGTCATGTTCCACCACGATTATGGAATTACCGTTGTCACGCAATTGCTTCAGACTGTTTATCAACCGCGTGTTGTCGCGCTGATGCAGTCCGATGGACGGCTCGTCAAGGATGTAAAGTACATTCACCAACTGCGAGCCTATCTGTGTGGCCAGACGTATGCGCTGGCTCTCGCCGCCGCTAAGACTCGAACTACTGCGGTTCAACGACATATAGTCCAGACCCACGTCAAGCAGAAACTGCAGTCTGCTTCTGATTTCCTTCAGTATTTCTTCGGCAACCAGCCGTTTGCGCTGGTCAAGCCTGTCCTCAAGACCCTGAGTCCACTCGTACAGCTCGCGGATGTCCATGCGCGACACATCTGCTATATTCTTGCCGTCGA
The DNA here is from genome assembly GCA_905198125.1 of uncultured Porphyromonadaceae bacterium. Classification (GTDB taxonomy): domain Bacteria; phylum Bacteroidota; class Bacteroidia; order Bacteroidales; family Muribaculaceae; genus Lepagella. Next base: position 17,545 of record CAJKBH010000048.1, read on the forward strand.
TAAAGAAATGCAGCGATATCTTGTTCAGCCTGTCGCCATGACATTCCGGACAGGTGCAGCGTGAATAGAACTGACCGCTCCATTTGTTGGCCTCATAGCCGGCCTCCTCATCCTGCTGCATCTCGATATATTTCACCAGTCCTTCGTATGAAGGTGCGCGCCCCAGCCCTGTATCGTTCTTGATGTCCAGTCGCGCGTCCGTTCCGTTCAATATATCGTTCAAGGCCTCGCGTGGCAGATCCTTAATCGGGGTCTTAAGCGTGCAGCCATACAGTTTGCAGATAGCCTCGATCTGCCAGAACACCATCGAGTTTCTGTAACGACCTAGGGCCTCGATTCCACCGGCATATATAGACTTGGACGAATCGGGGATGATCTTGGCCTCGTCCACCACATTCACCTCTCCTATTCCCTTGCATACCGGGCATGCTCCCTGCGGGGAGTTGAACGAGAAATTATGAGGTGCCGGCTCCGGATATGACAGTCCGGTATCGGGATCCATCAGCATCTGGCTGAAATGGCTCATCTCGCCTGTCTCCAGATCCATCACGGCCATCTGCTTGTCGCCCTGCTTCAACGCCGTTTCCACCGACGACCGTAGCCGTTGCGGATCCTCGCTGTTGACACGCAGACGGTCCACTACCAATTCCACGGTATGGTTCTGATAACGGTTCAGCTTCATGCCGAACACCAGTTCCTTCAACTCACCATCCACGCGTACATAGATATACCCTTTCTTGCGCAGGTTTTCGAACAGCTCCTTATAATGACCTTTTCGGTTTTTGACCAATGGTGCGAGAATATATATCTTCTTGCCGTTATATTTCTCCAGAATCATATCCTGGATCCTGTCCCGGGAATATTTTGCCATAGGCTTGCCGCTGAGGTAGCTGCGCGCCTCTCCCATTCTGGCAAACAGGAGTCGGAAAAAGTCGTATATTTCAGTAGTGGTACCCACCGTGGAACGCGGATTCTTGTTCACCGTCTTCTGCTCAATGCTGATTACAGGGCTGAGTCCGGTTATCTTGTCTACATCGGGACGTTCCATGCTGCCTAACATATTCCGGGCATACGATGAAAATGTCTCTATATACCGGCGTTGTCCTTCGGCGAATATCGTGTCGAATGCCAGCGATGACTTGCCTGATCCGCTCAGACCCGTTATCACCGTCAGCGTGTTGTGGGGTATTGTGACGTCTATGTTTTTCAAGTTATGGACGCGTGCACCGTATACGTCCACGCTTCCTTCTTGCCTTAGGGTTGATTCCTTTATGTTTGTTGCCTTCATCTAATTCTGCGCAGGTAATTTATCCGTATTTATAACAAGTTATATGCCAAAAATCCTTTACATCCACTGGTTTCTGTTTCAATGTCACATTCGGGGTACATTCAGCTATTCTTGTTACGTTTCTATTATCCGATCCCAGTTACATTTCTATTATACAAAGAGGCTGTGTCGTAATTAAGGTTTTACGGCGCAGCCTCTTTTTTTAGTAAGT
>CAJKBH010000049.1 GCA_905198125.1 uncultured Porphyromonadaceae bacterium
TAAACCACAAACAGTAAACATACCAAACCGAGTCAACCTCTTTCAGGAACAGACAGGGCGATGCAAACGTTACGTGAAGAAAGTATAAGGTGTTGGTATAGTCGGAGATTTTTAGTAATTTTGCGAGAAGAAACCACAAAAACACGATATATTATGGCTACGAAACCATTTCATTATCAAGAGATGTTCCCGTTGGGACCCGACACCACCGAATACCGTCTGGTGACACCGGATTATGTAAAAGTAGAGAACTGGGGAGGCCACGAGTTTCTGGTAGTAGATCCGGAGGCTCTGACCGTACTTGCCAACGAGGCGAGCCGCGACTGCTCGTTCCTGCTTCGCAGGGAGCACAACGAGATGGTAGCCAGGATACTGCGCGACCCTGAGGCGTCGGACAATGACAAGTTCGTGGCGCTGACCATGCTGCGCAACGCCGAGGTGGCCAGCAAGGGCGTCCTGCCTTTCTGCCAGGACACGGGCACGAGCATCTGCGCCGGATACAAGGGCCAGCAGGTGTGGACCGGTTGCGACGACGAGGAGAAGATCAGCTACGGCGTCTACAAGACTTACACCGAGAACAACCTGCGCTACTCGCAGAACGCTCCGCTCAACATGTACGACGAGGTGAACACCGGATGCAATCTTCCCGCCCAGATCGAAATCCACGCCGCCGAGGGAATGGAGTATAACTTCCTGTTCGTGGCCAAGGGTGGAGGCTCGGCCAACAAGACATATCTGTATCAGGAAACGAAGGCCATCCTCAACAAGAAGACACTGGTTCCCTTCCTGATCGAGAAGATGAAGACCTTAGGCACGGCGGCATGTCCCCCGTATCACATCGCGTTCGTGATTGGCGGCACGTCGGCCGAGGCCAATCTGGCCGCAGTGAAGAAGGCCAGCGTGAAATACTACGACAACCTCCCCACCAAGGGCAATGAATACGGTCACGCTTTCCGTGACGTGGAGCTGGAGAAGGAACTGCTCGAGGCTGCCCACTGTCTGGGCCTGGGCGCTCAGTTCGGCGGCAAATACTTCGCACACGACATCCGTGTGATCCGTATGCCGCGCCACGGCGCAAGCTGCCCTGTGGGCATGGGCGTCAGCTGCTCGGCCGACCGTAACATCAAGGCCAAGATAAACAAGGACGGCCTCTGGGTCGAGAAACTCGACACGTTCCCCGCAGAGCTTATCCCCGAGGAGATGCGCAATGCCGGCGAGGGCGAGGCGGTGAAGATCGACCTTGACCAGCCGATGGAGAAGATTCTGGAGACACTCGACAAATATCCCGTATCGACGCGTCTTAGCCTGAAGGGCACCATCATCGTGGGCCGCGACATCGCGCACGCCAAGATCAAGGAACGTCTTGACGCCGGCGAGCCGATGCCCCAGTACCTCAAGGACCACCCCATCTACTATGCCGGACCGGCCAAGAAGCCCGAAGGAATGCCCAGCGGATCGTTCGGTCCCACAACGGCAGGCCGCATGGACCCGTACGTAGACCAGTTCCAGGCCGCAGGAGGCTCGATGGTGATGATAGCCAAGGGCAACCGCAGCCAGCAGGTTACAGACGCATGCAAGAAGCACGGCGGCTTCTACCTCGGTTCGATCGGCGGTCCTGCTGCAATCCTGGCCAAGAACTCCATCAAGAACGTGGAACTCCTGGAGTATCCCGAACTGGGCATGGAGGCCATCTGGAAGATAGAGGTCGAGGACTTCCCCGCATTCATCCTGGTGGACAACAAGGGCAACGACTTCTTCAAGCAGATCAAGCCCCGCTGCCCTTTGGCGTAACAGTTGTAGCCCTTTGGCATAACATTTGTAATGAGCTAAATAAAGTATGTTTGGATTCGACTGAAAGTCCGAATCCAAACATATTCTTGTAAAATACTAAGACTGAAGTTAATTGAAGAATATCAGGAATTTCTGCATCATCGCGCATATCGACCACGGCAAGTCGACGCTTGCCGACCGTCTGTTGGAGCGCACCCGCACCGTGGACGCCAAGGACATGGAGGCCCAGGTGCTCGACGACATGGACCTGGAGCGCGAGCGCGGCATCACCATCAAGAGCCATGCCATACAGATGGACTATGAGCAGGACGGCCAGCATTATGCGCTGAACCTTATCGACACTCCGGGACACGTCGACTTCTCGTACGAGGTGTCGCGAAGCATCGCGGCGTGCGAGGGCGCGCTGCTGATCGTGGACGCATCGCAGGGCATCCAGGCTCAGACCATCTCGAACCTCTACATGGCCATCGACAACAATCTGGAGATTATACCCGTCATCAACAAGTGCGACCTCGAGAGCGCCAACCCCGACGAGGTGGAGGACCAGATAGTGGACCTGTTGGGCTGCGACCGTTCGGAGATAATCCGTGCCAGCGGCAAGACCGGCATGGGCGTGGACGAAATCCTCCGGGCTATAGTGGAGCGCATCCCGGCGCCTGTGGGTGATCCCGACGCGCCGTTGCAGGCTCTGATATTCGACTCGGTGTTCAATCCGTTCCGCGGCATCATCGCTTACTTCAAGATTGTGAACGGCCGCATCAGGACCGACGACTTCGTGAAGTTCGTGTCGACGGGCAAGGAATATCACGCCGACGAGGTGGGAGTGCTGAAGCTCGATATGTCGCCGCGCTCGGAGCTGTCGGCCGGCAATGTGGGCTACATCATCTCCGGCATCAAGACCAGCCGCGAGGTGCGCGTGGGCGACACCATCACCCATGTGGCCAACCCTTGCGACAAGGCAATAGAGGGTTTCCAGGAAGTGAAGCCCATGGTGTTCGCCGGCGTTTATCCCATCGACACCGAGGACTTCGAAAACCTGCGCGCGTCGCTCGAGAAACTGCAGCTCAACGACGCGTCGCTGACATTCCAGCCCGAATCGTCGGCCGCGCTCGGCTTCGGTTTCCGTTGCGGTTTTCTCGGCCTGCTCCACATGGAGATAGTGCAGGAACGCCTTGGCCGCGAGTTCGACATGGACGTCATCACCACGGTGCCGAACGTGTCCTATCTGGTTCACGACAAGAAAGGAAACGTGACGGAGGTGCACAATCCTTCGGGACTGCCCGAGGCCACGCTGATCGATTATATCGAGGAGCCTTACATCCGCGCCACCATCATAACGCAGGCCGACTTCATCGGCCCGATCATGACGCTGTGCCTTTCCAAGCGGGGCGAACTGGTGAAGCAGGAATACATTTCGGGCAACCGTATGGAGCTGACGTTCGACATGCCGCTTGGCGAGATCGTGATAGACTTCTACGACAAACTGAAAAGCATATCGAAGGGTTACGCCAGCTTCGACTATCACCTGAACGGTTTCCGCGAGTCGAAGCTCGTGAAACTCGACATCCTGTTGAACGGCGAAAGCGTGGACGCGCTGTCGACGCTGACCCACGAGGCCAACTCCGTGAAATTCGGCCGCCGCATGTGCGAGAAGCTGAAGGAGCTGATACCGCGCCAGCAGTTCGACATCGCCATCCAGGCCGCCATCGGCGCCAAGATCATAGCGCGCGAGACGGTGAAGGCCGTCCGCAAGGATGTGACCGCCAAATGTTACGGCGGCGACATCTCGCGTAAGCGCAAGTTGCTGGAGAAGCAGAAGGCCGGCAAGAAACGAATGAAGAAGATCGGCTCGGTCGAAGTGCCCCAGAAGGCCTTCCTCGCCGTCCTCAAGCTCGACTGATCCCCGTTCAAGGTGTAGATACGACAAGAGCCTTTCCGCAATCAGGGAAAGGCTCTTGTCGTATTGCAATGGGTATGAGGATCAGAATGGCTTGACGCAGCTCACTGTATGTCCGACAAGCAATGAGGCCTTGATTCCGGTGGACGATTTCAGGTCGGTGCCGGCTATATATTCATTGGCATCATGGCCGTCAATCTTGATCTCGCGTACTACATGAATCATTCCGGATGAATCGATATATGTGAATATCACATTGAAGTCCTTGGCTTCATAGCCGGACGATTCGTAAACGAAGTTGAAGTTATGGTCGTCGGCAGTCTCATAGTTGCCGATGGCATGACCGGGCCATGATGTAGTGAACATCTTGTCCGATTTATTCCCGATATACATGAACACATTGGTGGCGCCTTTCAGCGAGAAGGAGATTCTGGTGGTGGTGGTGTTTTCCGCGATGTCGTTCACCACCCGGGTCGACATCGCGTCATTGTCTACATGTCCGTTGATGTAGTTCGTGACCTGTCCGGTAATCTGAAAAGTCCTGAGCCAGTTTCCTATCTGTTCCTTTTCCAGTCCGAATGCTTCGGTGCCAGTCCAATAATATCCGGTATTTGCGTCGCCAAGCTTATTGCCTCTGGAGTCAACATACCGTGCCTTGGGGAAATAGATGGTTCTCGAATCGGATTTATTGTCGGGTGTACCTGTAGCCAGATAATCGCAAACCTTGGTTTCGTACTGTGCGGTATAATATGAGACATTTCCCATCGTGGCGGCCCTGGCGATAAAGTGCACGTTGCTTCGCATTGCATCCCATAGCTTCTGGTATGGAACGCGGTATCCCGGAGGAGTTACATTATCGTACATCGTTACATTCGAATAATTGTTCTTTGGCTCGGCCACGCGGTAACGTGCACCGGCCGAATCCTCGCCGGGGCTGAAAGGCCAGCTGACGTCAGCCGGCATGATGTTGTTGCCCTCCGCATTCTGGATGTACATTCCGCAGGCCGTGGCGCCAAGGTTACGGTCCAGCATATAACGTTCCCTACCGTTGGCTACGACTACAGGAAGCACTTCATAATAATAGTATCCCTTATTGAAAGTGCCGACTATGTGGTTGCCTGCATTCTGATCGTCATGGAAGAATCCCGTGTGATACAGATGAAGTTTAAATCGTTTGACCGGAAGGGAGCTTCCGGGGACCTTAGGTGTGAACGTCAGGATCAGCTCGCCGGTACCGTATGCGTAATCATTGGCACCGTTGCCGCTGCCGTCATTATTATAAGTATTGCCGGCACGTGTCAGTTTCAAGGTATAATTGGTCCCGTTCTGATCCTTGACCACATTAACTTTGCGCACGGCTTCGTCTCCCGCTATCTCCCATGTGCATTCATAGTCATTCGTGCTGATATCCTTTATGGTCAGATCGTATGAATACATCCAGCGTTCTTCGTTACTGAGGCCTTTTTTGCCGTACATAACCGGGAAATGGAAACCCTGGTTACGTACAAGTCCTCCCATCTTGTCCGGGGCTATACCTTTAACTGTGTTTTTCAGGAAGTCCCAGTAATTATTTATCGTTTTAATACCGGTTCCGTCAGTAGGATGGATGGTCAGTTTCGCATCACAAATTTCGGCTCCGTCGAATGGCCGCGACCAGGTCACTTTGGTTTCGCGTGACAGACCTTGCCAGGTGGTAGTGATTACTTCCGAAAGGATACCGGTCTCGCCGTCGTTGATAAACGTAACGGTATATTCGGCTATTTTACCGGGCGTGTCGGATTGATCACCATCGTCTTTGACTTTTGGGCCACTGATGCTTAGCCATTTGGCGTTCGTGGTCAGAACGGGAGCCGTTGTCATATCCGATTCCTTTTTCGAATAATATTTTACGGTCAGAGTTTTTGTACCGTTGGGCTCGCCTGTATAATCAATCACGTCTGTCACGCCCAATTCGCGGGTACCGTCGAACGCCATGTTCAGCACTTCGGGAGCGTGATCGTATATGGTGACGGAGATGTTGGAAGCAGGATTTGCTGCAGCTTCGTCAGCCGAGGCATATCCTTGGCTCGATACCTTGTCGATATGTATCTCGTACCAATGATTCGGGTCGATGTTCAGATAAGACAACTTCCCCGTTTTATCTTTCCGGCACAGGTCGATTCTATAATATGTGGTTGCAGAACAGCTGTTATACTTTCCGCCGACAACCACGCTGATACCATCCTCGGTATCACTTGCTGTGTTCTTGGCCGGATAGGTATAAAGCAGGTTTGAGTTGGAAAGGGCAATAGCTTTAGTATCCGTACTGGAGGCGCAGTATCGTTGAGCTTCTGCAGCGTCTGTGCATCCGGCAGTGAGGAATCCCATGTCGGAGCCACGGTAGAGGCTAATGTCTTCCACATTGAAGTGTGCTGAGGCTTCGGATTGAACTGTGACCTTTGCCTCGGTGCGATACAATATAATGTTCTTTGTAAGCAGATCAATCGAACTTAGAGGTCCTGTGTACCTGCCTGACATCATGAATCCCTTGGAGCGAGGGAGGGCACAGTTTTCAGTAATGCCTGTCAGGCCGCTTACTGTTTCGATTGTCTCATGGTTCAACAGGTCCTGTGCGTTCGCTATGATATACAGTGTGGCATTGACATTATCGAGTGCGGCTTTGCGCGCTGCGTCGTTAAGGGAGATTCTGACTGTAGTGGAATTGTCATCTCCGGAAGGTTGGGAGAAATCCATGTTCTTCTCAGCTTGCAGCAGATTGCCGTCAGCATCGTAGAGAAGCACGGACAGGTCCTTTATCTCGCGTTCGTCGGAAGTATCCTCGCCGGCGCGCGTCACTACCTTTTCTGCATCGGGGATGGTAATGGTGAACGTCAGCACGCCATCTTCCGGCCCTTCGCCCTCCGGTATGTCGATGTCGTCGCCGCAAGATACCGTCAATGCCAAAAGCACTACGGCAACATATCGGAATATTTTGTATATATCGTTTTGCATGATTGTCATCGATTAATAACTGTAGCTTCAATTCTTCGGTTTCCCGCCATACGCGTTGCCATTCTGAGGATATGTATAGCAATATGTACCGGTGGATTCGTCAAGGGAAAATGAGGAGAGTGATAAATCTCTATTTATATCCGGGTATTGATCTCCGTTGCGTCCCTGTATTCCTAATGAGATGTTACTGAAAACAGTGAATTCATAATAACGGTAGGAACCTTCACTCTCGAAATCCGCGGACTGATTGGAATTTATTAATGCCGGATTTTGATTGTTATAACCATTGATCCATAGATTGATTCCTGCATATTTGCCGGCAGGCCAATAAATCCGATATGTGCGCAATTCCCCGGATTGTTCATTGGTAAATTGAGTTTTTTCGTTGCTTAGGTCAAGCCATCCGGTTCGGTCAGGGAAGTCGAACAGCGGAATACCGGGTTTGGATTTTCCATCAGCTCCCAAGCCCGGGTATCGACAGTTCCCATTACCGCCATGCGATGTAGAGAACATTATTAAGGCTTTGCCCGGTGTCGCAACTCCGGTTAATTCAAATCGCCACCAGCCGTTGCCCTCGGGTTCCATGACTATACCGGGCCATGCCTTATTATAATTGCCGTTGCATGCTCCGCATCTATATTTAGCTGATGTTTCGCGGTATGTCTTGCAGAAATCATAATTCAGGTCATAATGATCGGAAGCATTTGATGCTTCATAGCTCCAGGACAATGGATCATCGGCAAACACAAAGAATCCTTTGCTTCCTATAGATCCGGTTGCATTAGGATTATTTTTGTCGGAAATACCCCATCCTAAAAAAGCTATCTTGCCGGTAAAGGAATATTCCAGAGCTGCAAAAACATCGTCGTCTTTATTATAGCCAACCGGTTTGGACTTATTGTCATCATATCTGCTGGATGGAAGCTGGAGTGACTGATATACATAGATATGAGGAAGCCCGTCCTTATAATTCCAATTATCCCAAGGTCTGACATGTATCACATAGTTTTGTCGGGTAGGTATAATCCGGATATTGACTTTTTGTGAAATTGTCTTCCCATTGCCTGTAGCAGTATATGTCAGAGTCAATGTATGTGACGTCTTCCAGAAAGCACCGCCGTTCATGCCGGATATCACCAGATTGTTGACGTGTGAATTGACATTGGTATATATATACTTGCCGTCTGCATTTTTTCCGTCCAGAGTAAGCGATTGCGAATCCATCGAAGAGTTATCGATAAATCCGGTAATTTCGACATTCTCCATATTTGTGGTGAACGTGATGGGAATTTTAGCGGAGTATTCGCCGGATGCAATATATTCGCGCACGTTGATCTCGATCTCCTGCGGATCTACGTTCAGGAACGGTTTCAGCGTCACCGGCTTTACCTCAATCCTTTTTTTCAGGTTGGCTGCATTGATATAAAAATAGCTGTCGAACAACGCATCGCTGTCGGTTGCGATTTCAGGATTGACTGTAACCGAGACATATTTCTGACCATCTCTCTCGACCTTGGAGAACAGGAACAGGTTCTTGTCCGTACCGTTATATTTTGGCGATTCGAAAGTCAGGAGCTCTGCATCCACGTCGGTGTCATATTTCAACAGGGTCTCGATTCCGGACTGAACCGATATCTCGGTTTTCTCCACCTGAAGGAAATAAGCGCCGTGCATCTGGTATGTGAGCGTCTGGAGCGTCCAGTCGGCCACGCTTGCGGTTATATCGAGTATGTCGCCGGTGGTGGTGACGCGTCCGATGATGTCGTAGAAATGTCCGCGCCGCATCGGTTCTCGAGCTGCATCGCTCTTGGCAAGCGGCGGGAGGTCCACATGATATTGCAATGTGGTGCCGTTGTCAAGGGCCGCTCCGAACGTCAGGCGCGTGGGAGCAGCGGACACAAGATTTTCCGGCAGATAGAGCGTCCCTTGATATGCGCGTTTGTCGGCATCGGCCTCTCCTGTCAATGCCGGGAGTTCGTTTTTCGATGGATCTGTGTCCATGTTTACGAAGGAATCGTAATCGGCAGGATATTGTCGAACAGAACCTGAATGCCAGTTGGAAGAAGAGGCCGGTTTAATCTCAAATGGAGTTCCGCTGTCGGCTATTTCATCGGCAACCGAGGTCGAGGCGCGTACGCTACTGGCCTTTTCAAGTCCCGTAAACGTAAGGGCATTATCGCCGAAAACGTTTGAAAAGCCGTTTTTGCTTTTATCGAACAGCAGCGTATAGCGCACCTTGGCGCAGAGGAAGGTGAGGTCAATCCAAAGGGAGGTCTGTTTGCCGTCAGCCACAGTAACGATACCGTCTTCTACAACTGCGGGAGTCGTGTCTCCGACCTTAACTTCCTGAGGCATACATGCCATGGGAAGACCGTCCGTGGGGTTAGGCATCTTCTCGGAGCTGTAGCTCAAAGTGGCGTTCTTAATTGCGTCTTCCGATGTGTCGGCATCGATTCCCTCGATATTGGCGAGCATATATATGCGGTATCTACCGGCCTTTATCTTGATGTCATAGCTTCGGTATTCGTTGGTGAGCTTATCGTCGTCGGGTGTCAGCTCTGTGGCCACCTTGTTGGCGTCATCAGTGCCGTCAATAGGAAAGGCGAAGAACCACAATGTCCTTATGTGCCCTTCCTGCAGTGTCTCGTTCAGCCCGGTGTCAGTGGCGCGGGTACCTTTCAGCACGGGGTTGGGAATCATTAGTGTCACGTTTTCTCCTTCGCCTCCGTTCAGTCCGGACTTGAAGTCATCGGCACAACCGGCTGACATCAGCAGCGAAATTAGCGTGAGTACAGTGATTATGCAGTTAATGGATCTATTCATGGTTTTGTGCATGGCGGATTACATATCGAAAACATATTTGTGATACTGCCATTTGGCTATCCGGACGTTGACCTTGAATCCGGGATACTCATCGGGATTCTCCGGAGTATAAGGCTCGGGGAGTCCCGAGATACTCTCGATGCTGAGACGGTATATGTTGTTGCGCACCACGCTGAACTCCATCGGACCGGTCAGATACGGGTTGCCGTTATCGTTATGCCGTATGAAATAGTAATAGTCCACGTAGTGGCCGGCACCATCGGCGTCATCGGCAGTGTAGTTGACAGACATGGTTCTGCCGCCGGCCTTGAATGTCAAAGGGCCTGTTGTCGATACTGCACCGGCAGGAGTCCTGGTGATGCGGAAATGGAACCTTATGCCGGTAGTGTTTTTCTGAATCTGGGCGTCGTCGGGAAGCTTGTTCTCCGTGATATAGCGCCAGATTTTATAATTGGAAGTTTCCGATTCGGAACACTTGTCAAGATTCGAAGTCGTGATTGCGATATCATCTTTCATGAAGCCACGGGGATTTGCAGCAGCCTGAGGAAAAGCGGAGAATCGGTCGCATACGTTGAACAAGTGCATCGAAGCGAGAGTCACTTCATAGCCGGTAGTCTTGTTGACGTCTGCTTCGTCAACGATGGGAAAGGTATGGTCGTGGCCCGTGCTGGCATCAAGATAGTCGATGCGGGCTACGGAGCGGATCAGGGTTATGGCGCCTGCTTGGGTCAGGTCGAGAGGATTGGCCTCTGTAAGGTAGGACGAGAGGTCGGAGGGGAGGGAAACTACATATTTATCCTCACCGGACATGGGAAGTCCCCGGGTGGTTTTGAGCAGTGGGTCGTCGGGGGAGGATAAAGAATATAAGGTGGCAGTGTTGAGACCGCCGTTCATCGCTTCCGACAGCATCGTAGCATTGTAGTTGGCCAACACGTATAGCTCGATGTTATGTCCGGCCATCCGTATGATATCGGCAAGAGGCATATCGATTAAGGTGGTCGATGTGCCATCTATGGTATTTATGTCGGAGGAGGAGACAGGAAAACAGAGTGAATCGTCGCCGTGTTTCATTACGATCAGCAGACGGTGTATGGCGTTTTCGGCATCGGTGCCCGGTTCCCATCCATCGCTTGACGTGTCGTTGGAGTCTATGGTCGTTGACCGTGTGACGTCCACACCGGGCTGAGTCATGCTTACTGTCATGTACACCCTGGCGTTCTCCAAGTCCATGCCGCCAATGGCATCGGTATCCTTGCATCCTGTGAGGATGACCGACAGCAATGCCACGGCCGCTGTTGCCACTATGTTCTTGAAGAGATGGATCATTGTGTTGTATTATTGTTCGGTTGGGAGTTGTATCTGTTAGAATCCGGTGTTGTTCACCACTACTTTCCAGTCGTTGATGATGATTCGGGTGTTGACCCATGAGTTGCCGTTGCTTTCGTCCAGGAAGAACACGAAGCGCCAGGAGTTCTCGCGGTCCAGGTATTCCTGGTCGGACATAGGCTTGGTGGCGTCGTGATTGTCTTTGAACATCAGCATATAGTTCACGATGGGGAGTTTGAGCACGGAGCTGCCGTCGGACTTGCGGGTGACGTGCAGGGTGCAGCTCGTGGCCTTGTCATGCACCAGACGAGAGACAGTGAATCGTGCCACGGCTGCGTTGACTTCGGTTTGACCTTCGCCTGCTTTGGTGCCGGTGGTGAAGTTGACCGTCTCGTAGGGGGAGTATGCCACTTCGCCTGCGGGCAGCAGGTTGTTGCCAGCGTCCATCAGGGTGTTGTCGTCGGTGATGGTGTAGTTGAAGTCGGCGCAATCGATCGGCGAGCCGTTGAGATGCTGCAGCGCCACTTGGATAGTATTGGTGTTGCGCATCATGTATACGGTATGTTCGGACTCCTCGTTCTGAGTGACCTTTATGTCGGCCGATCCATAGAAATGGTCGTGCAGACGTCGCAGTCGGTCATCGGTCAGACATTCGGGATTAACCCTGACTCCTAACGACGGCAACGAAGCCCCCGGACCTATCGATGCTGTGTGTGAGAAAGAGCTTGCCTCGCAGGCCATTCCGCCATAAACAACGACATGATAGTCTCCATCGGGTAGATTAAGCGGCATGCGGTAGGCTTCATCGCCAAGTACGGACTGCCGTGTCTCGGTGTAAGTCCCGACGTAATTGCCGTCCTTGTCATAAACATGGAGCGACAGGCAATGCACCTGGTTGTGAAATGCGTTGGCGCGCTCCATGTTGTATTCGTACACGAAACGCAATCGGGTTTCCGGCCGTGGACACTCGGGCAGCGGACCGTCAAGAACGCACGACGTAGGAATTAGAGCCATGAAGGCGACGGCAACCGCCGCCTTCATGACGTGTAAAAAATTGTATGCCAGTCCTTTCATGTCAGAAAGTCTTTAGCTTTGACAATGTAAGGTCTATCAGAATTTAATCTTATTGACGCGAACTCCCCAGGGCTTGACTGTAACCTTGACCTTCATATAGAAGTCGGAAGTCTCGTCGGGATCGTCGGGATCGACAGGATCGGGATCGTCGCCGGGTACGATGGGATGACCGAGTTTCTGTATGGTTGTCACGGCCAGTTTGTATATGTTGTTGCGTACCACTCCGAATTCCATGGCGCCCATCTGCTGGGGGTTGTTGTTGTCGTTATGACGGTTCCAGTAGTAATAGTCGCAGTAGTAATGCTTGGAGCCGTTTTCTTCGGTAGCCGTATAGATGGCGAAGCCGGCCTTTACAAGTTTTTTCTGTATGGCCGCGGTGGCTGATTCAGCGGCAGCTTCTTCGGGGGTCAGTGCGTTCTTGAAGGCTACGGAAATAGCATTGGCGGCATCCTTATCCACAATGTGCAGCAAGGCTGCATAGTTGCCGATCATCTTGCCGCCGAACACGTAGAGGTCGTGTCCGTTGGTCATGGCAGTCTTCAGGTCGCCGGATGCATCGGGAGTTGTGATCTCGGCACGGAACACTACGCCTGTGCTGTTGCCGTTCTTCTGCGAAGTCGAGGGATCGGAGGGAAGCGTGCTGGGCAGTGCATAGCGCCAGAAGTTGTACTGCTCGCCTTCCATAGTCCCGTTCTCGTTTCCACGCTTGTTGGCGTCGGCCATGATGTCGGATACCTTGGTGAACGTCAGGTTGTTCGATCCGAACAGGGCGTAGTTGAAATAAGTGTCGAAATCATTGGATGTCTTTGTCAAGGCTGCCTTTTTCTCACCGAAGGGATCCACAACGTAATTGTTTTTGGTCTCGGCGCCGAACATGGTCACAGGTGTTGTCAGAAGGCCTGTGGTGTTCACACGCTTGAACAGGTAGAACTGCTTGCCCATGTTGCACAGAGCCATCTCTTTGATGCTGACACGCAGAGCACCCACGCCGTCCTTGCCTTCCGCCAGGGTAAAGTAGTAGCAGTTGTTGGCCTCGTCCTTCACTGCTTCCGACTCCGAGATGTATTCGGCATAGTCGAAACGGGCGGCAACACGCTCAACGGTCACGTCGGCGATGTCGAATGCCGTCTCGGGAGTGGCGTAATCACCGGCCTGAACCTTGGCGAGCTCGGGAAGGCGTACTGTTGCGTCACCGGCATTGGACATCACGAACTTATTGGATGTGTAGTAAGTCTCGGGGTCTTTCTGGCAGATGAAGTCGTCGATGTTCTGGCCTACGCTGAATTCATTTGCCTCAGTTGGATTACAGATCACGTAGAACTTGGTAGCGTCGTCATTCCCTCGGTTCTGGAGATAGGTAACCATGCGTCCGCGGTTGAACATGCCTGTGGCGGTTACGTCGCCGTTGGTCTCTTCCTTGATGTTGTCCTCGCTCGAAACACGCGCGAAGTCAACGATGGTGCTGTTCTTGTCTACCATCACGAGCAGAAGGTTGGATACCTTGTTCTCGTCAGCCTGTCCTAACTCGGTGGTCGTGCTGGGGCTGGAAGTACGTGTCATGGACTGGGGAGATACAGTCAGGGTCATATACAGACCATCCATGTTGCCGGTGTTTTCCGGTACGTTGGCACTGTCATCGCTACATGCGGTGAGCATGCCGGCCGCTAATAGCGGAATGAAAAAGTTGTTGAGTTTCATATATTAGTAATTGGTGAATGAAAATTACTTTCATGTTTCGGTGTGCATGAAGTACAGGCTCCAGTGCAGGTAGAGCCGGGTGGTTGTTGAATCGTGTCAGTCCTTGCAGATTGAGGACTGTAAGGTTGTTGAATATGCAGTCCACAGACTGGACTGCGCATTGTGGTTGTTGAATTCTCGGTGCCTTCAGCTTTGCTGCACCGGATGTGTGTCAATAATTTGTCACCGCAAATTTATAAGAATAATATTATTTTACCAAATTTTAACGAAAAATTTTTTAAAGTATTTTGCAATGCCCCACTCAATTTGCATATAATCAATGACATGGAATTTGAGTATCTTGAGCACTTGAATACTTGAATATAAGAACAGGAGAACAGGAGAATCAGTTGGTGCTGTCACTCCTGTTCTCCTGTTCTCCTGTCTAAAGCCAAATGATTCTTCTGTCTAAAACAATTAGTTTGTCTAAAACAATTAGTTCTCCAGTCAAAAATCAGGGTTTGCGGGCGGGGTCGCAGGTGAGGCCGACGCCGAGTTTCTTGAAGATCTTGTGATCCACCTCGCCGAGCATGACGGTGGAATGCACCTGGCATCCCTTTAGCTCGGGAAGCTGCTCCAGCGCCTTGCGGGCGTTCTCGTCGCGGGTGCTGAGCACGGAAAGCGCCACCAGTACCTCGTCGGTGTGAAGGCGCGGATTGTGGCCGCGCAGGTAGGCAGTCTTGGTATGTTGTATAGGCTCTATCAGTTCCTGGGGAATCAGTTTTACGCTGTGGTCGATGCCTGCCAAGTGCTTGATGGCGTTCAGAATCAGCGCAGCGCTCGGGCCGAGCAGGTCGCTGGTCTCGGCCGAGATGATGGAGCCGTCCTGCAACTCGATGGCCGAGCAGGGACGCCCGGAACGTTCGGCACGCTCACGCGCCACGGCTATGGGCTTGCGATAGGAGGTGTCGATGCCGGCCTGCTTGAACAGCAGCTCGATCTTGTCCACCTCCGCCTCGTTGCCGTCGCCCTGTGCCAGCTTGTTCAGCGCCTGGAAATAACGTAGCACAATCTCGTTCTTCGATGCCTCGCGGCACACCTCGTCGTCGCTGATGCAGAAGCCTACCATGTTCACGCCCATGTCGGTGGGCGACTTGTAGGGACTCTCGCCGTATATACCCTCGAACAGGGCGTTGAGCACCGGGAAGATCTCGATGTCGCGGTTATAGTTGATGGCCGTCTTGCCGTATGCGTCGAGGTGGAATGGGTCGATCATGTTCACATCGTTCAGGTCGGCTGTGGCCGCCTCGTAGGCGATGTTGACGGGATGCTTCAGCGGCAGGCTCCACACGGGGAAGGTCTCGAACTTGGCGTAACCGGCCTGGATGCCGCGCTTGTGCTCGTTGTACAGCTGCGACAGGCACACTGCCATCTTGCCGCTGCCCGGACCGGGGGCGGTGACGATGACCAGGGGACGCGTGGTCTCGATATAATCGTTCTTGCCGAAACCCTCGTCGGACGCAATGAGCTTTACGTTGGTGGGATACCCGTCGATCATGTAATGACAGTAGGTGCGGATCCCCATACGCTCTAATTTGGCGCGGAATGCGTCGGCGCTGCTCTGGCCGTTGTAATGGGTTATCACTACCGAACCGACCATGAAACCACGGTTCTGGAACTCTTTGCGCAGACGAAGCACGTCCATGTCGTAGGTGATGCCTAAGTCGCCGCGAACCTTGTTCTTCTCGATGTCGGTGGCGCTGATCACTATCACGATCTCGATGCGGTCGCTGAGTTTGCTCAGCATCTTGAGCTTGCTGTCGGGCTGGAAGCCGGGCAACACACGCGAGGCGTGATAGTCGTCAAACAGTTTGCCGCCAAGCTCCAGATAGAGCTTATTGCCGAATTGGGCTACTCTCTCACTGATATGCTCCGACTGGATGCGGAGATATTTGTCGTTGTCGAATCCGTGTTTCATAACGGGATACAAAATTAATAATTTTGCCCCGGATTCGCAAATGCAAATTAGTTGAGAAAGTGTATAAAGTTGACAAAGTTAAGAGGATAGCTCAGACTATTCAGGCGGGGTTGGGATTGTATCGGTTGTCAAGAAGTGCAAAAAGCTGCTCTGATGCCGTGGCGGTCTTCACCTTATCGATGACGTCGGTCACGGTGCCGTCGTTGTCGCACACGAACGTGGTGCGGACTATGCCCCAGTAGCGGCGGCCGGCCATAACCTTGAGCGCCCAGACACCGGCTAACTCGCACAGATGTCCCTCGGTGTCGCTGACAAGCGGGAAGGGGAGTTCGTTTTTCTCGGCAAAGCGCTGATGGCTCTTGGCCGGGTCCTTGCTTACGCCTATTATCTGATAGCCCATGTCAAGGAACGTCTGGTAGTTGTCGCGGAAAGACTTCGCCTCCAGCGTGCAGCCCGGAGTGCTGTCCTTCGGATAGAAATAAATGATGAAACGCTTGCCGGGGTAGTCGGACAGTTTCACCTCTTTGCCCTCGGCATCGAGTCCCAATACGTCGGGAAATTTATCGCCTATATTCATGATTATTGAAGTTTATAATTATAGTTGAAAAAGTTGAAAAAGTTTAGAAAGTTAAGATAATGCCAAGATATGACACTCAAATGGCTCTACATTTATCTTGAACTTTTTCAACTTTGTAAACTTTCTAAACTACATATAATACTACGTTTAGTTTGCTGTGTCGGTTCACTCGGCCAGCATGGGAGTCTCGGCGTCGAGGCCGCGCAGGTAGCGGGCGAACAGCAGCAGGAACACCACCGATACCAGCGCGCCGGCGCCGATGGCCACGCCGTATGGTATTGGGCTGCCTGTCATGGACTGCGCCAGCGACGAGAATCCTTCGGGTGCGAACACTATGTATGTCACCGTTACCATAGTCATGAACAGGGCCGGAATCAGCGTGACGATATATAGCTTGCGGTTTGCGGCAAGATATACGGTGATGGCCCAGAGGGTGAACACCGACAGCACCTGATTGCACCATGCGAAGTAACGCCACAACACCTCGTAAGGCATCAGCATCACGGCGAAGCACAGCGCGAAGATTGGCACTGAAATCATCAGGCGCTTGGCCACGGTCTTCTGGTTGAAGTTGAGGAAATCGGCGGCGATGAGCCGTGCGGAGCGCAGGGCGGTGTCGCCGCTGGTTATGGGAGCGGCTATCACGCCCAATATGGCAAGGATGCCGCCGAAGGTGCCGAGCCACGTCTTGCTGATGTCGTTAACCAATATTGCGGGCGAGCCGTCGCCCATATAATTCTGCAGACCCTCATATCCACCTGTGAATGCGATGGCTGCGGCAGCCCATATCAGGGCCACGATACCCTCGGTGACCATGGCGCCGTAGAATACGGGCCGAGCGTGCTTCTCGTTCTGCAGGCAGCGCGCCATCATGGGCGACTGCGTGGCGTGGAATCCGGAGATGGCGCCGCAGGCTATCGACACGAACATCATGGGGAAGATGGGACTGGCGGCTGCGTCTGCCTTACGGTTGCTCATGTCGCCCCATATCTCGGGCATCGCGCCCCAATGGGCGTACAGCGCAATCATGATACCCACGGCCATGAACAGCAATGCGAATCCGAACAGCGGATACAGCTTGCCTATCAGCTTGTCGATGGGGAGGAGAGTGGCCAGCATATAGTAGGCGAATATAGCCACAATCCAGAACACGCGGTCCAGGCTTTCGGGCGTCAGCATCGCCAAAAGGTCGGCGGGGTTATACACGAACACGGCACCCACCAGCACCATCAGCAGCAGGGCGAACACGCGCATCACGTTCTTTACGCCCGTGCCGAGCTGCATACCCACTATCTCGGGGAGCGACGCACCCTTGTTGCGCAGCGACAGCATGCCCGACATGTAGTCGTGCACCGCGCCGGCGAAGATGGTGCCGAACACTATCCAGAGGAAAGCGGCCGGTCCGAACATGACGCCCATAATGGCGCCGAAGATGGGTCCCAGGCCCGCGATGTTCAGGAACTGGATCAGGAATATCTTCCAGGTGGGGAGCTTTACATAGTCCACGCCGTCGGCCATGGTGTGAACCGGTGTGGGACGTGATGAGTCCTGTCCGAACACCTTGCTTACGAACACGCCGTAAGTGAAGTATCCGGCAATGAGTATCAGAAGCGCGATTGTGAAAGAAATCATTTCGATGGGGGTTGGGGTGAGTTGAGGTAGGTAGATCGGGGAGGGAGAATGGGGAGGAAAGGGGAGCAGAGCTCCTTACGGAGACCGTTTCGCGAGGATTACTGATGGGGTTAACGTTGAGGGATGGGATGGATTTGTTTTTTTACTTTCGTTCCGCCTTGTAGATGTCGGAGAGGGCGCGGTTCACTTCGCGGCGCTGCTTGGCGACGGTGCTTTCGTAGGCTGAGATGTCGTCGGCCAGCGAATCGAGTTGCAGCCCGATGGGCGAACTCTGGTTGAGCAGACGCGCTGCGAAGCCGTCGAAAAAGTCGAACACGGCGGCCAGAACCATCAGGCCGAAGGCCAGCTTCAGGTCGCCCCAAACCAGCGCCGAAACCACCGCCGCCGAACCGCAGAACAG
>CAJKBH010000050.1 GCA_905198125.1 uncultured Porphyromonadaceae bacterium
AAAAGCTTGCTTTTGCCGCCAGTTCTGTGACTTGAAAATCTGATAATTCCAACATGCGAAAGTTAAATCAATATAATATAATAATCAACCACTTAACACAACTAAAGACATGAGAAAGATTTATTATTTGTTAGCCATGCTGGCAGTTGCGGCAATGGCTGTGACTATGGTCTCGTGCAGCGGAGACAAGGATGACGAACCGGAAGGCGACAGCCTTGTGGAACAGCTTCAGGGCACCTGGAACTTCAGCGAGATGAAGGTGACCACCATGGGTCAGACGGTTACTCTTACGGCCTCCGACCTCGACAAGTTTGCGGGTGACAGCGGCTACAGCGGATACTATGACAAGGTGCTGGATTTCGACGGCGACAGGGTAAACGGAGTTTCCTACAATGTCAAGGGTAACAAGATCAACATACCGGCGTGGTACGACGACATGTGGGGCGAGGTAAAATTCAAGGGGTCAACGTTGCATATCATATATGAAGCGGAGGAGCAGGGTATCAGCATGACCATCGATATCAGTTACAAACGTGCCAGCCGCGCATCAACTTCTGTTTCCTTACCGGCCCCCGGAACTACTATCGTATCTGTCGCCGGGAACGTGAAATTACAATAGAGCGTCAATTATATCGAAGGCAAGCATCGTCAGCGGTGCTTGTCTTCTTGAATTATTGCCATCTCAATTAAGTTACTATGTCTGCATCTGATAAGTCGGTTCGCTGCTCAAATGCAGACATGGTAACCAAATATCAATCAAAACATCCAATCATGAATCGGTTAAAGTTATGTCTCGCGGCTATTATCGTCAGCCTCACATCATTCGCTGCCCATGCCGAATGGTATAATGAAATCACGTTTGTTGTCGGTTCCGGTGCGAACGCTCCAATCACCGTGCGCTATAACGGGAAAAGTTACTCCGTATATAGCTCCGTCACGATAAACACGGTAGGAAACACATATTCGCCATCTGCTACCGATAGATCCGGGCGTTCGCTTCGATATAAGTTGAATTCGGAAACTCAGACACAAGGTTCAGATACCTACCATTATTACACTTATACTTTCTATTCGGGCGACAGCTATGATTCATCGTATGGCTCAAGCAGTTCTGGCGGTTATGGCAACAATGGCGGCCGTTCCTATGAAAGCGCCGAACGGGCCGGCCGGGCGATAGGACAAGGCATTTTTCAGCTCGGAGGCACGAATGACGGTGACGCATATCCGTCAATGCAGATCGGTGCCGGCATATCATGGGGATATGGAGAAAATATCCGGCTGAGGTACACCGGACATGGCTTTCATGCGTATGGAAGCATAGGAAAGGATTTTCTGTTCGACAGTAAATATAAGAACAAAATTCTGTGGAATTTCGGCATCGGCTCTTATTTCAATTTCGGAGGCAACGGGAATCCCAATATGGATGTGAGTCTGGGTCTTTCGATAGGACAATTGGCTCAGTGGAAAAAACTGAGTCTGATGATTGACGTCGGCTATACTTATTGGATAGGACGCTGGCGGCGTGTGGGAATATTTGCCGGAGGAGGACTCGGCTGGGGTAGTTTTACCGAAGTATTCAATACCGATGACTATAGTTCCACGGGTGGTTTCGCATGGAATCTGGAGGCAGGAATATTGATACGAATCGCCTCCTTTTAGAATGACACGTATTGCATTATGCCAAAGATTATTAAGGAACGATGCCTGAAGCCATATTACGATGCCTGATACATAAAAAGTCACTTCAATTCGGAGTGACTTTTTATGTTCTGTAACGTCAAGACTTTATTTCCTTTATGGAATTCAGTTCGTTGAAAAGCTTGCGGTATTCGGGCCAGTTCTTCTTGACGTTGAAGAAGATATAGACTGCCAGCGAGACCGAGATATAGAAAGGCCAGTCGTCATTGCCTGAACCTATCAATGGAATCAGTAGCAGGAGACCGAGACACAATATCACTTCGCCGGACATCATCAACAGCCGCATGCAGGTAGCCCTTCTGTATAATTCTGTAGGTTTTACGGTCGCGACGTCTGTGTGTCTGAGCCGGAAATAAAGATAACCATACACAATTACAGCAATCAATGCGTATACGATAAGACCGATGTTAAGTTCCATCGGGAATTTACGTGGGGCAACGCCTCCGATTACCATTAGGGTGAATATGAGGGCGAAGATAAGACATGAAACGAAAATCATCCGGAATTTAGCAAGAAGCTGTGTCTGTGCCGTCTTGGATTTAGCTATGTCTATCTTGACTTCCTTGTTGGTCTTGTCAAGAATGTCGTCCAATTTTGATATCCTGTTTTTGAGTTCGTCGAGGTTCATATCATATAAGTTTAGAGAGTTTATCCTTGATTCGGCGAATTTTAGTCGCGACGGTATTGCGTTTCATGCCGAGGGTGTCGGCGATTTCATCGTACGTATGTTCCTCGAGCCAAAGCAGAATTATAGCCTTCTCCATATCTTCAAGCCTGTTGATCAATGAATGAAGGGACTGAAGGTTTTCCTTTTCGGCATCGTCGATTTCGGAAGATATGTCAGGCAGATTGATAGCCAGCGATACGGTTTCGATGTTTGAACGCGATGACCGTAATGCCATTAGGGCAGTATTGACCGCTATACGATAAATCCAGGTGGAGATCTTGCTTTCGCCCTTGAACTGCCTTAATCCCAGCCATATGTTGACATATATTTCCTGTCGTAGATCATCGAACGGCATGCGGTCGGTAGCGTAAAAATAGCAGACTTTGTTTATGATGCGGGAGTGCTCCTGAATTACCGAAGCAAACTCCCTCTGGCTTAACGGAGGGCTTGTCATATTGCTGTTGTTTTGCTTCGTTAGATGCATCTTTGATTCCGAAAGTTTCAGCGAACCGGGATTTTTTATGAAAAAAGGCACCTCAAGCCTAAGCCGGGTGCCTTGAAATTCTTTAATAATATGTGCGTTCGGTTATTTTTCTGCGGATATGATTGTCCGGACCTCACTGACCTGTAAGCCCGTTACAACGGCTATAGTGTCAAGACTGATACCCTGCTCATGCATTTTAAGTATCATCTCGTGAGTGGCTTCCGTTCTGCCTTTCGCTCTGCCTTCCGCAATGCCTTTCGCTCTGCCTTCCGTTCTGCCTCGTTCCTCACCCTCCATTGTGGCATACTCAAGCTGCCCCATCAGGTCTCTGTATGCCTTTTCATTAGCATCATAAGCCATTCTGTCCACCGGACACATGGCGGCATATTCAGCCATCTTCTCGAAGTCATCGAAAAGCTTCTCATCTACAAAAGCCATTATATCCATAGTCGGCATATTTATAATGTTATACATCCATTTGTCAAAATTCGTGACGCATTCCCCCGGTGTCTTCTTGTCGAACAGTGGCGTCTGTATGAATATGTAACGCAACTTGTCCGAGAATAGTTTCTTTGTGCTCAAATCGCACAATCCGACATCAATCCTGAACCTCTCGGGATAGTCTGCATGTACGAAGTTCATGAACGACACGCAGTATACCGGCAGGTATTCGTATTTCCAGTTATGGCCACGTTTCCCTTGCTCTACTATTCCCTTGGTTGAATAGTAAACCAGTCGGTCGAAAAAGTATGGCTGCGACTGGTTCTGCATCTCTACGATGAAACGTTTTCCGTTAGATGTGCGACAGTGAATGTCATAAACCACGCCACGGATCTCCTTGCCGAAACGGGACTGTTCCTTATCGAGATATTCGATGTCGACTATCGGCTCGAACCCCGGCTCGTTCGCCAGAAGGCTGTTCAGGAAGTCCATAAGAAACGGCTTGGATTCCTCACGGCCGAAAATATATTTGAAGCCGAAGTCAACGAATGGATTGATATACTTTGCCATAACTCAGTTTCTTTCTGCGAATATAGTGCAAAAATCCGACATTTACAAATAATGTTCTATAAATGATGCGTATGTGCGAT
Organism: uncultured Porphyromonadaceae bacterium; assembly: GCA_905198125.1. Classification (GTDB taxonomy): domain Bacteria; phylum Bacteroidota; class Bacteroidia; order Bacteroidales; family Muribaculaceae; genus Lepagella. The sequence goes on from CAJKBH010000050.1 coordinate 3,941, forward strand.
ACATCGGGGAATTTCCGGTATTCTTATATTTTTAACAGTTTTATAATGGGTAGTTGATGTGGTGTTCTTCTTAAATCATACTACAAAAATAAAAAATCTACATTCTGTAAAATGCAGGAATTTAGATATATGACGTTCTTAATGTACTACATTTTCAACATTCGTCATTGATTTATGTTGAATTATGACTTAACTTTGCGTCGAGACTCTACAATGTAGAGGCCACTATATCTTAATTCAACCTTGTGTTAAAAAACAAATCATAATACCAGTCAATCAAAATGACAGCAAACTTTTTGAAAAAGGGCATATTTGGTGTAATGCCTTTCATGTGTTTATCGTTGGCGATAAATGCCGTTGCGCAGAATCCATGCGCGCTGAAGGATGCGATGGTGATTTCAGGTAATGCACGGTTTACGGTGTTGACCCCTGAAATGATTCGCATAGAGTATAGCGATAAAGGTGTGTTTGAAGACCGTGCCACATTCACGGTCAATAACCGTCAGATGGACGCAGTGCCTGAGTTCGACAAGAATGAAGATAACGATTATCTCTACATCTCCACCGGTAAGTTGAATCTGAAATACCGCAAGGGTACTAATCCTAAAACGCTACCTGCATCGCCTCGTAATCTGACCATTACCATGATGCATAAAGGGCAAGAGATTACATGGTATCCCGGGAAACCGGATCCTTTGAATCTCAAAGGCACATGCCGCACACTGGACGGAAGTAACGGAGATAACAAACGAGCTGAACTCGAGAATGGTCTGGTATCCAGATCCGGGTGGGCGGTGATAGACGATTCATGGTCGGCTCCACGAGCCGATGGAAGCCGCTCGTTTGCGCTGACGTCCAACGATGAAGTGGGTTTCGACTGGTGGTCCGAAAGAAAAGATCCTCAGGCCCTTGACCTTTATTTCATGGGATACGGTCAGGAATACAAGAAGGCGATTGGCGATTTTACGAAAATCGCCGGCAAAATTCCGTTGCCTCCGGCGTATGTGTTCGGCTATTGGTACAGCAAATATGCCTCCTATTCTTCGGACGATTATCGCCGGATTATGGCTGATTTAAAGAGCAACGGCATACCTGCCGACGTGATGATCCTTGACATGGACTGGCACTGGAACGGTGATCCCAACTGCGGCTCGGAGGGAATAGGAGGGTGGACCGGATGGTCGTGGAACACCAATCTGATTCCTGAACCTGAAAAACTGCTGGATGAAATTCATGCCAATAACTTCAGGATCGCGCTTAATCTTCATCCTGCCGACGGGGTGAACAGCCATGAATCGCCGGGTTATTACAGTGCCATGAAATCGGAACTCGGCGGAAAGTATGATGAGAACGGGAATATTGCATGGAGCCTTGATTTCCCTGATTTCACCAAGTCATTCTTCAAGAACATAATTCGCGACCACGAATCCGAGGGAGTGGATTTCTGGTGGCTTGACTGGCAGCAGCATCTGACCAGTCCGTACACTTCGGGCCTCGGGCAGACATTCTGGTGCAACCATGTGTTCTACAACGACATGATGAAAAACCGTCCTGACCGACGTCCCGTGATATTCCACCGCTGGGGAGGACTGGGATGTCACCGCTATCAGATCGGTTTCTCGGGAGACGCCCTAATAAACTTTCCAACATTGGCATTCCAGCCATATTTCACTGCCACTGCCTCAAATGTGGGCTATGCATATTGGGGTCACGACCTCGGAGGTCATGCCTTTACCGACGAGAAGATTGTGAATGATCCTGAGCTTGTGTTACGCTGGATTCAGTTCGGTGTGTTTACCCCGATATTCCGTACTCATGCCACCAAAGACGACAGGATAGAGCGCCGTATATGGAAATTCCCTAATTTCCCCGCTATGCTGGAAGCCGTGAAGCTGCGCTATGCGTTGTTCCCATACATATACACCATGGCACGCGAGACATACGATACCGGCATCGGAATGTGTCGTCCGCTATATTACGAATATCCCGACCAGGAGGAGGCTTATCGGTATGAAGGAGAGTATTTCTTCGGAAACGATATATTGGTGGCGCCTGTGACGGAAGCTGCGCCCGATGGCAAAGTCAGTTCAAAAGAAATATGGTTTCCCGAAGGATCATGGTGGAGCGTGTCGACCAATGAACTTATAGAGGGGCCATGTGTCAGGACTATGGATTTTAAGGTCACTGAGATACCTTATTTCTTCAGGGCCGGATCGATAATACCTTATAACGCTCCGACAGTGAAGAATGTAACGGCCCCTGAGACCTCGCTGATTCTTAACATTGTAGCCGGCAAGGAGGGGATCGGGTCTCTGTATGAGGATACAGGGGACAACAGCGACTATGCTACCGTATATGCTGTCACACGGTTCAATCACACTGTAACCGGAAACACGGAAACCTATGTGATAAACCCGCGTGAAGGAAACGCGACTGGTCTGCCGGAAACGCGTCGATGGTCTGTAAATATCCATAATGCGACACACCCGCTGAAGGTTACTGTAAACGGCAAGCCTGTTGAATCCTCGGCATGGAAATATAATGCGGCAGAGCATTTACTGGCTTTTGATATTCCGGAGACTTCGTGTAAGAACCGTATTGAAATATCCGTGTCATATTCCGGTGAAAGGGGTGCAGTATCGCATTAACGCATCGTTCCTTAGATTACCGCACCGACCGGGCCGCAGGCAGGCTTATATAAGTCAATGGCTCAACGAGCCGATATTATAGAAAATATTGCCAAAAATGCAGTGAAGGGGTGTGCGGTTATAAAAAAATGATTAACTTTGTAGTGGAGAATGCCGAGGAAACAATGATTGGATTCCAAGGCATTCTCCACAATTGATTCCCGATTGATTCCAAACATACCTGAAAAGAGGTCAAACCCTAACGGCAACTTCGATGAACGGAAGGACGATAAAGACAGGCATTATATTGCTCGCCGCCATCTGGACGGCGACGCTGACGTCGTGCCATAGCTCGAAGAAGGCCGGCGGTGAACCTTTCGGTCCCGCAACAGTCGAGACCATCCATGTGGGTAAAGGCGACAAGTGGGGGCGCAAGGTGGCTGAAGAAGCGCTGTCGTGGATCGGCACTCCATATAAGTATGCCGGATGCGACAAGAAGGACGGTACGGACTGCTCGGGCATGGTGATGCGCGTATACGAGGATGTAACCGGCAGCAAGATACCCCGCAATTCTGCCAAGCAGGCCGAGTTCTGCTATAAACTCGACACGAACAAGGTGGAAACCGGCGACCTTGTATTTTTCGCCACGGGCAAAGACCCGAAGAAAGTGTCTCACGTAGGAATCGTGGTCGACGACAACCGGTTCGTCCATGCATCCTCGTCGAAGGGGGTAGTGGTGTCGGAACTGAGTCAGCCATATTATCGGCAGAGGCTGCTGATGTTCGGTCGGGTGCCCGGTCATGCCCATGGGCTCGTGTCGGACAATGCCGGTGCGGATCAGTCGAAGAAGTCGGATGAATCAGTGCTGTCCGACAAACCTGACAAGGCGAAAGAAGAATATCTGGATCCGATTTATTTTTAATTAAACTAACTTAACCATTATTTAAATCAAAAGTGATTAAGGCAAGAATAATGAGTCCGCTGCTTGCCGGCGTGCTGATAGGCATAGCCGGAGCTGTGTATCTTAATGTGGGAGGCGTGGTCGGCGCAGCGATGTTTGCGTTCGGACTGATGAGCGTGGTGTGCTGGAAACTCGATCTGTTTACAGGCAAGAGCGGTTTCTGGAGCGGACGCATGATATGGCGTCTGATACCCGTTCTGTTGCTTAACATCGCCGGAGTGGCGATGGTGGCGCTCACCACCATGAAACCCGAGATGACCGACATGGCCGTAGGCATAACCGCCAAGCGGTTTGCCACACCTGTGTGGAAGCTGTTCCTGCTGTCCGCCTGCTGCGGATTCATCATGACCACAGCCGTGAAGTTCGGACGCGAAGGCAACTGGTGGCCCTTGCTGTTCGGAGTGCCTACGTTCATTCTGTGCGGCTTCCCGCACTGCGTGGCCGATATATTCTATTGGACTGTCGCAATGGTTCAAGGGGAAAGTCTTTGGGCAATATTGCCTGTTTATCTTGTCACGGTCGCCGGCAACTATGCAGGTTGCAACATACCCAGGTTGATTCCCGGCTTCACGGGAGATCCCGCTCCGAAAGATGCCAAGGAGGAAGCTCCTGAAAGAGCCTGATAACGCCTGTTTAACAGCAGATTCCTCTGATTCCTCTAATTAAAACAAGACCCCGCAGCACAATCGGATGCTGCGGGGCCTCGCTTTATATTTGCCGGGCCGGGTTATCCCATCACGACATCGACGGTATTGTTCGATCCCTCGGGGAATACGTTGATGATGTTGCCGGTGACTGGCAGACCGTTTACGGTGATTGACTTCACGCCCTTGCAGACGCCGTCGGGATTCATGACGCGGATGTGGTAGTGGGCGCCTCGGAACGTGCGGTCCAGCTCATAGCCTTTCATGTCCGACGGAATGCAGGGGTCGATGCGCAATCCGTTGAATTCCGGCTGTATGCCTAATATGTACTGCGACACGGTAAGCCAGTTCCAGGCTGCGGTGCCTGTGAGCCATGAGTTCTTGGCCTGGCCCGGATTCGGCGCGTCCTTTCCTGCCGTCATCTGGCTGTAGACGTATGGCTCCACCTTGTGCAGGTCGCTGTGTTCCTCCACCCACGCCGGAGCAATCTTGGTGTAGTATTCCCATGCACGGTCGCCGTTGCCCACGATGGTCTCGGCCACGATGATCCAGGGATTGTTGTGGGCGAAGATGCCGGCGTTCTCCTTATAGCCCGGAGGATAACTCGAGATCTCGCCGTATTCAGGCACATACTCGGTGAATGCCGGATTGTTCAGCACTATGCCGTGGGGAGAGTCGAGATGTGTCCTGACCGATTCCAGGGCCCGGTTCACCAATCCTTCTTCCAGACCGATTTTGGCCATGGAGCACCAGCCCTGCGACTCGATGAATATCTTGCCTTCCTTATTCTCTTTGGAGCCTACGGGGCGGCCGAAGTAATCGTAAGCGCGCAGGAACCATTCGCCGTCCCAGCCATGTTTCTTCACAGCCTCGGCCATCGCCTCCACGTGCTGCATGGCTCGATCGTACTCGCGCGTATTGCCTATGGCCTTGCACAGCTCGGCATACTGCTGGCCGCACATCACGAACTGACCGGCTATCATCAGCGACTCAGCCTTGGAGTCGCCCTTCTTGTTCTCGGTGGTCTGATACGACTCGTTCGGATCATTGCTGAAGCAGTTCAGGTTCAGGCAGTCGTTCCAGTCGGCGCGGCCTATCAGGGGCAGCCCGTGAGGTCCGAGGTGAGTGATAACGAAGTTGAAGCTGGTGGTGAGGTGTTCCATCAGGGGCACCTCGCTGCCAGGTTTGTTGTCGTAGCTCACAGGTTCGTTCAGGATGGAGAAGTCGCCTGTCTCCTTGATGTATGCCACCGTGCCGAATACGAGCCACATCGGATCGTCGTTGAAACCGGAGCCGATGTCGTTGTTGCCGCGTTTGGTCAGAGGCTGGTACTGATGGTAACAGCTGCCGTCGGGGAACTGCGTGGCGGCGATGTCGAGGATGCGCTGTCGGGCGCGCTGGGGAAGCAGATGCACGAATCCCACCAGGTCCTGACATGAATCGCGGAAGCCCATGCCGCGGCCTATGCCGGATTCGAAGAAGCTGGCGGAACGTGAGAAGCAGAACGTGATCATGCACTGGTACTGGTTCCAGATGTTGACCATGCGGTCAAGACGGGGTTCCTCGCTCTGCACGTGGTATATGTCCAGCAGACGGTCCCAGTAGTTGCGCAGTTCGCCGAAGGCGCGCTCCACTTTCTCTACGGTATCGAAACGGTCCATAAGGTCGCGGGCCTTCTTCTTGTTGATTACGCCCTTCGATTCCCACTTCTCGCTGTCGGCGTTCTCAACATATCCCAACAGGAACACGAAGTCGCGCGTCTCGCCGGGTTTCAGCTCCACGTTGATGCAATGAGCGGCTATCGGGCTCCATCCGTGAGCGATGGAATTGGTGCACTTACCGGCTGCGACGGCATCGGGAGTGTCAAAGCCGTTGTAAAGTCCTAAGAATGACTCGCGGTCGGTGTCGAAGCTGTCGACAGGGCAGTTCACCGTGTAGAAGTCGTAATGGTTGCGGCGTTCGCGGTATTCGGTCTTGTGGTATATTGTCGAGCCGTCAATCTCGACCTCGCCCGTAGAGAAATTGCGCTGAAAATTCTCCATGTCGGTCTGCGCGTTCCACAGACACCATTCAATGAAGCTGAACAGCTTCACGTTTTTGGTGCTGTCCGAACGGTTGGTCAGGGTGAGACGGCACACCTCGGCGTTGGTCTTCAACGGGTCGAAGAACAGGGTGGAGCATTCCAGACCGTTCTTGATGCCCGAGATACGCGTATAGCCAAGGCCATGACGGCACTCGTACTTGTCCAGGGGAGTCTTGCATGGTTTCCACGAGGGATTCCAGGTCACGTCGCCATCCTTGATGTAGAAGTAGCGGCCTCCGGCATCCATCGGCACTCCGTTGTAACGGTAGCGCGTCAGACGGCGAAATTTGGCATCCTTGTAGAAGCAGTAGCCTCCGGCAAAATTGGAAATCAGGGAAAAGAAATCCTCGTTGCCCAGATAGTTGATCCAAGGCCAGGGTGTGACCGGATTCGTGATGACGTATTCGCGCGCGGCGTCGTCGAAATATCCGAATTTCATATATGCAGTGTTTTGTTTATTTCGGGTTTGTGCGTTTGAGGGTGGGTTATATCCTTCACCCCACAAAATTAATATATTCGGAGGAATTTAAGAAATGATTTTCGATATTGTTAACAAATAGATACTAAACTGCAACGATTATTACGTTTTGTATGGTAACAAGTGGAGATAAGAGCGTAATAAATAATAAAATTAAGACACAATAACGATATATGGAAAAGACGTGGCGGTGGTTCGGACCGAACGACAGGATAACCCTTGATATGCTGCGCCAGATAGGCGTGGAGGGAATCGTTACCTCCTTGCATCACATTCCCAACGGGGAGGTGTGGCCCTTAGAGGAGGTGACGAAAATGCGCGACTACATCAGCAGCCACGGTTTGCGCTGGAGCGTGGTGGAGAGTCTGCCGGTCAGCGAATCGATCAAATATGCAGGCCCGGACCGTGACTCCCTGATAGAGAATTACAAGGAGTCGCTTGCCAATCTTGGAAAGGCCGGCGTAAAGACCGTGTGCTATAACTTCATGCCCGTTCTGGATTGGGCGCGTACGGATCTGGAGTATCCCAACCCCGACGGTACGTCCAATCTGTATTTCAGCCGTGCCGAGTTCGCTTATTTCGACATCTACATTGTGAAGCGCCCTAACGCCGAGGCCGACTGGGACGCCGACACCCTGAAACGTGTGGAGGAACTTAAGAAGAACATGGATGCCGAGGGGGAGCAGCGACTTGTCGACAACATCATCGTCAAGACTCAGGGTTTCGTCAACGGCAATATTTCGGAGAACGACCTGAACCCCGTGCAGAAGTTCCGCGAACTGTTGGATCTCTACAAAGGTATCGGTGCCGAGCAGCTACGCGAGAACATGAAGTATTTCCTGGAGGCCATCATGCCGGTATGTGATGAATACGGCATCGACATGTGCGTGCATCCCGACGATCCACCGTTGCAGATACTCGGCCTTCCGCGCATCGTTACCTGCGACGCCGACATCAAGGCGTTTCTTGATGCCGTGCCCAATCCACATAACGGCCTGGCGTTCTGTGCCGGATCGCTGAGTGCCGGAGCACACAACGATGTGGTGGACCTGGCCCGCAAGTATGCCGACCGCACGCATTTCGTCCATGCCCGAATATGCAGGGTGCTACCCGACGGCGACTTCAAGGAATCGTCGCATCTTGACCCCAGGCTGATAGAGATAGTCCGCATATTCGAGACCCGTCGTCCCGGAGTGCCGATGCGCGTGGACCACGCCCCATTGATGTTAGGCGACGAGAAGATGGGCTACAATGCCGGCTATTCCTTCCACGGTCGCATGCTGGCCTTAGGCATGATAAGCGGCGTGATGGCCACGGTCGACACGGAATCATAAATTAACACATAATCAGGATTTATCACAAATTCTGCTTGCGCAGGAGCAGGAACATACACAGAATACTTCTGTGAAAATTCCCGTTGCCGTCAATGACGGCTCTGTGCCACGGCCGAGTCTGGCCCGAAGCGACGTATAAGAAAAAGTTCTGTGCCGTTCTGTCAGTTCTGTGCGGATGCGCAGCATCCGAATAGTTCTGTGAGTCTGATTTCTTTTAATTCCATCATGAGAACTTGCGAAACTTGAATTAACAAATATATGAACGAACTTTTTTCAGTCAAGGACAAGGTGGTTGTCATCACCGGAGGCACCGGAGTGTTGGGTGCCTGCATAGGGGAGTACTTAGCGCTGGAAGGCGCCAAGGTGGTGATAATGGGTCGCCGCAAGGATGAGGGCGACAAGATTGTGAGCGAAATCCACGCCAAGGGAGGCGAGGCCATGTTCCTCACCACCGACGTGATGAACGAGAACGTGGTGCGTCGTAACTGCGAGGACATTTTAGCCAAATACGGCAAGGTCGATGCGCTGCTTAACGCCGCCGGCGGCAATATGCCCGGCGCGACCATCGCCCCCGACAAGACATTCTTCGACCTGAGGGTTGAGGAATTTTCAAGGGTCCTTGACCTTAACCTGATCGGCACCGTCATCCCCACACAGATATTCCTGGAACCTATGGTGAAAGCCGGTAAGGGAGCGATAGTCAATTTCTCGTCGATGGCAGCGTTCCGGCCCATGACGCGCGTGTGCGGTTACGCAGCCGCCAAGGCCGGCATCAGCAATTTCACCGCTTTCCTGGCCAACGAAGTGGCAACTAAGTTCACCTCGGGCATACGTGTCAACGCCATAGCGCCGGGCTTCTTCCTGACCAACCAGAACCGTGCGTTGCTCACCAATTCCGACGGCAGCCTGACGCAGCGCGGCGAGGACGTGATACGCCAGACGCCCTTCAAGCGCTTCGGCAATCCCGAGGAACTGTGCGGCACCATCCAGTATCTGATTTCCGACGCCTCCTCATTCGTCACCGGCACCGTCGCCGTCGTAGACGGCGGCTTCAACGCCTTCGCCATGTAACCCCCGGCATTACCCCTTTATTAGCGTCGGAACAATACTACATAGAAAAGCGAGCTTCGGATCCAACGCACAGTTGGTGCCGAAGCTCGCTGTATTAGTTAGCGATTAATTCGCCTATGCTCGTTGAGCTAAAGGTTGAAGCCTTCCGGTCGAAAACTCAGGCTCGATTCTTCGCGAGTGAAGCGCTAAAGCGATGACACGAAAGTTCGGAGGCGGTGCTGGAACTCCGTAATCAGTTATTTGTAGATATATTTCTTCCCATTATGGATATAGATAGTTCCCGGAATTAGCGTGTTAACCTTTCTTCCGAACAAATCGTAGTAATCACCATTATCTTCTTTTCCATCAATTACGACACTGTCTATACCGGAAGATGGGAAATTGTCGGTTTCTATGAAATTCGTGAAGTAATTCCAGCCCCACGCATTGCGGTATAAATCCGCAGAACCAATAGGAACATATACAAGAGTCTCCTGTGGGGTTCGGTTGACAAAATCATCGCCATAATCCCCAAATGGCGTCGAGCCGGGATTGAGTTCGCTGTCTATGCAGACCGGCGGTATTTTGGCTGCACAATAGATACTCTTTACGTTTTTCCAGTATTCGCAACTTTCCGCTCCCAAAGTTTCTAATGAGGAAGGGAAATAGATCGTTTCCAATCCCTTGCAATAGTACAGGCCCTCGAGTCCTATAGATTTCAAATTGGATGAAAGTTTAAGTTCCTGAAGCTTACCGCACTGCCAGAAGGCTCTGTCCCCAATTTCCACAATGCTGTTCGGCATTATGAATTCTGTAAGTTCGATACAGTTGTCAACAAAGCTTTCTGGAATTATTGTCAGACCTTCAGGAAAACGAACTTTTTCAAGTTCATAGTTTAACGCAAAATGATCAGTACCCGGGAAGGATTGACATGAATTCGGCAGTATTGCCTCCTTTAAACGAGTCGCATAGAAAGCTGCATCACCGATTTCCTCCAGTCCATCGGGGAAATTACATTCTGTGATTTTAGTGGAGAAGAATGCGCCGCCATTGATCTTTTTCAAAGTTGTCGGCAGGATAACCTTGCCGGTCAATGATTTACAATTAACGAATGCCATGTATCCAATTTCTTCCACTCCCTCTGGAATAACAAGAGGGTTGACATTCAAACTGATGCAGTCCGAAAAACATCTTCTTTTGATTGCTTTTAAAGACGTAGGGAAGTTTACATCTTCAAGCTCAATGGCGTAACAGAATGCCCCTTCACCTATCTCCACCAACCCCTCGGGAAGTATGACTCTGCGAAGTGGAATACAATCTATATACTCGGATCCGGGAGTATATTGCTCCGACTGATACCAAAAAGCATTTTTTGGTATTTGATTGTCCGCTATCTGTGCATATTCAAGATTGGCTACAGTCAACCCTCCGTAGAAACTGCTGCTCCAGATTGTATGAAAATCCGCCGCATTGATTGGCCCACGCACCACAAGCGAGTCAATATCGTTTATTTCATCTCCAAGTACTGATTCAAGAGTCCCGGATTTTGTAAGTGTAACATCTTTGAATTTCACCTCGGAATGAGGTTGATTCATGACCCTCGCATCTCGAGGAAGGTTCTCAAAACTATTGCCGGCATCATCCATTCCTGATTCTACAACAGGGATGACATTCCTTTTGTGTGATGACTTAGAGATGTCGCCTAAAGGTATGTAATCATACTTGTGAGCAGAGGCCCCGGTAGTGCTCGTATCTGCTAATAGTCTTAAAGGTAAGAGAATCAACAGACATACGAATGATTTGAGTATTCGATTTTCCATTTGCCAATATGTTTGTACACGACCACGCTCCCGGCAATAATCTTTTATCGCCGAGAGATCAATATTTTGGTCGTATGAGTTTAACTGCGCCATAAGGTATAAGGTATAAGGATAAGGTATAAGGTATTACAAAGTTAGCTAATATTTCCGAAATCAGGGGCATATCTCGCGAAAAATTCGTAATTTTGTATTATGGAACAGACCGAATTAGAAATACTACTCAATCGTCTGGTGGCAATGCCAACAGAATCTGAATGTGTTGAGTTCAAACATAATTTTCACACAAAGGAAGAAATCGGAGAACGTATCTCCGCACTATCCAATAGTGCGGCTCTGCTTAATCTGCCATACGGCTACCTCGTGTTCGGAATTGAAGACGGCAGTCATAATATTGTGGGTACAAGTTTCAAGTGCCGCAGTCATAAGGTCGGTAATGAGGAACTTGAACTATGGCTTGTCAATCGTCTTAATCCGAGATTGGACTTGGAATGTATAGAGTTCGATTACAATGGAAATCCAAAACAACATATTTCGATGTATCGGATTCCGGCGGCGACGGACAGGCCGGTGTCGTTCCTCAATACCGCTTATATCCGTATAGGATCCCTTACCAAGAAACTTATGGGATATCCTGAAAAAGAAGCCAAACTTTGGAAGCGCAACAATAATCTACCGCTGAATGCCATTGTTGTACTCGAATGCAAGTCAGCTAATGAAGTTGTAAGCCAGTTGAGCGCTGAAACCTATTTCGATCGGCTGAACATACCCATGCCCAGTACCGTAAACGGCATAGTCGACAAATTTATCTCGGAGAAATTTGTAATACCTACCGAATTGGGGTACGGTGTAACTCAACTTGGTGCGATTTTGCTCGCAAAGAACCTTCGAGACTTTGACAATCTCTATCGCAAGGCGGTTCGCGTAATAGTGTATCGAGGAAAGAATAAGATTGACACCATCAGGGAACAATCTTTTGAGCAGGGTTATGCTGTTCAGTTTGTGCAAATGCTTGATTGGATTAACGGACAATTACCGGCAAACGAGGAAATTGGACGCGCACTCCGCAAGGATGTGAGGATGTATCCCGAAAAAGCCATCCGCGAAATAGTCGCAAATATGATTATCCATCAAAATTTCGCGGTGCAAGGATTCCCTATGGTGGAGATTTACTCCGACAGAGTGGAAATTTCTTCGCCCGGTCAACCGCTCATCAGTACTGACCGCTTTATTGATGAATATCAATCGCGCAATGATGAGTTGGCCGACATTATGCGACGAATGGGATTTTGCGAGGAGAAAGGCAGTGGTATGGATAAAGCCTTGGCAGGTGTTGAAGAATATCAGTTGCCCCCAATTAAATATCGTGTTTCGGATATCCGTACCACTGTGATTCTATCGGAATATAAGGGTTGGGCAGAAACGACCAAAGAGGAACGCATACAAGCCTGTTACCAGCATGCTTGCCTCAAATATATGTCGAACGAGATGATGACCAACAAATCGTTTCGAGAGCGCATGGGGGTCGAGGAAAAGAACTACCCGATGGTTTCTATCGTAATTCGAGAAGCGGTAAAGAGAGGGCTTATAAAAGTTGGTACGCCTGAAGGAACAAACCGCCGCGATGTCGCTTATATTCCCTCATGGGGATAGACTAATTTCATGTAATTTCATGTAATTGAATAGGCTATATTTGTAGTGAACAGAATTTTGCCTTATCAAAACTCACTTGATATTTAGTGTTTTACCTCTGACAAGTTCATGTAATGGTCATGTAATTCAAAGCTGAATTAAAGAACGTCGCTCGTTGATTGCGAGAAAGAATCGTGGAACGGGAATTTTTGGCTCGGTCAAGCGTCGCCCTGCTTCGCGGTCGCGGCCGATGTAAGGGTATCGACCACGAAGTAGCATCGAGCGCATGGGTGAAAACGCGTCGGTTCCGTCTGAGCGGTGTTAGAGCGGTTGATGAATGACATGAGGGGCTGCGCCTGCACATTGAACTGCACCTTTGTCATCTAATATTCTATTTACTTAAGTATCGTCTTTACTTAGTACCAGTAGCAGGTACTTAGTACCGGTAGCAGGTGATGATGGCGTCGTCGGTGTGGAGGATCATCTTGTTGTGGCGGGGAAATTCCACGTCCATGACGGTTGGGTTGCTCTTGATTCCGTAATAACCGAGCTTCTCTGCGCTGGGGTTGGCCGGGTCGCGGAAATCGATGCCGAGGTTCCCTTCTTTCTTATTGTAGTTGATCTCGCCGGTGCCGAGACCGGGCCATTGCGTTATCTCAAGCTGGGTC
>CAJKBH010000051.1 GCA_905198125.1 uncultured Porphyromonadaceae bacterium
GGGCGGAAGTGGGGGTGGTGGGCGAGGAGCTCGCGGCGGAGAAGGGAGCGGTCGAGGTGGAGGTAGATCTCGGTGGTGGCGATGGATTCGTGGCCGAGCAGTTCCTGGATGACGCGGAGGTTGGCGCCGCCTTCAAGGAGATGGGTGGCGAATGAATGGCGCAAGGTGTGTGGGGATACGTGGTGGGTGATGCCGGCGTCTTTGGCCAGGTCGCGGATTATGTAGAACACCATGACCCGGGACATGGCGCCGCCCCGGCGGTTCAGAAAGAGGATGTCGGAGGCGTCGGGCTTTATCGGGCCGTGAATGCGCTGCTCCAGGTAGCTTTCTATCAGCGTGACGGCTACGGGCGACAGGGGCACGAGGCGCTGCTTGCTCCCTTTGCCCTCCACGATGACGCATTGGTCGGGGAGCGAAAGGCGCGACAGCCGCAGCCCGGTCAGCTCCGATACGCGCAGCCCACTGCCGTACAGCACCTCGATGATGGTGCGGTTGCGCAGAGCCTCGTCCTTCGACGTATCTATGGCAGCAATCATGGCGTCTATCTCGGCGAGGCTGAGCACGTCGGGGAGCTTGCGGCCAAGTTTTGGCATCTCCAGTACTTCGGAGGGGTCGGCCTGGATGATGCCACGTATGCGGCAATATCTGAAGAATCCGCGAATGCCTGAAATGAAGCGGGACAGCGAGGAGGGGGCGAGGCCCATATCGACTAATCCGGCAATCAGCTGATGCAGATGCTCCTGAGTGATGTCGCCGAGTTCAAGTCCCTGCGCCCGGGCGAATGAGAGGAGATGGTCGATGTCGATGCCGTAGGCGGCTGCGGTGTTGGCCGACAGACCGCGCTCCAAAACGAGCGAACGGAGATATGCCTGTTTCGGATCTGTCATTAGCCGATTGAGACGGGATAGTTTATCTTCTGCATTCCGTCGCGGTTTATGACCAGGACGTTGCGGGGGCCGGTGAACATGACGCCTTGCGGCAGGGCTTCGAACAGCCGGTCGGCCCATCCTTCGGGGGCGTCGCGCAGGGCCACGCCGTGACCGGATAAGGACAGCGCCTGTTTGAGCGTGTCGAGAGGGATGAAGTCACCGAGCGAGCAAATCATGTCGCAGTCAATGGCCCGTTTGGGAGTGCTGACTATTCTGGTGCGCGAGCCGAGCGCGCGGACGGCAGCCTGATAGGCGGGATGGGCGCCGTTCTGCAGGAATATGGATGCGGGATTAAGCATGGCGGCGAGACGCAGCAGCATCCGCGCCTCGCGCCGCAGCCGGCCGATATGCGGACCCGCCAGGGCGTGGTCGATGTCGGCATAACCATAGTATGCCACGTGGCCGGGACGTATCACCCGCGTCACAAGCTGATAGCCAAAGGGAGAATGCACGCCATACCCGTGAGAATGGCGCCATCGCTGAAATGCGGTGGAGGCTCCATTATTTTGTGACATCCTCGGTGTCCGGTTTGGTCTTGGGTTTATGAGTCAGATACCATGCCCAGGCTCCGAGTGCCAGGAAGCAGAGTACGTATATCAGCACTACGCCAGTGACGGCCAGAGTGTTGGTCACTTTCAGCGACTTGGGGTCGAACTTGAACACGATGTCGTGCTGCCCGGCGGGAATGCGCAGGGCGCGAAGCACGTAGTCCACGCGGCCAATCTCGGCAGGCTTGCCGTCGATGGTGGCCTCCCAGCCCCACGGGAAGTAAATCTCGCTGAACACGGCCACGCCGCCTGTGCCGGACTTAGACTTGTAAGTCAGGCGGTCGGGAGCGTATAAGGTCTCGTAGATGGTATCGCCCGGGTTGACAGCCAGCGCTTTGCCCAGAGTCTTCTCAAACTTCCTGTCGGCCACCGCTGCGACCTTGGTGGGGAGCGAGTCGAGCGCCGACATTTCCTGATCGGGGGTGTCAACATACGTCACGTTCTCTACGAACCAGGCGTTGCCGTTGGCCTCGGGATTGAGCTGATACTCGTTGCCCGACATGATGTACTTGGCGTTGAGCATGTTGAGCACTTCGGGGTTGTTCCTGGTTATCTGACGGTCGATCAGGTCGTTGTAACGGGTCAGTTTCGCTGCGTGGTAGCCGCCGATGGTCTTGTGGAAATAGCTGGAGCGCGCCGAGCTGAAACCGGCCACATCGAGCACGCGGTAGTTGGTGGTGTCCTTCAGAATCTGACGATCGGCGTCGGTCATCCGGAATACGGCGGTGTTGTCCTGCGGGTCGGTGAAGTTGTCGGAGTTGACGTAACGCAGGTTTACCGAGAACAGGTCGATCAGCGTGAGCGCTGCGATGGAACATGCCAGTGCGGTGCCGTTCAGTACCTTGCCTTTGAGGTAAAGGAACATGATGGCGCTGCCTATGACGATGAAGATGAGCGACCGCCAGCAGTCGGCCTGAACCAGCGAAAGACGGGTCTGACGGATGGCGTCTATCACGTTATAGTAGGCGGGATTGGCGAACGCACCTGCTTCCTGCAGCTGTGCTATCTCGGTCTGACTGAACGGCTCGCCGAATATCGAGGGGGAAATAGCGCCTATGAGGCACACTAAGGCGCCGAGTCCCAGGACCGAATAGCTTACCCACGGATTGTCGCGGAAAGCCTTCGGGTCGTCTATCATCTTCTTGACGCACAGCACCGCTAAGAACGGCACGGTGAATTCCACGATGACAAGGATGCTGGACACGGCCCTGAACTTGTTGTAGCCGGGGAAGCTGTCGATCATGAAATTGGTGAATGCCGGGAAGTTGTGTCCCCATGAGAGGAGGATGGCGAAGATTGAGACGGCGAACAGAGCCCATTTCATCGGGCCTTCCACCATGAACAGCGCGATGATGGCCAGCAGCAGTACGAATGCACCCACATACACGGGACCGTTGGTCATGGGCTGGTCGCCGAAATACTGCGGGAACTGGTCGAGGAACTGGAATTCCTCGGGCGAGATGTTAAGCTCGTTGGCCTTCTTGGTCTGCGCCAGTGACTTAAGCTGAGTCTCGCCGGCCACGGGCTGGATGGTGGCTCCACCCTTGACGTTGGGGATAAGGAGCGACCATGTCTCGTCGATGCCGTAGCTCCAGGCCGTAATGGCGTCACGGTTCATGCCGGACGAGGCCTGTGGCTGGCCGGGCTGTGTCAACTCGGTGGCGCGGCCGCGCACCGTCTGCTTGGAATATTCGTATGTGTTGTAAAGATTTGCGGAATTGGCAGCCAATGCCAGCGAGCCTGCGCCTACAATGCAGGCGGTGGCGATAAGCCAGGACTTGACGGTCTTCTGCCTGATGGCCGTGCAGAGCCATGCCACCATCATGGCCACGATGACGAACATGAAATAATACGACATCTGCGGGTGGTTGCTTTGCAGCTGCAACGCCCCGAACAGCGCGGCCAATGCCGTGCCCGGCAGGTATTTGCCCCTATAGCACAGAGCGATGCCGCCGATGCACGGCGGTATGTAGGCCAGTGTCAGGTATTTCCATATATGGCCTGCGCCTATGAGGATGATGAAATACGTTGAGAACCCCCATGCGATGGCGCCGAACAGCGCGTTGCTCCAGCGCACCTTGAAGCACAGCAGCATGATGAAGAAGCCCAACATCATGCCGAACAGCAGATTGGCCGGAGCCGGGAGCCACAGCATATAGGCTTTCCCTATGAATTCAAGAGTCCTGCTGGCGGGATATGAGGGCGCTATCTGGAAGTTGGGCATGCCGCCGAACAGCGAATTGGTCCAGCGGGTCTCGTTTCCGGTCTCGGCGGCGTAGGCCTTGCCTTCCTGGCCGTTGGCGATGCCCTGCATCACGTCGTGCTGCTGCAGCACCTTGCCCTCGAAAGCCTCGGGGCTGAAGAACAGCAGCGACACTACGAGGAGTGCAAGTACGGAGAGAAGGGGGTATAGGTATTTCTTTTTCATTCTTCGTCTACGTCGATACGGATCTGACGGTTAAGGCTTTGTTCCAGGCTGATGAGCGTTTCGGTCTCGGTGACGCCGGGGATGTGCTGAATCTGGTCGTTGAGCAGCTGCATCAGGTGCTGGTTGTCGTAGGCATACACCTTGATCAGCATGGAGTAGGGGCCGGTGGTGAAGTGACATTCCACCACCTCGGGAATCTCCTCGAGCTGGTGTGCGGCCTCACGGTAGAGCGAGCCTTTCTCCAGCTTTACGCCCACGTATGTGCAGGTGTTGTAGCCCAACTTGTGGGGATTGACGATATAGCCGGAACCCACAATGACATTCATGTCCATGAGCCGCTGCATGCGCTGATGGATGGCCGCGCGCGACACGCCGCACTGTTCGGCGATGTCCTTGGAGGCCATGCGGGCGTTGCTCATCACGATGTTCAGTATCTTTTTGTCAAGCTTGTCTAATCTTTCCATGTGAAACCCTGGGTCTTAATTTTAATCTTAATCTAAATATAGTTTTATATGGAAAATGTCAATATCGGGAGCAAAAATGTTGCATATTGGCATATTTCGTGACAAAATTACAATTATTTTTTCAAATTGCCAACAAAAATTAAGAAAATAGGGTAGAAAATAAGTGGAATGTGAGCAAAACGCCATCAGGCGATGCGCGATTTTGCGAATCGGGCGGTGATGCCGGCGGTCAGTGCGCCGATCAGCATGACGGGCACGAGGGTTGCGAGCAGGTCGAGAGGCTTGACCAATACGGGATATGCCGACATGATGGTTGACGTGCCGTCGCCGATCTTGATGAGGCCGAAGTGCTGTTGCAACAGGCACAGAACCAGACCGAGCACGATGCCGGCAAGTCCGCCGGTGGCCGATACCATGAAACTTTCCCATGCGAACACGCTTCCGATGCGCCGGCGCGACATCCCCATGGCCGACAGGGTGGCCAGCGAGTCTTCCTTTTCCAGCACCAGCATCGACAGGGTGGAGATGATGTTGAAGCTGGCTATGAGCAGTATCAGGCCGAGCAGCAGGAACGACACCCACTTCTCGATCTCGATCATGCGGAAGTTCATTTCCTGCTGGCGCAGGCGGTCCTTGACCGTGAACTTCGGGCCAAGCTCCGTGGCGAGCCGTTGCGCCACGTCGGCGGGGTCGGCGCCGGGCGTCACGCCCACGTGCAGCGACGAGGCCTCGGTGTCGTACTGGAACAGACGCCGTGCCGTGGGGAGGTCGACCATGATGCGGTTCTCGTCATAATCGTTCTGCATGGCGCGGAACATGCCGGACACATACAGCGAGTCGGTGATGAAGCTGGTCAGCGGATTGGCCATGTTTACCTTCCCCTTGCGCTTGGGTGCGAATATAAGGAGATTGTCTTCGGGCAGCGCGCCGATCTGCCGCGCCACGCCGACGCTGATAACGGATTCGGGCAGGCCGCGGTCCAGACCGGCCTTGAGGTATTTCCCCTCCTTGGGGTCAATCAGCTCTGCGATACTGGTGGTGCGGGCGTAATCGGCGGGATTTATGCCCATGAGATAGACAGGCATCTCACGGCCCTGCAGCAATACAAGGGCATTGTCGGCCAGCGTAGGGGTTGCTACGGCCACGCCCCGGACTTTGGAGGCTTTTGAGGCAACGGCCTTGGCGTCGGCGAACACCTTGCCCTGCGCGGGCTCGACCAGCACGTCGGGAGCCAGCGTGTCGAGGCGCTCGCCTATGGACTGATGGAAGCCGTTGAACACCGACAGCACGCACACGATGGCTGCCGTGGCCACGGCCATTCCGGCTACGGACACGGCAGCAATCGCGCCAACCGCAGAATGCGATTTGCGCGATCTCAGATATCGGCCGGCCAACATGGCCGGTAGGTTCATTCTCATTTCAGGTCAAGCAGGCGGTCGATGTTCTCGGCATAGTCCAGAGAATCGTCGAGGAAGAACTGCAGGTCGGGACACTTGCGCAGTGTCTCCTTGACCTGCTGCGCCAGGTCGTAACGCACGGTCTTGGTCTGACGCTTGATGTTCTCCAGAATCTCCTTGCTCTTTTCGGGCGGGAAGATGCTGAGGTAAACTTTGGCGATACTCAGGTCGGGCGACACGCGCACGGTGCTGACCGATACAAGGGTGTTGCCCATCTTGGCTGTCTGTTGACGGAATATCTCGCCCAGCTCCTTTTGGAGCATACGGGCTATCTTGGCTTGTCTTTTTCCTTCCATGGGGTCTAAATAATGGGATTGTTAAAATTGGAGAGATTCATTTTTAGAACGTGTCAAAAGGCATTATAGTTTGCGGATGATGGAAAGACCGTCGCGCAGGGGGATGATGACGCACTCCACGCGCGGGTCGCGGGCCACGAAGTCGTTGAAACGGCGTATGCCGCAGGTCTGGGCGTCTCGGTCGTAGGCCGGGTCGATGACGTGGCCGTCCCACAGGGTGTTGTCGGCTATGATGTAGCCTCCGGGGCGGATCAGCGGGAATAGAGTGTCGTAATATTCGAGGTATTGCCTCTTGTCGGCGTCCATGAAAGCCAGGTCGAACTGTTCGGGCGCGAACCGGCGCATCACCTCCAGGGCGTCGCCGATGTGGAGGGTGATTTTGCCGGCTATCTCCTGCGGGGCGTCGGCGAGGCTCTGGCGAATGAAGTCCTCGAGTTCATCGTCGGCCTCGATGGTGTGCAGCGTGGAGCCGTCGGGCATACCCTCGGCGATGCACAGGGCGGAATAGCCGGAGAAGGTGCCGAGTTCCAGCGCCGACATGGGGCGAATCATTCCCACCAGCATCTTGAGCAGACGTCCCTGCAGGGGGCCGGAGCACATACGACCGTTGAGCAGACGCAGGTTGGTGCGCCGGTTCAGAGTCCGCAGCCAGTCGGGTTCGGTCGAGGAGTGCAGCTCCAGGTATGAGTCAAGGTCCAGATTCATGCGTGTCAGAAGGGAATGCCGTCGTCGAGATTCAGCAGATATTCCACGGCCAGTTTGTATCCGAACGTGCCGCAGCCGGCTATGACGGCCTTGGCTGCCCGGGCGGTCACGGAATTGTGGCGGAATTCCTCGCGGGCATGGATGTTGGAGAT
Organism: uncultured Porphyromonadaceae bacterium; assembly: GCA_905198125.1. Classification (GTDB taxonomy): domain Bacteria; phylum Bacteroidota; class Bacteroidia; order Bacteroidales; family Muribaculaceae; genus Lepagella. The sequence continues at coordinate 6,980 of CAJKBH010000051.1, forward strand.
GTGAACTTCCACCACGGGTGCCGGTACGGCCGCGATGGCGTCGGCAATGGCCAGCGAATAGTGGGCGTAGGCGCCGGGGTTGATTACGATGCCGTCGCAGTTCCGGTCATAACCGAACTGGTGTATCAGGTCGATTATGGCGCCTTCCGAATTGGACTGGAAGTCCATTATCGAGACGTTGGGGAATGACTCTCGCACGTCTTTGATAATGTCGGGCAGCGTCCGGGTGCCGTATATGTGGGGGCTGCGTTTGCCTAACAGATTGAGGTTCGGGCCGTTTATAATGACTATCATGGCTGTGTGGAATATGGAAATGATAATGAAAAAAGAGCAACAGGCAGTACAAGACTGACGCTGTTGCTCTTCCTCTCTCCTCGGCGGTGCGTACGGGACTTGAACCCGTGACCCCATGCGTGACAGGCATGTATTCTAACCAAGCTGAACTAACGCACCATTTACTCTTTTCAGAGGCTCGCGGGGTTTGTTTCCCGTTTGCGAGTGCAAAGTTATAGCAAAAAATCGGAACCACCAAATATTTCATAAAAAAAATAATCAAAAAAATTCAAGAAAACGGCCAAACAGCTGAGATATAGCGAAATAAAATTTTAAGAAAAATTGCGGATTTTTTGAGGGATTCAGACGGACGCCGGAATTGGGTCTCCGGCATTAATGTAAATTAACATATCGGTGCAAATTATAGGCAGTAACTCCCGGTAACTTTGCATCAAATTAATAGATAAGGAAGCTATATGGAAACAATGACAGGATACTGCAACGCCTACGGAATGGAGCGCGCTATGGCCGAGGGCCGCTACAGAGTGACGGAAAACCGGACGGGAATGCGTGTGGGCACCAGCGAGCGGGTGCGCCGCGTGGTGGTGTCGTCGGGCACGGGCCGGCCGATGAAATACGGCGACAAGATATTCGTGCGTCTGGAGTTTCCGTATGGCTACGGGTCGGGCATCAGCTTCTGCAGCCAGGCGCTGTCGGACATGACGGAGGTGATAGGAGAGATACGCCGGCGCACGCGCCATATCCGCGGGCTGTGCAAGATGTGTGTGCGCAACGCCACGGAGGGCTGGGCCATAGAGCGGCCGCTGAAGCTTTACGATTCGGGATCGAGGTTCGCGCCGGCGCAGGGACAGGCACCGCCACCGGCGGCTTATGCCGCGCCGCGCATTCTAATGCCGTGGGAGACGCACTGACGCAGGCTTTCGCTAAAGCTCAAGGCGGGGACAAAAGGGCAGACGCGGGAGAATTGGAGCTGCGCTCCAAAACGGAACGGCTCCGCGAGGGAGAAGGGCGAAAACGGAAGCGGCCTGGGGCGGATGAAACGGCCTGGGGCGGATGAAACGGCCGGCTTAGGGATTGAACAGGTCCTTGTTGTAGAAGTCGAGGATGGAATTGGCGGAGTCGAGGGCGGTCTTGGCGGCGACGGAGTCGGGCTGAATCTCAAGGGCCTTGAGGAAGTCGTTGATGGCCAGGGCGCGGGCGCCACGGCCGAAATGCTTGAGGCCGCGCATCACGTAGGCGTCGGCGCTGTCGGGATTGGCGGCGATGAAATCGGAAATGACGGCGATGGCGCGGTCGGCGTCCATCAGCTTTATTTGGTCTCGAAGTGTGGAGATTGAATCCATAAATCAGAGGGATTAAGGGTTAAGTTGGAGCTGCGCTCCAAAACGGCACGGCTCCGCGAGGGAGGCTAAAGGGTGATTTTGGTGGAGTGGACGGGCGTGCCGATAAAAAGGGAGGCGAGGGGGTCGAACTTGTCGGTGGCTTCGGTGGTGAGGAAGCTGGTTGTGCCGGACTTGGAGCAGCGGCATTCTATCTCGGGGTGGCGGCGTAGGTAGTCTTTGAGGCTGTCGGCCACTATCTGGCCCTGCGGCACGATGCGCACGTGTTCGGGGGTGTATTTGCGTATCTTGGGGAGCAGGATGGGATAGTGGGTGCAGCCTAAGAGCAGGGTGTCGATCAGGGGGGCGGCCTCCATGATATCGTCTATGTATTTCCTGACGAAATAGTCGGCGCCGTCCGACTGGGCCTCGCCGGCCTCGACGATGGGCACCCACATGGGGCAGGCGCGTTCGGTGAGGGTGATGTCGGGGTGAATCTTGTTTATCTCAAGGGTATAGGAGTGGGAATTGACGGTGCCGGGGGGGGCGGGCAGGCCGACATGGCGGGTGTGGGTCATGGCGCCGACATCCTCGACGGTGGGGCGGATCACGCCGAGCACGCGGCGGTCGGGCCAGCGGTCGGGGAGGACGTTCTGCTGGATGGTGCGCAGGGCTTTGGCCGAGGCGGTGTTGCAGGCCAGGATCACGAGGGGGCAGCCTTGTGAGAACAGGAACTCCACGGCCTGGCGGGTGAAGTCGTAGACGATGTCGAAGCTGCGCGTGCCGTAAGGGGCGCGCGCGTTGTCGCCGAGGTAGATGTAGTCATAGTCCGGCAGGGTGTTGCGGATCTGCTTGAGGATGGTGAGGCCGCCGTAGCCGGAATCAAAAACGCCGATCATAGGGGTGGGGGTTAGGGATAAGGGAGGAGGGAGTAGGGAGGTTGGAGCTGCGCTCCAAAACGGAACGGCTCCGCGAGGGAGAAGGGAGGAGCGGAGCTCCTGACGGAAACGGCTCCGCGACAAAGGAGCGACAAGGAGGGAGGAGGGGGAGGGGCGGATAATAAAAATGCGGGACTGGTCCCGCATTTTTATTGTCTGAAAGTTGAGGCTGCTGTTACTTCAGGCCGAGCTTGGCTTTCACGGCAGCGGTGATGTCCTCGACGGGGGCTGCGTGGTAGTAGGTCATCTGGGGTGCGAGGTCCTGGATCAGGGAGTAGTTGCCCTCCTTGCCGACTGCTTCGATGGCGGTGCGGATCTTCTGCACGATGGGGCTCATCAGCTCCTGCTGCATCTTGGCGAGATCCTGCTGGGCGCTCTGCTCGAAGGCGGCCATCTTCTGCTGATAGTCGTTGAGTTCGCGGGTCTTGCGGTCCTTGATGGCCTGAAGCTCGTCGGGTTTCATGGCCTGGTATTCGTCGTAGAGGCGTTTCATCTCCTCGCCGAGTTTCTGATACTCGGTCTCGTATTTCTTGGATGCGTCTGCAAGTTTGGTCTCGGCCTGAGAACGCTCGGGCATAACCTGTACAATCGAGGCCACGTCGACAAGTCCGATCTTGATGGTCTGGGCCTTGGCTCCTACAAACGGGATGGCCAGTGCAATGGCCAGCGTCAGAATGATTTTCTTGAACATTATGATTTAATTTATTTTAGTTTCAATTTCAGCTCATATACAGAGCGCGACCGCAAAGATACGCAAATTATTTGGAATAGCCAAGTTTTGCGAGCACGTCGTTGCTGACGTCGATGCGGGGCGAGGCGAATACGATGCTTTGGGAGCTTGCGCGGTCAAAGATGGTCTGGTATCCTTTTTCCTCGGCCACGGCTTTGACGGCGTTGTACACGTCCTCCTGGATAGGCTTCATCAGCGACTGGCGCTTCTTGTACAGTTCACCTTCGGGTCCGAAGTATTTGTAGCGGAGATCCTTTGCCTCGTTTTCCTTTGTGACGATCTCCTCCTCGCGTTTCTTCTTCTGCTCGTCGGTGAGGAACACCATGTCGGCCTCGTAGTTCTTGTACATGGTCTCGGCTTCCTTGGCCACGGCGTTCACTTCCTTCTCCCAGCGCTGCGACACCTGGTTGAGCTGTTCGTTGGCCATCTCGTAGGCGGGAACGTTGCGGAGTATATATTGCATGTCGACCAGGGCGAACTTCTGGGCGAAACTGCCGAGGCAGGTGGCTGCCACGATTCCGAGGGCTATTGCTAATTTCTTCATAATGGTCTGTGTTATCTGAGTTTTGTACTATTGACGCCGTGGGGCGTCAATAGTTTAACAATATTCAGTTAAAGAAAGTTAAGGCTTCCGGGTGTCATACCTGGCGAATCGGCAAGAAGATTAGAATTCCTGGCCGAGCACGAAGTGGATCTGGCTGCCGCCGCGTGTGCCCCATACCTTGTCGAAACCGTAAGCCCAGTCGATTCCGAGGAATCCGAGCACGGAGAGGTAGACGCGGGCGCCGACACCGGCCGAGCGCTTAAGGTCGAAGGGGTTGAATGCCTTGGCGGTGGTCCAGCAGTTACCGGCCTCGGCGAAGGCGATGGCGTAGATGGTGGTGGAGGGCTGGAGCAGGAACGGGAAGTGGAGCTCGAAGGTGTACTTGGCGTAGGCGTAACCCTCGCTGCGGCTCGGGGTGAACTGTCCGTTCTCGTAACCGCGCATTGCGATGGTCTCGGTGGCGTATGTATAACCGCCCGACATACCGTCGCCGCCGAAGTAATAGGTCTCGAACGGCGTCTTGAGGTGCTTGGTCCACGAGCCTATTATACCGAAATCGGCACGGGTCATGAACACGAGTGTCCATTTGCCGTCGGGATCGGTGAGCGGGGTGAACGTCTTGGACTTGAACGTGAGCTTCCAGTAGTCGAGCCAGCGGTACATCTGCGAGGTAGCATCCTGGCGCTGGTCGGCGCTCAGATTCTCGTCATTGGCCATTTCGGAGAGCTTGGCCCAATTCTTGCGGCCGAACAGGTTGGCCGGCGGGGTGCAGGTGAAGTTCAGGTTGAACGACGAACCGCGGCGCGTATAGATGGGGTTGTCGATGCTGGTGCGGCTCAGGTTCAGACCCAGTGTAATGGCGTTGGAGGTACCGTTCTGGAATACGGGGCTGATGTACCACCAGTCCTTGAGGTAATACCAGCGGTAGGAGAGCATGGCCTGGAACTGGAAGTAGTCGTCGGGCCAGGAGAGGCGCGTACCGAAACCTACACTGACGCCTGCGGTCTGCAGCACCTTGTTGGGGTCGTAGGCGTCCTGGTAGTAATCGTAGTTGTTGTTGTAGTTATATCCGTAGCCGCCGTAATAGAATGCCTGATTTGCCACGTTGGCCCAGCGCTTGTTATAGAAGTCGTTGTTGATACCGGTGGAGCGGGAGTAGTCGGCCGAGATGGAGAGGGAATTGGGGCGGCTTCCTCCGATCCAGGGATCGAAGAATGAGATTCCGTAGCTCTGGTAGTACTTGGCGTTGGTCTGAGCGGATATGGAGAATGTCTGGCCGTCGCCACGGGGGATGATGCCCTTGTAGGCCGACGGGTTGAACAGGTTCTTCATCGAGAAGTTGGAGAAGGACAAGGCGAGCTGTCCGGTTATACCTGTCTGGCCCCATCCGAACGAAAGCTGCACCTTGTCGTTGGCCTTCGACTCGAGGTTGAACACGATGTCTACGGTGCCGTCGCTTTCGTTAGGCTCGGGACGGATGTCCATGTTCTCGGGGTTGAAGTGGCCGCCGGCGGCGATTTCGCGGGCGGAACGCATCAGGTCGGACTTGCTGAACAGCTCGCCCGGGCGCACGCGCAGCTCACGGCGGATCACCTTCTCGTACAGCTGGTCGTTGCCGTTGATCACCACGCGGTTGATTCGGGCCTGCGGACCCTCGATGACGCGCATCTGCAGCGCGATGGAGTCGCCGTGTATCTGCTCCTCGATGGGCACCAGGTTGAAGAACAGGTATCCGTTGTCGGTATATAGCGACGACACGGCGTCCTCGTCCTCGTTGGTGCGCTTGTTCAGCATCTTCTGGTTGTAGACGTCGCCGGGGTACATGCCCAGTACGGCGTTCAGCGTCTCGGTGGGATACACCGTGTTGCCCACCCAGTCTATGGCGGAGATGTAGTATTTCTTGCCCTCGTCAACGTCAAGGAACACGTCTACCGTCTTGTCGTCGTACTTGGCCACCGAGTCGTGCACTATCTTCGCGTCACGGTATCCCAGCTCGTTGTATTTGTCGATGATGCGCTGCTTGTCGTCCTCATAGTCCGATTCTACGAATTTCTTCTGGCTGAACAGCTTGAGGATGTCGTTCTTCTCGGTGGTCTTCTTCATGGCGCGCTTGATCTTGCGGTCGGACATCACTTTGTTGCCGTCGATATAGATCTTGTGCACCTTGACCTTGGCGTTTTTCTGAATCACGAACGTGAGGATGGAGTGGTTCTCCTTCGACAGATCGTTAGACTGGCGGATATTTACCGATACGTTCTTGAAGCCTTTCTTCTCGTAGTAATTCTCCACAATCTGCTTGGCGCGGTTGATGATGTTGGGCGTAAGTTGCTGGCCTTCGACCATGGAGAGGCGTTCCAGAATGTCCTTCTTCTCGCTGCCCTTGGTGCCCTCAAACTTGATTTCGGAGAGGCGGGGCTGCTGCTGCAGCTCGATGTCGAGCCACACCTTGTCGCCGGCGATCTTGTCGACGTTGATGCGCACTTTGGAGTAGAGGCCCTGTCGCCAGAAGCGGCGTACGGCATCGGTGATCTCCTGGCCCGGAATTTCGATTTTGTCGCCTATTGACAGACCGGAGTAGCCGATGACCACATAGTCGTCGGCGGTCTTGAGGCCGGATGTGCGTATTCCCGCTATCTCGTATGTCTTGGGAAGGGGGGAATAGATTATTTCCGGGTTGTATATGGTATCGACGGGTGCCTCGGGCTGAATGGGCAGCTCAAGCAGATCCTGGGCGCTGCCGTAGGGTGCGGCGGCGACAACGGTTAAAAGCAACGTGAAGAAACGAGCAATATGGCGTATATTCATCATTCTTGGGTAGCTGATCGTTGAACTTGGTCGGAAGTTTTGCCGAAACGACGTTCGCGGTTAGTATAATGTATGAGAGCCTGTTGGAAGTCGGCTTCGCTGAAGTCGGGCCAGAGAACAGGGGTGAAGTAGAGTTCGGAGTAGGCAATCTGCCAGAGGAGGAAATTGGAGATGCGCTGTTCGCCGCCCGTGCGTATCAGCAGGTCGGGGTCGGGCATGCCGGCTGTGGATAGGCGGTCGGCGATGTCGGCGTCGGCGATGGATTCGGGATTGAGGCTGCCTTCGGCGGCGAGTGCCGCTATTTCCCTGACGGCGCGGGTTATCTCCCAGCGCGAGGAATAGCTGAGGCAGAGGTTCAGGTTTAGGCCGTCGCACTGCGCCGTGAGGTCGCGGCCCTCGAACAGATTGAGCCGCACCGGCTCGGGCAGGCGGTCGATGTCGCCGAGGAGGTTGATGTGCACGTTGTTGTCGCGCAGTTCAGGGGCTTCGCGCAGGATGGTCTCGCCTATGAGGTGCATCAGAACGTCCACCTCCTCGGCGGGGCGGTTCCAGTTCTCGGTGCTGAAGGCATAGAGGGTCAGGTGCTTGATGCCGAGGTCGGAGGCGTATCGCGTGATGCGGTTCACGGAGTTGACGCCCTCGGAGTGGCCCGTGGTGCGGGTCTGCAGGCGCTGCCGGGCCCAGCGGCCGTTGCCGTCCATGATGATGGCTACGTGCTGCGGCAGTTTGTCGGGCGTGATGCCCGGTATGGTTCGTTTGGGTGTCATCTGCGTGTGTTATTTATACATTTTTCTTGGAGTGTGGTAATTGCAGGCCGCGCAGCGTTTGCTGAATTCGTAGCTTACGGTAAAAGTCAGGGTGGAGTACCAGTCGGTGTTCTTCATGAACGCCGATTTGATGCCCTGGGGGTCATCGAGCAGCGGGCCGTCGAGTTTGTCTGTGAAGGTTTTCTTCATCAGGAACTCGAGACCGAGGTTCCACCGGCGCGAAGGCTTGTACTTGAAGCCGATGCCGAGCGGGATGGTGAACGCGGCGCTCGATTTGCCGCTTGCGGTGAAGGCCGTGAGGCTGATGCCGGCCGTGATGTACGGGGTCCAGCGTTTCAGCTTGCGGTAGGTCTCGCCCATGCCGTAGTTGAAGAAATGGAACTCCACGCTCTCGCCTATCTCATAGAAAGTGGTGGAAAACTTGTAGTTCTCGTGCGTGGGGAACACGTCGTCCATCTGCGCGGAATTGCCGCGGAGACCGCCGACATAGAAGTTGGTCTTGAAGTTGAAGCGGGGATTCCAGATGTAGCGGAACAGGACCTCGGCGTTCCACGACGGGTTGCGCCACAGGTTGGCGTTGTTGGCGTCGCCGAGATAGCCGGTCATGCCGATGCCGCCGCCTATGTCGAAGCGGTAGTCTTCCTGTGCGCGCAGGGCCAATGAACCCGACGCGGCCGACAGCAAGAGGATTATGGCTATGACCTTCCGCATTTATCAGATTATGGGGGTGAAAGTGAGGCGGTTCAGCACGCCGCGCCAGATGGTGTTGTACAGCTTGCCGTCCGGACCGTAGCCGCCAATCAGGTAAATGTACGGGCAATCCCATGAGATGATGCCGCCCTCCACCTGCCAGGGAATGCGCTGCACGGTGTTGGTCTTGAACTCGGTGGACCAGTTGTCGGACAGGTCGGCGTCGAGCTTGGTCGACACCACGATGTTGTCGCAGCCCCACATGGCGGGGATGCAGTCGGGCAGCTGGAGCGAGGTCTTGCCCAAACGCCAGCTTACGCCGTTGTCGTACGAGATATAGACGTTACGGTTGATGGAATTGTCGGCTTTGCGACCGCCTATCAGCATCCATACGCGGAACTCCTCGTCGCCGGTGTTCTGGATGTTGCGGCGGTAATAGTAGTAGGGGATGATGGACGCCTGTTCCAGCGCATCGATGTCGCCGTCGTTGAGGCATATCCATTCGGCGCCGTCGAACGCCCATGTGGCGGGGCTGAGCTTGCCGTCGGTCTTGACGCCGCCCATGAAGAACGCCACTGGCGACAGGGTCCATTTGTTCTGCAGGGTCACGAAGTTGGAGAATCCGTCTACGGGGAAGTCGGCGGGAAGTTCCTTCTCGTTCAGGTTCAGCATGGGATACTGGGCGAACAGGCGTTTGTCGCCGTCCATGCGGATGCCGACGATGGTTTCCAGATACGGGCCGATTACGTTCTCCCAGGTCTGGCCGGTGGTGGACCAGGTGGCCGCCTGGTCAGAGCTTTGCCACAGCTCGCCGGAGTCGGAGAGGAGGTAGATCTTGTCGCCGGCCACGGAAAGGGACTCGATGCGCGGAGTGAACGGCAGATGGGCTGCTCCGGACTCCACATTCTCCTGAAACGCATCGTCGGAGCGGGCGAAGGTATATGCGCCGTCGGCCTCGCGTATCAGCGACACGGCCACGCCGTTGTCGAGCAGCACCGTTTTCTGAGCTGTCGGGTCGGGACGCAGCGATGGGAGCGGGCGCACGTTGGCTTCGTCCCAGCGCAGGGAGTCGGCGTATTCCTTATGGACATTCAGACGCACGCGGTATTCCTTCTGCATGTCGCCGTATTTGAGCAACAGGCTGACGCGGCCGGTGTAGTCGATGGAGTCGCCGGGATTCTTCTTGTAGTCCACGCGGCCGGTGCGTGTCGTGCCGCCGTCCATGATGACCAGTACTGAGTCCACCGCCGAGTTATAGCTGATGGAGGTGACGAGCTTGGAGACATCCACGCCGGGGCGTATGGAGTCGGCGTTGAAAATGACACCGTTGTTGAGGTCGATTGAGAAATATGCGGTATCCGAGGCCGTTCCGGATTTCTCCGAAGGATAGCGTACTGAGAATCTGGTGACGGCGAGGGTGCCGTAGTCGACATATACGGAAGTAGTAGAACTGTCCTCGTTGCATGATGTTGCGACAAGGGGCAATATGGCGGCTATAAGCAAGCCTCGTATGATTGAAAAGAAACGCATTCTATGGTGCTTCTTGGTTACAAACTGCAAATTTAGCAAAATTTAGGGATATAATAGCTTAAAAACGGAAATTAATGTTTTTTAAGTGTCCGGAAGGGTGAGGGAAAGGAAGAAAAAAGAGGCGGGCGCGCCCCGGAAAGGGGCGCACCCGGGATGGGGGAGTCGAAGCTGTCCCTCCGGTGCAGAACAGAACGGCTCCGCGACTCGGCAGGCAGATCCTTATGCGGCCTTGCGGGCTTCGACCACAGTGACAATGCGGGTTACTTCGGCTTGGACTCGCAGTAGA
>CAJKBH010000052.1 GCA_905198125.1 uncultured Porphyromonadaceae bacterium
CTATGCTCCTGAGTCTGCAAGACCAAAGCTGAGGCACATCTGCGACCCTGGCGTATACATTTTTTAAGGAACGATGCCTAAGATAAGCCTGATGAAACGGCACCTATTGATACCATTACTTGCCATGGCATGTCTGCTCTGTGCTTCATGCCATAGGGAAAAGACTTACCGCATCGGCGTCTCACAATGCAGCGCCGACGACTGGCGCAATAAAATGAACGAGGAGATCATGCGCGAGTTGATGTTCCATCCCGAGGCGACGGTTGAAATCCGCTCGGCCGACGACAGCAACGAGAAGCAGATTGCCGACATCCGGTATTTCCGCGACAACGGCTTCGACATCATTCTTGCGGCGCCCAACGAAGCGAACGCCATTACACCTATTATTAAGGAGACGTACGAGTCCGGCCTGCCGGTGGTGATATTCGACCGCGACATCAACGGCGATTCATACACTGCGTATATCGGCGTGGACAACCGCGCCATAGGCCGTTCCGCCGCGCAGTATGCCGGCAATCTGACAGGTGCCGGAGGCCGTGTGCTAGAGATACAGGGCCTGAAGGGTTCGTCTCCGACCATACAGAGACACGAAGGATTTGCCGAAGGTGCAAGACAGAACCGGCTTGACATCGTGGCATCGGCCCACGGCAACTGGAACGACACGGACGCGACACGCGTAACGGACTCCCTTCTGAATATATATAAGGATATAGACCTGATTTACGCACACAACGACCGTATGGCCATCGCCGCATCCAACGTGGCGCGCCGACTGGGCCTGCACATCCGCGTCATCGGCATCGACGCCGCCCCCAACATCGGCATGAAGGCCGTGGCCGACAGCGTGATAGACGCCACATTCCTGTATCCGACCGAGGGACACGAACTGGTGCGTACCGCTTTGGCCATCCTTAAAGGCGAACGTTTCGACCGCATCAAGACACTGCCGCTCGCTTCGGCCGTTGACAAATCGAACGCCGACATCCTGTCGCTTCAGAACAAGTCGCTGAACGAGGAAACTTCCAAAATGAAAATCCTCAAAAGCCAGGTGGACCAATACTGGGAACGGCATTCCATACAGACCACCCTGCTGTATGTCACCATCGGGCTGGTGATACTGCTGTTGGCCTTTGTGTTCATGCTGTTGCGCACATACTGGATGAACCAGCGCCATCACCGCCAGATACTGGAACAGAACCGTCTGCTGGAGCAACAGCGTGACGCCCAGGAGGAACTGAACCGACAGCTGGAGGAAGCCACGCAGTCCAAGCTGATGTTCTTCACCAACATATCCCACGACCTGCGCACGCCCCTCACCCTGATAGCCGAGCCGGTGGCGCAACTCGCCGGCGCAGACAACCTGACGCCCCAGCAGCACGCGCTGATGCGCATAGCCGACAAGAACGTGCGCATACTGAAACGCCTGATTAACGAGATTCTCGATTTCCGCAAATACGAGAACGGCAAGCTCGATGTCAACCTCACTGAAGCCCGTTTCGCCGACCTGGCCCGGGACTGGGCCGAGGCATTCATGGCCATTGCTCGCAAACGCGACATAAAACTGACCATCGACATCGACCTGCCCGACGGTTTCACTATCGCAATAGATACGGAGAAACTGGAGAGGGTATGCTTCAACCTGCTGTCCAACGCATTCAAATATACTCCGGACAACGGCCGCATCAATTTCATTGTCAGGACTCAAGGCGACAACCTTGTAATAGCCGTTCACGACACGGGCCGTGGTATCTCGGAGCGCGACTTAGGCAACATATTCGACCGGTTCTTCCAGGTAGACAAGGTGCATCCGCAAGGCTCCGGCATCGGACTCTCGCTGGCCAAGGCGTTCGTGGAACTGCATCATGGCGAAATTACCGTAACGAGCCGCGAGGGAAAAGGATCGGAATTCACCGTCACAATTCCCGTCACGCATATAGCTGAAAACAAACAGACTCCCGCAGTCCCGACAGCCGGCACACTGCGCGACGACACCATCACCGAACTGGAGCGGATAGAGAACGACACGCCCCTGCCCGACTCCGACCATCCGCTTCTGTTGGTAATTGACGACAACGAGGACATCCGCAGGCTCACCGCCGAACTTCTCGGCGACGAATATACCGTAATCGCCGCATCCGACGGCAAGGAGGGCGTGCGCATGGCCGCACGGCATGTTCCCGACCTGATAATCTGCGATGTGATGATGCCCGTCATGGACGGTCTGGAATGCACGCGCCGCATCAAGCAGGAGGTGTCCACATCGCACATACCGGTGTTGATGCTCACGGCCTGCAGCATGGACGAACAGCGCGCGCAGGGATACGACAGCGGCGCCGACGGCTATCTGTCCAAACCGTTCGACATCACTGTGCTCAGGGCGAGGTGCCGCAACCTGATTCAGAACCGCAGACGCATCAAGGAGCTGTGGGCCACGCCGAAGCCCACCGACGTCACGCCATCGGACACCCCCGATACAAAACGCCCACGACCCGATGTCGAGAACGAATTCTACGCACGGTTCGTGGAGATTGTCAACAAGGAAATGGAGAATCCCGAACTCAGCGTTGACGGCATCGCCGCGCAACTCGGACTGGGCCGTTCGCAGTTCTACCGCAAGATCAAGGCCCTTACCAACTACTCGCCGGTGGAATTGGTGCGCGAACTGCGGCTGAAACGCAGCCGCGACCTGCTTATCTCCACCGACAGGTCCATAAGCGAGATCGGCTATATGGTCGGATTCTCCACTCCGGCATACTTCACACGCTGCTTCCGCGATTATTTCAACGAAACGCCTTCCGACCTCAGGGAACGTCTCGGTTCCAAATCATAAAAATGTTGCATAGAATGTCATAAATGGTGCAATGACCGTTTTTTGACAGCATACGCAACATTTTTGAAATGTCAGCCGCCACAAGGGTTCTAATTTTGCGGCATAAAACAACTGACAACGACATGAAAAATTCATTCCTGTTAACGCTGTTGCTGCTGTTGACGGCATTCGGCGTTCAAGCACAGAACATCACGGTGCACGGAACGGTGCTTTCCAAGACCGACGACGAGCCTTTGATCGGCGCTTCCGTATTATGTGTGGACAACAAGGCCGGAGCGGCCACCGACATCGACGGAAAGTTCGAAATCTCGGTACCTGAGGGCGCTACCTTGAAATTCTCTTACGTAGGCTACAACACTATCGAGATCAAAGCATCTCCTGAAATGAAGGTCTATCTGGCCGAGAATTCCGAGTTGCTTGACGAGGTGGTGGTAGTAGGTTACCAGACTGTACGCAAGGCTGACCTGACCGGTTCGGTATCGGTAGTTTCCACCAAATCGCTTGAAACATCGTCCGACACCGACCCGATGCGCGCACTGCAGGGCAAGGTTCCCGGCATGACAGTCACGGCCAACGGATCGCCCAGCGGCACAGGTTCGGTTCGCATCCGGGGTATCGGCTCGTTCAACGCCTCGCAGGACCCTCTGTTCGTGATTGACGGCGTGCCTACCACAGCCTCGCTGAATTCGCTCAACATGAACGATATCGAGAGCATGCAGGTGCTTAAGGACGCCGCTTCCGCCTCCATCTACGGTTCGCGTGCCGCCAACGGCGTGATCATCATCACTACCAAAAAGGGAAAAGCTTCGCAGAACGGCAAAGTCGACGTAACCTTCTCCACCAACCTGACGGCTCAGTACTATTCGTCGCAGGCCACCATGAAACTGCTGGACACTCCCGGATACGCCACGGCCATGGCCCAGGCCGCAATGAACGACGGCATCGATCCTGTGGCCTACGCCTCAAGCTACGGCCTGAACCTGAACGCCGCCGACGGTTATCCCATCAGAGTCTACGATATCGCCAACAACCGATATGTGAACTATATGGTCAATGGCGCTTACGACGGATACATCAACGCCAAACGCACCATGGGCATGTCGAACACCAGATGGCTCGACGAGATATCCCGTACGGGATTCGCGCAGAGCTATGACGCATCGGCGTCATACGCGACCGACAAGGCAAATGTGCTCTTTTCGTTAGGTTACAAGCGCAACGACGGCATTCTGAAGTACACCGACTTCGAGAATATCTCGGCTCGAATCAATTCCACATTCCATATATCCCGCGTCGTTTCGGCAGGCGAGAATTTCACTCTGACACATACCAAGCAGGTTGACTGCCAGCCGATGGAGAACGCGCTGAAGATGCCCTCCATCGTTCCGGTGTTCGAAACTGACGGCACCACATACGGCGGACCCGTCGGCAGCATGGCCGACCGTCAGAACCCCCTGCGCGAGCTCGCCTTCAACCGTCACAACGCCCTGAATACATGGCGTCTGTTCGGCAACGCTTTCATCGACATCACCCCGATCAAGGGGCTGACTCTCCGCAGCAACTTCGGCCTTGACTATACATCCGCGTTCATCCACTCCTATAATTTCACTTTCCACAGCGACATCGTAAACAACGACACCAACTCCACTACACTTTCCCAGGCCAACGACCTGCAGTGGACATGGTCAAACACCGCCAACTACAATTTCACTGTCGCCAACGACCATACCTTCACCATCCTGGCCGGCATCGAGCTGTTCCGTCAGAACAGAATTGACTTCTCAGGCTATAACGAGGACTATGACATCGAGACGCCCGACTATATGTATCCCGATGCTTCGGTAGGCGTCGAAAAGTCCACCGGTAACAAATCGGCTTATTCGTTGGTTTCCTTCTTCGGCAAGGTCGACTACAACTGGCGCAACCTGCTGCTTGCTTCGTTCACCATCCGCCGCGACGGCTCGTCCCGATTCGGCCGTCACAACAAATACGGTACATTCCCCGCTGCCACACTCGGCTACCGAATCTCCGAAAACATCAACAAGTCGTGGCTGAACGATCTCAAGCTCCGTCTGTCGTGGGGCAAGACCGGTAACCAAGCCATCTCCAACACGGCCCGCTACGCCCTCTACATCGCCGATTACGGCAACGACCGCGTGACGTCGTCGGCTTACGACCTCCTGCTGCAGCAGAGCGGCATATTCCCCTCGGGCTACATCGCAAGCCAGACGGCCAACGACAACCTGAAGTGGGAAACCACCATCCAGTACAACGCCGGTATCGACTACAGTATGCTGAACGACCGCCTGTACGGCACAATCGACGCCTACATCAAGGACGTAAAGGACATGCTCATCACTCCCGCCTACCTTGGCGCAATGGGCGAAGGCGGCGCATCATGGCTCAACGGCCCCTCGCTCCGCAACTGGGGTATGGAGTTCCTGATCGGGTGGCGCGACAAACTGAAGTGCGGATTCTCGTACAAGGCTGCCCTCAACTTCGACTTCTTCCGCAACCGCGTGACTTATCTGCCCAACACCACCACCGGCTCATACGCCCACACCACGACCGAGAATCTGGTACAGTCGCGCCAGCCGTACGGCTCGATTGTCGGATACGAGTTCGACGGTCTGTTCAAGACTCAGGAGGAAGTGCGGAACTCCGGCCAGGACAATGCCCGCCTCGGCGGCATGAAATACCGTGACCTCAACGGCGACGGCCGCATCACGCCCGACGACCAGACATGGATATTCAATCCGGTGCCCGACCTGTCGTTCGGACTCAATGTCGAGCTGGGATACAAAGGCTTCGACTTCCAGATGTTCTGGCAAGGCGTATTGGGTCAGGACGTTTACAACAATCAGAAGTTCCAGAACGACTTCTGGAGCGTTACCGACGCCGGCAGCAACAAGGGGCGTCGCGTATTGGACGCATGGCTGCCCGAAGTGAACGTCAACTCCACCATCCCCATGCTTACAACCGACAACAAGGGGGACGAGGGACGTACCTCCTCCTACTTCGTGGAGAACGGCTCGTACGCCAAGCTGCGCACACTGCAGATAGGCTATAATCTTCCCGCGAAAGTATTGGCCAAGCTGCGCATGACCAAGGCCCGCGTATACGTGTCGGGCCAGAACCTGCTGACCATCAAGAGCAAGAGCCTGACATGCTCCGACCCGGAAAATGCCAACTGGGCATATCCTATCCCCACTTCATTCTCGTTCGGTCTCCAGCTCGCTTTCTAACTTCCTAAAATTCGAAAAATCATGAAATTTTCAAAATTATATATATTCTTCGCACTCGCATCTGTGCTTACGGCTTGTAACGATTTCATCGACGAGCCTCCTACGGGCGTCATCGACGGCGAACTGGCCTACTCGCAGCCCGACAAAATGGTGAATGCCGCGTACGCCTCGTTGGGCGACTGCTGGTTCAGCTATCCTTTCAACCTGTGGCCCTACGGCGACCTCGGCTCCGACGACTGCCTGAAAGGTGGCGGCGGCACGACCGATACAGGCTACCATCCCATGGAAATCTGGTCAACGCTGACCTCGACTCCCGGCGAACTTGACGAGCTGTGGTATCGCCTCTACTGCAACATCTCGCGCTGCAACCGTGCCCTCACCGCCCTTGACGAGTATGGTGTGGAGAAACTGGGCGAAAAGACAGCGGCACAACGCGAGGCCGAGGTTCATTTCCTGCGCGGACACAGCTACTTCAAACTGGTTACAATGTTCCGTCAGGTGCCCTGGATTGACAAGGCTGTGTTCGAACAGAGCTCGCATGAGCAAGTTCGCAACGACGAGTTCACATACGAGGAACTGATGGGCAAAGTGATTGAGGAATTCGAACAGGCTTACAACGGTCTGCCTCTTGAAGTGGAGGATGGCGGAGGACGTGCCAACAAAGTCGCTGCGGCTGCATATCTGGCCAAGTGCTACCTCACCCTTGCGTGGGGAGACGGTTACGAGGCCACCGACGGCGTCGGCTTCATCAACCGGGAGTATATGAAGAAAGTGGTGGAATATACCGAGGTTGTCAAAAACTCCCGATACGGTTATCTCGAGGACTTCGGCGACATATTCCTGCCCGAATACAAGAACAGCAAGGAATCCGTGTTTGCCGTTCAGACATCGCAGTACACCGAGGACCACACCCGTTTCGGACGCGCCAACTGGTCGAACACGCTGAACGGTTGTTGGGGAATGTGGTCGTGCGGTTGGGACTTCCACAAACCTTCGCAGAACCTGGTCAACGCCTACAAGACCAAAGACGGTCTGCCCATGTTCGATTCGTTCAACGACACGAACGACTATCCGGTAAACGGACAGCCCACAACTCAGAAATGGGATCCGCGCCTGTTCCACACCGTGGGTATGCCTACCTTCCCCTATAAGTACGAGGCTGAATACACCATGACAACCGAGAATTCACGTACTCCGAACACTTACGGGTATTACACTTCGCTTAAGGAAGTGCCGCAGCGCAGCGCCGGCGAGACCTTCGAAGGCTCATGGCAGGCTTTCGCAATGAACGACTATGTGTTCCGCTATACCGACGTGATGCTGATGCGTGCCGAGGCCCTGATTGAGTTGGGCCAACTTAATGAAGCCGCAACCATCATCAACGACATCCGGCAACGTGCCGCCAACTCGGTGGACAAGCATATCGCATACGCCAAGGACTTCTGTGAGATCTCGCTCTATCCCGCATCTTATTTCGCTGATAAGGAAACCGCCCGCAAATGCCTGCGCTGGGAACGCCGTCTTGAGATGGCCATGGAAAGCAGCCGCTACTTCGACCTGCGGCGCTGGGGCATCGCATCCACAGTGCTGAACGCTTATTTTGAGACGGAAAAGAACGCCTCCTACAATGGCACTAAGTTCGGGCAGTATTACGAGGACGCCCATTACACCCCGGGCAAGAACGAGTTCTACCCCATCCCCTACAATCAACTGTATTACGTTCCGGGGCTTTACGTTCAGAACAAGGGTTATAATTAATCAACTACCTGACACCCCCGACTGTAGTCGAGGTCTATACAGACTCAGGGCTGATTCCGCAGCGGAATCAGCCCTGGTTATTCAATAAAACCTCAGTTCCTCTTACCGAAATAAGGCTTCTTACCGAAAGCCTATAGTTTCCTGCCGATTTTCAGTTTGTCGCCGCTAAGATCCACCTCGAACAGCTGCGGTATGCGGATGTAATGCCCGTTTTCTTCCCGATGACTGTGCACCGACATCAGCCAGCGTCCTGTCAGGTCCTTGAAAAGCATACCGTGGCCATGGTCGGGTGGCGTGACGGGTTCCTGCTCCTGCACCCACGGCCCGTCGAGAGTACCGCTCTGAGAATATGCCACTCCCTGGGTATAGACATTGTAGATCCAGCTGGTCCAGATCATGCCGAGCCGCCCAGAACCTGTACGGAACAGCCATGGACCGTCGGTCACCCTGTTGGGCTGCACCTTCCCGTCGAGCCTTTCACGGCTCCAAGGCGATGCGCTGGACTTAAACATAAGGCTGCCGTCGCCGATACTGCCGCTCAAATCATCTTTGAGCCGTATCTTCTCCATCGTGCCGTCCCAGTTGGATATCCACTCTCCGCAATATATCATATATGGCTTCCCGTCCGCATCAACCCAGAATGTGCCGTCAAGCGTGGGACGATCGGCCGGAAGATAATCCTCGTCAGAAACCGGCCTGTAAGGTCCCCAGGGAACATGGCTTACCATTATGTGGCTTGCGCGACGCGGCATATCCATTCCCTTGAACCTGCCGGTTATGATGTCGTTATTGGTGAACGTCGCGAAGCAATAATATTTCCCTTTGTATTCATGAAGTTCCGCCGCCCATATCTCGGGGTGTGATCCCATCCATGACGTAGTATCGGGCTGAATCAGGCTGTAAGGTCCCGTCCACGTGTCAAGATTGTCGCTTACCCAGAGACGTCCGCGGGTTCCGGTCATATAATACATCTGCGTGTTCTCGTCGGCCAGTATGCACGGGTCGCTGAGCCGGATGGAATCGCGCGGATAATCTACATGAAAATCGGCCAACCGACGCCCTTCCAGACTTTCATACGGCTCCTTAGCCGCCATACAGCCCAACGACATCAGACCTGCCAGCATTACTCCTAAAGTCTTATACATAACAAGCGAAGTAAACTATTTATAGTGGATTTTCCCTATAAACGTTGCTTCGCCTGTGTTTATTTTCAGTAATTATACTCTGTATATCATGACTCTTTGGATTAAATTTCCTGATATTATTGGATTTATGAACGAAATCAATTAATTTTGCGTTGCCTAATAAAGGCAATGTAAAATAGCTGAACATGAAACCAATTAAGAAACCATTTGCAAAGAGCTCGCAGAAGCCGGAATGTGTTTCTGCCGATACATCGCGTTCCGAGATCCATATTACATTGGTTTCGGAAAAGGAACGTGAGACCTATCGTGTTCCCTCATACGGATACGTATTGCCGTGAGCGCCCCCATCGGATATTATAAAGCATCATTCATAATGCGGAGCACAGACCTATCTACGCTTCGCATTATTGATTTATGGACTTTCAAGTCTACCAAAAGCAACAAACGCTATATTGTTGAAATAGAATATTTCTCAAATCATTTTTTAGGATTAAAGTTTTATTGGAAAGGTGTAGCGTCAAGCAAAGACCGTTATTCTCTTATGACCAATGATTATGAGCCACGCATCATCGTAATGTCTTGCGTATACATAATGCTGGAATATTTTAAAAGAGACAAGTGTGCTTCTTTTGGATTTGTAGCGGCAGATGACTTGAATAGTGCGGACAACCCAAATCAGCCGAACAAACGATTCAGGTTTTACCGCAGAATGATGCTTTCTATTTTCGGTTCAGAGACATTCGCGCAAGGCTACGACATGACGAATTCGATTTATCTACTGATCAACAATAAGATGCTGTCTGAAGGAACTCTATCTCTACCATCCATTGAAAAGGAGATCTCTCGTTTATATGAAGGTGAATTCTCTTTAGTTCTGGAATCTTAATGACATAATAATTACGTCAGATCCACGCCTGCAGCTTGAATCTGACGTAATTATATATTTAGTTCTATCGTCAATCGTCGTGGTGATGGCGCTTGCCGTGCTTCTTGTAGTATTTGTCGTGATGCTTGTAATACTTCTTCTGCTCCTTGTAGTATTTCTTCTGCTCCTTGCGCCACCGCTTGTATTGTTTTTTGTGGTGCTTGTGGTGCTTGTCGTAATGCTTGTAATACTTGGGATAGACATATCTGCAACTGTGATGGCTGTGGTGACGGCCGCAATAGCCGTATGTAGGAACGTCGTACAGCCTGAAGCCGTCGCTGGTCAGGACATAATGGATGTCTCCGTCGGAATCAAGGCCGAAATATCCGTTCTCGCCCACTACATACACTGCCGGACGCCCGGCATCGGCCAATGGGGCTATTATGGCGACAGACGCAATCATGAGGCAGATCAGCGTCGTTTGGATGGTATGTCTTCTCATGGTCTTACTGTATTGATTTACAATAAAACGCACCACCCCCTCCCTCGGTTCAGGACATATCGAGAAACAGCCTCTCCGAGGCAACGAATTCCGATAGGCTGATCAGCATACCATTAGTCCCGTGAACCTGATTCCTTTTAATTCCATTACATTATGAACTAAAGAAACTTGAATAAACTATTATTCCAGGTTGTGTAATTCCAATTTTTATCTTAAATTTGGAAACCAGGAATAAATACAGATGAATATGATTTACAGACGATGCGGAAGGAGCGGCATTGAGTTGCCGGTGATTTCATTGGGATTGTGGCACAATTTCGGCGATGTGGACGATTTCGACACGGCACGCGACATGCTGTTGACGGCATTTGACCGGGGAATCTGTCATTTCGATCTTGCCAACAACTACGGACCGTCGCCCGGCAGCGCGGAAAAGACTTTCGGCAAGGTTCTGAAAGATGACTTAGCCTCCCACCGCGACGAGCTGTTCATTTCGTCCAAGGCCGGCCATGATATGTGGCCGGGCGTATATGGAGGCAATTCATCGCGCAAGAACCTCATCGCATCCTGCGACGCCAGCCTTAAACGGACCGGTCTGGAATATTTCGACGTGTTCTATAGCCATCGCTATGACGGCGTTACTCCCATCGAGGAAACGATGCAGGCCCTGATAGACATAGTGCGCAGCGGAAAGGCCCTCTATGCCGGCATCTCCAAATATCCGCCCCGGGAACAGGAATATGCCTACCGTCTGCTTGCCGAGGCAAAGGTGCCATGTCTTGTAAGCCAATACCGTTATTCCATGTTCGACACGGCTGCAGCCGGCGAGAATTTCGGGTTAGCCGCAGCCAACGGAAGCGGCATCACGGTCTTCTCTCCACTGGCACAAGGTCTGCTGACCGACCGCTATCTTCATGGCATCCCGGCCGATAGCCGCGCCGCCAGAAGCACCGGTTTCCTCCAGCTGTCGCAGGTCACGGACGACAAGATTGCCAAGGCTCGCCGGTTAAATGAAATCGCAGCCCGTCGCGGTCAGACTCTGGCACAGATGGCTTTAGGCTGGATACTGACTGACGAGCGGGTCACTTCCGTAATCATCGGAGCATCATCGGTAAAGCAGCTTTCGGACAATCTCGGCGCAATCGACGGTCTCTCCTTCTCTGAGAAGGATCTGTCACAGATCCGCGCCGTTCTCACCGATTGACAACTGCCCGAGGTCTTAGCTATCAGTACAGGTGCAGATAGTGGCATTTCTCGCAAAATGCCGGTGGAGTTCCCTGTATCCATGCCGACCGGAATGCCTTGGCCTTTTTACTGTTTATCACTTCCATCAGCTTGTTGTCTCGCACGTTCCCGAATGACATCTCCTTCGAGAACGGTTTGGCGCAGCAGGGTGGGACCTCGCCGTCGTGGTTGATCTGGAAATGATTCCACACGAGGGCACATCCGGCTTTCCCCGGTTTTTCAGGAAGTTTCAATCCCGTAATTTCCATGTCGGGGAATTTGTCGGCATATTCCAGGGTCTTGGTCAACTCCGCACGGTAATCTTCCGACCTGAAGAGCCCGTAATATGGAATATCTATATCCGTGACACTTGCCAGATTGAAATATGTGAAATTGACATAGCCCACACCATGGTCGTGAGCGAACCTTATCACATTCCTCATCATGGTGTAGTTCTGTTTTGTGATCACCATATTCAGCATGATGTCCACGTCAGCCTGCCGTGCCTTGGGCACCAGTGCCGCGATGTTGCGCTCCAGCAGCTTGAAGGAGCCTCCGTGCCGGATTCGCTCATAGCCCTCGCCCACGCCGTCAATCGATATCTGCACCGTGTTCAGGAACGGAAGCACAGGACTGATCCGTTCGATGAAATCCTCGAAGTTGGCATTGGTTGAAATAAAGATGATCATGCTTCGCTTGCGGGACTTTATGTATTCGGCAATCTCCTTAAGATTGGGGGCAAACAGTGTCTCGCCCATGCCTGTCAGTCCTATGGACTGAAGATATGGATATGCCGAATCAATGATATTCCTGGCCAGGGCAGTATCCATGTTTCCTATATCCATTCTCCTGCCATACCCGTATTCGCGGGGACATGTGATGCAATGCAGGTTGCACTTGTTGGTAAGTTCCAGCATCAAGGTGCTGGGATGTGGCATATCCGCGGCGGCATCGGTTTTGTAGCGTCCGCGCTTTAATTTATACAGATTGCCTGCGAACCTGAATAGATTCTTATCTACCCTGATTGTCTTTACAATCTTCTTTACCTGGCGCAGTTTCCTTTTCGTTATCATAATAAAACGGTTGGTCGTTGCAAAGTTACTAAATTTCCCTTACAATCCATTCACCTTTCTTGTTGGAACCCCGGCGGGAGAGAACGCCTTCCTGCTTCAGCGTGCCGACTATCTTCTGCACGCCGATTCGCGACATACCGATTACCTGCGCCACTTCCTCCAGTGTCATCGTGGAGTTCATGGACAAGACACGCAGCACCTTGTCCCTGTTGGACTTAATTCCGACAAGGCTGTCCTGCAGGCCTTCATAAGAGTCGGCTTGTAAACTTTCCGGCTGTGGGACGTGCATCACGGTCGTTCCGTACATAGACGCCGCGTCGGGTTCCTGTACGACGCTGTATTCATGCACTTCAGGCAATGCGTATTCTTCGTCATACACCCCATACAGACGCCTCATCGCCGGGATGTCGGGCTGTCGTCCTTGGAATTCAAGGGTCAGCGTCGTGCGGTCGACGCCACCAGTGGTGGTCACCTCAAGCTTGGGCGCGCAGTGATACACGCTCTGCCACGTCTTGAAGATACCCTGCAAGCCACTGCCCGCGCGCTCGCCATATTCCACCATAGCCAGCATCTTCATCATCACGCCGTTGCGCGGGTCGGACGCGCTGTCCTGCAATGCCTCGTTCAGCGACACACGCATACTGCCGGGGTTGGCGAACCTGAACCCTTCGGGGCTTTTCTGCACCACCACACCGCGTCGTCCGTAGAAATCCGCGTTGGCCAGCATGTTGACCGTGGCCTCGCGCACGGTCTTGTGCAAGGGCGTGTCATCGTCTCGGAAGTTGCCCTTGAACATGAACGGCACCTTCAGGTCGGACTGCAGTTTCGGGATGACTTTGAGGATAAAGTCGAACACGTTGCCGCTCCAGTCGCCCGACTGCGAGGTGATGCGGTCGGTCCACCGGGCATACATCCCGTTGCTCCGGTTCTCCTGATAATCCAGAAAATAGTTGGGGAACACCGGCGTGATCTCGTACTCATAGCCGAACATAAGCAGTCCCGCCACCGTGGGATGGAACCGGCCGGTGTCCTTGTCCTCGCGCACGGCGCCGATCCTGCGCAGAAACATGGTGTCGTCCTCATGGTTCCACAGATGCTGCGAACGGATCTGCCTGAAGATGTTGCGGTATGCCTTTACGGTTTCGGGACAGAACACCGACACGTCCAGTCCGGTCAGCAGTCGGTTGTCGTCGGTCACCAGCGAGGAGTCGCGCATCATCAGTGCCACTTCTTCGAGCGAGCAGTGATAGTCGCCCTCGAAGTTGCGGCGGTATGTTCCGGTGCGTGGATCGGCGCCGACATACACCGGGCGCGATGTGCGTTCGGCTCTGGGCACATGGATCACGATCACGTCCTTTCCTTCGACTTGGTCCACATACGCCATACTGTCGGTCAGGATGTTGCTGCTGACTTTCTGGCGGTTGTTGACCATGTTCCAGAAATCCTTTATTGTCTTGTAGGCGTCAGGTAGGCCTTCAACCACGAGGCGTCCATGTCCTTTTTCGTTGACTCCGAGCACGATTACTCCGCCATCGGTGTTGGCGAAAGCGGAATACGTCTCCCACAGAGAACTTGGCACGCCGCCGCGGCCGGACTTGACTTCCAGTCCGCCGTTTTCCTTATATGTCGTCAGTCTTTCAAGACTAAAGGATTCCGTCGTCTTCATATCTTGTTATAATATCTCTGTTATTATATCTTCAATATATATTATAACGTCTTTGTTGTATCTTTTATTGTTTACTTTATCCTTTTTATATATTTTATTATATATTTTTACCGTTTTATTATATACTTTATTATATATTATTATATCCTTTCCTTCACGCTATGCAATTACTAATGATTACCAATATCTAATTACTAATTGATTATGAAGGAGTCAGATTATTCCCATCATCCGCATGATAGGACCGGCAAGTATTGCCGTCAGTATTCCGTTGATGATTATGCCGAGGGTGGCGAAAGCGCCGTATTGCTCACCGAATTCCGCCATGCGCGAAGTGCCGATCACATGTGCGGCCGTACCCATGCTTATACTTTTGGCAAACGGATTGACCACATGTCCGTAGGAAAGGACTTTGAGTCCAAGTATTGCGCCGGTCAGGCCCACGCACACCACAATGGCTGCCGTCAGCGAGGGAATCCCTCCCAATTGCGATGAGATGTCAATGGCAATCGGCGCTGTAACCGACTTGGGAGCCAGGGATATTATTATCTCCTTGCTTGCCCCAAGGGCTTTGGCGATGGCCACCACCGACACGATTCCTGCGACGCATCCGGCAAATTCCGATATCAATATCGGCATGAGCTGCTGGCGTATTGTGCGCAACTGCGTGTATAGCGGGACGCCGAGAGCCACGATGGCAGGACGCAACCAGAATTCTATCATGTGGCCGCTTTGGCTGTATGTCTCGTAACTGATGCCCGTCAGTCTAAGAAAGAGTATCAGCACTGCAATCGTGATAAGCACGGGGTTCAGGATTACGAGTCCCGTGAGAGTCTGTAGTTTTCTGGCTCCGAGAAATGTCAGAAACGTGATTGCGATAAGGGAAACGTTACTTTCCAGGAATTCCATGATGTCAGTGTTTAGATCTGAATTTACATTTGTGTGAGTTGACAAACTGGTGCACCCATCCGGTGACTATAAGCACAATGGCGATGCTGAGCAACGTGGCCGTAACGATAGGAAACCATTGCGCGGAGATTATGTCGAAATAGAGCATTATCGCCACACCCGGCGGCACAAAGAAGAAACCCATGTTTGACACGAGGAATTGACTGATGCCTTTTACAGACTCAATGTTGACCACCTTCTTCTGAAGCAGGGTGGTCAGCAGCAACATGCCGATAATGCTTCCGGGAACCGGGATTGCGAAAATCCAGGCGATGAATTCTCCCGCGGCAAGGCATGCGAAAATAATCGAACACTGTTTAACCATAGTATTATTAACCTTAATCACTATTAACCTTAATCCGGCCGCAAAGTTACAACTTTTTTCTTGGACCACGTCTATGTTCTGTAGATTCGACTAAGAGTGTGCGGACTACCGGGGACTCGGGCAGGTGCAGATAAGTGGGCTTGTAGTCGCCGGCAGATACTATTATCTTCTCGAAGACGATGGCGGGGTCGTGCGGCGTGAGGGTCAGCAGCGCGAAGCCGTCGGAGGTGTATGTGACGGGCAGTTTTATCTGCTTTTCGAT
>CAJKBH010000053.1 GCA_905198125.1 uncultured Porphyromonadaceae bacterium
ACATCCGGCAATCACGGCACTCCATATAAAAATTTTGTCCCGGGTAGGGGGAGCATAGCTCCTCAAGCGCTGGGGCGTTTCCTTCATAAAAATAATAGTGAGTTAAATATTCACGTCTTTATAGACAATTTTACCCACTATTTTGTTCACCACCCAATTATTAATATAAAATCAATCCCACCAACTTCGCATATAGTAAAGCCGGAGTGTATGGTAGATATGCCATGCTTTTTCAACTCTCAGATGTGATTGCCATAGCGCGCCATCTTTACTATCTGTATATCTGGATAATTCTATATTACAAAAGCGCATGGCATTTTTGTAATTCACATAAACCGGAATAGTATAGTATGATTCAGGATCGTCTTCAAGTTCATACAAATCCTCCTTATTTTTACTTTTTACAAAGTTAAAAGGTTTGCCGACACGTTCGCAACATCCGTCCTCTTCTATGATGTCCAACAACCGTAATGCAAGATTGAGGCGTTCAATATCTCGCTCGGCGTATAGATGATTATGGTAATGTGCTATAGAATCGCGCACTCGGCTTATCTGGTGCCGTTCAACAGCGAGAATACTTGAATAATCAAAGTCATAGATGCGACGCAATATGTTGAAATAAGAAAACCATCTTCCGATATTCTCCCAAAATCTGCGTACGCTAATATCTTTGGCACGATAGTATAGCCGTATGATTTTATTCTTCATGTTGTTATAGTTTAATGATTGCCAACAGAATGACTTTTACATCATCATTACGGCTATAGGACATTTGTCATCCTGCCAAAATGAGCATCATGTCAATATTATCGACAAGGGTAAACGACATATTAATATAGGTTTTCTTCGTGCCGATACGCTCTGTAAGCTATTGTTGTGTCAGTTCGGTTTTGAGCAGTTCTTCCTTGAGTGTTTCTGCCAGACAGAATACTGCTGCGTCTGCATCGACCTGCTCACGCTCAGGAGTCCCTTGTTCCCCATATTCTGTATCAAGAAGCTCGTCGAAAGTAGTACAATGCATTATCTTGCCATCGTGATTAGATGTCTTGCTTTTCATCACACTATATAGTTAAAAGTTTGACTCCAAGAGCATCTGAAATCTTTGCAATCGTCCGCAAGGTGAAATTGTGTGTACCTCCAAGCCATCGAGAGACTTCTGCTTCGGTCTTGCCCATCTTTTTTGCCAACTGTTTCTGACTGATATTCTTTTCCCGAAGAATCATGTCAATCTTATCGGCAAGGGCAAACGACATATCAAGTTCCATCTTGACATCGTTCTGAACGGTGGCAAGACATTCATCAAATAGTTGGGCAGTCGTTTTCATAACTCAAATGTTTTATCGGTTATTCCATTCAGGACTGTTTCCTCGACAATGATGGATCCTTCTTTCTCAGCCGCTTTTAATAGCGCATCAAATTTCTGAAGATCCATGACATAACCATTGAGTTCCTGATTCTCATTGTATGTCTTCGTTTGCTTGATTCCTCCATTGCCAAGAATCAATATTTTATCCGAAATTCTCAGGCAATATAACCTGAGTTTGCCTGAATCAATCGGGAGAGCGCATACTCGGTCTGCATATTTCCCCTCGGGTCGGAAATATCGTTCCTGCACTCCGTTTTCCAGAATCTTTTGGAGGGCATACAGAATCAGCTGATAGTCACGCTGGAGTTTGCCGTTGTCCCTGAAGCGGTTAAGGAATTTAGCGAACTCCGACATATCACCATCCTCAAAGATGATGGTGTAGAGGCTTGCTGATTCGGAAGACCTCACAGGCTCGATTTTGGCTTTCTTGCTCATAATTCGTCTACAAAGATATAACAAATTTCTGACACAATTAGCTTTTATGCTAATTCTTTTTTATTTCAGTGAGATTGAATTAGCGGCATCGCGCTTTTTCTGATTCACGACCTCAGCATAGATTTGAGTCGTAGCCACGTTTTTATGCGTAAGCATCTTGCTGACGGTGTAGATGTCGGTGCCGTTGGTTATCAGCAATGTAGCGTAGGTATGGCGGAGTCCATGGAAAGTGATTTTCTTCTTGATGCCGGCATCTTTGAGCCATTTCTTGAATGGCTCGCGGGTATGGGCGCGACTCAGCCCTCTGAATACCATGCCACGGCTAGGTTCTCCGCAATACGACAGAGCTTCATCGCTCAACGGTAATGTCGCTTGCGTCTTGGTCTTCTGGGTACGGATGCGCATACAATACCCACCGTCGGGAGACAGCTCGATGTTCTCCCAACGCAGTTGCAGAATATCACTGATGCGGAGTCCGGTCATACAAGCGAAGAGGGATGCACGTTTCAGCACATCCACTTTGCAGGGAGTGGCGGCAAGGCGTTTCACCTCCTCGATTTCGAGATAGTTGATTTTTGGTTCCTCCCAGTCGATGCGGTCAAGATAGTCGTTGACATTCTCGCGGAGCCATCCTTCTTTATGTGCCAGTTTCAGCAGGGCGCGGAATGTTGACCAATATCCGGCTGCTGAATTGCGGGATATGATATTGCCGGACTGCTTCACACGTATTTTGAGAATATATGTGCGGAAGTCATTGCACAGCCCGATGGTTACGTCTTTCATGAGGCATCTGCCATTGCAGAAGTCCTTGAAATGCTTATACACGATTTCCCATTTCTGGTATTTCTCTTTGGTCTTGCTCTCGAAATATTCAAGAAAGTCAGCCTGCTTCTTGGTGCGGTCAAGAAAACCGAATTCCTCGTTGATGATTGCAAGCTCACGGGTTGCGCGGATGCCACGAGCCTTGAGCATGATTTCCTCATTGTAATCAAGCTCAAACCGGTCTTTAGGATTGCCTATGAGATATAGACCGAGGAACTCCCGGCGCGACATCTTCTTGATGTGCGGATTCCATATAGGAGGGTAGTAGTCGAGATAGAGCGACAGTTTGCCGCTACGCAGTTTTTCTTTACGGAGAGTCACTTTGGTGATGGTTGCAGATTCCATATTATTCTGTTTTTAGATTTATAATGTGCAAAGGTAAAAGGTGGTTGTTCGGTGAGAAAAATCACCGGATTATAACTCAATCTTGGGATTGAATAACTCAGCTAACTCTTTGGTGTTCAGTTTGATATACTTGCCACAGCGCAGCTTAGTTATCTTATAGGTTTTGACATAGTGATACAGCTGGTCTCGGGTCAGCGAGTATTTTTCCATAGCATCAGCTATCGAAATAAACTCTATATCCTCGGCTGACTTGGCACCCTTTGCCACATCGAAGTGATATTTGGAGTAATATACTTTCGGACCCTCTTTGCGCTTCGGTATGCCAATTTTCGATACCAGCGAATAGATTGCCGAGAGGGTCATGCCATACTTTTCCTGTATGTCCTCTACTGAATACCATTCCGTAATTTCAGGGTTCTCCTTTCTCGCCGAGAAAAGCCGGTCGATATGGCTCTTGCTGAAATAAGCCTTGCCGCGAAGAATAGTTTTCGGTACATTATTCTCAGCAACAACCTTGTAAATCCATGAATCCTTCACTCCATATTTCTCACGAATCTCGGCGCGAGTGTAAAACTCGGAGATGGACTTTCCTTTTTTCTCAGTGGCTTCTTCTTTCGGCTCTCTTTCCTTCGGTGAAAGAAAATCGAACATCGCCTGAATATCGGCTTTACTGATGAGCGTCTTTCGCTCGAATCTTACGACCTTGATTTTGCCGGCGCGGATATAGCGATAAATAGACATTCTACCGATGCCTAACAGCTCCGCCGCTTGCGTCGGTGTCAGGAAGTCTTTGTCTCGCCATTTATTGTTGGCGGCATTAGTGGCAGTTTCCTGATTTGATACTGCCATTTTTTTCTGACGGAATCGCTCCTTATAAGAGCGTTCCGAGCATCGCTTCGAGCAGAAGCGCGTGACTGTGGTCTGGGCGATAAATTTCTTTCCGCACCATTCGCAGATTCTCTCAACTTTGATATTGCTACTCATGTCATACGTGTTAATTTCGTTACTAATCGTATCATGGCGTATCACGACGTATCGTGACGTACCACATTCTCCACCACCTTGCTGACGCCTGGGGTGAAATGAGTCGCTGTCGTACAAAATCCGTACAAAATGGCGCATAAAAACGCCTAACACTGACAGTTATCAGCATTAGGCGTTCTTGTAAGAGTTAAGTTTTATCGTTCAGTAACAGTCAATTACCGCCAATATAAATCGTTGACAATCAGACGGTTACTTGCCGATGCAGAAGTGGGAGAAGATGGAGGTGAGGAGGTCGGCGGTGGTGACGGCGCCGGTGACGAGGCCGAGGTGGTGAAGGGCTTCGCGTACGTCTTGGGCTACGAAGTCGGTGGGAATGCCGGTCTGAAGGCCGTCAATGACTCGTTGCAATGCTTCGGCTCCGGCAGTCAGGGCTTCGTAATGACGGGCGTTCGTTACAATCAGCTCGTTTTCGGGATTGTGCTCGGTTGTGGCCATGCTCACCAATGCGGATTTCAGCCCGTCAATCCCGGAACCTGTCCTGGCACTGATGGTCAGCACGGGACAGCCGGCAGGCAACGCTTCGAGAATCTTATCTGTGACCGCGCTGCCGCTGAGATCCGATTTTGTAAGGATTACAAACCGTTTGCTTTCAGTTGAGGCTGTAATGGATGCAAGCTGGGCGTCAAGGGTTTGTGTGGGGTCTACCAGCCAGAGGGTGACGGCGGCGCGTTCTATGTGGTCTTTGGCGCGCTCGATGCCGATGCGCTCCACGGTGTCGGCGGTGTCGCGGAGGCCGGCGGTGTCGATAAACCGGAACAGTATGCCTCCGATTTCGCGTGTGTCTTCGATTATATCGCGTGTGGTGCCGGGGATGTCGCTCACTATGGCCTTGTCGCTGTCAAGCAGACGGTTCAGTAACGTGGACTTGCCTACGTTTGGCGCGCCGGCTATGGCTACGGGGACGCCCTCCTTGAATGCGCGCCCTGATTTGTATGAAAGTGCAAGACGCTGCACAACCGCCAGCGTTTCCTTTGCGGAATTGATCAGTTGCGTGCGGTCGGCAAACTCCACGTCTTCTTCCGAGAAATCGAGTTCCAGTTCCAGCAATGATCCGAAGTGGATAAGCTGTTCGCGCAGTTCGTTGAGTTTGCGTGAGAATGCTCCGGACATTTGCGAGAGGGCGAGTCGGTGTGCGGCGCGCGATTCGGCGGCAATCAAATCGGCCACAGCTTCGGTCTGCGCCAGGTCCATGCGGCCGTTGGCGAAGGCGCGCTGCGAGAACTCGCCGGGTCCGGCGGGTTTGGCGCCACAGCGCATAAGCTGGTTCAGTGCCTCGCGCTGGATCCAGCGAGATCCGTGTACGGAAATCTCCACGGTGTCCTCGCCGGTAAACGAATTCGGGGCGCGGAACAAGGTGATGACGGCCTGGTCCAGCACCGAACCGTCTTCCTGCAATATATTGCCCAAATGCGCGGTATGCGACGTGCATTGTGCTAATGGTTTGCCGCGCCACATCTTCTGCACTATGTCGAAGGCTTCGCGACCAGACACGCGGATCACGGCTATGCCGCTTTGCCCGGCGGGCGTGGCTATGGCGGCTATGGTGCGTTCGGAATCTGTATGCTGCATGATCAGTTGCGTCTGTTCCAATCGCGGAATGATGATACGGCCTCAACCTTATTCTCGATGGAATCGGGGAGGTTGTAGAAGAAATCCAGTCCCGTCAGTTTCTCCACCTCGTCGACGGTGGTGACGTAGTTCTCCATGTTGCCGGGCGACGACATGTTGGGATAGACGAAGGCGATGCTGCGCGGCTCCTTGACGTACGGAGCCAGCAGCACTTTGTAGAATGCGCCCGGCACACGCACGCCGGCCTGTCCGATGCGCTTGGTGTCGGTCTTATCGTAGATGGGGCCGGACACGATCACGATGGCCGAGTCTCGCCTGGCCCAGTTGCGTTCCTTGTTTTCCAGCGTGTTCCAGGCGCCGCTGTTCAGCGAATGGTCCTGCGGACACATGTTGGACATGACGAAGCAGTCGTTCATAGCCTCGGGGCTCCATTTCTGGTCGGCGGCAGGGCATAGGTGACCGCGGTCGTAGCCAGAGCGTGCGTAGTCGCCGGTGGTAGGGCAGTTCTTGATATCCTCATCCTGCCAGAAACTGTTGGAACGGGACGCCGGGCCGTCCGTTTCCGATCCGAGCAGCTCCCATGCCACCCATTCGGGCGTGCGGTTGTCGGGATTGAAGGCTAGCCGGAATCCGGTGTAATCCTTGCGGATGGCTTTGGACGACGAGCCGCGCACCAGGTCCAAGTCCCGGTTCGCGGCGTTATTATTCTGTGCTGCAGAGGGCCGGGCCTCTGCGACTGTTTCCTGTTTTTCCTCGCTTTGTTCCGCATTTTCGCGGCGGTTCATGCCTACGGCCATCACTATAGCCGCGGCGGCAACCAATGCTATGACTAAAAACTGTTTCATCACCGCAAAGTTAGCGAGAAACGGCGAGATAAGCAAACTACATGTCCACGGGCACGTAAACGGTGCGTGACTGCGATGGTAAGCGTATGGCCTGGCGCCGGGTGTCCGGGCCGGATCCGGTGACGTACTTCTGGTTCTTGAATTCCAGGAAGAACCGCACCTGCGCGAATGTGGCGAAGCGCATCACGGCATTCTGCGAGAAGCGGTCGGGATTGTCCTTGTCCCAGGTATGGTCGCCGTTCTCGCCTATAGGATAGTGGTAGGGCTTCTGGTCAACGAATCCATGTTTGAATATCAGGCCGTCGTTGCCCTGTTCCCAGCAGTTCCATGCGTGATGCGACACTACGGTCATGCCCTTCATATACTCCGATATGCTGAACGAGCCGTCGATGTTGCCGGGGTAGATGAAGAAGTTGCCGTCGCCCTCGCTGGCCAGACCGTTGTATCCGAATATACGGCCGTGCGATTTCAGGTTGAACCCGGACACATTGCCGGGATACATGTTCAGGTCGTGGAAGAACAGATACTTGCCCTTCATGAAGGCGTCGTGCGGCGACTCAAGCGGGCCGTTGTCATCGCGGGTCTGTATCTGGTTGGACATCAGCTTCACCGTAGACTGCTTGCCCAGGTAATGGTGCAGATAGATGTAGTCGGTCATGGTTGGAATCCTGTAGCGGGCGATACTCTCGTCCGACTCCGGCACGAGGCCCGGTTCCAGCAGCGCGCGGTAGTTGTACAGCAACGGTATTTCCAGCAGATGGTCCGGATACTGCAGGCCGTCGTGATATTCCGAGTAAGGGTCGGCCATGGCGTCGGCTCCTGAATAACTGCCCATAACAATCTGCGGCAGCATGGGATACACGTATCCTGATACGGGGACGGGCATTTCCCATCGGGGATACAGGTCGGGATGCAGCGACACGGTGCCGGGCTGGTTCTTTATGTTATAACACCTGAGTGGAGTGCCGTCGGTCAGGGTCTTGCCCCGGAACGACTTCGACATCCAGAACTGGTTGAAGCCAATCTTGACGAGGGGATAGGCACGGCGTTCCATCTTGCCTTCGGAGTTGATTCGCTTGTCGACCAGGCAGTGTGGCAATGTATAGCCCACGCGGTTCCCCGAAGTATCTGTTGCTCCAGAATAGGGGTCGTACGACACGTAAGGCCTTGACCCATCGACGGGTATGGCCACATGTCCCTGCTCGCTGGCCGTCTGATTTGTGATTCCAAGACCCTCCGGCAGCGTGAACGACGACAGCCTGTTCTCTATGCCGTCCCAGGTGATGCGCGAGCCGTGCATGTAATATTCCGTCCAGGTCTCGGAGCTGGCGCCGTAAGTGCCATAGCTTTTCCATGTATGACCGTGGTCGGCCAGAAACATTCCGAAATGCTTGTCCGCGCCGTGTCCGGCGTAGTTGTGAGGTTTGGGCCAGGCGTAGCCGTCCTCGTCATCGGCTATGCCTCTGAATGTGTTCTTGCGCACGTCGTACACGAAGCGCAGCACGGTGCCTTCGGATAGGTCGGGCGTCCTGCCGTCGGGCTGCAGGTTATAGAACACCCAGGCCTGTGAATTGACGCGCATCGGGCCGTCGGGACCGCCGGGGTAAGTAGGATCGTCGAAGCCGTCCCATTTTGTGTCCGTCTGGTTCCAGCGCAGATATTCGCGGCACAGCAGGCCTACGGGCTGTCCCGTCTGCGGATCAAGCACGTCGAGCACCCACGAATCGTCGTCGGTCACATCGGGCGACGGAGAATTCTTGCGCAACAGCGTGAACACGTAGTTGCGCCCGGGCTGCAGCTCCAGGTCCCGGCGCAGCGTGTATTCGTGCACGCCGTCGCGGCTGTAATGACTGATTATCCTGGTCCCGGACGGTATCGTGCGGTTGGCCGGCACAACGGCGCGGTAATGGTCGGCGTCGGTGGAGTAGGGAGCGTATAGCGCCGTTATGTCGGACGCGCCCTCATCCGTGTCATAATTCAACGCGTCCGGGCCGTCCGCGGTAAGGTTTATGCCCGAAGCCGAGAGTGGCTGGCCGAGAATCTTAACGTTGTTGAAGAAATCGTTACCCTCGGCCTGGGCTATGACCGTGACGGACGCCATGGCATGGTCCAGCGCCACCAGACACTTCGAGTCGGAAGCATGCGCCACATCCCACAGCAGGTCCGAGCTTTCGAACGCGCCGTCCTGCTGCTGGTCGGCCATTACGGAATGTTCCAGATTGCGGGCTTTCTCCATGGTCATTTTCGGATCGTAAGGATAATAGAACAGATAGTCGGTGGTCTGTTTGGTAAGCTCGATGCCTTCCACGGCGGGAACGAGCACCTGACGGTCGCCTACACTCCTGACGGCATACGGCACGTTTTTCGGGTCTGAGGCGTTCCCGAGGTTGAACGCCCCGAAGATGTCTCCCTCATCGGCCACCGTGCTCCAGTCGGAAGTGACCGACGCACGGGAGCCGTCGCCGCGGTCGTGGTCCAGCACGAAGAAATAGCCCTCGGCAGGATCGGAGGCTCCGGGTATTTCGGGCATGCGGTCGGCGCACGACATCAAGACAGCGCTCCCAACCATACCGCAAAGCTCTATAAGTATATGTCTGATATATTTGGGCATTTTCTTAACTTTCTCAACTTTTTACACTATCCTTCAGTCTTCTTCAATCAATATGTCGTCGCCGGGGATCCAGTCGTTGATACGGAATTCCCATTCGAACTCGGCTCCCGGAAGATCGGGACTCGGGATGCCCACGATGTTGAATCGGTATATGCGGTTGCGGCGCACGTTCCACAGGGTCGTCATGTCGGGCTTGCCGTCGATGTATCGGGCTATGAGTATCCGGCCGGACATCGGCTCCCCTTCGGCGGTGACGTAGTTGACATTGACGGCTACCGGTGTCTCGGCCACGTTGAGCGATTCGGGCAGATATATGCGTGCCGTTCCGTCCGCGGCTTCAGTATATAATGTCGACAGCCCTGTGTCGGCTTTGTGACGGAAAGGATCGGCGTTGTTTATGGCCGATGTATTCAGATGCGTGTTCCACCCCGAGGGAGTCACGCACCCCGACTCCGCGGCGTTGTCCACCCGGACCGAAACGAGCCGGGAACCGCGCATGTCCTCGGGCCACAGCACCTCGATGGCGGCCATGGCGCGAAGCATGTCTACGGTGCCCGCGTCGAATGCGGTGCCCGGAGTCAGGGAGCCAAGACTTATGTCCTTGGCTCCCCACATCGGGATGGCGTCGAAATCAGAAAAAGCGCCACCCTTTGCGAATGTCATTGACCCGGGCGAATCAAAATCAAAATCGGAATTGGCTGTCACCATCAGCTTGACGGACTCGCTTTTCAGACGGACTATGTCGATGACGGGCGCTATTCTGCCCGACAGCAGCACCATTCCGTCCGGAGTGACGGTGGCAGCGTCGTAATAAGGTTCTATGCGTGCCGCAAGCTCGAGGCCGTTGCCGGAATATGTGTACAGAGCCGCGTTGACGGACCCGGTCAGAATCATGCGGTCGAAGCTGACGCCATCTTCCCCGCCGGTTATTGACTCACGGTCGTCCCGGGTGCCGAGCGAGCCGGGATCGAGGGTGAGCGTCATGGAGTACAGGCCGTCGGCCCCGCCGTGGTCGGGCGAGTCATGACCCACGCACGAAGCTAAGGCCATGACTGCGGAGCACAGCGCGAATATGTTGGGTATATGTCGTTTCATTGTTCAAAGTCTATGTCCTGGAGCACGATCTTCCAGCCGTTGATGTATAGGTATGCTCCGAGCCATCGGCCGTCGGTTACGGGCAACTCCACCACGTATTCGTCCTGACGGTCCAGAAATTCCTGGTCCGACATGTCGGGATACTGCAGTTCCTTGTACCGGAGTATGATGTCGTTGAGAGGGAAGTCGGCTATCGAGACATTGTCGATGCCGCGGATAGCCAGTTGATTGTCGCGTTCGTTCATCAGGCGCACCGTTGTGATGTCGGCCAGCGCCACCTTCTGACCCGGCTGTGAGTCGCGGGACTGCAGCACGCCGATCTGCTGCTGCCAGGGCGTGTAGGAGATGGTCTCCGAATCAAGCAGCTCGTTGCGGTGGCTCATCACGCCGTTGCTCTCGGACAGGGTGTAGACGAAATTGTCGAGTGTGATGTCCTTGCCGCGCTCGTCGCGCAGGATGATGTATATGTGGTTGGTGTTCTTCAGCAGCGGCACCTCGTAATTATATAGCGTGCCGGGCCTCGGCTCCGACGCCTTGGGGTGGATCACCACATTCTCCAGCCGTCCGAAGAACAGAGGCTTCAGGTCAGTGTCGGAGACGTTAGGCACCTCGGTGTGGAGGCTGCATGTAAGGTCGCTGATATGGTCGCCTATTTCCAAGTCGGGCACTATGAAGTCGCGGTCGCGGAGTCCCGCGCCGATGCCGCCCCAAGCCACTACGGTGTAGGTGCCCGGCTCTATGTCGTCAAGGCCTATCGAGAAGTCGGGACGGGCCAGGGCGGAGCCCTCTTTCGAGCGCGTCCATGCCAGACGCCCGTCCGTGTCGAACCCCCATACCTGAATGGAGGTGACCGCATCGTTGAAGATGTCGGTGTACAGCATGTTGTAGTCGTAACGGAATGTCAGCGAATGCGAGGGATCGCAAGGCACGCCGTCTTCCAGAATACCGGCGTCGCATCCTGACAGCATGATTGACACGGCTGTGGCAACACCTGTCAGAGTATGTTTGAGAAAAGGGGGCATAATGTGTGTGAAGTAGGTAATGTAGTCCTGACGGTTCCGGGGCCGTCAGGTATAATGTGCGTTTTTGATAGTATCGGGGCCCGCCGGCACGGCACGCAATGGCCGCACGGACGCGCCCCGAAGGATTAGAATCAGGATCCCTTGATCAGATGGATATTATTCAAAGTTTACGTCCTGGCTTACGACCTTCCATTTCAGGATGTTGATGCGCGCGGCGATGTAGAAACCGTCCTCATCCCCGGGCGTATCGGGAATGATTTCGCGGTCGGGATCGAACACAGGCACTCCGAGGCCCTTCAGACTGTTGAGCGACAGGTCGTAGACGTGGTTGCGCACGATGCCGTTCAGCGCGTTGCCGGCAGCGTCGGTGCCGAAGTGCTCGATGTTTACGTACCAGTATGCCATACCGTCGTTCCAGAATTTCACGCGATATGCGTTGCCGGTCAGGAAGGTATTGATGTCGGTAGCCGAAACGGTCTCGCCGTTCTTGGTGAATACGGTTCCCTCCGCGGTGGCGAGCTGAGCCACGGTCTGCCATGACTCGATGCCTGCGGGCTGCGCCCACTTCAGCTGTTCGGGGGCGATGGTCACTGACTCGGTGCCGTTGTTGATGCGGTAGCCGGCGTTCTTCAGCACGTTGGCCATGATGTTCATGGCTCCGGCGGGAGTGTAGAACTGACCCGCGTACTTCACGAAGCTAAGAGCCTCGCCGTTCTCGTCCTTCAGCCGGCCGGTCACGAGCACCGAAGTCTTGGTGTCGCCGGTGTTCTCCTGCACATAGAAGTTCTGTGCCTTGGCTGCGGAAGTGCCGCCGATGGTGTTCCAGCTCTGGTTGCTGAACTCGGTGTTAGATGTGGTTGCCCAGTACGAACGCTTGTTGGCGGCGTCGTTCCAGTTCCAGCTGAAGTCGATGCCGCTGATGTCCTTCACCAGGTTGGAGTTCTGTGCCACGTTAGCCACCTCGATACCTACGATCTCAGGCTTCACGGTCACTGTCTGGCCGCTTACGATGATGTCGGAACCCTCCACGTTGGAGAGTACGGAGGTCTGGACCTTGGACAGAACGCGCTCCACGTAAATCTCCACGGGGTTGTTCTTCGCAGCCTCGGCGCTTGCGGCTATATGTCCGGCGATGGGCGTAGCGGTCACGGTCTTGCCATCCTCGTTGTATACGGAGTTGGTCATTACGAAACCGTTGGCAGTCGAGCTGTAGTCGCCGGCTATGCCGATTACCTGGGTCAGTGTCTTGCCGGCGAAGTCAGCCCCGGCGGGAGCGTTGAGGATGGCCAGCACGTGGGTGGTGGCGATGTCCTTCTGGTTCTCGACCACGAGGACGGCCGACGACATGTTCTCGACATTTGTGCTGCCGGGACCTGCCCAGGGGGTCAGTGTCAGCTCCTGGGGCTGGCCTACCTGGTTGCCGGCGGCGTCGAAGAGCAGGAATGTGCCCTTGTCGGCTTTGCCTTCGTCATCGGTGCCGTTGACGAAGCCGCCGTCAGTAGCGCGGGTGGCGTTGCTGTTGGGCGCCAGAATGTTGATGGCGATGAAGCCGGCCTCAGCGTTGCCCCCTGCAGGCTCGTTCTCGTTGCCGCACGACACCAGGGTGCCGGCGGCTAACAGGGCGATGCCTGAAAAACAGATGTGTGTTCTCATTAGTTTGTTGTATTAACCTATTATGGAATTGGGTAATTTTGATAATTTTGAATGGGGATGATTGGAATGATGAATGATTGTTCGAATAAATGGGGTAATTGTGTGTTTTGGAGTAGTTGTGTGTTTTGATGTAGTATTTGTGTGTTTTAGAGTATTTGTGTGTTTTAATGTAGTAAAGTTAATGGTCCTGATTTTCCGAGTGCAAAATTAGTATAAACGGGTATGTCTGTCAATAGTGGTTTGGTGAATAAAGATTAAAAAATCCTAAGCAGGGCGTTAAACCCTCACTCCTTTATGAGATAATAAAGGGTAAGAGAGGTGTCAATACCGAAATGGCGTTGCTTATGGAAGCGGCACTGAATATTCCGGCAGATCAATTGCTGAATCTGCACAGTGACTATAACATGCAGATGGCAAAATCCGATGCATCCTTATATGGAGCGTCTTTCCTCAATCCGTAAGATTGCAGCAGAGTTGTAACGGATATTTTATTTTGTGAACAGATAGCCATCGAGATAAGTTACAATAGTGTCTTTAGACATCTCGATATTCAGATTATTTACAACATAAATAGACTCGTCACTTCCCGATGCAGGACGCAGATAGAATGACTCGAAATCCCGGGCATCAAGATTGGCGACACTATCCGTCGGAACTATATACCTGATATTGTCGATGACAGCGGTTTCTTTGTTTATGTCCGTATTGTAAACAGTTGTCTTATTCATCCATCTGAATCCTTCAGGAACCGGACATTTCTCACATCGCATACCTTTTGGACGTGTCACTTCTTCCACAACCTCGGGCTTCACGGAATTTTCCCGCTCCAGAAGTTTGCCCAGATTGGTGAAATTAGCCCAGGGCAAGATGGAAGTCGCAGCAAATACAACTGCAAAAGACTGTGCCACACGATCGTATCTGCGGTTTTCTTTGAGTCCGAGGATAACAAACACTACCCAGCACCACACGTTGAATGTGAGCACATAAAGGCGAGGTGAGGTGAATCCATACTGAGCTATTCGATAACCAATTGCGATACTCATCAATAGCACTACGGGCAAAGTAAGCCATGGGAGCCATTTCAAACCAATGAGTGTGATACGGTTCCGAGGATTGAAGCGGCGCACGCCTTCAAGAAAAAACAGCATAAACAGGACAGCAGCACAGAGTCCGGCGCCGGGAACAGTCACAAAACCATCCGGCAGACTCCAGGAAAAAAGTATTTTCAAACCATAAACCCAGAACACTGCCAGATAAATGATGGTAATCGGCAGAAAGACATAAAGGAATAAGCCGCATGCAAAAGCCGACATACGGAAAACGGTTGCCTGTT
Source organism: uncultured Porphyromonadaceae bacterium (assembly GCA_905198125.1). Classification (GTDB taxonomy): domain Bacteria; phylum Bacteroidota; class Bacteroidia; order Bacteroidales; family Muribaculaceae; genus Lepagella. Next base: position 14,141 of record CAJKBH010000053.1, read on the forward strand.
CGGCATTCTGCTCCGGTGTCGGCATTCTTCCGATAAATAACAATGCAGGAAATGTGAACCCGCAGATGACCATTATACTTGCCATTTGATCACCGCAATCCACATTAAACAGCAATTCGATTGTGATGGAAATAATCAGTGTGGCAATCACGCAAACCTGTCCGACAAGGAATGCCACGACACCATTGCATATCTGGCGCCATGCGAAATGCCAGCCCTCATTCCCTTTCACAGGCACAAACAGTGAAGCCACTAAAAGAGCTGTGCCGAGAGAGAGCCGCGCGGCTATGCCTGCATGATTCGTAGCCGACGGATCGAAATAAACGATCACTGCATCTATCGCCACAATAATAGAAGCCACTGCCACTGCCACTGCCACATTCTTACGCTTCCCAAGAAATTCAGACCATAAAGTCACCCCTATTGTGGCTAAAAAGCCCATGACGCCTCCGTAAATCAAAGAAAGGTCAAGATTCTTTAAATCTTTGAAAATTTCAATATTGATTAGATCGTCGATTATTCCCAAAGTGGCAACAGCAAGCCATACCACGCCCAGCGGGAACCTAAGCCAAGCTCTTTTGACCGCTTCGATGATCATTGAGGCTGAGAACCTGTGGGATTTTCTTCTTTCAGGAGTTAGATTATCGGTTGATATTTCCATGATGATTCAGTATTGGCTTGTGAAAGTTGCAGTTATGATGTCGATGTAATTTGTTGTTCATTCGCAAATATAATGAAAGTTTTGCAAATGGCAATGAATTATTCTGAGAAACTCAGAGAACCTCAAAGTCCGGGGGAAAGAATGTTCAGAGGTAATAATAAAAGAGGCTGCGCCCGGCAGAGGGCACTGAAAAAGTACCTCTATAGGAATCAGGCCTGAATTAATCGGCACATATCAAGAGATAATCTTGGATATGTGCCGATTTTTTTGTACTTTTATAGGTATAAAACAGGCCGAT
>CAJKBH010000054.1 GCA_905198125.1 uncultured Porphyromonadaceae bacterium
TTTATAAACTCCCTAAACTCACCATATAAAGAGAGAAGGTGCTGACCGATAGCGGTCAGCACCTTCTCTCTTTATATGGTGTTTTGTTGTTTACTTCAATGCGTCCTTTACTGCATCGTTGGGTACCATCTCCTCTTTGAAGACGTAAGCGCCGGTCTTAGGCGACTTCTCCATCTTGATTACTTTCGAATATGTACGGCCCTCACCTTTCTGGATAGAGGCCACTGTTTTCTTTGCCATTGGTCAGGGGGTATTATTTGATTTCCTTGTGGATGGTGTACTTCTTCAGGATCGGGTTGTACTTCTTGAGTTCCAGACGACCTGTAGTATTCTTGCGGTTCTTTGTGGTGATGTAACGTGACATACCCGGCATGCCGCTTGCCTTATGTTCGGTGCATTCCAGGATTACCTGAACGCGATTGCCTTTTGCTTTCTTTGCCATTTTGTTCGCGATGCTTTAGAAGGAAAGAATTTTGATATCACGAAGGTCGAGGTTACCCTCGGCTTCAGCCTTGCGGATAGCGGCGTTGAGACCGATCTTGTTGATGGTGCGCAGTGCTGCGCAGCTCAGGGTCAGCTCAATCCACATGTTCTGCTCAACCCAATAGAATTTCTTCGTGTGCAAGTTTACCTCGAACTTGCGTTTCGTGCGGCGCTTCGAGTGGGAAACGTTATTGCCCACCGATGCCTTTTTGCCTGTGATCTGACAAGTTTTAGCCATGGCTGTAACTTATTCTTGTTTCGATGTGAATACTATAAATGAATTCTATCATTTGTGTAGACATCTCAGTTCTCATATCATCGCTGAATGCATCTTTTCAGCAACTTTTCAGGATGCTCCACAAAACGTCTGCAAAATTACAAAAAAATTCCGAACTATACAAGAGAAAGACACAAAAACCAGCAAAACAGCGCGAAAGCGGGCTGCAAAAGCGGACTGCTGATAACAAAAGCCTCGGGCTTTTGCCACAGTCCGGATACTGTGCCTCAAGTCCGCGGCTCTGTGCCGTCCTTACTGTGCCTCAAGTCCGCGGCTCTGTGCCGTCCTTACTGTGCCTCAAGCCTGCGGCTTGAGGTTACATCATGTCGCGGTCGTCCAGACGGATGGCGGCGATCTTGTATTTGTGGTTGCGTACGAAGTTCACGATGGCGTCGCGTTCCGGGCCCTGGTCCACGTCGGCCTCGATGCGCCGCAATGCGTTGAAAGTCGATGTGTTGCTCTGGTATATATGGCGGAAGCATTTCGCGATATTGTCGATGGTCTCCTCCGGGAATTTGCCTTTACGCAGTATAAAGGCGTTCACGCCGTAATACACTATGGGATTATGGGCCATGATGGCATACGGCGGCACATTGCTGTTGACGCGGCAACCACCCTTGATCAGCACCCATTGCCCTATCTCGCATCCCTCGTGCACCAAGGCAGAACTGCTGAGAATGCAGAAGTCGTTGATCTTCACTTCGCCGGCTATCTTGACCGAATTGCCGAGCACCACATGGTTGCCGATCTGCGAGTCGTGGCCGATGTGCGTCTGCGCCATGATGAAGGAGTCGTTGCCGATGATGGTGGCGCGATCCTTATAGATGGACCGGTTGATTATGACGTGTTCGCGGATGGTGTTGTTGTCACCTATCACCACACCCGACGGGTCACCCTTCCAGCGGAAGTCCTGTGGCGTGGCTGCGATGATGCAACCTTCGTAGAAGTGGCAGTTTCTGCCAATACGGGCCCCGTCTAATATCGAGACATGGGGGCGGACTACACAGCCGTCGCCTATTACGGTGTTCCTGTCGATGTAGGCGAAAGCCATTACCGTTACATTCTCGCCTATCTGCGCCTCCGGGTGCACATAGGCCAATGGACTGATTGTGTTCATAATAGTGGAGTTTTTATGGTATATTTGCCCGTTGATAGGCCCCTCCGGGCCTATAGGCTGATCGGTACCCCAAGGCTCCGCAAGGAGCCTTGGGGTTAGTATTGATACGGAAGCCGCGGGCTTCCGCCACAGTAGCGAGGCTGGCAGAGTGTGCGGGCTGCGCTATCAGCGTCCTCCACCTACCGCCTGATAGAGCGATATGCACGCCGACACCTTGTTGTGCCAGCAGCTCAGGCTCGACATCTGGGCGTTCAGCAGGCTCGATTGGGCCGTCAAAACTTCCAGGTAGGTAGTTTTCTGGTCCAAAGATAATAATTCCTGCGTATATTCCACAGATTTTTCCAGACTTTCTATCTGTTTGAGCACATATTCGCGCTTTTCGTGGTTGTTCCTGTACTTCGAAAGGGCGTCGCTCACGTCGGCCGATGCGGACAGTACGGTGTTCTCAAAGTTGTTCATGGCTTGCTGCTGACGCAGTTTTGCCACCTTCAGATTGGCTATATTCTGGCCGCGCGAGAAGAGGGGTGCCGTCAACTGTCCTGCCAATTGCAGGAAGAACTTGCCGGGATTCTGCACCATCGAGCCGAGCAGGTTGGTGAATCCTCCCTGCGCCGTGATGTTGAGGCTGGGATAGAATGCCGCGCGGGCCGAACTGGTATTGTAGTAAGCGGCTGCGAGTCCGCGCTCGGCGGCGCGCACGTCCGGACGCTGTGCCAGATAGCTCATCGGCACGCCCCGGTCGGGATCAACGGGAAGATTGAATTCCAGGCTGTTGGTCACGCCATAGTCGTTGTAATGCTCGTGCAGCAGCAACGCCATGGTATTGTTCAGCTCGTGTATGTTCTGGCGTATGTCGGGAATAGACGACATGATGCTCCAGTAGTTTGCGGCGCTCTGCACCACAGCGGCCTCGTTGACGTAGGCGGCCTCCTTCATCAGCTTCATCGACTCCACCTGATCCTTCCATATCACGGAAGTGCGCTCGGTCAGATCAAGCTGCTGGTGCAGCAGCACGAGGCTGTAGTACACGTTGGCCACGGCCGAGATTACCTGCGACCGTGTGGCGGCCTGATATTCCTCCATCTGCTCCAGCGATACCTTGGCGCCGCGTTTGCGGTTCAGGATCTTGCCGAACACATCTATCTCCCACTGCACCGACAGGGGGATGGTGTATGTCCAGGTGTCCATGTTGCCGCTGCCGTACTTGGCGGCGCCACCGTTGGGACTCAGTGCCACTGCGGGAAAATAGCTCAGCTTGGCTCCCTGCAGCTGTGCCTGCGCCATCTTCACGTTCAGCACGGCGTTGTCGATGTCGGTGTTCTGCTCCAGAGCCTTGCGGATGTACCCCTGCAGGATCGGGTCGGTAAACACCTGCTCCCAGCCCAGGTAGGGCAGCGACAGCGAATCCACTGTCTGCTGCTCTGCCTGTGCCAGCTCGTTGACATACCGGTTCTCCACCGGCATCTCGTATTTCTTGTATATGCCGCAGCTTGTCAGCATCACCGACGCCACTGCAACAATTATGTATTTACTTGCTTTCATCTTTTCTCTTAATTATGCATTCTGCATTGTGCATTATGCATTCTCAACTCTCCTTGCTGTACTGCGTGATCTCGGATCCCAGTCCGCTGTTGTCGGTGTCCTTCCACTTCATCGGGGTGAACTTCTCCTGCAGCATCTGCAATGCCACGAACAATGCGGGCACCATCATCAGCTGCAGTATCATGCCGATCAACATACCGCCGATGGCACCTGAACCCAATGCACGATAACCGTTGGCGCCTGCGCCCGTGGCGAACATCATAGGCAACAGACCGATGATCATGGCCATTGACGTCATGAGGATAGGACGCAGACGGGCTGCGGCTCCGAGGATGGCCGACTTCACGATCGACACGCCGGCCCGTCGCCGTTCAAGAGCGAACTCGACGATAAGGATGGCGTTCTTGGCCAACAGACCGATAAGCATGATCAACGCAATCTGCAGATAGATGTTGTTGTCTATGCCCATGAACTTGGCGAAGATAAAGCTACCCATCAGTCCAAAGGGCACGGAGAGGATAACGGCCCAGGGTATGATGTACGATTCATACTGTGCGCTCAGCAGCAGGTAGACGAACAGCAGCACCAGCGCGAATACATAGCCGGTAGAGCTGGATCCCTGCTTTGCCTCCTCGCGGGTCAGACCCGAGTAGTCGTAACCGAATCCGACGGGCAGCGTCTCGGCTGCTACCTGCTCGATGGCGGCGATGGCGTCGCCCGACGATGCGCCCGGAGCCGGCGAACCGGTCACGGAAATGGAGGTAAACATGTTGAAGCGATTGATGATGTCAGGACCGTACACGCGGGTCAGCTTCACGAAGTTGTCGATCGGGGCCATGGTGGCACCGTTGCGCACCTTGATGCGCTTCAGCGTCTCGGGCGATACGCGGGCCTCGGGATTGGCCTGCATCATGACACGGTACAGCTTACCGAACTTGTTGAAGTTCGAGATGTACATACCGCCGTAGTACCCCTGCAGGGTGCTGAGGATGGCGTTCTGCGTCAGTCCGGCCTGTTTGATTTTCGCCACGTCCAGCTCGACCAGGTACTGCGGGTACGAGGGGTTGAACGTCGAGTATGCCATCGCAATCTCGGGACGGGCGTTAAGCGCGGCGATAAAATTCTGGTAAACCTTGAAAAAGTTTGTCAGGTCGCCGCCGGTCTTGTCCTGCAGTCGGATCTCGAAACCGGACGTTACCGAGTAACCGGAGATCATAGGAGGCTGGAAGAACATGATACGTCCGTCGGGAATCTGAGCGGTCTTGGCAAAGAGCTGCTGCAGGATTGCCTGCGCGCTCTCGGTCTTCTCGTCACGTTGCTCCCAGGGCTTCAGCTTGATGATGAACGATCCGTAGGTGTTGCCCTGGCCGGAGACGAACGAGTAGCCGGTTATGGCGTTACGCACCTGGATGGCGGGGATGGTGCCGCATATCGAGTCCACGCGGTCCATGACGCGCTTGGTGCGCTCCATTGACGTTGCGGGCGGCATGTCCACAACGCCCATGATGGTACCCGTGTCCTCGTTGGGCACCAGCGAGGTCGGCGTTATGGCCATGAGCCATACCAGCAGCGCGCACGCGGCGGCTACCGAGCCGAAGCTGAGCCACTTATGGTTGATAACCCAGGAGATGCCCTTGGTGTATTTGTTCTGCAGCTTATGGAACACGTTGTTGAACGCGTCGATGAAGTTGCGCTGGAACATACCGATTACGCCCAACACGGCTACTGCGATGGCCAGACAGCTCAGGGCCACGTTCTCGAACTCATACCATCCCAATACCAGGAACACGATGGCGGCAAGCAGCAGCAGGCTCGTCACCCATGCGGGGAACTGGAAACCGAGGCGTTTCTTGTATGTCTGTTTCAGCACTTCGCCGGTGGCGGAGTATGCCTCCTTCATGCGTTCGCCGAGTGGCTTGGGTTCCTCGTCGTCGGCGACGTGGGGCTTCAGGAACAGGGCGCACAGTGCCGGCGACAGCGTCAATGCGTTGACGGCCGACAGGAAGATGGCCATGGCCATGGTGAGTCCGAACTGGCGGTAGAACACTCCCGATGTGCCGCCGATAAACGACACGGGGATGAACACAAGCATCATGACCAGCGTGATGGAGATCAGCGCGGATGCAATCTCGTTCATGGCGTCGATGGCAGCCATTCTCGATGACTTGTATCCCTGGTCCAGCTTGGCGTGTACCGCCTCCACCACCACTATGGCGTCGTCCACCACAATCGCAATGGCCAACACAAGGGCGGAGAGTGTCAGCAGGTTCAGAGAGAACCCGAATATATACATCAGGAAGAACGTACCTATCAATGCCACCGGGATGGCGATCATAGGAATCAGCGTACTCCGGAAGTCCTGAAGGAAGATGAACACCACAAGGAACACCAGCAGGAACGCCTCTATCAGGGTCTTGATCACCTCGTGGATGGAGGCGAACAGGAACTGGTTCACGTCCATGGTGGTGATGATCTTGATTCCCTCGGGTGCGTCTTTCTGGAACTTGTCGAGTTCGGCCTGGATGTCGTTCACCACCTGTGTGGCGTTCGATCCCGGGGCCTGCATTATCATGGCGGCCACACCGATCTTGCCGTTGGTCGTAGAATGGAAACCGTACGACAGTCGGCCCAGTTCCACATCGGCCACGTCGCTCAGGCGCAGTATCTCGCCTTCCGGAGTAGCGCGGATTATGATGTCGCCGAATTCCTTCTCGTCAGTCAGACGTCCCTTGTAACGCATCACGTACTGGAACGACTGGTCGCCGTTCTCGCCGAACTGACCGGGAGCGGCCTCGATGTTCTGCTCGGCCAGGGCCGCAGTGATGTCACCGGGCATCAGCCCGTACTGGGCCATGGCCTCGGGCTTGAGCCATATACGCATGGAGTAGTCCGCGCCCATCACCATCGCCTCGCCCACACCGGGCACACGCTTGATGACGGGAATGATGTTGATGGCGGCGTAGTTCTCCACAAATTCCTCGGAGTAGTTGCCCGAGTCGGCGAATACGTTGAACACCATCAGCATTGAGCTCTGGCGCTTCTGCGTGATGACACCCACCTGGTTCACCTCCGACGGCAGGAAGCTGGCGGCCTTGGCCACACGGTTCTGTACGTCGACGGCGGCCATGTCGGGGTCTGTACCTGCCTTGAAATATACCTGGATCTGTGCCGATCCGTTGTTGGCGGCCGTCGAATACATGTAGTCCATGTTCTCGGCGCCGTTTATCTGCTCCTCAAGCGGGGCTATCACCGAATTCAGCACTGCCTGCGCGTTCGCACCCGTATAGTTGGTGGAAACAGAGATGGTAGGCGGCGCGATGTTCGGGTATTGCTCGATAGGGAGCGCCATCAGGCCCAATAGTCCCAACAGCACGATGAAGATGGAGATCACCGTGCTGAGTACCGGCCTGTTGATGAATGTACTTAGTTTCATAACACTTCCTGAGCTTGTTCTTACTTCTTAGGCTTGATCACCATGTCGTCCTTCACGGAGATACCCACGCCCTCCACAACAACCTGCTGGCCGGGCTTCAGACCGCCGGTCACGATGTAGTTCTTGCCGTCGTTGTCCTCCGAGATGGTGATGGGGGTGCTGTGCACCTTGTTGGAATCGCCCACCACATAGACGAACTTCATGTCCTGCATCTCGTATGTGGCTGCCTGGGGCACCATCATCACGTTGTTGTGGATCTGCGGGATCATGATCTGACCGGTGTTGCCGCTGTGCAGCATCCCGTCGGGGTTAGGGAACACGGCCTTGGCCGATGCGGCGCCGGTGGCCGGATCGATCACGCCTGAAATGGCCGTGATCTTGCCGGGCCGGGCGTAACGCTCGCCGTTGGCCAGCTGCAGCGTAACGGCCGGCATGGCCTTGATGGCCTCTGCTATGGTGCGGCGACCGTTGTCGGTCAGCGCCAGGATGTCCTTCTCGTTCAACGAGAAATAAGCGTTCATATCGCCGTTGTCGGAGATGACGGTAAGCTCCGTCTGGGGCGATACCAGCGAACCCTCCTTGAAGGGAATGGAACCTACCAGACCGCTGATGGGTGCCGTGATGGTGGCGTACGACAGGTTCTTACGTGCCGACGAGAGGTTGGCTGCGGCCTGAGCGTACTGAGCCTTGGCGGCGTTCAGGGCGTCCACTGATGTCTGGTAAGCCGGAGCCGAGATTATGTTTTTGTCAAGAAGTATCTTATTGTTGTTGGCGTTGGTCTGCGCGGTGTTGACGTTGGCCTGGGCCACCTGAAGGCCGGCCTGGGCCGCATCCACGGCAGCCTTCAGCGTCACCTGGTCGATGGCGAACAGAACCTGGCCTGCACGTACCTGCTGGCCCTCCTCGATGTAGACCTTGGTCAATATGCCCTGGATCTGCGGACGTATCTGCACGTCGTTCTCTCCCTCCAGAGTCGTGGGAATGCCTGTCTCAAGGGTAGCGTCTTCCTCGCCAACCGTTATGACGGCCAGTTCGGGCACCTGCTGTCCCTGCTGTTGCTGTCCCTTACCTTTGCATCCCGTAATCATAGCCGCGCCTATCGTCATGACGGCCATTCCAATGCAAACTCTTTTCGTATTCATATATCACTCTTTGATTATTATTTCGTCGTTATCCAGCCGGGTCTGAGCGCCCCGCTTCTAATGCCGGAGCTTCGGCCCCTTCCTTTTCCGGGGCTGAAGGCCCCTCGCCCCAACTAACCGGCCTGTGCCGGGCGGGTTGGTTTATGCCCCAAATCGGGCTGGTTGGTTGCTGTGCCTGCTCCAGGCGGGTTGATTCTGGCCCGGAGCTTCAGCTCCGACGTGTCCGTCCGGCGCGTATGCCGCTCCTTTTCGCCCCCTGAAAACCCAAATCCGCATTTTAGTTTTGCAAAATTACAAATTTTTTCACTCCCGCCAAAATTTATAACAATTTTTAATGCAAAAAGGGTGCGCAAAAAGGGCTGTGCCGGTAGCACAGCCCTCCGTATCATTTGCCGCTGAATGGCGGCGGCGTGTCTGCGTCGTCGTCATCGATGACTCCCGGCTCCGTCGCATGGTCGCCGGTGTCTGCGGTGTCTTTGCCACTGATTGCCTTCGGCTTGTCGGCGTCCTGCGCCTTGTTCAGCTCTATTATCTCGTCGGTGCGGCTTTTCCACTTACGCGGGCCGAGTATACGCGCCACATCGTCGTGGTATATCACCTCGTTCTCTATCAGCGCGTCGCGTATCTGATTATGCTGCGCTGCATATTCCTGCAGTATTCGCTTGGCGCGCTCGTACTGCTCGTTGACTATGCGCATCACCTCGGCGTCTATCACTTCGGCGGTGCGGTCGCTGTACGGCTTGGTGAAGCCCATCTCCTGACCCGTCGAGTCGTTGTAGTTCAGGTTTGGCAGCTTGTCGCTCATGCCGTACACCTGCACCAGGCTGCGTGCTATCTTGGTACACTTCTCCAGGTCGTCGCTGGCGCCCGTGCCTATCTGTCCGAGGAAAACTTCCTCGGCGGCACGGCCGGCCAGCAGGCCGCACATGGTGTCCAACAGGGCCTGAGTCGGGATTATCTGACGCTCCTCGGGAGCATACCAGGCGGCACCGAGGGCGCGGCCGCGGGGTACTATCGTAACCTTAACCAGGGGGTTGCCGTATTCCAGCATCCAGGTCACCGTGGCGTGTCCGGCCTCGTGTGTGGCGATACTGCGCTTCTCCTGGTCGGTGATGATGCGGCTCTTTTTCTCCAGACCGCCCACGATGCGGTCTATGGCCTGCATGAAGTCGTCCCAGTCCACGAGCTTCTTGTTGTTGCGGGCGGCTATCAGCGCAGCCTCGTTGCAGACGTTCGCGATGTCGGCGCCGCTGAAGCCCTGCGTCTGGCGAGCAAGCTGCTCGATGTCGAGCCTGGCGTTCACCTTGATACGACGCAGGTGCACCTTGAAGATAGCCTCGCGGTCGGACAGTTCCGGCAGGTCCACATATATCTGACGGTCGAAACGTCCCGGACGCAGCAGGGCCTTGTCGAGCATGTCGGCACGGTTGGTGGCCGCGAGGCATATAACGCCGTTGTTGCTCTGGAAACCGTCCATTTCGGTCAGCATCTGGTTCAGCGTGTTTTCGCGCTCATCGTTGCTGCCCATGTTCGGGTTGCGGCCACGGGCACGGCCCACGGCGTCGATCTCGTCGATGAACACGATGCACGGCGCCTTCTCCTTGGCCTGCTTGAACAGGTCGCGCACTCGCGCGGCGCCCACGCCCACGAACATTTCGACAAAGTCCGAACCGGACATGGACAGGAACGGCACACTGGCCTCGCCGGCCACAGCCTTGGCCAGCAGCGTCTTACCTGTTCCGGGAGGACCTACCAAGAGGGCGCCCTTGGGTATTTTGGCGCCGAGGTCGGTATATCGCTGCGGATTTTTCAGAAACTCCACTATCTCCTCTATCTCCACCTTGGCCTCGCTCAGACCTGCCACGTCGTCAAACGTTACGTTCGTGCCGTTGTCCTTGTCGAACACCATGGCCTTCGACTTGCCGACGTTGAAGATACCTCCCCCGCCGCCTCCGCCGGCCATGCGTTTTGACATATATACCATGAACACCACGATCAGGATGATCGGGCCGAAATACCAGATGAACTTCATCAGGTCGGAACCCTTCTCGTAGTTCACCTTGATGGCCGGTTTACCGGCCTTCTCCAGCTCGGCGTTCCAGGAATCTATCTTCTCCTGTATCTTATCGGTACTTGGGATAGTGGTCACCAGTTTCTTATCGCCGCTGAACGTGGGCGACATGTCGAACTTCTGGTTTTTTGCGCCCTGTGTGGTAAGTACGCCCTCGGCTATGCCCTCGGTAGGCGTCACCGCAATCTTGTCGATGTCGCCGGCCAGGGCCGCGTGTTCGAAATCGGTCCAGTCCACTTCCTTGCTCTGCGAGCCGTCCTGAAAGTAGTATAGAGCCAACAGCGACATCACTATCAGCGCATACATCCAGTACATATTGAACAGCGGTCGTTTGCTGTTGCCCGGCTTTCTTTTCTGCGGTTGAAACATATTTTGCATTTGTGTGTGTTCCTACTTATTTTTACGTCACGGCATGATAATTTCATGCTTTGGCATGAATATTTTCGCACATTCACGCGAATATCCACGCAAAGGTAATAATAATTTCTGAATGCGCGTTGTATTTCCCTATAATTTCTCTATTTCCTTATGTTTAGACAGGAGAACAGTAGAAACAGGAGTGCGACTGGAGGGGCGACGTCCACGCCGCCCACATGTTGACGGCGTGGACGCCGTCACTGCGGTAGCGCTGCTCACTCATCACTAATCCTGGTGATGCACGCGTCACTCCACAGGTCCTCCAGATCGTAAAGGCTGCGCATCTCGGGCAGGAACACATGAGCTATGACCGAGCCATAGTCCAGTACCACCCATTGCGAATTACGAGTGCCGTCCATGCTGTATGGCGAGATATGCAGGTGTTCGCGCACCTGCTCGCGCACATTGTCGGCTATGGAGCCGGTCTGTGTGGTTGACTTTCCCTCGCATATCACGAAACGCGAGGCGGGTGCCGAGTCCAGCTTCTCCATGTCTATGACGGTGACAGCCTGCGCCTTGAGATCCTGCATAGCCTCCACTATAGTGTCGGTCAGCGCCTCGACGCCGCCGTTGTTTCCATTCTTTGCTATTTCCATGCCAATGCTCCTACAAAAACCGCGCCAAAAGCTGCTACTGGGACGGCGGTGTCCACACCGCCGAGTATATTAACACCGAAGGCGCACCCATACGGATGCGCCTCCTTGATATGCCTCAGAAAGAACCTACTGTTCCTCCTGTTCTCCTGTCAAAAGAATCACTTCGCGATTTTCACAGCCTTGCCGTTCTGTACGCGGATGAATACACCGTTCTCCGGGTACTGTACGCGTACGCCCTGCAGGTTGAAGTAAACAACCTCGCCATCCTCAGCCTCTATGCCGGCGATACCGGTGGCAGCATCAGCTACGATGGTCTTGGCAACAGACTTCACGCCATCCTTCATGGCATATACGCTATAGTTGTCACCCTGTGCAGTCAGAGTCAGGGTGTTGCCTTCCAGAACAGTATAGCCGTCATTGTCGCCCTCGGCTGCAGCCTGAGCCTGAGTGTCGGATATGCTCTTGGCATACATCTGAACGCCATCCTCCACAGCAAATGTCAGAACAACGGGATAAGACTCGGGGCGGATGGTCCAGCTATCGTCGCCCTCAGTAATCGTAACATTCTCAGCTGCCGTAGGAGCCGGAATTTCGGGAGCAATGTCACCCCTTACCAATACATTTTTGATTTCCCATGTACCGGCCATCTCCGTAGTTGATGTATACTTGAAACCGATACGTACTTTCTTGCCCTTGTATGCGTCCAGATTAATTGCAGGATTCTGAGCGTAGAAATTCCAACTCTGGCTTTCAGGAAGAGTAGCATCGGCCAGCTTAGTCCAGTCTGTGGGTATTGTCTCATCTTCTACTTCTGCGATGACTACAGAAATGTAATTGTTTATCTGAGCCATGTCTTCTCCAGAAAGCACGGTCTTGCCGTTTTTAAACATATTTATAGCCTGATCAAAATCAAGCGTAATGTTTGCACGGTTAGTCAGATCCAATACCGGGGACGACATTACCCCCTCTGTCTCATTGTTGGCACCGCTCATATAGCCGGTAGCCTTAAGACCGTACGTAGCATCGATTGTCCAAGGATTTGTAACTCCTGCAACACCCCAGGCTTCGAAACCGGAGTCATCTGAGGTACAATGGCTGTAATATATCGTGTTAGGATATGACGCAGGATTGATTGTAAACGATGCAGTTTTAGTCGCGCTTACAGCATCGCCTTCGCCGATAGCTATCGCATTGAGAGTGCAGGCTTCAGTTATTGTCACAGTGGCAGAAGCTCCTGTTACCGTTGTGGCGGCAGTCTCGTCCTCTCCGAACCAATATTTCAGGCTCAGCGCCTTGTCATCACCTGCGATAGTTACAGTGCTGTTGATATCCACTTCGCCACCGTCAGGCGTGAATGTGGGAGCAGCAATTTTGTTGGGATCGGCAGCAACCTTTTTATATATGGTGCAATTTTTTTGTGTACCTGTTTTGTAGTTGGTGAAACGCTGTTGACCGGAGTTGGTGTTGCACTGGATTTTACACTTACCATTATTCGAATTAGAATTTGGGATAATCGTTGCAACGCCGGTAGTTTCATCAATAGATATTTGCATATCGGCATTGGCGATGAGGTTATCAGAGGAACCTGTATTACCATTATCGATTTTGGTACAGGTCATGTAGGCTGTTTGTCCTTCAGCTAAATTCAGCTTGAAAGCATAGGTATTAGCGGCAGTTCCGGCTACAACATCAAATGTCTGAACTCCGGTTGCTTTAATAACGGCATCATTGCCGCTTATGGTAATGCCATCCGCTACGTATAAGTAAATTTTGCCTGAAAGGGCACCCATAGCTGCGGATTCATACGTGAGGATATACTCTCCACCTGCAGTGAGTTCGTTCGTATTCGTCACCTTAGTGTAGTTATCCCCCACAGTAGCCTCTGCGAAGCCAGACAATGTGGCAAATACGCTGAGAATTGTGAGAAAAAGTTTCTTCATAAGTTAATATTATTTTTATAGTTTTTATCAGTGTGGACAACTACTGTCAGACTGTCTGCTTCGCGGATTTGCGCGTCCAAGTCTGTAGTAGTTTTTGTTTCATGTTTAGTCGTTTTATGTTGTTATTCTGTTTATTATTGTTCTTCTTTAAGACGCTGACATGTGTGTCTTGTAAGTGTTCGGCTATTACACCACAAAGTTACGGCTTTTTTACTATAAATGAAAACTTTTTAACAAAATAGTAATAATATTTTTATCAAACCTCTGTAATAGCACCTGAATTTAATATTTCCTGTATACAAATGTTATCCCCTTTACTTAATAGCAGTGATCTGTCCTGTTTCTGACTAAGTAACGGAATTGTGTTATTTTGTCAGCACTAACCAATTAACACTTATCGATGAAACATCAAATACAAGGTGGCGAATGCCGGGAGCCTGTAACCGTCAGCCTCTATCGACGCGACCGTAAATTGACATTGCCGATGGGCAGCCGTTACCGTTCTGCAGTAAGACGGGAAGACACTTTGCGTTTACACCGTCTTGAATCGGCGCACCTATTCTCCGAAGCCATCGACGGCAAGATTCGTGAATGCCGTCTTCTCTCACAAATGGAGCTTCTGGTACATGGAAAATAAATGTTCCAACTCCTGCGGAAAATAAGTATTACAAAGTGGAATTTGATTGTGGTGATAAAACAGGCAATAATGGATTCTCAGGTATCAATACTCTAACATTTACCTACGAATCGGCTGAAACCAAGAATGTAGCCACTCCCGAAATCTCTTGCGCTGACAACAAGGTGACTATTACCTGCGCAACGGAAGGTGCGGATATCTACTATACCACTGACGGTACAACTGTCCCTACTGCTGAGTCTACTAAGTATACGGAGCCTTTCGGAATCACTGAGGATACAACAGTCAAGGCTATTGCTATCAAAGATGGCGAATCAAGCTATGTTAATACTTTTGTGGCCATGTATGTTCCTATTTTCAACGGTTACGCTGAAATGGTAGCAACAGCTGTAAATACTACAGGTCGCGTCAATGGACCCATCACTGTTATATATGACAATGGTAAGAACTTGTATTCTGTAGACAATCAAGGTTATTATATGCTTCTTTACATAGCCGGAAGTAAGAAAAATTTGCGCCGGCGCAAATTTTTTCGTAGCTTTGCTCGCAAAAACACCCCCTACCCTATGGTCTTATCTGGAAACAGGTACCGGGCCCGGCGGCACGGCTTTCTGGACCGATTTGCGCATACATATAGCCGCGCAGAAACGCACGGCCATATTCAGGGAGGGTTACAACGACCGCATAGCCTACCGCGCCGGGGCCAAGGACGCATTCTACCGCTATATCAAGGATAACCCCTACCGCTACGTGATACGCAAGATGCACCCGGAATTTTTCGGCAATACACTTGACCTGAAAATCGGAGACACGTGGCTGCAGCTGTACGGCAACTTCCTGCTGTTGGACAGTCCCGTGAAGGAGTATGTCAGATTAGCAGCAAGCCGGAGAAGCGGCGCGACCTGCCGCAGCGTGTCGCGACTTGGCGCGAGGCGATACGGCAGCAAGGGGTGCTTGTGCCGCCGTTTATCAGCAAGGAGGAACGGCAATATAGGGACGAGGCCGTGAATGGAGGCGCCGGAATGATCATGGTGGTTAATTATGCCTTCAGTGAGAGGTATAAACCGTACAAATCGCTCTTCGGGCTATGCGAGAATGGGCGCTTGCTGCTGGTGTCGACGGCAGCGCACGAGAACCAGGACGCTCCGATGACGCGCGAGGAGGCATTAGGCATGAATGAAATAGCAAGACAAATAGCGGCATTGCAGCCGGGCGAAGCGCGATCGCTGTTGAGGAAACGCCCGAAAAAGCAATAGGCCGGAACTCCGGAGCTGGAAGCTCCTGGCCCGAACCACCCCGCCTGAAACATGAGGGGTCCGGCCGCCAGGTACAG
>CAJKBH010000055.1 GCA_905198125.1 uncultured Porphyromonadaceae bacterium
TGAAGCGGGTAAGGGAGGATGTGCTCTTTATTTTAGTTTAAATGAAAGAGCCGTGTTTTTTTAACATTTATGTCGGTTTTCGTCGGTTTCGTGAAAGGCGATAAACATGGTCTCCGACCAATCCGGCCAACATCTGCTTATCCCACGAAAGGCAGTTCCGACTGCGCCGTCCCTGCCTATCGTGGGGTTAACAAGAAACAGCTTCTCCGAGCCGGGCGCGGTGGGGGACCGGATGCCCCGATTGAAAATTTATTTTCAACATATTCTTGTCTGATTCAAAATAAATTACTAAGTTTGCAACCGCAGACCGCCACGATACCCATGCCAGCAGGAAGCGACTCGCCGGAGCCGCCGCACGGTCTGGGGGTAAAGAGGGACGGGATGTAAGGAAGGACGCGTGTTCGCGTCCGGAACATAATACATAGAAAAGCGTTTATCCGCGCTGATTCTTGACTGCTTGAAATGTCTCGCAAACTTTTCTAAACCAAAGTCAAGGATTGAGCAACGGTAGATGCCCGAGGATGTGTAATTAATCTCATTCGGCATGATATTCCGTGAGGAAATACGGCCGTATGTAATGGTTGCATATACTGGCGTGGGCTTCTGGCGTTGCCGTCCGACTTTGGTTAGGCAATGCGAGACGCCTCAAGCAGTAGGACGGCAACCGATACAGATTCCTGCGCTTTTTCCATACACTAACCTAACGCCAACGAGGGGAGTCCGGCGGCAAGGATTCTTATGAAGAATATAATTATCCTCAAAGCGACATCCTGGCATGGGAAAAGCAGTACATTAGTTGCGCTGGCTCGCAAATTGCGAGAGAATACCTCGTCAGTTATTCTGATTGATGAAACGCATCCTGATGGATATGACGAGTTTCTTGTTGCGCAATTAGCAGACAAACGCATCGGTATTATAACAGAAGGAGATTTGGTTGCAAAAGACGACATCGCATACAGTCTGACTCGTTGTCTAACTCTTAATACGAAGGTGATTTTTACTGCGAGCTGGAATCATGGCATTGTTTACGACATGATTTGCAGGTTTGCTGAAAAGAATGGATACCATGTAATCGAGACATCACCCTTATATTGTGCAACAGCCGATAATACCACTATCTGCCGGCTTAATGATGCGGAGTCCAATCTATTGATGTCATTAATCAATATATAAGACACTCTTAAAAAAGACAGGGTACGGAAGTACCCTTAAGATGACAATTTGAATTATTCAAAAAGCATGCTCAAATTAATTAATAGAAAAACGGCAGTTATCAGGGGACTTATTCTGATGGCATTTACCCTACTGCCGTTCCAGGCGTCAGCTTTATTAAGAATCACACAAGGAGACTACGAGTATCTTATAGATGAAGAAACCTTATCCGCTGCTGTGACGGGTTTGTCTAACTCACAGGCAACCCTGACAGACCCGGTGATTGTAGATAAAATAATAGTATCCGGTATAACATATAAAGTAACCAA
Organism: uncultured Porphyromonadaceae bacterium; assembly: GCA_905198125.1. Lineage (GTDB taxonomy): Bacteria > Bacteroidota > Bacteroidia > Bacteroidales > Muribaculaceae > Lepagella. The sequence goes on from CAJKBH010000055.1 coordinate 1,482, forward strand.
AATATATAATTGGGCATTTCACGATAAGAATCTTCATGGCACTCTTACATTGCCTAATACTCTTGAAAGTATTGGCATGGGCTCCTTCGAGGGTTGTACGCAATTAACGGGAGAATTGGTTCTGCCGGAATCCATAATATCTATCGGGAAAAGAGCTTTCTCTGAATGTTCGGGTTTTACAGGTTCTTTGACAATCCCCAGCTCGGTCAATACTATTGGGGAAGGAGCTTTCGCTGAATGTTCGGGTTTCACGGGTTCTCTCACTATCCCCAGCTCGGTCAAAACTATTGAGGAATACGCCTTTAAAGGATGTTCGGGCTTCACGGGTTCTCTTACTATCCCAAGCTCAGTCAAAACTATTGAGAAATATACCTTCTATGGATGTTCGGGTTTCAATGGTACTTTGACTATCCCCAACTCAGTTACTACTATCGGGGAAGGGGCCTTTAGAGCGTGTTCGGGTTTCACGGGGTCTCTGACTATCCCAAACTCGGTCCATACTATCGGAGAAGAAGCCTTCTATGTATGTTCGGGATTCAATGGAACGTTGACAATTTCCAATTCATTGCAAACAATTGAGTCATGTGTATTCCAAGATTGCACTGGGTTCACGGGTTCTTTGTCAATCCCCAATTCCGTCCAAACCATTGGTCGCTCAGCTTTTTCAGGTTGTAGTGGTTTTACAGGTTCTCTGAATCTCCCCAATTCCATCCATACTATTGACTTGTGTGCTTTTTACGGTTGTAGTGGTTTATCAGGAACTTTGTCAATTCCCAATTCGGTTCAAAGCATCGGTGATTGTGCTTTTTCAGATTGTAGTGGTTTTACTGGCAATTTGACAATACCCAACTCCATTCAAACAATTGAGTCAAGTGTATTCCGAGATTGTACCGGATTTACAGGGACATTGACAATTCCCAATTCGGTTCAAAGCATCGGTGAGTCTGCTTTTTCAGGATGTCGTGGTCTATCAGGAACATTGTCAATTCCCGGCTCAGTCAATACTATCGGAAAATACGCCTTCTATAAATGTTCGGGATTCAATGGTTCTCTGACTATCCCCACCTCAGTCATCACTATCGGGGAATACGCCTTCTATGAATGTTCTGGATTCAATGGTTTTCTGACTATTCCCAACTCAGTGAAATCCATTGGGAAATATGCTTTTTATAAATGCACGGAGTTCACGGGTGCTCTGACTATCCCCAACTCAGTGAATTCAATCGGAGAATATGCTTTTGCAAAATGTTCTGGGTTCACGGGTTCTCTGACTATTTCCAGCGCATTAAATATTATTGACAAGCGAGTTTTTGAAGGATGCAAGGGATTTACAAGTAACCTGATTATTCCTATTTCCGTACAAACAATCGGCGAGGGGGCTTTCTACCTCTGTAGTGGATTCACAGGTTCTCTGACTATTCCCGACTCAGTCAATATTATAGGGGAAGATGCTTTCTATGGATGTTCGGGATTCAATGGTACTTTGACAATTTCCAATTCGGTTCAAAGCATTGAATCTTACGCATTTTCAGATTGCAGTGGCTTTACAGGTCCTTTAATAATACCAGGTTCTGTGCAAACCATTGGATATGCCGCATTTTCACGTTGCAGCGGTTTTACAGGTCCTTTAACAATCCCAAATTCTGTTCAAACCATCGGAAACTTTGCATTTAACGGTTGTACCGGTTTTACAGGATCTTTGACAATTCCTAATTCTGTTCAACGCATTGGGTGGTACGCTTTTAGTGATTGTAGGGGCTTTACAGGTACTCTGACAATCCCTGATTCAGTAACTTTTATTGGGGAATACGCATTCAACGGTTGTCGCGGGTTTACAGGCACATTGACTATTCCCATTTCCGTTAAGACAATTGAACCGTATGCTTTTTGGTATTGTAAGTTCAATAAAATAGAGGCATTGAACACCAATCCTCCGGAAGCAAAGGAAAATAGTTTTGTTTCATTATATTCGATACCTTTATATGTCCCGAAGGAATCTGTTAATATTTATAAAACAGCTCCTGAATGGAAACTTTTTACTCAAATCCTTCCTTTGGCTGACGGGTCAACAAATATTACTCTCAACAAATCTGAATTGGAACTTCAAGTAGGGCAGACTGAAAGATTAATTGCGACTATAACACCAGAGGATGCAGCGGCTAACGTTATTTGGTCGGTAAATAATGAAGATAAAGAATTTATTTCGGTAGATCAAACCGGCTTAGTCACTGCTTTAACCCCTGGGGCGTGCGTCCTTTCTGCAACTGTGGGAGAAGCATCGGCCAATTGTTTAGTAACGGTAATCCCGGTTCCGGCATCCTCAATCAGCATTAATATTCCTGATACTGAAATCCTCGTGGGAGATAAAATAACCTTGACCGCCACCATCAAACCAGAGAATGTTACTAATCTTTCAATTGTATGGGAATCTGAGGACACAGACATAGCAACAATTAACAAAGATACCGGGGAACTCATAGCAATATCCCCCGGGGAAGTAAACATATCTGCCACCTGCGGTAATATTAAAGATACGGCAATCATTACCGTCAATCCGATAAAACCATCAGCAATTAGTATTAATGTACAGGACCTCATATTGATTGTAGGACAGAAAGAAACTCTTAAGGCTACAATAACGCCAGAAAACACAACAGACAAATCCGTAAGTTGGAGTTCCGGCGATATGGACATAGCCACAGTTGCTGCAGATGGTACTGTCACCGCTATGTCGGTCGGATCAACTTCTATAACGGCGACATGCGGAGAGGTCTCAGCCTCCTGTGAAGTAACCGTCAAACCTGTACCGGCTTCTACTGTAACAATAAAGATTCCTGATGCTGAGATTTATGTCGGCGACAAATTGACTCTGACAGCAACTGTCGCTCCCGACAATACCACCGACAAGACGATTATGTGGGGCTCCTCGACTCCGGATATAGCATCCATAGACGCGGAGACAGGAGTACTGACGGCACTCGCACCCGGCGAGGCCAAGATAACGGCGACCTGCGGTGAGGTCTCAGCCTCCTGCGAAGTAACCGTCAAACCTGTACCGGCTTCTACTGTAACAATCAAGATTCCTGATGCTGAGATTTATGTCGGTGACAAACTGACTCTGACAGCAACTGTCGCTCCCGACAATACCACCGACAAGACGGTTGTTTGGTCCTGCTCAACTCCGGATATAGCATCAATAGACGCGGAAACAGGAGAACTGACGGCACTCGCACCCGGCGAGGCCAAGATAACGGCGACCTGCGGCGAAGTCTGCGGTTCTGCTACAATTACTGTAAAGCCTGTCCCGGCCACTTCCATAAGCCTCAGCGTCGAGGACCTGACGCTGCTGGTCGGACAGAGCGACAGACTTATGGCCACGATCTCCCCGGACAACACAACCGACCGGACGATAGTCTGGAAGTGCGACAACGAATCTGTTGCGATAGTGTCCTCCGACGGCAAGGTTACGGCCATATCAGCAGGTACCGCTTCCGTCACGGCCACTTGCGGATCAGTCACGGCTACCTGCAGAGTAACGGTAAATGCTCGTCCTGAAACTCCCAAACAGTTCATAAGGAAAGGAGACGGTGCTTCCTGCACGTTCGTCGTTATGATGAACCTTACAGACGAGCAGCTGGCAAAGGAAGGGTACAACTTTGCGTATGGCTATACAGACATACATGGCACTGATATTATAATATCCACAACAGGTCTACGCTATTGTCACACAAGCGCGCAGATTTACAATGATAGCGGAAATGACTTCTGGGTCTATGCCTATTGGAAAAAAGAGGACGGATCGATAGTCAGCAGTATGCGTCGCCATCTTGACGGCCATATAGATGAAGAATTCGAGATAAACGCCTTAAACGAATATCTTTCCCGCTCAGTGAATTACGAAGATCCCGAAAACTGGATACAACCCACCCGCAATGGTGCGAAAATCTGTCTGACCAGCAACTATAACACAGGATTGTACGTGCATACTATGGATGGAATGACAGTTCTATCTAAATTCTACGAACGTGGAATATTAGTTCAGGAAGAATTAATCAGCGGTCAATTTGTCCCGGGGACATACGTGGTAACCGTAGTATCAGGGGAAATAACGAAATCAAAGAAAATTATAGTTCGATAAAAATGAGAATACCCATAAAATTCATACTATGTGCGTTTGTGCTTCCGACATATCTTGTCGGAATTGCACAAAGCACTGATAGCGATAAATTCGCAATCAAGGCTTACGCCAATATCGGGCTTGGAAATGCCGTGAATCAGAAAAGTGTCCTACCTGTCACAGACAAAACATCGTCGGCTAACGAATTTGGACTGGATTTCGGTTGGATGTTCTGGAAGCAGCGAAATCATAGCCTTGAGGCCAATATTGGTCTTGGTTATAGTACATCGGCTGTTGAATCAAGCCTGCATGATTTCAAATATTCATATTCCGCTGCTGCGGACGCTGATATGGACGGTGAAGAATATATCCGCCACTATGAACTTGAATACGTGAAACAGAAGTCGATTACAAATCGTCTGACAGTGCCGGTATATCTCAGTTACGCCTTCCGGTGTAATTCTTGGCTCAGGATTCATGCGGATTTAGGAGTGAATTTTGGATTCAAAATATCTTCTAAATTGTCGGAACTGACAGGAAAGGGTTATTGCTACGGTGTCTATCCCCAGTATGACGACCTGAAAATCGATGAAAGCTATCTGAACGACTTTGGTCGTAATGAATATTCTAACTCGGCCGGACAGTCTCCCGAACCAACGGGATTTTCCTGTTCTATTCTTGCAGGCGTAGGGGCTGAATTTAGAATTTACGGACCATTGGCTGCCGATTTGAGTTTCAGATATAATGCAGGACTCACGAATCTATATAAGTCGAAATATACTGACTTGTCAGCTATTACAAGTAATAACGCGCCTATCACCTACACTGTAAAAGAGGGCCAAAGCATTAAGGCTTTCACTGACTATCTGAAGTCATCGAAACTCTCTCAGTTCGCGCTGAATATTTCATTAATTTACCGATTCTGAAACGGCAATAAGGTAGTCAAACTGAACCTGACGGGAAAGTAAGCAGCTTAAAACAATAAATCAAATGAAAAGAATCTTAATGCTGTTATTCGCATCGGTCTGCACGCTCTATGCGTTAGCGCAGACCTATGACGAAACCGACTTGGTCGGCAAGTGGAATGTAACCTCCATGACTGGACACGTTAACAATTGTATCATCTCTTTCGAATCCCTGTATTTCGGAGATACTCAAGTTGGTGACGATACTGTTGAAGATGATTGTTGGCTTTGCGCAGGATATCTCGGAGAGTGTAAGTCCAATGACTTAGATCTTGAAGAACCCGGCGCAATCGAGACCTGGTCCAGAATGCCGATATTTGATTTCTTCATCTCCAACAATAATAAGCTTCATCTCAATACTTTTGTAGGCTCGAATGAAATCCGTCTTGTAATCAAGGAGTGGAAAGACGGGGTGATGAAGCTGGAGACATACGACGGCAAAACGAAAATCGAACTGAAGAAAGATACGTCGGCTGTGAATTCCGTGGTTACAGAGACTCCGGATAATACGAGCATCTTCGACATCAAGGGCAGCAAAGTAAGAACAACCGAAAAAGGAAACGTCTATATCAAGGGCCGTAACAAGTTCATAGCCCGTTGACAGACTCACGCCCAAAAGAAGTAGCGCAGGCCGAAGACGGTCTGCGCCACTTCTTATTGACTGCGCCACTTCTTATTGACGATGAGGACATCGTCATTCCAGTAAGAGATGCGGGCGCGGACAGCCGACCGCGACTGGAGTGACGGCGTCCACGCCGGCAACATCTTGGTAGATTAATCCGTTATTGAGGGAATGCCGCGTTTATCTAAAATCTCTACCATTTGCAACGGCGTGACCACAAAACATTTCTTAGGGAAATGTTTAAGGTTTCCTGTCACAAGATAAGCGTCATCAACGCTCATCGCAACTTCATAAAAGACAATATCATCAGTATCCGGGAAATACTCATTTTCAACTGATGTGCGTGGCGTGTCGATGCCGTATTCGACAAATACAGACACAAGACTGTCAACAAGTTCCGGTCTGAAACGGAATTTGGCACGGGATAGCACATCCCTGTATTCTTCAATTATTTCAGAATTATATAGGGGTGTGATAATTCCTTTAAGCACAGCGTTTATCACTTTCGATGGATTGGAAGTTCCATCGGAGGAAAATAAAGATGATACTAATACATTTGTATCAATGGCCGCATAGATCTTTCCTTTTCCGTTCATCTCTTGCGGCTTTGATTTCTGCATTGATTTCTTCCAATGTCATCTCAGGCATGCCTGAATCGGCTATGGTTTGTTGCATGGCTTGAAAAGCGTCAAGGGCATTCTGACGTGCCGGCTCTATATTCGGAGCCTTGATCTCGAAAGGTATACGCCTTTCCCTTACTACCGCCTTCATGAAAATATTGAAAGCGGCGGTAGCACTTAGACCGAATGCTTCACAAAGCGTATCGAAGTTCTTTTTCAGCTTTTGGTCTACACGGATGGATATTGTAGCTTGAGACATAAAGATATGTATTTGTACTGCAAATTTAGTGCAAATTACATTACAAATACAAATAATTTAACACAATTGTTCAATTTTAATTGCGAATAGTGGCGTGGGCTGTCCCCTGCCGCGCACGACTAATGTTTAAAGTCCTTATGAAATACTCAATCAGGCATTTAGTTGGGCTATGCGCGGTTAGGAGAATCCGCGCCGCTACTGTCGGAGGTATTTGGAGAATTGGCGGGGAGACATGCCTACCTGATAGGCGATTTCGCTGAGCGTCGGTCTGATATGCTTGCCGGTGGCTTGCGCGAGAAGCTCGCGGCCTTTGGCCACGCGCCGGTCGCGCAGATACTCAAGGGGGGAGAGTCCGGTAATGGCTTTGATGCGCTTGTACAGGTTGCTGCGACTCATGCCGGCGTGACGCCCCAGGTCCTCGATACTGAAATCCGCATCCGATATGTTGGCATCTATTATCGAATCTATCGATTGTAACCAGCTGCGGTCAGCATCTGTTTCGGTGTCATTGTGACTATCAGCTTCACTGCTTGCTTCCGCAATCACCGTTACATCCGTAGAACGCCCTTTATCATCTATTATCGAATCCTGTTGCCCAATTTGGGGCGGCACAACGGTTTCTATTTGCTTTTTCTTTCGTACCCGTCTATGGAAAGTGAATAACAGCAATCCTATGGCCAATACCACGATGACAATTATAAATATGCGCCATCCGAATACTGATGAACCATTATCTGCCGGTTTTTTATTCGGAGCGTCAGGCAGATCTGAACTTATGACCGCAACAGCGCCGAAAGCACCGGCCAGGACGGTACCGTCGCCGGTATCGTACAACGCATATTTGCCGAATCTCAGGCCGTCCAGGTCCGCAAACGTCTCCACACGCGGTGGATTACAGCTGACATCTACATGATACACCGCTGAATCGGAACTGCACCACAAAGTGCCGTCTCCGGCACCCTTCAGTGCAATCAGCGGTGTGCCTTCAAGGACCACACACCGTCCGTAACGGTCGGCGAGTCCATGCGGTGTGGCAAAATACAACTCTCCGTTTCCGGCAAACGCCATGTGGTCGACCACTATGCGGTCATCGCCGGCAAACGGTGTCTTGATTTCTGACGATAATCCGGACCGGGCATCAAAAGCGAATACTCCGTAATGGGTCGCCACAAAGATGCTGTCCCCTCGCGGTGACGTACACAAATCGGTGATATAATCCGTTTTCAACGCGGAATTCGAGATGTCGAATTTGTCGGATGTCCCGGTCTTTAGGTCATGCCTGACCACACCGTCAGAGAATGTCGCCACCCATAACTTTCCGAACGCGTCAACAGCCATTCCACGCGAACGCGAGGCAGGACTTCCGGCACCTAATCCGATAACCGGCATCGCCCTCAATAAAGTGTCGACCATAAAAACCCCGCCGCCGTAACTTGCCGCAAGCACATTGCCGTCGGGCATCGGCAGCAGATTGGTGACAGTGCGGCTTGGCAGGTCAGTAAGCACCGTATCCTGCCCAACGGCAATCCCGGCACCGTCGTATGCCGTCCATAACCGGCCTTTGCCGTCGATTGCGAACGAGGATATATTTTCCTCGATTCCCGTCCTGACAGTCTCTATGGCCGACAGTTCCGGCTCCGTAAAATATATGCCGGAATGATAGATTGACGCGTACAGTCTGCCGCTACGATGGTCGTATGCTACCGATGAAACATGATTGCCGGGTATCGAAGCCGGATCTTCGAGCCTTCGCCGCATGTTTATGACACTGCCCGTAGAACGGCGGTACAGATAGATTCCATCACTGTTGGTGGCGTATGCCTTCCAGCCATGACTCAGCGCGGCGGCATCCTTTACAATCTTATCCTGCAGCGACGCGGGCAAATCGCTCTGTATGTAATCCCTCGCCATGACTGTATCGCACAGCGTGGCCGAATTGCCTTCAAGCATATATGTGCCCGTCAACGTGCCGATATATATGTGCCCGTCCCTTATCTCTATACGATTTACGGTAGGCTGTCTTGTCCCTCCGTCTGTCAGGGTGATGCCGATTATCTTACCCTTGCCATCCGCCGCGTACAGTCCTTGTTCGATTCCTATCAGCAAACGGCCGTCCGCGTCAAAGGCCAGCGCATAAACGTCCGTTTTCGGCAGCGAGGCGTTCCCTTCCCAGACATGCCAGTCGGAAGCCCGGCATATCAAGGATGCGACACACAGCACTATCAGGAGTACGAAACGTTTCATGTCGCAAATTTCGGATTTTGTATCGAATTATGCAACTCATTGAACACAAATTGTTCATTATTGCGCACATAGGGGTATATGAAACATTCGTGCATATCCGCGAAACATCCGTGCATGTCGGATTCGGCAGTCTCATTATAAATTTGTGCAGAATCAATCTAACAGCCAATGAAAAAATTTCTATTATTATCAGTCATGGTGCTGGGAACGCTGTTATCGGCAATCGGCGCCACGACAAAAGTGACCACGAATCTGTGGACCGGCGAGGCAGTCATGGGCAACTGGTCGGGTTATGTGCAACTTGAAGCCGACCAGGTAAGCGCCATTGAACCCGGTTGTAAGCTCCTGGTGACAGTGAAGGATGTGGACGGTTCTGCAGGCACACCTCAGGTCTACCTTCAGAAACGAGACTGGACGGACTTCACACCGAAAGTAAACACCGTAGTAAACAATGCCGGAACGGAATCGTTCGACATCACTGAAGACCCCTATGCCGAAATAAACGGCAAAGGTCTCGTTGTAAAGGGATGCTACGCCACCCTTACCAAAATAGCGGTGCAGAAGGAAGTGGAACTCGGTGAAGGGGGAGACTTCGATTCCGCCGTGAGCCGGGTGTGGGAAGGCGACACTTTCATCAGCTGGGAAGACCCGAACAAGGGTTGGGCCGTAATCGGTTCCGACTGTTTTAAGGATGCAAAGGCAGGGGATGTCCTGCGCTTCGGAATGACCGACGTGCGTCCGTGGGCACAGGCCAGCATCGTCGATTCGTCCTGGGCCTCGTTTGCCGACGCACCTATCAAAACGGTCGGCATGCCTTTCTATGAATATACCCTGACACAGTCCATGCTCGAATCATTGCAGAGCACCGGCCTGATTGTCAGCGGCAACGGCTATCGTCTCGTGTCCATCGATGTCGTGGACCTTTCGAAGATGCCTGCTTTCACGGCGCAGCTTGCCGAAGGCACAACCAAGCACTGGGCCAAAGGAAGCCTGCCTTATGTAACCCTTGAATTACTGAATTTAGGAGCGAATAAACTTACCGTTCCCGTCAGTGCCATCCTGATCCGTGACAATGGTGAGGCTTGCGACAACATCGACCGGATAACAGTCGTGGAATCGGGCGCCACAGGTGAAGTAACCCTCGAATTGGGTTCGCTGGAAGCAGGCATGTATCGTCTCGCCGTCATTGCCGGCGGCAGACTCGTGGGTTCATTCAATATTGCCTGCGATCCCGAAGGAATCAAATCCGCCACCGATGCGCAGGCCGATTTCAACGAATTCTGGAATACAGCCATCCAACAGCTTGCAACTATTGATCCTCAATATAAACTCACGGAACTGCCCGACAAGAGCGGCAGCAAACGCAAACTCTACCTTGTGGAAATGCAGTCCGTTCCCGACGGTCTGAGCGGTGAGCCGGTCACCATACGCGGATATTATGCCGAGCCCGTGGCCGATGGCAAGCATCCTGGCGTAATCACCTACCAGGGTTATGACAGCGCGGCATACGGACCCGACGGCAAGCCTGTTGACCCGTACTGCCCCTCGGGCGACGAAGGAGACTGGGCGGAACTGATTCTGTCCACACGCGGTCAGAGCATCAACAACCGCGAGCCTTACACCAACACGTACGGCGACTGGTTTGCCTTCAACTTCGGTGACAAAGACAGCTACTATTACCGTGGTGCTTACATGGACTGCATCCGCGCCATAGACTTCGTCGCCTCGCGCGAAAAAACAGACCCGTCGGCCATCTTCGCACAGGGTCAGAGCCAGGGAGGAGCGTTTACTATAGCCGCGGCCGCCCTCGACCCGCAGAAACGTCTCAAGGCCATCGCTCCGGCCGTACCCTTCATGGGCGACTTCCCGACATACTTCACTGTGGCCGGTTGGCCGCGTTCAGTTGCAGTGGCACAGGCTTCGCAGAAAAACATGAGCGATGCCGATATGTATGGGTTCCTCAGCTATTTCGACACCAAAAACTTAGCTCCGGCCATCGAATGCCCCGTAATCCAGGCTGTCGGCGTGCAGGATCCCATCTGTCCTGTCCGCACCAACATGGCACCCTACAACAATCTGAAGGTACCGAACCGCATGCTTGTCGTCAACGAGAACGAGGCTCATTCCGTACCCTCAGACTGGCATGACAGATACATGGCGTGGTTCCGGCAGGCCATCGAGGGTATGCCCGAATATATGGAACTGACCTCTAACCTGTTCCGTGGTGAATTTCCGGTGCAGTGGAGCGCCCTGACTCTCGACGCATCCAGATTCAAGTATGTAAAGGCCGGAGACAGGCTGAAGATAAGCATCAGCCGGATTGCCGAGGACCGTACCGCCTGGCCTCAGCTAAAGGTGACCGACTCGTCGGCCAAGGACATCTGGCCGGCCACTCCTCTCTATGATTCGGAAAAGACATTCGACGCACCATATAGCGTTGAATTCGAGATAGATGCCGACAAAGCCAAACTGTTGCAGACATCCGGTTGCAGAATCAACGGATGCGCGTTCACTCTCGCTTCGGTCGATATAACCGGCACCGCCGAGATTTCCACTGTACTGAAAGACCCGTCAAAGGGCGTCAGCACTATATGGGAGGGTTCGGAGCATATTTCCTGGGCTGCCGTCGATAAAAACAGCGTATTTATCGACAAATCCAAATTCGCCGATATGAAGGCCGGCAGTGTGGTGCGCGTTAGCATGAGCGACGTTGCCGACAACGCACAGCTGAGACTTCAGGCCAACTACACGCAGTTCGACCCCGTAAGCAATACACAGCTGAAAGGTGCAGCGTCTGCCGACATCACATTCGATGACGCTATGGTGGCTTTAGTAAAGCAAAATGGTCTGAGAGTCACCGGTTGCTATTACACTCTGGAGAAAGTGCAGCTGATAGATGCCTCGCAGACGTTGCGCACCCAACACATGATGGACACATCGTGCGTCAAGGCTTGGGAAAACGGCGAGAATGCCGTCGGATCGGTCGAGATTCAGAGTCTGGAGGCTCACGATTACGACGTGACCGTCACCGCCACACTATATTCCGATCTTGACAAGTCTACCCCTGTAAAAACCGTGTCAAAGGAAGTGGCCATGCCGGCCCGCAGTCTCGTGAACGCCGAGGTGGAATTGGGAGATCTCAATCCGGGATTCTACAGCCTGACCTTGGATGTGAACGGCGCGGCAGCCGGAACGTACAACATCGGTTCAAAGCCCACGCAAATCGAAGTTACCTACGACGCGGAACCGGACTTTGAGGAATTCTGGTCCACGGCTCTCAACGACCTCAGTAATGTCGCGCCTGAATTTACACTGGTGAACGAAGTGGAAGGGAAGTCCACCGCGACACGTAAGGTATGGTACGTGGAAATGAAATCCACTCCGGACGTACACGGAGGAGAGCCGGTAATTATTTCAGGCTATTACGCCGAACCGGTGGCCGAAGGCACATATCCCTGTCTGATCCATTTCCAGGGCACTGACGGAGACACCTCGACACCCTGGTGCATGAGCGGCGACTCCAACACCGAATGGTGCGAGTTCGTGCTGTCAGTACGCGGCCAGATGCTCAACAACCGCGATCCGCACAAGGACCGCAACATATACACGCAGAACGGCATGAGCTACTACACCTACGGCCTTGCGGACGACGACTACAAGCACAAGCATTACTATTACGGCGCCTATCTGGATTGCGTCCGTGCCGTGGACTTCGTCGAGAGCCGTTCGAAGGTGGACAAGAAGAACATATTTTGCGAAGGCGGCAGCCAGGGCGGCGCGTTCACCTACGTGGCGGCCGCACTTGCCAACGACAGGATTCGCGCGGCTGCTCCCGGCATCACCGGACACGCCGACTTCCCCGTGGACTTCAAGGTAGCCGCATGGCCCGCAAACCAGATATTGCCGCTGGCCGAACAGAACGGCATCTCGGAGGCCGACATGTTCAAACGCCTCTCGTACTTCGACGTCAAGAATTTCGCACCCATGGTCACGTGTCCGGTCACCACCAACCTCTCGCTTCAGGACACCACCGACCCGGCCCGTGTGGGATTCGCACCCTTCAACCTTCTGACCGTCACGAATAAGGAATATCTTGTCAATCCATTGTTGGGACATGCCACGGCACCTGACTGGAGCGACCGATACATGGATTTCTTCGAGCGTAACAAGTATTCCACTCCCACCTCAGTAACGAGTGTAGAACGCCCTTTAGCGTTGCAGGTCATAGGCCGCATGGTGGGAACCTCCGATGATGCCGTCATCAACGCCTATGACCTGATGGGACGCCTTGTGGTCAAGGGACACGGAACTATCCTCCTGCCGGCAGCCGGCACCTACATAGTGAAATCCGGCAACAGCACGAGCAAGATAATTTGTCGCTGATTTAAAGTGTGTTTATTACAAAAAGCAGTCGGTTTCCGGGAGGGCACTGAAAAAGTAATCATATTTCAGGTTGCTCTTAAGCGAGACTAAA
>CAJKBH010000056.1 GCA_905198125.1 uncultured Porphyromonadaceae bacterium
AGTCGCCGACGCAAGCCGCAACGACTGGAGGGGCGGTGTCCCCACCGCCCACAGAATCTAACCGCCCAACTGTTGACGGCGTGGACGCCGTCATTCAGTACCGGCCTGCGGAGACCCCGCGTTCCTTCTATTGCTATTGCAATCCTATGAGCCACGAACAAAATCATACTTTTTGTTAATCGTAACAAATAAAATCAAGAAAATTGGAATTTTATTTGGTATAATAAATAAAAATGTGGAATTTTGAATTTTGTTAATCGTAACAAATAAAATTCCATTGCGGAGAGGCTGGAACAAAGACGTGGAAGGGTATTGTTGAAATGATTTAAGAACGAAAAGGGAACTATACGCCATGTGGATAACGATCATGACGCTTGTGCTGGCCGGGGCCGGATTCGTATGGGGCCGGATACGGGCCGACATCGTGGCGCTTATCGCGCTGTTGATCCTGACTCTGTCGGGAATATTGACCACGCAGGAGGCCCTGTCGGGCTTCTCGAATCCTCATGATATTCGTCATCCCGCTGTTCTTTCCGTTCTGATTGTTTTCAGTAATTCAACTTTTTGCATGTCGGAATTATAAAGATCTCAAGTCACAGAACCGGCGGGAAAAGCGTGGCTATGTGAGTCTCTCCGAGGCACCAAATTCCGATAGGAAAATAATCGACCGAAATAGTTCTGTGTCTTGCCTTTATTTTAATCCCATCAAGTGAACTTGAATTAGTAACTGCTTATGAAATAATATGAGCGTGTTGTTAGTTATAATAATATATGCTAATATTCAGAACGTTGATCTTAATTGGATAAAGACATGCAAGTCGGAAAAATATTGTTGCCATTGCTGATTCTGGGCAATGCGTTCATGGCACCGTCGGCGAATGACGGCCGGGATGCAAAATTCATTCCCGCATCCGATTCACGTATAGCCTACATGGGCCGTATCAGTACCGCCAAGCCGGATACGGTCAGATTTACTTATCCGGGAGTAAATATAAACGTGGGATTTACCGGCACTTCGCTGAAAATGGGCGTGAAGCCGGGCAGCGGCTCCTATATGATAGAGATAGACGATGAATTGCCTTACCGGCTGAACATAGGGCCGAATGATTCCATTGTGACCTTGGCCGAAAGCCTTCCGGAAGGTAATCATAAGGTGCGCGCCACGTATGTCCTGGAGGGATATGCGCTGAAGCCGGAATTCCATGGATTCTATGTGGATAAGGGCGCGGACCTGTCGGCCAAACCGGTGCTTCCCAAGAGGAAGATAGAGTTTATCGGCAATTCGATAACGTGCGGTTACGGGGTCGAAGCCGACAAGCCCACGGATCGGTTCACATACGATACCGAGAATTTCTATTATACTTACGCTGCACGGACGGCGAGAAACCTTGACGCACAGCACTTGGTAGTGGCGCGGTCGGGTATAGGAGTGTACAGAAACTATGGCAGTCCGAGGGAGGGTTGCAGGGGTGACATGCCGGATATGTACGGACAGACTCTGTTCGGCGATGCCACCGAGGTGTGGGATCACTCGCAGTACCGGCCCGATGTGGTGTGCGTGAATTTAGGCACCAATGACGTAAGCGAGGACAAATATGAGGTCGCGTTGCTGGAGGACGGTTACAGAAAGTTCATAAAGCATTTGCGTTCCACGTACCCGGATGCTAAAATAATTCTATTGACCGGCTCGATGCTGAACGGGCGCCCACTGCAGGTGGTGAAAGATGCGTTGAACAAGGTGACCCAGGAGCTGAAGTCAGCCGGCGACAGGAACCTGTATCGTTTTGACTTCACTCCGCAGACCGGCTCCCTGGGCATGGGTGCCGACTACCATCCCTCGATCCGCCAGCAGCAGAAGATGGCCTCCGAGCTCACCGCCTACCTCCGCAAGCTGATGAAGTGGTAAATTTCAAACCGGTTGAGTTGAACGGGGTGGTTGAGAGTATTAAAAAAAGAGGGGGCAATTCAACCGGATTGATATGAGACAAGGAATAAAGAGAATAGCGGCCAGTGTGCTGGCGTTGGTAGGAATAGTCGCGATGGCTGATGCCGGGCAGACTAAGATATTCGACTACATGTATGGCGGCGACGGGCAGAGGGTATGTCTGCGCCTGCCGAAAGAGAAGTCGGTGCGCGCGGTGCTATATGCGCATCAGAACATGACGGAGGAGGTGCTGTTCCGCTCGCCGTCGTTTACGCACAGGATGGATTCGCTCGGCGTGGCTATGGTGTTCGTGCAGAGCGGTTCGCAGAACTGGGACACGTCCACAGGTTGCCAGGAACGCTTCGAAAGCATCATCGACTCGCTGGCCTCGATGTCGGGCCATAATGAGATAAAGACGGCCCGTATAATACCGTTCGGGCATTCGGCGCAGGCTACGTTCCCGTGGAATTTCGCGGCGTGGAATCCGGACCGTACGCTGTGCGTGATATCGTTTCACGGCGATGCTCCGCGCACCAACCTGTGCGGCTATGGCCGCGCCAACGTGGAGTGGGGGCGCACCCGCAACATCGACCGCATTCCGGCGCTGATGGTGATGGGTGAGTATGAATGGTGGAACGCGCGTTTGCGTCCGGCACTCGCCTTCCAGATGATGTATCCCGACAGCCGTATCTCCTTCCTGTGCGATGCCGGCAGAGGTCATTTCGACCTGTCGGAAGCCACCCAGGATTATATGGCACGGTTCATAGCCAAGGCTCTGGAGAATCCGCGTCCCGAGGATGGCGTGAGATATTCGCGCTGGTTTGAGGACGGAACGGAAAGTACGGATCCGCACGAACAGTTCTGGTATCAGGATCAGGAGATGGTGGACCTGACCAAGGCTCGTTATGCCGAGACACGCGGTAAGAAAATGCAGTATGTGTCGCTGAAAATCAACGGCGAACTGCTTCCGTATGACAAGGACAGCCATGTCAAGATCAACGGCAAGTATCATGAGGGAGAGTTCACGGTTGAGCCGGTGTTTACGGACGAAACACGCATGACTGAGAGTGACGCTCATGCCGCCGTACGCCCGCGGGTGGTGCTGATCTCAGGCCCGGCCATTCAGACCGGCGAATACACCTTCCGTTACGATCCCGATTATTTCGGACGTGACCCCAAACGCCAGTGGACCGGCATCACCTTCTGCGTGGAAGCCGACGGCGACGCCACCTACAAGCCTGCCGTCCAGGAACTGAAACTCAGCAAAGCAAAATAACTACTTTTTAGCCTCTTATGAATATTGCGCCCGGCTCGCGGAAAGTTATTGGAATGCAATAGTGTAAGTCGCTCTTTCGAGGCGTGAAGTATTTGACGCGGAAGTTGGGCAACGCATTGACAAGTCTTAGGGCCTCTTGATTTGCCGCCTCGTTTTTGCTGGGACGCATAATCTTGGCGTTGCCTATCGAGCCGTCGGGATGAACGGTAAAGTCAACAATTACCCGTTCGGAACCTTTGTAACCTTCAGGCACCCGGAGGTTGGCATCAATCCATTCCTTTAGTTTTCCGTTGCCTCCGGGAAACTCACAGCGTGGGTCAAGGTTTATAAACAGTTTTTTCATTTCCGCCTTAATGCCGGCAACGGTTTCAGGCGAAACCGTCAGGAACACAGCCCGGTTGCCGTACTCGTCGTTTTTCACTTCCATCTTCCGGATGGAGTCGGCCGGCACCATGTCAAGTGGTGCGCCTGCTATCCATTCGTTGTTGAAATAGTAAAATACGGTTTCTGTGTCCTTCTCGGTGAGCGGGAACTGAATTTCTCGTACAGTGCTGTCATTCACGCAGCAATCCTGCGCGAACGCCACGCACGCCTGAACGATAATCGCGGAAACTAATAATAACTTCTTCATAATGGTTTAAGGCTTCTTATTTTTCAAAATGTCACGGATCGGTCGCATCCGTTCCGATTGCAAATTTAGTAAGGGTAAATGGATCTGGTCTTAACAAATGTATAGAGTATGTTTACTTTTTGATATTTGTGTCCGGATTCTTTGTCAACTCCCGGCGGATACGGCTGAGATGGTTTGGTGTAATCAAGAGGAAAGAGGACAGATCTTTCAATGTAACGGTCTCAACAATTTGGGGATATTGTTCACATAGTGCCACATAACGCTGACGTGGCGATTTGCGGTAAAGATTGAGCAACCGCATGAATATCATATTGAACAGCGATTTGTATTCGTCGAGCAGCGATGGGGAAAGAAACTCTTTGAAAGTCCTTAACGGTATTCGCAATATTTCACAATCAGCCCCGGCTATAATTGACATCTGGGAAGGCTCTCCATGCAGCGATGAATGGAAATCTGTAATGAACTGACCGGGAAAGGCAAAATTAATTACTGCCTCATTTCCCGAATCATTAAGGGTGACGACTTTGAAATAGCCCGACACTACAAGGGCTGCATAGCGTGTAATGGTTCCTTGCTGAACAAAATGTTCCCCTTTCTTATAAAGGCATGACATACCCTTCTCGCGGCAATAATCAGTGGCTGCCGTAAGATCCAGAAAGTCGATATATGAGTTGAACTGTGAAGGCATAGAGAACAACTTTATGCCATCTCCTCTAAATAATTCATTGCCGTGCTTGCCATAATATTACTCATTACTGATTTTAGCCTACCGTAATAATAGGCTTGCCGAAGAAAGTGGATAGCATAGCGAGTGTGGCGATGGTGAAATTGTGCTCGCCGCTCAGCCATTTGGTGATTTCGCTGGGCCTGCGTCCGAGGGCATCGGCAAACTGTTTCTTCGATAAACCTTTTTGTCTCATCAGTGCATCTATGCGATCGGATATTTCAAAAGATAGGTCAACCTCTGCCTGAATGTTTGCCGGAATAGGGCCGAGCATTTCTTCGAGTGTTCTGGTTGTGCGCTTCATAATTCAAATATATAGTCAGTTTCTATTGTCGATTCGGTAATATTTACGTTGCCGAGAGCAACTTCCTGCCGGAGTAGTTGCTCGAATTTTTGTAAAGTCATCACATATCCGTTAAGGAGTGTGTCATCTTCATATCGTTGAGATGTTTTTACTCCACCATTGCCTAATATCAGTATCTTGTCCGACAGTCGCAGACAGTAGAGGCGCAATTTGGATGATATCACAGGTAGTGCAACAACAGAATCATTCATTTTGCCCTCTGTGCGGAAGTATCGTTCCAGCGCACCATTCTTGGCAATGCGTTTGATAAATGCTGCGATCCGAGAGAAATCCTCGCTGTACTCGGCATCTTCTCTGAATTTGGTGACAAATTTTTCAAATTCGGATTCGACATCGCGGAGAAACTGCAATGTATAGATTGTACAGTTCTCGCCGTCCTGGATAAGATATAATTCTACTTCGCTCATGGATGGGTAATATATGTAGATTTAACATTATAACGCAATGCCCCAATAAATATTTCACTTTAAAATGAAATATATGCAAAATTATCTGTCAGTCGCGCATGCGGTTGCGGAACCGGAGGGGCGTCATGCCGGTCTGCTTGCGGAAGATGCGGCACAGGTACGAGGGGTCGTCGTAATGAAGGCGCTCGGCTATCTGCTTTACGGTCAGGTCGGTGGTGTCGAGCAGGTTCTTGACCACCAGCCCGATCTGTATGTTGATCTGTTCCTTGGCCGTGGTGCCGAAATATTTACGGTTGATGATGTTCAGGTAATTGGGGGTGATGTTGAGCCTGTCGGCATAATAAGCCACGTCGTGATGCCTGGCGTAATGCCTGCTCAGCAGGGCGATGAAGTCGTTGGCCAGCACCCATGCCCGGTTCTTGGCCGGGTTGTCGCCAAGCTGCCCCAACCGCCGTTCTATCTGATCGGCCATGATGTGCATCAGGTTCTCGGTTTCATTGTGCATTGTTTCGAAACGGATCGGCTCCGAATAATTCGCCTCTATCCATTCAAGCATCGAAAACCAGTTATACACTATTTCGCGGAGGGGATGGGGGAGGGGAAAGACCGTGGACTTGAATACAAATTCCCAGAAACGGTTGGATGTCATCAGATAGAATATGTCGAGTGTCTCATTGAATCCGATGCGCAGACACACGGCTTTGAAATCGTCTGAGAATTGCAGAGGCACCGTGACCATGTCGAATGTGATGAACGCCATACGACCGGGTCGGAGCGTGCGGAGTCGTGAGCTGATTGAGAATTCGGCCGAACCTTCGCGGCATAACATGATGAGGCAGCCATCCACCGGCAATGGCTGTCCGCACCGCCATGTCGAGGCATTGGCCTGACCGCACGAGTATGGTGTGAGGTGATGTTTATTCGGGTTATTTGCCGTCATAGAATGTGTAAAATTACCTTAAATTCGGCAATTTTGCAAAATATGTTATAAAAAGTACTGTCTTTATAACGTTTTGGCCCTCGGTTATGGCTGATATATTTGCTAATTTTGCAGCCGGTTTGAAATTACCCCTTTGATTCAAATCTCACAAGTTGATATGATAAAGGAATTAAAAGAAATAAGACTCACAGAACGAAGTCGGTCGATTATTTTCCTATTGGAATTTGGTGCCTCGGAGAGGCTGTTTCTCAATAACCCCACGATGGACGGAGACAGCTTTAGCTGGCACCGGCCTTCGTGGGGACAGTCAGGCAGTACAGCGGCATGGTCTCCGACCAAGACAGACTGTACCGGCCTAACCCCACGAAGGCTGTGGGGACGCTTCGCGCCCTTCAGCCATCGTGGGGTTAATGAGAAACAACCTCTCCGAGGTATCGACTCACATAGACACACTTTTGGCGTCAGTTCTGTGCCTTAAATTATAAATAATTCCAACACTCGAAAAATTCCCCCTTTTTAATTACAGGCAAAATGGATAGAGATAAACTTGACTTTGGGAACGGCAGGATCAAGAGCCTTTTCCTCGCCATGTTTTTCCCGACACTTATAGGGATGCTGTTCAATTCCGTGCTGAATATATGCGACGGCATGTTCGTGGGTCACGGCGTGGGCAGCAACGCCCTTGCGGTCATCAACATCGTGGCCCCGCTGTTTTTAGTATGCACGGGAGTCGGCCTGATGTTCGGCATCGGCGCCTCCGTGATCGGCGGCATACGGCTGGCCGAGGGCAACGTCAAGGCCGCACGTATCATAATGACGCAGGCGTACATAGCCGGAGGCGTCATATTCGGCATCGTCATATTGGTATCGTTGCTATTTACGCGTCCGCTGCTCTATGCGTTGGGATGCAGCGAGGCTCTGGAGCAGAATGCGACGGACTATCTGCTATGGCTGCTGCCCGGTCTGCTGTTCTTCTACCTTCAGTGTGCCGGCATGATGCTGATACGCCTTGACGGATCGCCCAAGTATGCGATGTCGATTCAGATAATTGTGGCCATACTCAACATATTCCTGGACTGGTATATGGTGTTTCCCCTGGCAATGGGTATAAAGGGAGCGTCGATTGCCACCTCGCTGAGCTGTATCGTGGGCGGCGTAATGGTGCTGGCATATTTCATATTCTTCTCCAAGACCTTGAAGTTCTACCGTCTGAAGATGTCGGTGAAATCGCTGAGGCTTTCGTTACGCAATGTCGGATACATGGCCAAGATAGGACTCGCCACCTTCATCGCTGAGCTGGCCATCGGCGTCACCATGGTGACCGGCAACTTCATGTTCCTGAAATATTTAGGCGAGGCCGGTGTGGCGGCTTACAGCGTTGGCTGCTATCTGTTCCCGCTGATGTTTTCCATCAGCAACGCCGTGGCGCAGTCGTCGCAGCCTATCATAAGCTATAACTACGGGGCCGGCCGGATGGACAGGGTGCGTCAGGCACTGCGGATGTCCATTATCGCCGCCTGCATCTGCGGCGTTGCCATAACAGTCGGAATGTGGATATGGTCGCCCGCACTGGCCGGTATCTTCCTCGATTCGGCTGAGTCCGCATACGCATTGGCGCGTCAGGGACTGCCGCTGCTTGGTCTGTGCGCCCTGTTCTTCGCACTGAACATCACCTTCATAGGTTATTATCAGAGCTGCGAGCGGGCTGCACGTTCCATCTGCTACATGCTGCTACGCGGTGTGGTGTTCCTGGTGCCGGGATTCTTCCTGTTGCCAAGACTGATTGGCACACCGGGGCTATGGCTGGCCATCCCCGTTTCCGAAATCCTTACACTGTCGGTGATAGCCATCCTTTATCTGTGGCAGCACAGACGGAGCAACCTACAGCCGGCTCCCGGTTCGTGAACCAAGTGCCCGGGACCTGATAAACTTGTTGGAAATTAGAAAAAATCAGGGCTGATTCCATTTGCTGGAGTCAGCCCTTGTCGGTTATTTTTTAAGGGATGTTGCCTTAATATTGCTCGAAATTGTAGACGATGCCTTTAGATACGATGCCTTCTTCATCCATTCCTGTGATGTGGGAAATGATGAAGGGCTTGTCCAGTTTTTCCGTGGAGTTTCCATCCATGTCGCATGACTCCGTGACCAGAATATTAGCCGGCGTGCTTATCCCCTTGAAGTATGATTCGAAGGAATTGGAGCGACCGCTGGCGTCGGTGGTCATTTCCGTCTTGCAGATGATGACCGGCCCGAGAAAAGTCTTGGACGGGTATGTGAAGTTCCAGGAGGTGGTGTAGCATTTCTCATTGCTTCCCTTACCTTTGCACTCCGTGGCGGCATACGCGGCGGAGGAATCCTTGAAGCTGACGTACAATGGAGACCCTTCCATAAGGAAACTGCCCTCGGAAGCTACGGACGACGAAAGCCATGCTGCGTCACCGGTGAAGGGATTGCGTATTTTCAGCCAGTCACCCTCTTGTCCCAGCATTTCGAAGCAGTCGTTGTAGAATGCTTTTCCCACGATAGCGGCCGAGGTGGAAGGCTGCTGGCGGATGTTGGCCGTAGCCGATGAAACGAACACTGCGTCAACGCCTGTTTCCTGTGCGGAAGCGGAGAATGCCGATATTGCCATTACAACGGCGGCGGAAAGAGCGGATGCTGTTGTCTTGAAATTTGCCATAAGGTAAATTTATTCGTTGTTATAGTATGATTGTCGCGCAAAAGTATGCAAATTATTCCACATCCGCAAATCCCCTCTTGTCTCTATATAAATTGGATTATGTTCAGTAAAGTTTGTCAGTTTCGCTTGTTTGTTGTAACTTTGTAGGTAACAATATGTTGAGGTTGATATGACGATTGACGATATAAAGGCGCTGATTGCTTCGGATGAGTCGCGCACTCTGGAGCTGAAGAAAAGTACCGGAGAACTTAAGGACGGTATGCATGCGGCATGTGCGTTTCTGAACACAGAGGGCGGTTGGCTTATATTCGGTGTTACTCCGAAGTCATTAAAAATTATCGGGCAGGAGGTTACTGACAAGACGAAACAGGAAATAGCTCAAGCCATTGCAGGTCTGGCGCCGGGTGTGGATATGCGTCCGGATTATGTCGATGTGCCCGAATATCCGGGACATCAAGTCATAGCCATGCATTTTGACGGATGGGTTTGGGGCGAGCGTCCGCATACTTTTCACGGTTGCCCGTATTATAAAGTGGAAAGTACCACGCAGATTATGCCTCACGAGATGTATGACGAACGTATACGGGCATTTGAGCCTAAAACATACTCGTGGGAGATGCGCCCCGCCTGCGGAGTGACTTTTGATGACCTGAACGAGAAGCATATCCGCGGGTGTGTCCGCATGGGTGTGGAGGGAGGCCGTATTCCGGTAAGTGCGTTGAGTGCGCCAATTTCTGATACGTTGTCTAAATGGAAGCTGTTGAAGAATGGGATTCCTACTAATGGCGCAGCCATGTTATTTTCAAATAATGTGGATGAGTACGACAATTTCAAGATCAAGATGGCTCGTTTCTTGGGTACGGACAAGAATGAGTTCATCGATGAGATGCGTGTGGAGGGAAATTTCTTTGACCTGCTTGACGCGGGTTTGGCATTCTGTTTCAAGCATCTTAACCTGAGCGGTAAAATCACGAACCGAAGCCTTCAGCGGGAAGAACGGCTTGAAATACCATATAAAGCGCTTAGGGAAGCTATTATAAACTCGCTGTGTCATCGCCAATGGGAGAAACATAATCTGATGAATAGCATCGCCATCTATGATGACCGTGTAGAGATTGGCAATCCCGGCATATTCCCGTCTCAGATAACTCCGGAAAATATAAAAGGACCGCATGATTCATATCCATATAATGTGAAGATGGCCGAGGTGCTTTATCGTTCCATGTGGCTTGAAAACTGGGGCTCGGGTGCCAGACGCATCATGGAAGCCTGTGAGGAGCAGGGGGTGGAGGAACCGACCTGGCGTTGGGACGGAGGTTTTGTCTACGTTACCTTCAAGCGACCAGCAAAAGGCGCGAATAATACCCAAGGCTTTATAAGTTCTTCAGAATCTGCGACGGTTCACCGGAATAATAGTAATAGTTCACCGGAAAGTTCACCGGAAACTATTTTAAGTTCATCAGAATTTATAAATGGTTCATCAGAACGGAAAGTTATAATGCTTCTGAAGTCGAACAATAGGATGACATTGGATAAAATGGCTGAATATCTTGGTATGACAAAAAGAGGTGTGCAGAAAGTAACTAATAGACTTAAGGAAGCCGGAGTAATTTCTCGCCAAGGTTCCACTAAGGCCGGTCAATGGATTGTAAATGGTGAGAAATGACCCCGCAATTCCAATAGACATCTTTCGCCGGTCAGGGAGTGGACGGAATTCCGTCAGGCTCCGTGACCCGGGTTCTTTTTGCGGCGGGAGGTGTGGATCATGTAGATGCCTAACAGGATGAAGGCGGAGAGGATCAGCAGCATCTCGGTGACGTGGTCGAGGGGTGCGACCCAGATTTCCTGAAACAGATTGTTGCGGCCCATTATCTCGACGGGGGTCCAGAACACGATGACGGTGGCGATGGACATGCGCAGGTTGGCTCCCCAGGAGGGTATGCGCAGCTGACGGGCGAACATGAAGCAGGCTCCGATGAAACATCCCACGCCGACCAGGATGGTGACGGGATGACTGTCGCCTAAGAACACCGGGTCGTAGCAGAACATCAGCAGTAGGTACGACGCCCACATTATCATGTTGAATTCCATGAATGTCACGATCGAGACGTGGCGCGTCATGGGGCGGGCGCAGATTTCGTTCTTGCGTCCTCTCAGCAGCTGACGCTGACACCAGTTGATGAAGTTGCAGCCGTTGCGTGTGCTGAACGTGTACATCACCATTATCAGCATGAAGAAGCCGAACGACGCCGGCAGAATCAGATACTCGGGCTTGGTCACGACCTCGCCTGTGACCGGGTCGAGCATCGGCTGCGTGCCGAACCTGTTGGCGAAATACATGAACAGGAATTCCACCCAGCCGGTCCAGAACAACAGACCGCCGATCAGTCCCCACAGCGTCTGGTGCGTATCACCCTTGGCGAAAACGCCGCGGATGGCCATCAGCATACCGACCAGGCCCATGGCGAAAGCCGAATAATGCAGTGCGGTGGGCTCCATGAAGTGCTCCATCAGTATCATCAGCGCATGTCCCAACGGCATGAGGAACAATACGATGAGGAAAGAGCTTATGGCTTTGAAGGGATATTTTTTCTTGGTCTGTGACTTCATGTCTGTAATATTGAATGTTGATTACGGAAAACTCTTTGATAAATTCGACGGCAAAATTACAAACTTGGCGTTGTCTCCGCAATCCTCTGAAATGAGTATTGTCAGTGTAGCGGGAATTTCATAACTTTGCGGCTCGATGACGAAACGATTTCATATAACATGGCGCGGATTGCATCGCTGGCTCGGGCTGGTGATGGCGGTGCTGATGCTTGTGTTCTGCGTGTCGGGTCTGATACTGAATCATCGGGATCTGGTATCAGGATGCGACATCAGCCGTAAGTTATTGCCGTCTTCATACCGGATCAAAGACTACAACAACGGCGTGGTCCGGGGTACGGTGAGGTTGGGCGGCGACACGGTCCTGCTGTTCGGCAATGCCGGGATATGGCTCAGCGACACGTCGCTCGCCGATGCCCGCGACTTCAATGCGGGTTTCCCTAAAGGAATGGACGGGCGCAATGTGCGCAACGTGGTGCGTACACGCACAGGCGAGCTGTACGGTGCCGCACAGACCGGCCTGATGCGTCATGACGGAGAAAGATGGAGGCAGGTCGGGCTTCCCGGCAATACGGAACGCGTTACCGACGTCGCATTGCTGCCCGACAGCGCCGGCGTGCTGGCTCTGACCCGTTCGGACGTTTATGTAAAGTCAGCGGATGATGCCGTATTCAGAAATGTCGGCCTTAAGGCTCCCGCGGGGGCAAAGAATGAAGTGACGCTGTTCAAGACGGTATGGAATCTGCACAGCGGCCAGCTTTTCGGTTTGCCCGGAGTATTGATTGTGGATGCGCTTGCCATAGTGCTTATTTTTCTGAGCATTACAGGTATAGTAATCTTCATTTTACCATATTCCATACGCCGGAGCGCGGTGGCTAAGGTGAAGCGTCAGGCAGGATGGCTGAAATGGAATTTCAGATGGCATAACAGTGTGGGTTACTGGACCATCGGTCTGACGTTGCTGATAGCGGTGACCGGGGCGTGTCTGCGGCCGCCGTTGATGGTGCCGTTGGTCTTAAACCGGACCAAAGCTATTCCCGGCACGACGCTGGATCATGACAATTTCTGGCACGACCGCCTGCGGGCTATCCGATGGGACAGCATGTCGGGCCGCTGGCTGCTGTCCACATCCGAGGGATTCTATACGGTTGATGAAAGTTTTTACGCCGAGCCCGAACCGTCAGTAGGGAAGGTGACACCGCCGGTCAGCCCAATGGGAGTCACCGTATTCGAGGAAATGGAGCCGGGCAAGTGGCTGATCGGCTCATTCAGCGGTATGTATGTGTGGGACATGCGATCGGGCAGAATCCATGACTGGTTTACCGGACAGGAATACCGTAAGAAAAAGATGGGACCGCCTATAAGCGATCATCTGGTGTCCGGTTTTACGCGAGACGTGTCCGGCGGCAATATCGTGGTGTTCGACCATTACAAGGGCGCGGTCGGATTGCCTGAGATGCCGGAGGTGCTGGGCCGACAGCCGATGTCCCTTTGGAACGTAGCACTGGAGGCGCACAGCGGCCGCCTGTACGACAATCTGTTGGGTCCTGTTTCCGTACTCTTTATTTTTCTGGCTGGCGTATCGTGTGTGCTGGTGCTCGTGTCGGGCTGGAAGATGGCCCGTCGCCGCATGAAGAAGAAATCCTGAAGTAAAAAATAGGCATTGCATAGTGGCTCGCACACTCCGACGTTAGTTGCGCGGGCACTCCGTGTCGCTCGACCGGGGGCGGTGTCCCGTTAAAAGGTAATTAATTCAACTTTCGCATGTTTGAATTATAAAGATTTTCAAGGCATGGAACCGACGGCAAAGCGAGGCTTTTAGCCCACACTGAACTTACATATTTGCACAGAACTGGCTATTTGACAGATACTGCGAGCCGATACCTCGGAGAGGTTATTTCTCATTAACCCCACGATGGCTATAGGGCGCGAAGCGTCCCGACAGCCTTCGTGGGGATAGTCCGGCTCAGTATAGCTTGGTCGGAGACCATGCCGCTCGCCTTAAGCAACCTAATCCTTGATCATACTGGATACACATCAGGCAGTACAGCGGCATGGTCTCCGACCAAGCTGTATCATGCCCGACTGACCCCACGAAGGCCAGTGCCAGCTGAAGCTGTCCCCGACCATCGTGGGGTTAATGAGAAACAGCCTCTCCGAGGCACCACATTCCTAATAGAATAGAAAAATAATCTACCTAATAGTTCTGTGACTTGCCTTTCTTTATATTCCTTAAAGTGAATATGCGGAACTTGAATAACGTAAATTTCAGTGATTTAGGTTGTATTTATCTTGTGCTGGAAAATTTTTCCTGCATATTTTGTTTGAATGTCAAAAAATTATTTGTAGTTTTGCAGTCGCAGACCGCAGCGCAGAGGCCTCGGTCGGGGATTAAGTGCGGCGGGAGCGCGAAGTCGTTCGGAAATTTAACAGTTTCAGAGACTTCGGAACATATATGAATAGCGTTTATCCGCGCTGATTCTTGACAAGCAGAAATTTCTCGCAAAGATTTCATATTCATGTCAAGGGTTAGGCAACGGTAGATGCCTGCGGTGATGTAATGTACGCGTTCGGAACCATGTCCGTGAGGATATGTCCGGATGCTTAGATTGCATATACTGGCGTAGGGCTTCTGCGTTGCCGTCCGACATGAATAGGGCAATGCGAGAAGCCTCTGCTTGTAGGACGGTAACAGATACAGATTCCTACGCTATTTCTTTTTATACTGACCTAACGCCAACGAGGGGAGTCCAGCGGCAAGAAAAATAATGATGGACGAAAAATTACAAGACTTAATCCATGAAGTTTGTTCTGGATTCCAAACTCACGATGTAAATGTGAGTCAGGTCTTCGACTTGCGTAGATTTGCTCGAATGACGCATTATGCATGGAAAAACAATATCGGTTTCCATCCCGATATGTTTACAGAAGCATTGAAAGAGACAGTCCTCTTCAAGAATCTGAATGAAGATGAGCTTGAAAGCAAAGCAAATGAACTCTGTTGTCAGGCAGACTTCGCAAAGTCAATGTTCTATGCAGCATGGAAAATCCAGAGCGGACTGACCCCGTGCGCCAGTCTTGATAGACCCCCTGGTC
>CAJKBH010000057.1 GCA_905198125.1 uncultured Porphyromonadaceae bacterium
TGTTTTACTGCATGTTACAAAAAAAGAGGCTGCGCCATTTTGACACAGCCTCTTTTGACCTTAAAGACCCCCTAAGGACTCTAAGGACCTTAAGGACCTCCGTTTATCCGAATTTTGAGATTTTGCGGAGCTGGGGCTCGTTCATGATGCGTATGCGGCGCCCGTCCACAAGAATCAGCTTCTCGTTCATGAACGTGGAGAGGGTGCGGATGGCGTTGCTGGTGGTCATGTTCGACAGGTTGGCCAGGTCTTCGCGACTCATGTATATCTTCAGGGTCTGGTCATCGTCCTCATATCCGTAATTATCGGCCAGCAACAGCAGCGCGTCGGCCAGACGGCCCCGGATATGTTTCTGTGTCAGATTGATTATCTTGGTGTCCGAACCGCCTAAGTTGCACGACAGCTCGTGGATAAAGAACATTGCGGCCACGGTGTTGTTGCGGATTATCTCCTCCACCACCTTCATGGGGATTATGCCCAACACCGAAGGCTCGAAAGCGGCGGCCGACGATACGTAAGGCTCCTGCGCGAAATAAGCGCGATAGCCGAAGTACTGGACCGGACGGTACAGACGCAGTATCTGCACACGGTCGCCATAGCCGCTCTTGAACAGCTTCACTTTTCCTTCCAGAAGGCAATAAAGATTCTCGGGCGTTTCCGACTCCGCGTATATGATCTGGTTTTTCTTATACCGCTCGTATTTGAAGTTGTCGGTAATAAGTCTCTTTTCATCTGCTGTCAGTGTCGCCCATAATTCTGAAAGATCGTCGCCTATGATCCGTTCAAGAGTACTTTTCTTGATCATTATGTTATAAAAAAATGTTCTTAAACACAAAATTAAGGAAAAATACTAACTTGTGCAAATAGAAGTCACATAAATTAAATATAGATTAAACTTTCAGTACACAAAACAGGCTGCATCGCCAATAATCGGCAACGCAGCCTTATAACGATTCGAACTTATTCTATTGACGAAGTTACGTAGCTGGCTCAATATACCTGTTCTTGGAAACCTTTTCCCTCACAATATTGACATATCCCGGAGCCTTCGCACGATGGACAGCGCCCTGTTCCGCCGCAGGAGCTGCAATCTACATAATCTCCAAAACTGTATATCTTACCACTTCCGTAACATCCTAAGCAGCAACCTTGACCGTGACATACGCCGCAATGCCCTCCATCACAAATGCAATTATACCTTGCTATGGTAGGTTCTGGTTCTGCATCGGTTGATTCATATTCTTCTTCCGCTTCATATTGTTGGTCAGAAGAATTTGAGGATTGCCGTATTGAGGAGCTGCTATTGCCGGATTCGATAGCGGAGTTGTCAGCGCCATTGTTGCCGACATAGCCCGATACCGCTTTAGCGTCCAATGAGTTATCGCCCCATTGCTTTTCCTTAGGTTTTGAACAGCCGGATAACATTAACAAGATGAGTAAACACAGACTTGTCAATGACACTCCAATAATGGATCTTGACATGTATGGAAGTCTTTATTTAATTACATACCAATTTCCATTGTATCCAAAGCGGCTTTTACCTTGAATACAAATCCATGTGTTTTGGAATTTGATATATTTACGCCCATGATGCAGATACACGGTGTATGACCCTTTAGGATGGCCATTTTCAGTATACACGGACACAGATTGTGAAGTCGCTGTATATGAGCCGTCATTTCGTGCTTTTGTCGCCGCTTGGCAACTATTAGGTCGCCAATTGTTGAAATCGCTCACATCAGCAACGGTCAGACCGGCTAATATTATAGCCATAACTAAGAATTTCTTCATACGCGTTGCGATGATAGGTTGGTCAGCAAGTCCTATTGACCGATTAATAGATAAGAAACGTGGACTGACTTTGCCCGCGTCTATTGAGAAGGTCGTAGGAAACCTATGATGAAGATGAGGGAACAGCAGCCCACGCTATAGCGCGAGAACCGCTTTGTTATCCTCTCATCATTGCGAAAATTTCCTACGTTTTCTCAATAAGAGATAAGCAAAACGCTTCCTGTAATATACGATGTCTTTGTCAATGACTTTCTGTCAAAAATCTATTGACTGTACAAATTTAACAATTTTATTGCAAATAGACAATATTAATGTCAAAAAAAGAATAGTTTTAACAGCAAGGACAGAGATCTTGCGCGGCGACCCGGATTGCGATATTTATTTTTGTCGTCGCGCTAACTTCCCGTTGGGAGTGCGGGGTACGATGCCCTCTTTGATTGTTTTGGGGACCTGAAAGGGCAATAAAACCGACTTGCATATTGCTATGATATTTCCATCGTCCACAGTTCCGGATGCCGATGCCTTACTCCTGTCGGCAAGCATTACCACACGTTCGCCCCATTTACTGTCAGGTTCGGATGTAATCATGAAATCGAACGGCAGATGGGGCCGGAGTGTGGCTTCCACCTGTTCGGGATGCACTTTCAGTCCGCCGGTGATTATGACGTTGTCGGCGCGTCCTAATATGCTGAATCTACTTTCCGAATCCATCTTCACCACATCGTTGGTGATGAAACGTCGCCAGCCGGGTATTTCGATTTCAAGGCATCCGGAATCGTTCTGTAATAGTTTGATGCCTGGCAATGGCCTGAAGGGCTGCTGAGGCTCCGAGACGCGGCGTATGGCCACGTGCGAGGCAGTTTCCGTCATGCCGTATGTCTCCCAGCATTGCAACCGTGATTGGGCTATCTGTATGCGCAGGTCGTCGGGAATAGGGGAGCCGCCTATCAGAATGGCACCCAATTCGGGCAATGTGTCTATGTTATGCAGGATGTGGCGCATCTGCGACGGCACCACGCAGAGAAGGTCGATTTGGTCTCCCGTATAGTCTGACAGAGGGCGATTGCTTGGATGTTCCCATGTGAACGAGCCGCCGCACTCCAGCGCGCGCACCATCATCATCTTGCCTCCGATATAGTCGGGTGCGAGACATGAATGGAAATGCGAGTGTGAGTCGAGGTTGAAAAACTGCAGGGTGCGCCGTGCGCTTGCGGATACCTGTTCTTTCGGAAGTCGGATTTCCTTGGGAGTACCTGTAGACCCGGAAGTACGGCATACGATGTCAGTCTCCGGCCCAGTCCATTCGGCTTGAAATTCCTGCCAGGTCATTCTCTCCAGTCGAGCGCGTCGATCTGCGCGCGGTTCAGGGTCAAGCCGGGATTGTATTTCAGGCGGTCGCCGTCAAGATAGATGGGAGCGTCCAGGTTGTTGGTGAACAGTGCGCCCGTGCCCAGTCCCTGTGGCATCGTGGTGTTGAGCGACGCCACCCATTGAGCCAGGGCGTTGAGCCCTATGTTCGATTCGAGCGATGACGTGATCCACCATCCGATGTTGCGCTCGCGTGCCAGGTCTATCCACTCCTGTGCGCCTGAGAATCCGCCTGTAAGAGTAGGCTTTATCACGATATACTGCGGATGGATGGCGTCAAGGGTGGCGGCCTTTTCCTCGACCGTGAATTTACCTATCAGTTCCTCGTCCAAAGCAATCGGCAGAGGGGAAACCTGACACAGAAACTGCATCAGCGCCGGCTGACCGGCCTTGATGGGCTGCTCAATGCTGTGTACCTGCAGGTCGGCCAAGCGTTTTAGTCGCGGCAGGGCGTTGTCCATGTTGAAGGCTCCGTTGGCATCCACGCGTATCTCTACCTGAGTGCTGTCGTAACGGCTGCGTATGGCCTCGATCATGTCCACCTCGCTTTTCCAGTCGATGGCTCCGATTTTCAGCTTGATGCATCGGAATCCCTCGTCCAGCTTTTTCTCAAGGCGTTCCATCATCTCCTCGTGGCTTCCCATCCAAATAAGGCCGTTGATCTCGATGCTGTCGTTGCCCCGGACAAAGGGGGTGTCGTAATAAATCCCCCTGCAGCCGCCGGTGAAATCGCGCAGACACTGCTCGAATCCCGATTGCAACGAGGGGAAGTGTGACAGGTCAGTCGATGCGCCCAGGCGCACGTTGACCTGCAGTTCCATCAGCTTATAGAAGAAACGTTCGTCTGCCTCAGGCGACAGACCGGGGAATATGGCTGCCTCGCCGACGCCGTAGCGCGCCGGGTCCGACTCGTCGAACAGGCGCATATAGCACGTCGGCTTTTCGGTCAGCACCCCACGCGACGTTCCTGCCGGCTCCTTGAATTTCAGGATATATGGAGCGAACTGCAGCCTCATGGAAATTTGGGGAATTGGTCAAAGTCCGGGTCGCGTTTCTCCAGGAACGCGTTCTTGCCTTCCTGCGCCTCGTCAAGCATGTAATAGAGCAGCGTGGCGTCGCCGGCAAACTCCATCAGGCCGTGCTGGCCGTCGAGTTCGGCATTCAGGGCGCGCTTTATCATGCGGATAGCCAGGGGCGAGCGCTTCAGTATGGTGCGGGCCCACTCCACGGTGGTCTCCTCCAGTTTGTCGAAAGGCACCACTTCGTTCACCATTCCCATCTCAAGGGCTTCCCTGGCTGTGTACTGCTTGCAAAGATACCAAATCTCGCGGGCCTTCTTCTGGCCGACGCAACGGGCCAGGTAGCTGGCGCCGAAACCGCCGTCGAAGCTACCCACCTTCGGCCCGGTCTGGCCGAAACGCGCGTTCTCGCTGGCGATGGAAAGGTCGCACACCACCTGCAGCACGTTGCCGCCGCCGATGCTGTAGCCGTTCACCATGGCGATCACGGGCTTGGGGATGCTGCGGATGGCATGATGCAGTTCCAGCACGTTGAGACGCGGCACGCCGTCGTCGCCTACATAGCCGCCCGAGCCCTTCACGTTCTGGTCGCCGCCCGAGCAGAACGCCTTGTCGCCGGCACCCGTAAGTATGATGACTCCTATGTCCTGACGCTCGCGACAGATGCCGAACGCGTCAAGCATCTCCATATTGGTCTTGGGGCGGAACGCATTGTACACTTTGGGACGGTTGATGGTGATTTTGGCTATGCCGTCCATCTGTTCGAAGAGGATGTCTTTGTATTCCTTTATTGTTTTCCAGTGGAACATGGTCTTGATTTGATTTTATCAGCCCGGCCTTAACGTTGGATCAGGCCGAGGAATTCCGCACGGAGCGCAGGATTGGTTTCAAATTGTCCGGAGTATTCGAGGGTGGTGGTGACGGATTCCTGTTTTTCCACGCCACGCGCCTTCATGCAGAGGTGCTGAGCTTCGCACCATACTATGACGCCGTCGTTGGGGAGGGCGTCGTTGATGGTCTGGCACACCTGTGCCGTAAGACGTTCCTGCACCTGGAGGCGTCGTGCGTATCCGTCCACCACGCGGGCCAGCTTGGAGAGGCCCAGTATGCGGCCCTTAGGCAGATAACCTACGGAAATTTTGCCGAAGAAGGGCAATATATGGTGCTCGCAAGTGCTGTAGAATTCGATGTCGCGCACTATCACCATCTTTGAGCCACAGTGGTTGAATATGGCCTGCCGGGCTATGTCAAGGGGATTGGACTTATACCCGGCGGTGATGTCGAGAAGGGCTTTTGCGGCACGGACCGGCGTCTTGGCCAGTCCTTCGCGCATGGGGTCTTCGCCCAACAGTATGAGTATTTCGTTAAGGTGGGCCGCTATCCTGTCCACCAGTTCCGGATCGTGTTTGCTGATGTTTGCCACTGTCAGAATTATTGTTGAGATCTCAGTGTGCGAGGTATTAATGTCCTCAGTCAATGAGGTGTGACGGAGAGGGGAGCGCCGGTCAGCGGCCGATCACGATGATCTGGCTTCTGACCACCCGCATTTCCGAGCTGATGGAGGGGAATGCCCGTTTCAGTTCGGCCAGAGCGGCCTGCGCTTCGGCCTGGGTCCTGAAGTTTCCCACGCGGGTGTACCAGTTGGGCGCGCTGGAATACGAATAGATCTGGCCACGGTATTTGGGGAACTTGGCCACGATGGACGATCCGCGGGCTTTGGCGCGAGCCTCGAGGGTGCGCTGGTTGGAGCCGTCGCTGAACACCTGGACCCTGAATCCCTGAATCTTGTTGATGCCGGGCTTGATCTGCTGTTTGTCGTCGGTCTGCTTACGGTCCAGGTCGTCGCGCATTATCTGGTATAGCAGCGAGGAGGGGATGTCTATGTCCACCATGCCGTTGCCGGCAGTCTCGATGCGTTCTATCAGTTCGTTTCCGGCCGTGACGGCGGCTGCGGACGACGACTGGGCCGTGGCCGGAAGCGCGAGGCTTCCGGCTGCGGCTGTAAGTGTCAGTATGATATGCCTGATGCGTATCATTCGGGTTCGATTAGTCAAAAGCTTCGATGATGCCCATGAAACTGTCGGCCTTCAGGGCTGCGCCACCGATCAGACCGCCGTCTACGTCGGGCTTGCTGAACAGCTCCTTGGCGTTGGTGGGCTTGCAGCTGCCACCGTACAGGATCGAAGTGTTGTCGGCTATCTCCTTGCCGTATTTCTCGGCTATGACGTTGCGGATGTTGGCGTGCATGTCCTGAGCCTGCTCGGCTGTGGCGGTCTTGCCGGTACCGATGGCCCATACGGGCTCGTATGCCACGACGATCTTGGCGAAGTCTTCGGGAGCCAGCGAGAACAGAGCCTCTACCTGACCGCGTACCACCTCGTTGTATGTTCCGTTTTCACGCTCCTCCAGCACCTCGCCTACGCAGAAGATGGGAGTCAGACCGTTGGCCAGAGCCAGCTTGGTCTTGGCCAGCAGCTGCTCGTTGTTCTCGCCGAAGTACTGGCGACGCTCGCTGTGGCCCAGGATTACGTGGCTTGCGCCGGTGGATTTAACCATAGCTGCGCTGACCTCGCCGGTGTAGGCACCCTTCTCGTGCTCGGAGCAGTTCTCGGCGCCAAGCTTTACCAGCTCGGGCTCCAGAACGGCGCATACGCTCGTAAGATGGGTGAACGGTACGCATACTATTACCTCGCAGTTGGCCTTCTTCTCCTTCAGCGCTGCGTTGATCGAATTGGCGAGCTCAACACCCTCGTCAAGAGTGGTGTTCATTTTCCAGTTGC
This sequence comes from uncultured Porphyromonadaceae bacterium, assembly GCA_905198125.1. Taxonomy (GTDB): domain Bacteria; phylum Bacteroidota; class Bacteroidia; order Bacteroidales; family Muribaculaceae; genus Lepagella. The sequence goes on from CAJKBH010000057.1 coordinate 6,959, forward strand.
CCGCTACGATATTCTTTCTCATATCAGTATTTATTAATATTCTGAACTGCAAAATTAACGAAAAAATACGACATTCCACTCATGCATGGCAAAAAATACGACATTCCGTCGGTGCAAGACACAAAAACAGCCGCCTCCCGTGGAAGCGGCCATCTTTATGCGGTATGAATTAAGGTGCCGTTACTCTGAGGCGAGGTTCACGGCGTAGGTGTATTTCTTGCCGGTGGGGTATACGCCGTACAGGATCAGAGCCTTGTATTCGTCGCTGTCCTTCATCACCGAGTTGTACACCTGCTCCACGTCTTCGCTGCTGTTGACAGGCACGTCGTTTACGGCGGTGATGATGAAGCCTTCCTTCACGCCGGCGTCGCGGATGGCTCCGGCCTTGAGTCCCTTGACTTGAACGCCGTTCGAGATACCAAGACGGGTCTTGGTCTCGGCGGTCAGCTTCATGAAGGCGCAGCCAAGCTCGCTGAAGTCGCCTTTCTTGGTGATCGACGTGCTGCCGGTCTGGTTGCGCAGGGTGGCTGTCTTCTCTATCTTCTTGTTGTTGCGGTAGTAGGTCACGGTCACCTTGTCGCCGGGACGGAACTTGTTGAGCTGTTCCACCAGCTGCGCGTGGTTGGCCACGTTCACGCCGTTAATGGCTGTGATCACGTCATCCTCCTGCAGACCCAGTTCCTTGGCCGTGCTCATGTCGTTCACCGACGCGATGAGCAGACCCGACTTAACGGCAGTGATGTCCTTCTCTTTTGCAATCTTGGAATCGAGCTCGCGCACGGAGGCTCCGAGCACGGCGCGCTGCACTGTACCGTACTGGCGTATGTCGGCCATGACCTTCTTTACGATGGTGGTGGGGATGGCGAACGAGAAGCCCGAGTACGAGCCGGTGTTGCTGTATATGGCCGAGTTGATGCCGATCAACTCACCCTTGAGGTTGACGAGGGCACCGCCGGAGTTGCCGGGGTTGAGTGCGGCGTCGGTCTGGATGAACGATTCGATGCTGAGGTTGCCCTTATGGTTCTGGCCGAGGCTGCGGGCCTTGGCGCTGACGATACCGGCCGTAACGGTGGAGTTGAAGCCGAAGGGATTGCCCACGGCCAGTACCCATTCGCCGATTTTTACGGTCTCCGAGTCGCCGAAGGTGATTGGGGTCAGGTCCTTGGCGTCAACCTTGATCAGTGCCAGGTCGGAAGCCTCGTCGGTGCCAATTATCTTGGCGTCGTAGCTGGAGTTGTCGTTGAACAGAACCTCGAGTTTATCGGCGCCGTCCACCACATGGTTGTTCGTGACGATGTAACCGTCCTCGCTGATTATCACTCCCGAACCGAGGCCGCTCTGTACGGGCTCGTTCTTCTTGCGCTGCTGTTGAGGAGCCTGCTGGCGGGGCTGCTGGGGAGTGCCGAAAAAGAAATCGAACATCCCGAAGGGATCGTAGCCGCCCTGTCCGTATGGATTCTGCTGGCGGGTGGTGTACGACTTGATACATACCACGGCATTGACCGTCTTTTCGGCCGCATGGGTAAAGTCCGTCTCGAATGCCGGTGTGGTCACTGCGTAGGCGCTGGTTCCAACCAGAAGCGCCAGCGTGCACAATGCTGTACTTTTATTAATCATATATGATTGGTGTTTGATTGTTCGTCGGTTATTATTAATAATTTCTAACTGTCCGTATAACGTTTGTTCACTACTGATAGATTCTATTGGAATCGATTTTCATATCAGCTTGTACTTCAGTTGTACTTTGCAAAATAAATGCAAAAATCGTTCCCATAGTATATCCCTTAACACTAATTGTTAAATTTAACACCAGTTAACCCCGGAATAAGGGTATCGTTTCTTATCCGGACAATTCTTAGGGCAATTCAATAATTTTATTTTGCAGTTATGTGAATAAATATTAACTTTGTGCCAAATCCCGTTTACTTGTCCGGAAATGACCGGAAAGCTATGCGAGCGACAAGCCCCGAGGGCCTCGCTTTCATAGCAGAAGCCGATAGCTGAGGGTTTCGAGGGCGGGATGCCACGGAAGAGTCCGTGGTGATATATTCAGAGTCAGGTCAACGCCCGGCATGCCGGGTACGGATCATGGCTCAAGCGTGTATCGACGCTATATTTTCTTGACCCTTTGAAACTTCGCAACTTTCTATGGTGACTGTCAAGAAGATTGGGCAACGATGACGCTCACAGGTATGTATATTGTCGTGATTTTACATCCCGGCAACTCTGAGTGTAGGGTTGCCCGTGATGTGTCATCACGGTCGATAGGCATATCGGCGTGAGGCTTCTGCGTTGTCCGCTCCTGCAGTTACGGGCAATGCGAAGGCCTCAAAGGGCGGGAGCGGGCGAAGAAAAGCTCCTCACGCTTCTTTTTTTATGTATTTGCCTGAAGTGGAGCTGATAAGGCACTAACCGAAATGTTATGAAACATTTTAAGCAATGTGTCGCGACATGTCTGGCGCTGCTTCCTGCTTATGCCTGGGCCGATGTGATATGTCTTACGTCAGGACAGGAAATTAAATCCAAAGTCGTGACTGTAGGCGAAAAGGAGATCACGTATAAGAAGGCCGAAAACCTGAACGGGCCGAACTATGTCGTGGCCAATGAGTCAGTATTCTACATTGAGTTTGACGACGGACACCGGGAAGTGATAACTCCGCAGGACGCACATCAGACATCCGTGCAGCCGTCGGCTGTTTACAACAATGTTACCCCTTCAGCTTCGGAAACTGCATCGGAATCAGGACAGGGCACACTTGCCGGAACAATCCTGAACGGCATGAAGATAGAGCCCAAGAAGAAACACAATCGATTTCCCTCCGTCGGGTTCATGCCCCGTGTGGTTGTCGGCTATCAGGGCACTCAGTCGGAATATAAAAGCGTCAACTATGACTGGGGCGGACTGTATGCCGACATAGACCTGATGGCTCTGATGTCGATGGGCGAGAATATGGCATGGTCTGCCGGACTGGGATTCACATGGCTGCAGGGCGACATGAAAGTGTATACCGGCAAAAAGCCGTCGAAAGGAGACTGGCCGCTTCTTAATGCCACTTATATCGGCATACCCGTAATGTATTGGTGGAAGACCGAATACGTGATGTTGGGTACGGGATTCAATCTTGATTTCCTGGTGCAGTGCAAACTGGACGGAGAGAAGGCGAAGGATGCCTTGAACGGTTTCCGTGTGCCTTGGAAAGTATATGCGGGCTGCAGTCTGGGGATATTCGACATAGGACTTCATCTCGGATTCGACCTTACGAGTGCGTTCAAAGGCAAGGATATGTCATGGAGTCCGACGATTTCCGTGGGAGGTTCCGTAGGAGTGCGTCTCGGCAAATAATATGGCTATGAATTGTCTGAAGATAAGTTTCGTACTGTGTGCGACGCTGACCGCCTTATTGCCGGGGCTGGCTGACGAGCTGGTGATGCGCGACGCCTCCAGCTGGAAAGGGAAAGTGATAGAGGTGCGCCCGGACAGAATACTTTTCCGCAAGGATAATGAGAGTTTTGACAGGGAGGTGAATGTGGCCAAAGTGTTCAAGATCAAATATGATAACGGCACCGAGGACATAATGCAGACTGACAATGCAACGTCCGGCACCCAAAACAAGGCAGCCGGGATGGAATGCATTGCAGACGGAAGATATGTACATGTATCCACCCGGCCTGATTATTCGAGCTTGCCTCCGGCATCACATTCATATTCCGTAGGCGACTGGTATGATGAGAATGACGTTCGGGGCGTGGTGGTAGGAGTGACACCCGACGGGAAGCATGGCAAAATTATCTCGCCCGTCTCCAATCGGAGAGGTCCGTTTGAAATTAGTGGTGATGACCCGATGTTCAAGGGCCCTGTGGATTTGCCGTTAGGAATGAACGACCTCACCAACGGCTGTGCCAATCTGCAGAAACTTCTGAAATTCCGGAGTTTGCACCCGGAATTCGACGACAGTATGTACCCCGCGTTGATGTATGTCAGCCGTCTTGGCGAGGGATGGTATGTGCCCTCTATCGGGGAATTGGAGGAATTATGCAGACTGCTCGATACAAAAACTGTATATAACGGTTCGCTGAAGTCTTACAGGGGCAAGAGTGTAAAATGGATAAAGGTAATAAACCGACAGCTGAAGGAGCATGACGGCGATAAGATAGGAGGCATCTATTTCCTTTCATCGACTGAGGACTTCTCGCAGGGCGGGGAAGGAGGCTTAGCGCATAAACTGTTCGGAGATCCGGAGGAACCCCAGTTCGTGGTATTCAAATATAACGATGAGCAGAAACTGAAACAGCATACGGTGCGCGGCTTTCCCTATCCGACAATCGCGTTTCATCTTTTTTAAATCAATATAATTCAAGTTACGCAAGTTCTCATGATGGAATTAAAAGAAATTAGACTCACAGAACTATTCGGATGCTGCGCATCCGCACGGAACTGACAGAACGGCACAGAACTTTTTCTTATACGCCGTTTCGGGCCGGACTCGGCCGTGGCACAGAGCCGTCATTGACGGCAACGGGAATTTTCACAGAAGT
>CAJKBH010000058.1 GCA_905198125.1 uncultured Porphyromonadaceae bacterium
CGACGAAGTCCGCCGCCTGGACGACGAAGATGTAGTCTGAAACTTATATCTGTCTGTGGCGTAGGAACAGGATGGCTTCGCGCAGTATGGCGGATCTGGCCGACCACATCAGCAGGATGTACAGTGTGGCGGCTATCAGGATCTTGGCCACCAGCGAGAGATAGATATTCGTGATGGGGGAGGTGAGGAGGACAGTGACGGCCATCACGGCCGCGGTAGCCAGAAACAGCGGTACTATATCCATCAATATGCGGCGCGTGCGGATGCCCGCGTAGCGACGCGCGAACCATTGCCAGATGCCGAGCCACAGGATGTTGATGGCCACATACACCGTCAGCATCGTGGTCAATCCGTAGGAATATGTCAGTATCACGGCTAAGGTCTGTGCGGCACCGACCGTAATGGTGTTCCACATATATATCGACGGACGGTTGATGCTGTTGAACAGATTGCCGTACAGCGTGGCGATGGGCATGAACGCGCCGCCTACACACAATATCTGCATTACGTGGACCGATGGCAGCCATTTGTCGGTGATGGTGATCACAATCAGTTCCCTTGACACGATGGCAAGGCCCAGCATACACGGGAACGTGACGAAAGCCGTGAAGCGCAGCAGCTTGCGGAACGCGCGTACCAGGCGCTCCGGGTCGTCGACGGTCTGCCGTATCACAGGCTGCCCCACATTGTATATCATGCCGTTGATGGTGGAATAACCCATCGTGGTCCATTTGTTGCCCTGGGTGTAGTATCCCGTGGTCTTCATGCCGTAGAACCGGCTGAGCAGAGCGGCGAAGAAGTTGTTGTTGAAGTTGTTGAACAGCGCCACCGTAAGCTGCTTGAGGCTGAATGGCAGCATACCCCTGATTGTGGCCCACGAGAACTGCATGGTGGGCCGAATTGCGGCGTAATGCCACTGCATCAGGGTCATGGTCAGCGTGTATGTGACGGTCTGCACTGCGATGCCCCAGTAAGCCAAGCCGGCCAATGCACATGATATTCCGGCAATGCCGGACACGGCCGTGGCTATGATAAGCGACTTGCTGCGCTGCTTCACCATCAGGTTGCGCAGCAGATAGCCCGAGGGCGCGGTGCCGAGGCAGCCGAACACGAAACTCAGGAACAGGAACCGGGCCAACGGCACCATCTCAGGCGTGCGGTAGAACGCGGCTATCGGCACCGACAGGAAGTAGAGGGCCGTGTACATCACCGCTCCCATCCCCACGTTGAACCAGAACACAGAGCTATAGGCCCGGGTGTCGGCATCTTTTATGTTGATGATGGCCAGCGTGAAACCGCTTTCGGTAAACGTGCCGGCCACGGCCGAGAAGATGGTGAGGGCGCCGATCATACCGTAGTCGCCCGGCGAGAGGATGCGCGACAGCACGATGCCAAACGCCAGGTTCAGCAACAGCATGCCGCCGTTGCCTATACCGCCCCATATCAGGCCCTTGGCCGTTTTTTTCTTCAGTTCGCTGTCCGCCACTGTCGTTACCGTTCTAATTGCACTGCAAAGTTACGAAAAAATCCATAACCTGAAAAATGAGTGGATGCGACCCTGCGCACCCACTCATTAATGATATGTTACGGTCGAATGATATGTTACGGTCGGATACCTCAGTCGGTCAGGTAGTACATGCCGTTGTATAGATACACGTAAGGTGGCTTTGGGAGAGGTTCGGCATGCTTGATGGCGAAGTCTATAATATCAGCGGGTATTTTGTGTATGTCTGTTTCGGGATAGGAATAATCAGGATTATTCGGATCCGGGTGGAACTGGGTCATGCACTTGCTTGAGGCGTGGAAGTGATAATAGGGCTCTCCATCTCCCACGTTCTTAAGCGAAGTCGGTTCATCGTCATCGTATGAAGTGAAGCTGTAGCTGCACGTATAGGAGTACGGACATACTACCTTGCCGTTGTCAAGGCGCCCGAGATAGAATGTTGCCTCACTGTTCATATCGTCACAGACAAGGAACATGGCGTATGTCCCTTCGATGCCCGGAGTATTCAGCATCATGAACTTTATATAGGAAGGATTGCCCGAAGTCTGTATTGGAGTAACTTCCGATACTTTGCAGTATTTTGCACTGACCCAACCGTTGGATTCATACTTCGGACCCTGATTCAACAACTCGATCCAGCCCGGCTGTTCTGATACGACAGGGGCGACCCCATCGAATGTGATGGATTGCACGGCACCTCCGGATTTCGTGCTCCAGTAGCCGTAATATATCACCGGACACTCATAGTCCTCTATGGAATTTTCGTTGTAGACCATTTTGGGAGCCGTAGTGGAGGGAGCCTTACGGATGTTGACGCCGCCCTGGGCGGTGCATTGGGCAATCTTGTTCCACGATGGTGCCGTGACATTGAACGGCAATGTAGCGGCCTGGCAGCCGATGGCGGTGATGGCAGCCGCCACTGCGATAAGAGTCATCTTCATAATATGGAAATGTCGGTTAGTATTTGTATTCGCCACAAAGGTAATAAAAACTCTTAACAAAAACGCAACATTTTTGTAATATTCCGTCAATACATCTTGCCGTATTTTGCATTATAAAATTAGAGGCCCTCGCGAATACACGTCCCGAGACAGTCCGCGAGACCGCAAAATAAGGTTAATATGGATTTATTGTTTCTTGGAATAGTAATCTTCCTGTTTCTGCTGGCAGTGTTCGATCTGTCGGTAGGCGTCAGCAACGACGCCGTCAATTTCCTGTCTTCGGCTGTCGGATCGCGCGCCGCATCGTTCAAGCGCATCATCATCGTGGCCGCCATCGGCGTATTTGTCGGCGCCGCCATGAGCAACGGCATGATGGATGTGGCCCGTCACGGCATATTCCGGCCTGAGAACCTGTCGTTTTACGACGTGATAGCCATCTTCATGGCCGTAATGGTGACGGACGTCATCCTGCTCGACGTGTTCAATTCCCTGGGAATGCCCACTTCCACCACTGTCTCGTTGGTGTTCGAGCTGTTGGGCGCCACGTTCATAGTGGCCCTGTTCAAGATGGCTGACCCCGCCAACACACTCGGCATGGGCGAACTGCTGAACACCGAGAAGGCCCTGTCCGTGATACTCGGCATTTTTCTTTCCGTAGGCATAGCCTTTGTGTTCGGAACCGTGGTACAGTTCCTGGCCCGACTTATCTTCACTTTTGAATATAAGAGCAAGTTGAAATGGAAGGTCGGACTGTTCGGAGGCATCGCCTGTACCGCCATCGTCTACTTCATGCTGCTGAAGGGAATCAAGGACCTGACCATCATGACACCGGAACTAAAGGCCTGGATCAACAGCCACAACGCTCTGATATTGGGATGCTGCTTCATTGGCTTTACGATTCTGATGCAGCTGCTGTACTGGATGAAGGTCAACGTGTTCAAGGTGGTGGTGCTGTTGGGTACGTTTTCACTGGCCATGGCCTTCGCCGGCAACGACCTTGTCAACTTCGTCGGCGTGCCGTTCACCTCGCTGGCCGCATACCAGGACTATATGGCCAATGGAGGGGGCGACCTGCACGGATTCATGATGAACAGCCTCAACGGGCCGGCGCAGACGCCATTTTACTTCCTGATCGGAGCCGGCGGCATCATGGTGATAGCCCTGAGCACGTCGCGCAAGGCGCGTCAGGTGACGCAGACCACCGTCGGCCTCAGTTCCAAGCAGCAGGGTGACGAGATGTTCGGCAGCTCGCGACTGGGCCGCGCGGTTGTGCGCGGAGCCCTCAATGTACACGGCTGGGTCACCGACCATACCCCCCGCCGCGTCAAGGCATGGATAGACCGCCGCATGAATTCCGCCATCACCCAGGAAGAGGACGGCGCGGCATTCGACCTGGTGCGCGGAGCGGTCAATCTGATGCTGGCCGCCATGCTGATTGCGTTCGGTACGTCGCTCAAACTGCCGCTGTCCACCACATTCGTCACCTTCATGGTGGCCATGGGTACGTCGCTGGCCGACCGCGCATGGGGCCGCGAGAGTGCCGTGTTCCGCGTCACCGGAGTGATATCGGTGATAGGCGGATGGTTCATCACCGCAGGCGTGGCCTTCGTGGGCGCTGGAATGGTGGTGTGCCTGATGCATCTGGGCGGTGTGCCCGTCATGATAGCCGGCGGTGTCATCGCCATCATCGTGCTGGTGCGCAGCAATATGCGTTTCCGTAAGAAAAGAGAGGAAGAACAGAATGATTCGCTTTTCCAGACCATCCTCACCACCGAAGATCCCGCCGAGGTGTGGAACCTGCTGGTGGTGTATATCAACGAGAAGCAGAAGATGTTCCTGGAGTTTGCAGTCGGATGTTTCGACGACGTGACCCGCGGCTTCATGGACGACAACGGCAAGCTGCTGTCGCGCTCGGCCAAGGGCCTGGCCAACGAGAAGAACGTGCTGAAGTCCCAGCGCCGCAAGCTGACGCTGTGCCTGCGCCGTGTCACGCCTGCCGTGGCCATGGAGAAACAGACCTGGTTCCACCTCGGCAACAATATGGCTATGTCCATGACGTATAGCCTGATGCACATCAACGAAGTGTGCAAGGAACACGTAGACAATAACTTCCGGCCACTGCCCGGGTCGCTGCGCGATTCGCTGGCCAAGGTCAGTGCAGAGATTGTGGCGGTGTTGCGCGACGCCGACGGAGACATGGACTATAACGACCCGGATGCAATCGACTCCCTGCGCGACCGTTGCAGCGCCATCAAGGATACACTGTCATATATGACACGCGACGTCTACGACATGCTGCAGAAGGGCGATGACCGGAACATGACCGTAGCGTACGTTTACCTCAACGTGCTGCAGGAGACGCAGGAATTCGTCACCTCGTTACGTAAGCTGCTGCGCGCGATAGGCAAGCTGAACCTTGCGCCACAGTCCTACCGCAGCTTCTCGAAGCACAACGCGTAAGGCATTGTATCAGATGTCCAGCTGGCTGGAGAGGGTAAGTTTCTTTGAGGGAAGAACCCGGCTTACCTGCTCCAGCATGGGCAGAAGATTGGAGTAGGAGTGCGTCAGCACCACGAAATTGATTTCGGTGGTCTGCTGGTCGTAGTTGTATTCCAGAAAATAAGTGGACAGGTGCACGTTGTGCTTGTTGAACACTTCCTTGTACGGCTTGACGTCGGTGATGATACCATTGACGGTCAGGCCGATTACTTTTGATTCCTGGCCCATTCGGCGACGCTTCTCGTAATGCTCGAAGGTGATGAGCGTCAGCAGGATCAAGAGTGTGGCGAGGATGGAGATGACATACATACCGATCCCTACGGCCATGCCGATGATGGCGGTCATCCAGATGCCGGCAGCGGTGGTGAGACCTTTGACGGCTCCCTTCATGTGTATCATGGCGCCACCGCCCAGGAAACCGATGCCGGTGATCACCTGCGCGGCGATACGGCCCGGATCGCCGTTCTTAAGGCCGAGGTAGACCTGCGGCACATATATGGAGAGGAGCATTGCGAGGCAGGCTCCCATGGAGATGAGCGCGAATGTACGGATGCCGGCTATCTGGCCCTTGCGCTTGCGCTCGGCGCCGACAACCATACCTAACACCATGCTGAGGATGAGCCGGAATATGCTGTTCACCAGGTTTACTTCCAGCGAATTGACCGCCGCGACAATGCTCTCTATGAAATTCAGTACTATCATTACCTTTGCGTTTGAATGCAAAGTTAGTGAAAAATTCGCGCATTAGAAAGAGAACTGGGCGAAGGCGTTGAGGCGACGGGCCCAGCGGGTTTCGCCGTTGCCGTTCTGACGTCGTCCCAGGTCAATCTCGGCGCCGCACGAGATACGCGGTGTCAGGTACCAGTAGACATTGGCGGCAATATACAGACCCTCCTTGTAGGCGTCGGGCTGCAACTTGAAGCGCGGGCAATAGCGTGTGCCGCCGAATGTACCCGAGATGAAGATGGATGGCGTGATGTTATACTGAACGCCGGCATAACCGCCCACTACGTATGGTGCGTACAGGCGTCCGGGATGCTTCTGGTCCTCGACCAGGTCGTAGTTGCCCATCAGCCAGTCGCCGCCCATGCTGGCATAGCCGGCGCCGCCGTTGACGGTGCCGTAGAGCGTGAGCTGCGGTATCGGGCTCCACAGCGATGACAGCTGCACGCCCCAGCCGGGCGTGATGCGGTTTTTCTGTGTCAGCAGGTCGCGGTAGGTGAGCGAACGGCAGATGGCCGAGAGGCGGATATGGTCGGAGGTGTTGAAGCACCATTGCGCGAATACAGCCACATCCGGGATATATTGCGATGATTTGGCGGTCTTGTCGGCTATGACCTCTATGCTTTCGTCGGGTGTCTCGACTGACGCGGCGATGGTGAATCCTTTGGGTAGATTGTGCATCCAGCGGACCAGGACGGAGGTCGCACTCATCTTGGCGTTGGGTCCCGAGGCGTCGATAACAGGCGGTAGCGCCTGCGGGTCGCTGAATGTGGAGTTGGCGTAGCCGATGGTCCAGTCGTTGATGGTGGCGTAAGCCTTCTTCAGACGGAAGTCGCGGGCCTGGTAGCCGTTGAAGTTGGCTTCGATGTATATCTGGTAGTTGCCGATTTTCTTGTTGGTGCCTATGACGCGGAAGAACAGGGCGGTACCCGAAGGCGTGGTGCCGAAGTATCGGCTGCGCGTCGGGTCCTTGGTCATGGGAATCAGGTACGGAGCGAAACCGGGTGAGGGAATGGACCCTCCCCAGTCATAGTAGGCGCGCATACGCACGCAGCCGCCCATACCCATGGCAAGCTTCGAGTCCTTGGAAAGAAAGAGGAAGTATGGCGCCAGGGGGTCGGAGAAGTGATGGAACTGATTCTCATAGAACTGGCGGATCAGGTTGGAGACGGAATCGCGTGGCGGTTCCTCGCCTTTGCCGAAATAGATGAGCTTGTGGCTGGTCAGGGCGGAGTCCATGGCCACATCGCGCATACTTTTAAGCTGGCCGAGCGCTGAGAACGCCACGGCCAGCCCCGTAAAGGTAATCAATAATCTTCGTGTCGTCATAGCAGAGTGGAATCTTTGTAATAAGAACAAAGACGAGGGCGGCGGTGTTCACCCCTGACGTGCGAGAGGCTGAAGCCTTCGCACAGGGACAAAACCGCCTGACACGCTGCTTAATCCAGGCTGACTTCGGAGATGTCGATGATATTGTGGAGGATGGCGTATATGGTTAGACCTGCTGCGGAGTGGATCTGCAGCTTGGAGGCTATGTTGCGGCGGTGGGTGGTGACGGTATGAACGGACAGGAAAAGACGGTCGGCTATCTCCTTGTTGGAAAGCCCTTTGGCTACAAGTCCGATTATCTCCTTCTCGCGGTTGCTGATCACTTCGCTCTCCTTGACGGTGGAGTCGGCCGCGTCCGCAGCGTTCACGGCGTCGTCGGAACGCTGCTCCCGCAGTTCCTGCATTTTCTGTTCCAGCGCGAGGCCGGCGGGCATGAACAGCTCGTTCTCGATGCGCCAGTGCGAGGTCAGGTCATTCTCCACGTTGATAATGTCGTACAGGGCGTATGTCAGCACATTGTTGGTGGTGTGCGGGTAGTGACGGATTATGATGTCCTTGAGCTCCTGCAGCTTGTCGACCATGTCGTCGTGATTCAGCGAATAGTCCAGCAGCGAGACGCTGTCGTCGTCCTGACCGGCGGCCATGCCGTTGACGTGCGGAAATATCACGTCGTTCTCATGCTTCATGTGGCGGTTCACCTCGGCAGTGTAGTCGTCGTAATATTTCAGTATAAGGAAGCCAACATCATTGGCGTCCTGGCAGTTGATGGCCTTGATCAGTTTCTCGCGGATAGAGGGAAGTATGAAATCGAGGAAATACGAGTGAGCGTTCTCAAGATAGGTGGTCAGGGCCGGCAGGCTGATGTTGCGTGTGGAGTAGGGGCGACCGCATACCAGATTGGCCACCGCTAAGAATGTAGGTGTATCCAGATGTTCGTTGCGGCATATTTCCGCTATGGAACTGTCGCCGAAGCCTAACGGAATGTTAAAACGGTCTATGACCAGCAACAGAAGGTTGTTGTCGTCCACAAGGTCGCGCAGCCTGTCGTCGGCGTGGTATGCCTCAATGCTATTTATCTTCTCCATAACGCTCTGATTTCGGTTGCAAAGTTACGAAAAAAGCGAAAAAGGGAGATACCTAAAAATAAGTATCTCCCCGAACCGGATGCACAGTGAAGTGCTAATTTATTTCTTCTTGGCCCAGAGCTTGGACATCTGCTCCAGGGTCTTGCCTTTGGTCTCGGGCACGAGCCTGGCGACGAACCATGCGGCCAGTACGCAGATCACGCCATACATGGCGTAGACGAAGATGTGGCCGAAGCTGGAGCCCATGTCAGGCGTGGACATATTGTACAGGGGCACGAACGTTGAGGAGACTATGAAATTTGAAATCCACTGGAACGCCACCGCGATGGCAACGGCCTGACTGCGGATGGTGTTGGGGAATATCTCGGAGATAAGCACCCAGCAGATGGGACCCCATGAGAACATGAAGCTTGCGGAGTAGATCATGATGGACACGGCGGGGAAATATGTGCCGAGCGACACCACATTGGCCAGCGCAACGCCGAAGGCACCGATAGCCATACCAATTGAACCCCATATCAGCAGAGGTTTGCGGCCTAATTTCTCGACCGTGAACACGGCCACGAGGGTGAACGAAATGTTGACGATGCCCATGATGACGGTCTGCACCATCGGGTTGCCCATGCCCATCGATTCGAATATGCGCGGCGCATAGTACAGCACGGCGTTGATGCCCACGAACTGCTGGAACACCGACAGCATAATGCCCACGAATATGACCATATATCCGAACGAGAACAGTTTCTCGCTCTTGGCTTCCACGGTACTCTTTATCTGGTTCAGCACTTCCACGCCCTTGGCGCGTCCGTTGATTCGGCTCAGTATAGCCAGAGCCCTGGTGTCCTTGCCTACAAGTGCAAGGTAGCGCGGCGACTCAGGCACGAAGCATACCAGGACGGTGAACGCTGCGGCCACGAAGGCTTCGGAGCCGAACATATAGCGCCATCCGGTCTGGATGGTCCAGGGATCGGACTGCGGGCTGACGGCATATACCGTCTCGCCTATCTTTTCGATGACGGGGTTGGTGTGCTCGCCAAGGATCAGGAAGTTGACGAAATAAACCACCAATTGACCGAAGATGATGGCGAACTGGTTCCACGACACGAGCGTACCGCGCAGGTTGGAAGGCGCCACCTCGGCGATGTACATGGGGCAGATGGCCGATGCGATGCCGACGCCGATGCCGCCGATGATGCGGTAGATATTGAAGGCCACCAACAGCGAGAAGGTGGGCTTGCCATAGTCGAAGAAGAAGAATTCGGGGTAATACGAGCCGAGAGCCGATACGAGGAACAGGATGCCGGCCAGCACAAGTGTGGGCTTGCGGCCGTAGCGCGAGGCGACGAGGCCCGAGATGGCCGAGCCGATGATACATCCCAACAGGGCGCTGGAGGATGTGATGCCGTGTATCACGTCGGTATAGACGAAGTCCTTGGCTCCTAAGAAGAACGCCTGCAGACCCTTCTCGGCTCCCGAAATCACGGCTGTGTCGTAGCCGAACAGCAGACCGCCCAGGACGGCCACCGCTACGATGGAAAAAAGGTAGGCTTTGCTGCCTTTGTCGTTTGTCATGATGTCAAATTTTTAATTGGAACCTAAGGCCGCCGCAAGGCAACCTTAGGTGAAACTGTGCGGTTGAAAGCTAAACTTTTAATACTTTCAACTTGGGACTATATTCAGGCGTACATGTTGATGATGGCCTCGTAGAGTTCCTGCTTGCCGCTGGTCTGAGCGGGTTCGGGATTCTTCTTGGCGTAGGCCACTACATCCTCCAGTGTCAGCTTGCCTTCCTCGAACTTCTTGCCCTCGCCGCTGTCGAAAGAAGCGTAGCGGTCGGCCAGCATCTTCTTGTAAGGCGACTTCTCGAGCACGTCGGCTGCGCTGAGCAGAGCGCGGGCCATGGCGTCCATACCGGCGATGTGAGCGATGAAGATGTCGTCCAGGTCGGTGGAGTTGCGACGTGTCTTGGCATCGAAGTTGGTACCGCCGTTGCCGAGGCCGCCGTTGCGGATTATCTGCATCATGGCCTGGGTCAGCTCATAGTTGTCGATGGGGAACTGGTCGGTGTCCCAGCCGTTCTGATAGT
>CAJKBH010000059.1 GCA_905198125.1 uncultured Porphyromonadaceae bacterium
CCGCACCAAGATGCTGGAGGCCGGCTTCGACATCAAGCCGACTCAGAGCGCCATCTGCGCCGTGATGCTGTATGACGCGAAGCTGAGCCAGGACTTTGCAGCCGAGATGCAGAAAGAGGGCATCTATGTGACGGGATTCTACTATCCCGTCGTGCCGAAGGGGGAGGCCCGCATCCGCGTACAGCTCAGCGCGGCTCACAACCGCGAGCAACTGGACCGCGCCATCAACGCTTTCATCAAGGTGGGCAAGAAGTTAGGAGTGCTGAAGGGCTGAAAGCGCTGTCGCTGAAGCTCCAGCCCGGAACAAAACCGCCTGGAACATAAGAAATTGGAATCAAGGCGAAGTGGCTGAAAGGCCGCTTCGCTTTTTAATTTGCGAAGTCGACAGAGAGGCCGAAGCGGAACTCGCGGGGATTGACGGGATAGCCGGGCATCGAGAAGTAGTTGCGGCCGAACCAGTTCTGATTCACGTGGCTGCATAGCACGAAAAAGCGGGTCTTGGACAGCTTGAAGTTCAGATATGCGTTGCAGAAGGCGTAGTTGCCTACCCATGTGGGGGAGTCGCCCTGCACGTGGAAGGACATGGTGGCCGGCTGATACATCATGCCGCGATACTTGGTGTAATAGTCGCAGTCAACGCCGAACTGCACGTGAAGCACCCTGGCAATCTTGAACTGCAGGAACATGTTGCTGTAAACGGTCAGCACGGGCAGCGGCAGGCGCTTGCTGTCGGACGACATCTGATAGGTGATGCGGTTGTTCCAGTTCCAGATGCCGAACTTCAGCTTCTGGTCGAGGCGTAGCGAAAGCACCTGCACGTGGCCGCCGAACTGCTCGGGTACGCCGGAGGCGTTGAAATACACCATGTTCTGCACGTTCTCGAAGTCAGCCGATATGTCGGTCTTGGTCCATGGAATATGCAGATGACCTCCTACGCGGAACTTGCGTATCTTACCGAAATTATTGTCCCAGACGAAATGATTGCCTGAATAATGCTTCAGCGTCCAGTCCGGTTCCAGATTCTTGAAGAAGCCGTGTGCGCCTATTTCCACTGTATCCTTGCCGAGACGGAAGCGGGTGGTGATACGGCCACGTATGTCCATGTCGCCGATGGCGTCGCCTAACAGTCCGAACTTGGCGTCGGCGAAATATTTAAGGATCTTGCCTTTCTGCTTTTCAATGCGTCCGCTGATCCACAGCCTGTTGCGCTTGGCCGACGGATTGGCCTGAACGCCTTCGGGCAGCGGCGTCAGGTTCTGGCCCTCAGGGGGCAACAGGCCGTCCTCGCCGGGCTGGGGTACCTTGAGCATGTACCAATATTTGTCGTATTCATACGTAGCCCATGCCGAGAGTCCGAATGGCGCCCATTTCTGGAAGCCTTCTATCATCTGTACGCCGAGGGTGTTGGCCACGGACATATACTTCGACTTGTCGTCTGTGTCGCCGTTGTTGAAATATGTATTTGGCCAGAAATCGCGTGCCGACGACGGGTCCCGGGCCAGCAGACGCCGGTTGTTGCGGTTATAGTCCAGCGAATAGATGAACTTGATTACAGGCACCAGTTCCTTGCGCTCCACTGTGTCCTCAGGCTGCGTTATGTCGCGGTAGAAGCCGACGCAGTATGCGTGGCTCATGTAGAATTCCTCGCCGTTCAGGATGTTGTGAACCTGCGACAGACGCACGGGAATGCTCTTGGGCTCGATCTCGTTGACGCCGCCCTGCACCTCGGCAGGGTTGGTGATGTACAGGTCGTTGGTGATACCGCCGTTCTCCTTGTTTACGTGGCGGTAATGGTTGAACAGCATCTGCGTCTGATAGTGGTCGCCGGTGTAGTAGAAGTTCAGTCCGAAGTCCACTGCCTTTGCCGCCTGGTCGGTATATGAGCCTTTGGTATAGGGATAGTCTATCCAGCCCCCGACGCCAATCTTGCGGTTGACGTTGCCGGCGAACACGCCGCGCAGAAAGTCGGTGCGCGACTCGCGGTCGAACGTCAGGTTGTAGGTCAGCAACGTCATGGGGATATAGACATTGTAGAACTTGGTCTTTTCCAGCGTGGGAATCCAGGGATTCAGGGCGTTGTTGAAGAAAAACTTATGATCGTCGGGCCGCTCGAAATAAAGCATGCTCAGGCCGGGACCGGACAGCTGGCCGGTGGTGGCGAAGGCATCGTAGGTCATCGAAGGGATGAACGTGCGCTGATAGTTGTACATCAGCGTGTCCATCGTATTCGGCTGCCGTATGCCTAATTGAGTGTCGAGAGTCCATGCCGACCCGGGTTTATAGTATTTCTTGGTCTTGGTGTCGGAGCCTTTGTCCATTTTCTGGTTCTGGGCGCCGACAGCAAGGGGCAGACAGAACATGACAAGGAGTGCGGCCAGAAAGGCCACACTCCTTTTATGTATTGATGTCAAATTATTTGCTAACACGGTGCAAAGTTAATGAAAAACTCTTCCCCGCGCAAATTTTTAGTCTCCTTGCTGATACAAGACTACGGCTGTGCCGGTTATCCTATCTGATGCACGGGGCGCAGCAGGTCGTTGACGGTCTTGACGGGGTTGAATGTCTCTGCGGGCACCTCGATAAATATGGTGTTCCAGTCCGACATGGCGCCGTTCCAGAGACCCGGCAGCTCCAGTGCCTTGATGTCCACGCCCTCGCGGCTCTTTTCGGAGATGAAGCCGGTGGCCTTGTCCACATACTTGGTGAGGTCGAATTTCTTGCCTGTCCAGTCCTTGGTGCACACAGCTAAGTCAACGGGATTGAAGTGCGTGGCATTGGCCATCATTTCCTTCTGCGCCTTGTCGGCCATATTGATCTGAGTCGATTCAAGAATCTGGGGGCTTACGGTGCCGTCCTGGTTATATACGAGGTAGGGGCCTCCGCCGGGTTCCCCTTCGTTGCGCACCATGCCGGCCACGCGGAAGGGACGGTTCAGCTTGGAATAGATATATTCGGCCTTCTGTTCGGGCGTCATCCTGTCGGCCTCGTCGTGGGTGATGCACAGCACCTCGCGCATGAACTTCAGCATCGTGTCGAGCTCCTGCTCGGTGGGCTTGCCCTGACGGATGGCGCGGCAATACTCGTCGGCGCGTTTCTTGACGCCAACCAGGGTACCTCCCAGCACCTTCTTATACTGTATGGTGACAGGACGGTGCAGGTCGGGCACCACGTTGTCGATGTTCTTGATGAAAATCACGTCGGCGTCGAGGTCGTTCAGGTTCTCGATCAGCGCGCCGTGACCGCCGGGACGGAAGAACAGCCTGCCATCCTCGCGGTAGGGGGTGTTGTCCATGTTTGCGGCTACGGTGTCGGTGCTGGGTTTCTGCACCGAGTATGTTATCTCGTACTTGACGCCGTAGAACATTGCCAGGACTTTGGCGGCTTCCTCCACCTTAAGCTTGACGAGGGGCCGATGGTCCTCGGAAACGGTGAAATGCACGCGCACCAGTCCGTTCTTGTCGGCGGCGTACTGGGCGCCTTCGGCCAGATGCTCCTCGAGCGAGGTGCGCGAGTCGCCGATTATCTTGTGGAACTGCAGCAGCGCCTTGGGGAGCTTGCCATAGTTCAGGCCCTCCTTCTCGACCAAGGCGCGGGCAACGTCCTCATAGCGTTTTTCGTCAATGAGGGTCAGCGCGCTCTTGCCGTACAGACGCACGCAGGCGCTGTTCAGCATGGGGAAGAAAGCGAACTTGCCGATATTGTCGAAGAATGTCTTCATGAAGTCGTCCTTCGACAGTTTGCCGTGGTCGTTGATGAAAGCGAACACGTTCTTGAACATACGCGAGGCGGCGCCGCTGGCCGGCACCATCTTGAGCACCGATCCGCCGCCGGCGCGATACTCGTCCCATATCTTGACGCTGCCGGCCGCTGCCTCCTGCGAGAGCACGGCGATGCCGTGGCCCGGCGTGGCCGGTGCCTCTATATTGAGCCAGGGAAAGCCCTTGGCGATCATGTCCAGCTGCTCCTGAAGTTGCCCGGGTGTGATACCCTTCTTTTCGAGCAATTCGATGTCTACGTTCTCGAGTTTCATTGTATTATAGTGTTATTGATAATATTCTTCTAAATTTCTGCTAATATTTGATTTTGTCGGCGGTCTGCGCCCATTTCTCAAACGCCTTGATGGTCTCGCTGCCGTCCACGTGTATGGCGGGGAGTTCGCGCTTCTCGCGTTGCTTGGCCAGTTCCTCGTAAATGAAGTTGTCGCTGAAGTCGATTGCGGCGGCATCTTCCTTGGTGTTGCCGAAGTAAATCTTCTTCACACCGGCCCAATAGAGGGCTGACAGACACATGGGGCATGGCTCGCAGCTGCTGTACACGGTGCAGCCGGTCAGCCTGAACGATTTCAGCCGGGAGCATGCGTGGCGTATGGCGTTCACTTCGGCGTGGGCCGTGGGGTCGTTGTCGAGGGTCACCGAGTTCACGCCTGTGGCCACTACCTCGTCGTCGCGCACTATGACGGCGCCGAACGGTCCGCCGCCCGCATCGATGTTGTCATACGACAGCTGTGCCGCCATATCCATGTATTTGGGATTATAGTCTGTATTGTTCATAGTATCATCAGATTATTTCTGTTGTTGGTCCTGAGTGCCGGTGCTGCGGTCTATGTGTCGGCGCAGCAGGTCGATCTTGCGCGACAGCATGGGTATGCGGCGCTCCATGGCGTTCATATCGCGCTGCGAGGCGTAAAGTTCGTAGGTGGCCATTATCATCTTGCTGTAATCCAGGGGCATCTTCCATGAAGCGACAGGGCCGTTGTTGACGAACGTCACGGTGATGTCGTTCAGCTGGTTGTCGGCTATGAGATGACCGATGCTGTCTGCTGCGGTGCCGGTGAACATCACCACGTTAAGGTTGCCGGCCATATAGTTCAGGGCCTGGTCGGCCGGCACTATATCCGATGTGGCCGAAACCGACGGAGCCGTGACCGTGATGCTGTTGAAACGCTTGCCGCTGCATGCCGCCACAAGCTCGAACTGGCCGTTTTCGGCCAGGCGTGCCATAAGCGATGTGGAGGCTGGAGGATATTTCCCCTTGAAGGGAGTGTAGATCATGTATGGAGCGGCCTCGCGTTCGTTGGCCACGGTGGTGAAGTCGCGCAGCCATACATCCTGCCGCTCGCGCAGCATGGCGATGTTGCTGTTGCAGGAGTCAATCTCGGCTTTCAACGCCGTTACGGAATCCTGCAGGCTCTGCGCATAGTCGGCGCGAGTCTTCCCGGCATTGTCCTTCTTGCCCGAGCAGGCGCAGAGGCCGGGCAGCATCACAGCCGCGGCGATGACCGAGGCGATAAGTCCGGTATGTCTTTTAATTCTTTTCATCGTATAGTAATTTCTATTCTATATGTAATAACGCCGTGAGGCTACATTCTGATTGCATCCTTCACGCCTTTCACACCTTTTATTTTCTTTAGTATGGATGTCAGCTGACGGTTGTCGACCACGCCCACCACCAGGAAGCCCTGGAACATGCCGTCGTTGGAGTCGATCGAAATGTTGCGGAGCACGGCACCCTGCTCGTGCGAGATGATGCCGGTGATGTTCGCCACGATGCCGATGTCGTCGTTGCCGATTACGCGTATGGTGGCGGGCAGCACGTTTCCGGTCTTGCCGCTCCATGTGGCGTTGATGAGACGGTAAGGGTAACGTTCCTTGATGTTGGCGGCGTTGGGGCAGTCCTCCTTGTGTATCTTGACGATGCCGTCCGACGATATGAACCCGAACACGCGGTCGCCGTATATAGGGTTGCAGCACTTGGCAAACCGATAGCTCAAGCCGTTAATCGTCTTTTCGCCGATGGCCAGCACGTCATGGCTCTGCTGCTCGGTTTCGGCGGTGTTGATCCTGAATCCTTCGGCCGAGACGTGTTCTTCGGTATGCTCGCGGTTCAGCTCCTCGACGTATGTGTTGAGGAAGCGCCCCGGGTCGATCTTGTCGGCCCCCATGTCGGCGAAGAATTCCAGATTGAACTTGTATCCCTGTTTTTTGATCAGCTTCATCATCAGGGTCTCGTCCAGTTCGATCTTACGGTTTTTGGCACGGCGCGTCAGAGCCTCGCGGCCGAGATCGGCCATTCGCTGCTTCTGCTCGTTGAGACACTGCTTTATCTTATTGCGGGCGCGCGCGGACTTGACAATCTGCAGCCACTCCAGGCGGGGTTCCTGATTGTTGCTGGTCAGAATCTCGACGGTGTCGCCGTTCTGTATCTGATAGTTCAGTTTGCGGTGGGCGCCATTTATGATGGCACCGGTGCATTTTGCGCCCACATTGGTGTGGATATGGAATGCGAAATCAAGCACGGTGGCTCCGGCCGACAGGCGGAACAGGTCGCCCTTGGGCGTGAAGGCGAACACCTCCTTGGCCGTCGGGTCGAGGTTGATGTTGCGCATCAGCTGCATCGGGCCGGCCTCGGCAGTCTCCAGTATGTCGCGGATGTTGGCCATCCACTGGTCGGTGCTGTCGCCCTTCACCCCCTTGTAGCGCCAGTGGGCGGCAAGACCCTTTTCGGCCACAAGGTCCATGCGGCGGGTGCGGAACTGCACCTCCACCCATTTGTTGCCGGGACCCATCACGGTGGCGTGCAGCGACTCATAGCCGTTGCTCTTGGGCAGCGTGATCCAGTCTTTCATTCGTGCCGGGTTGGCCGTGTACATGTCCGCAAGGATGGCGTATGCCTTCCAGCAGTCGGTCTTCTCGCGGTCGCGTGGGGTGTCGATTATGACACGGATGGCGAATAGGTCGTAGATGCCCGGCAGGTCCACCTTCTGCTTCTTCATCTTGTTCCAGATGGAACTGATGGACTTGGTGCGCCCCTTGATCTCAAACTCGAAGTCCTCCTGCTCCAGACGTTTGCGCAGCGGTTCGATGAATTCCTTGATATATTGGTCGCGGCTTCGCTTGGTGGCGTTGAGTTTGTGGGCTATCTGGGTGTATATCTCGCGGTTGGTGTATTTCAGCGACAGGTCCTCCAGCTCTCCTTTTATCTTGTACAGGCCGAGACGGTGAGCCAACTGCGCGTAGAGATAGTTGGCCTCGAAAGCCACGTTGCGCACCCAGATGTCGTCGGGATGATGGTTGATGGAGCGCATAAGCACCAGGTTTTGCACGATCATGACGATTATGACACGGATGTCGCGTGCCAGTGCCAGCATCAGGCCCCGGAAATTGTCCTGATTTGTGGCGTTGTTGCGGTTGCTGAATCGAGTCACGGCTTCTATGCCGGAAATGATGGAGAGTATGTCGTCGCCCCAGCGTTTCAGCACGAAGTCATCGTCTATGATTCCGGCATTGTGCATAGGTTGCAGCAAAATGGCTAACAGGATGTTGCGGTCGGGATCGACCATCTCGGCGAAAGTAACGGCCGAAAGGAGGGTCTGACGGCACAGGGGAAGGTTCTTGGCGTCGCGGGCCGGAAGTTTATGGCCGTATGCGTCGAGAGCAAGCGCTTCGATGTCGTGCATGTCTTCGGGCGAAAGGATGTCCGCGCCACGCCGGCGGAGGTCGTCGGCCAGTCGCAGGGTTTCTTTCAGCTCATCCGGAGTCAGTCGCAGGGTAATGTCAGTGTCGGTCATTGTTATCAGGTCAATTCCGCCATTGGCGCGGTGTCTACTGCAAAGTTACAAAATTTTTCGCTAATACGCGCAGAGCAAGTATTAAATATATGTAAATAAAAAGACCGCTTCAAAATATTGGAATTTTGAAGCGGTCTGCGGGGTGAAATGTGGGTCTCGAACCCACGACCTTCGGAACCACAATCCGACGCTCTAACCAACTGAGCTAATCTCACCATTTCTGTCTTTGCCCTCCGGCTTTGACGCTGCAAAGTTACAACTAATTTTTAATTCCGCAATACTTCAGGGAAAGATTTTTTTGCACTCCTGTCTGCGGATAGTCAAGATATGTATGGTTAAACCGGTAATTCTTCGTACATTTGAGGCATGAAAGAGGTAAATCCGAAAGAAACCACAAGGGCATATGCATTTGAGATGTGGATGAAAGCCCCGATGCCTATGGTCACGTTTTTCAAGACGCTTGATGTGTCCAATCTTAAAAAATATGCCAAGCGAAACGGCATGAAGTTCAACATGCTTATGTGTTGGTGCATCGGCAAAGCGGCATCACAGGTAAAGGAGTTTTACATGCTTCCTGTCGGCGGCAAACTGATAGAATATGACAATATTGCAGTAAATACCATTGTTTTAAATAAAACCGGGGAGGTGAGTTCCTGCGATATTCCGTTTTCAGAGAATCTTGCACGGTTTAACGACGATTATCTGCGTCTGACACAGCAAGTGGCTGAGACATGCCTGAATCATGACCTGACCGACAGCATGGTTATCGGCACCTCCGCTCTTGTGCAGTACGATATTGACGGTGCCGTGGGGATGTATAGCGGTGTGTTCAACAACCCTTTTATGATATGGGCCAGATATAAGAAGGAACTCCTTGACGGCAGCCCGATATGTCGCACAACCTTGAAAGTGTCCTTTCAGTTTCACCATACCCAGATGGACGGCGCCCATGCCGCCACATTCCTCTCTCTGCTGCAAAAGGAAATCGACCGCCTCTGAGCAGTAATGCCACCATTCCCGTATTAGCCCTAAATGTTGCTTTTGTTTATCGGAATACTAAATTGTTATAATAAATAGATATTAAAAAATGTCTAAACGATTATACATATTGTTTAAGTTTCCCGATGAAATTTATAATTTTGGGAAAATAGTAGAACGGATTAATGTTAAACATGCTGGCATGGCCGCAGTCCGTAATGGGGTTATTGATCTGCATGGACCATGGCCAGGATATATTGACGAGGCATATAATCTTGGCTTAAATTCATTTTCTCCGCTTTACTGCTTTTTCTTTTGGTGCTATTGGAATGATGTACTTGTTAATTTGAACTTCCGGCAATACGTTATGTCGGTATGTGACACATTGGGGGTGAGTGAATGGTGGTACATCGAAGAAAACTCGATAGATTTGTATGTGGGAATGCCTGCTGAGGAATTAGAGGCAGCATTGACTTCTGCAATCGGCATTGAAGATTTCGACACGCCCACTTATTTCCCTGCAAGCAGCCATCATTTGTTCCATGATTCTTCTCAAAAGGTGAGACATTTGATGAGTCTCACTTAAAGATTACGTACGCGGAGGGGGGCGCAATCAGAATCCGGATGGAAAGTAGGGACGCACGGCTCGTGCGTCCGCTGAAAATCAAGATGTTATTAACGGA
>CAJKBH010000060.1 GCA_905198125.1 uncultured Porphyromonadaceae bacterium
TGTTTTACTGCATGTTACAAAAAAAGAGGCTGCGCCATTTTGACACAGCCTCTTTATATTCCGTCATCTGTCCGGAATAATAAATTCTTAATGGTATTGTTTCCGAAGTCTTAGTCAATCACCCGACGTGCAAAGAGGAAACGCCTTGCGTAATTACCCGACACCTCATTTACGGTAATTCCTTTACGTGTGCTGGCATGTATGAACTTGATTTCGCCGGTCTCAGGATTGGAGGATACACAGATTCCTACATGACCCACATTGCGTCCGCTGCGCGGGCTGGTGAAGAAAATCAGGTCTCCTGTCCGGATGTCCTTGCGGTCTATCTTGGTGCCCTGTGTGGACTGTGTGCGCGAACAGGGACTGAGGCTGATGCCGAACTGCTTGAATACATAGCTTGAGAAGCCTGAACAATCGAAAGCATTCGGACCTTTCATACCGTATCGGTAGGGTTTGCCAAGATGCTTCTTTGCCTCCTTCAGCAGGTCCATGGCCATTGCGGGTACAGTCAGCAACGGATTTTCACGCTTTTCTACATCTTCTTTAATCAGATTCGCCACCGAAGACATATCCATCTTCGTGTTGACGTTGGCCAGACGTGCGTGTGCTGCCTTGTGGGCGGCCATCGAACGGTTATGCTTGGTTTCGTTACTTATGTTTTGTGCCATACCGGACATGACTACACCAGCCGCTATCAGCACACTTGTAATGAGTCTTAATTTCATGTTGTTGTTTGCTACGAATGCACCGCTACCGTGCATTCTCGTTCCGCAGGATGGCATCTTATTCCATAAGAAAACCCTCCTTTTTCTTCTTTCGTTTGCAAAATTAACTAAACTTTTCCATAATTCCAAATGTTTCTATCTCATTTTGTGGTTATTATCAGCATTTTAAATATTATTAGCTTTTGGCACACTTTAACGAATGTGTGCAAAAACAGCCGGAACAGAAGTCCCTCACCTGCTTTTTTATCGCTGGTGAGGGACTTCGTTATGCAAATTGATATATGCAATATACCTACTTGATAATCACTGTTTTTGACTTACCTTCTTCAAGTATTACATAAACTCCCGCCTTGCTTGGCTTTTCCGCCAGTTTCAGCCCGTCCAAAGTAAAATATTCAGTCTCTGATTCTTCATTCATCTTAATTCCATTAACTGATGTGGGAGTCGGAGGATTAGGAGACGCCTTGATAATGTTCAATTGGATTATATCGTCGGATCCTAAGCCGAATCTCTCGCCGTAATACTTCATAGTTCCTTCACTCGTGAGTTCGACAGGATCTGCATATCGTACGAATTTATTATCCTCTGATTCCTCCTTGATCATTTCACTTTTACTATCACTTTCGGTGGCCGCAGCAGGAATCCACTGATAATATACCTTGACGTTTTCTCCTTCCGGCACCTCAAATGTCAGAGTCGCAGACTCATCGGTTATACTATATGAATCTTCAGCTATATTTCCATTCACCTTTGCTATCACAGCACCGTGTTGCGGCTTCTCATAGGGATAATACCTGAATAATGCGAAACCAGGCGTTCTATTGGATCGAATTTGAAAATTACTACCGCTAACCCCCATAGTCTTATCTAATTTATCCTCAAACTTTATTGTGATACCATTCTGCTCAAAGTCATCGAAGCTAATTGTCATTTTCTTTGGCGTATCACTTAGTGTAAGGTTGGCAGATGTCTGTTTGGTAGGATAGCAAAGGTACTTGTCTGATGTAGTATCCTGACACTTCAAAGAATACACATCCTCAGAGGTATTAGTGGATGTTTCTGCATTCAATTGAAATCTATAAGGAGGATCCGGTTATGATTTTTGAATAAAAGCTTTCTTCCGTATTCCAATACTCCGAAATAATATCAGGTGTAGACCCTATTAATGTCCTTCCGTCACTGCTATATTGCAGATAACACAACTTCTTATTCTTAAAATAATCAGTGTTCACCAACACATAACTATCATCTTCTCCTGTTGTTAGGTCAGCTTTGCTTTTAACCTTTCGATATTCTCCAAATTGCGGATCTATAACCGTCAATTGATAAGTAGCGCTTAGCTTCTTATTCAAATTATCAGGATCCGTATATACCGCTGTTACATAGGCTTGGCCAATTCCGTTTAAACTCACTTCTCCGGATGACGTTACTTCAAATACATCGGTATTATTCGCTGCATAAGTCACGTTAGCCATGGACATTCCATCATCCATGATTAATTCGGGCAGTACCACTTCGGTCTGACCGATATATGCGAGTCCTGATCTGACACTGAATTCAAATGTCTCAGCCCTCAGCATACCTGTTATCGTCAGCATCATTGCCGATGCCAACAACATAAGTTTTTTCATAAGCTGTTAGTGTTGGGTTAATTATACCAATATTATAGCGGCATTAATGCCGATTGCGTTAGAATTTATGCCGGATGCGTTAGAATACTATCCGGCCTTTCTTGGCCTGTTCAAGCATCTTCTTGCCAGGCATCAGATATACTTCAAGTCGACGGTTTTTGGCGCGGTTGTTCATAGTATTGTTTTCCACCAACGGCATCTCGTCGCCGTAAGAATACGGGAACAGCCAATTGGTGTTGACATGCTGGTTCTCAAACCATTCAAACACTGCTTCCGAGCGTTCTTCAGTCAGTTTGTCACGGTATATTTCCGACCCGGTGTTGTCGGTATGCATCACCATCAGCACACGGTACATGTCCGGATCCTTCAGGTATCTTTTCAATGGGGCAAGCAACTGCAATGCAGCCGGGCGCAATTTAGTCTCGTTTGGCATGAACAGTTTGGAGGCCGGTATCGTAACCAACAGCACTTCCTTGTTGCGGAAGGTCTCGACCGTGCAGCCGTTCTTGGAATTATATTCTCTGTTGTGAAGGCGGTTTCTACCCTCTTTCTCCTGAAATTTCCTTATCAGATCTGCGCTTTTGGCATCCAGTGGCACACTGTTAAGCATCTCGACAAACGATAAGTCGTCGAGATCATCGCTACGCTGCGCTTCCTTCTGAGCCTGAACCTGCTTAGGCTTCTGCGCAATCGCGGGCTGCGTCACACATACCGCTCCGCACAGCGCAAGTCCTGCAAATATATCACATATTATCCTCGATGGATTCCTCATATTCTATTTCTCCTTTCACTATCAGATCCACATCGGCCGGATCCATCTCTATTTCCTGATCCTTCTTAAGCTGGGCCTTTACGTATGTCGTCAGGCGTGTCAGGTCATGTTCTTCCTCCTCTGTTACTTCAGAGTTCAGATCAAGATAGCCGTTCTTCTCATACCATTCCCAGATAATGTCGATCACATACAGTATCTCATCGTCATCATAACGCGCGTTTACGTTCTCGGGCAGTGTCTTGCGGATGAATGCTATCGCATTGTCCTCGTCATATAGTGTTTCTTCGCTCATGGCTTCAATCATTTAATTTTATAATATCCTCCGGCACATCCACAACAATGGTTTCGGAGCCCTCGTCTATGCTTTCGATAAAATCGTCTATCAGCGGAATGAATATCTCACCCCTGTCGCCTTCCACTACCAGCAATGTATTGATGGTCGAATCATCGATTCTATCCACGGTCCCTAAGAATCCTGCATTTACATCCTCTACGCGGTATCCTATCAACTCGTCTTCAAGAAGGTCACCCTCCTCCATGTCCATGTATTCAAGCAGGTTCTTGCGGATGCCGTATATCGGCTTGTTCACGAATGCCGTGGCTTCCTCCACATCGTCCACACCCCGAAGTTTGATCAGATAGCTGGTCGCTCCCTTGGAACGTATGCTGTCGGCATAAAACGGCACAAACAGGCCGTCCACGGGTATTACCAGAGGATTCCCGTCCTCAAGATATTCAGGCCCCACATCCAGCAATGCGTTCAATTCCCCCTTGAGCGCATGCGTTTTCTGGAACTTGCCTATCTCAATTATTTCTTCCTCCTTTATCATCAATGGGTCTGTTTACAGATCTGTTTATTTCTATCGTTTGCCTCAACCGTATATGCGGCGGAAGCACGTCATTCTTCTATTCTAATGATTTTTGCCCCCAATTTGTTGAGTCGGCCATCGATGTTGGCATAACCGCGATCTATCTGGTTGATGTTCTGTATCCGGCTCGTGCCTTTGGCACCCATAGCCGCTATCAGCATCGCTATGCCGGCCCGGATATCGGGCGACACCATATCGGTGGCGCGCAGACAATGGAACTTTCCGGCTCCTATCACCACCGCACGATGCGGATCGCAAAGTATGATGCGCGCTCCCATGTCCAAGAGCTTATCGACAAAGAACAGGCGACTCTCGAACATCTTCTGATGTATCAGCACACTGCCGCGCGCCTGCGTGGCGACTACCAGCATGATACTGATCAGGTCAGGCGACAGACCGGGCCACGGCGCGTCGGCTATGGTCATGATTGATTTGTCCATGAACTGGTCTATCTCGTATATCTCCTTCTGGTTCACACGGATGTTGTCATCCTCTATCTCCATGCTGACACCTAAGCGGGCGAATGCCTCCGGCATCATGCCTAAATCGCGTACGCCCACATCCTTCAGCAACAGATTGGAGCCTGTCATGGCAGCCATTCCCACGAAGCTGCCCACCTCTATCATGTCTGGAAGCAGCCTATGGGTGGTGCCGTGCAATTCGCTTACGCCCTCAATTTCCAGCAGATTGGAACCTATGCCTGATATCCTGGCGCCCATGCCTACGAGCATCCGGCACAACTGCTGTATGTAGGGCTCGCAGGCAGCGTTATATATCACTGTCTTTCCTTTGGCAAGAACGGCGGCCATCAGTATATTGGCCGTACCGGTCACCGAGGCCTCGTCAAGAAGCATATACGTGCCTCTGAGTCCGTTTTTAGCCGACACCTGATACGTACGGTATTCCTGATTGTATTCCACCTGTGCGCCCAGCTTGCTGAACCCTACGAAATGGGTGTCCATTCTGCGGCGTCCTATCTTGTCGCCTCCCGGTTTGGGCATCAATGCCTCACCATACCGGGCCAACAGAGGTCCGAGTATCATCACTGATCCTCGCAGCGACGCGGCCTTCTTGCTGTATTTCTCGCTCTTAAGATAGTCCAGATTGATGCTGTCGGCCTGAAACTCGCACTCACGGGGTGTGATATAATGAACCTTGACACCCATATCCGCCAGCATCGCTATCAGATTCCTGACATCCGAAATTTCCGGCAGGTTCGTAATCGTCACCTTGTCACTGGTCAGCAACGTGGCGCATATCACTTCCAGCGCCTCGTTCTTGGCACCGTTGATACTTATCTCGCCATGCAGCGCATGACCGCCCTCAACTATGAAACTGCTCATTTCTTATGCTTCTTCTTCGATTGCTGCGCCTGAGGCGTCTCTTTGAAATCGCACAGATAATATTGCTCGGGGTCCAAGGATATCTTGCCACCTGAGAAGAAAGCGAGATCGCGCAGAATCCGCGCATCGTCCACACCTTCCTTATTGTTCAGTTGCATCACCTTCTTCATGTGGTTGGCTATTGTCAATATCAGGTCGTCGCGTTCAGGACCTTCCTCCATATCCGCTATCACCGGTATCATCTTCTCGACATACTTGCCGTAATGGCGTAAGGCTATATGACCGGATGTATAGGGAATGCGATCAGGCTTCGGATTGATCGCTTCGGCGGTTATCAACTCGTATGGAGCGTCCACGTCAAGACGGCACCCCGACATTATCTGCATCTGATCCCATATCTTGGACATGTCGCTGTCATCACCTATCAGCTCTGGAAACAGATTGGCCATTACATCGGCTATCGCGTACGCGCAATTGTTGCGCTCCTCACGGTCCTCGAGATGCACACAGTATTCTATCAGAGTCTGGATTGTGCGTCCAAACTCCGGAAGTCGTAATTTTTCGTTATCTGTATTATACGGAATCATATATGCAAAAATAGTCAATTCAATCCATTTAGACAAACGTCACCTCAATATTTTACTGTTTTCAGCGTGCTTTTGTCTATTCTCGATGTAGAGAGTGCCGGTTTAACGGTCGGAATTTCAGCACCCTTACGCACCATGATTATGCAATCCAGCTCTCCATCTGGAGTCAGCGTATGCCAGCCCGGCGTGTACGTTTCTCCGGACTGATAGTTCACCCATTCCTGACCTGCCGGCAGGTAGACGCTGCGTTTTTTGGTCTGCGTAAGCAACGGCGCCACCAGAAAATCCTTGCCGAACATATACTCGTCTTCAATCTGCCACACTCCCGGATCCTCGGGAAACTCCACCTGCAAGGCGCGGAACATCGGCCATCCGTTGGACGCGCACTCCTCGGCCTCTTTCACAATGTATGGCATCAGCGAATACTTCATTTCGGCGCATTTGCGAAAATAATAGGTAAATTCCATGTTATAAAGCCACGGTTCTGTAGGAGGAGCACCGTGGGCGCGTGTATGCGAGGTCAGGAAGCCCATGGGCAGCCAGCGGCGATACAATTCTTCGGGTGTCGATGTCACGAAGCCGCCCATATCGTGGCTCCAGAAACTGAAGCCGCTCATACCGAGAGACAGACCTGCATGAAGAGTGCCCAACATACCGGTATTGGTGCTCGCGGCGTCTCCGCCCCAATGCAACGGATACCGTTGCGAACCGCTCCAGGCGGAGCGCGCCCAGATTATGTTATCGTCTTTTACCTTCTTTGTAATGTCTGCCACAGCCTTATTGTAGCGCACGGGATACAGGTTATGCTCATACAGTCCGCTGCGGCCGTTGGCATAGATGCCATCCAGAGGAGCTGCCTCGCCGAAATCAACCTTGATCGCGCCTACACCCATCTCAAGCAGTTTCCCAAGCTGATCCTGATACCATTTCACCGTCTTTGGATTGGTGAAGTCAAGCACGGCATCCTCGTATGGCAGCGTACCGCGACCGTTGCGTACGGCCATGCCCTCGTCTACAAGAGTCTTGAAATACTTATTTCCCGGCACAAAGTATGGCAATTGCCACAAACAGATCTTGAAGCCATCCTTGTCAAGATCCTTTATCATTTTGGCAGGATCCTTGAATCGAGCCGGCGAGAATTCATAATCGCATTGCCAATCCACGTCAAACCATCCTGTATCGAAATGTATCACGTCTGCAGGTATCCTGTTTGCACGCAATTGCTTGGCCACTTCGCGACCTTCATCTTCAGTGAAATAACTGATGCGACTCATCCATGTGCCGAACGACCACAGCGGCGGCATTTCGGGACGCCCTGACAAGGCCGTGTATTCGCTCAGTATCTCCTTCGGCGTGCCCCAGAACAGGAACATATCCAGATCCTCGTCTTTCATGAACAGTTTGTTGGCACCGATGTAACTCTGGCCGACGTCAACTGTCAGCGGAGCCGCTGTATGGATGAATGCCCCGTATCCGAGATTGCTGAAAAAGAATGGTATCGGCTTATACATGTCCGGAGATTCCGGCCCCTGCGGATCAGTGACGAACAGATTCAGCTTCTGTCCCACCTTATTAAGTGGACCCGGAGCTTCGCCGAAACCGAATATCCGTTCCGTCGGCTGGATGGAGAAGACAGGATTTATGGATCGCGAATTATCCGATCCTCGCTTTATGAAACTGAACGGAGGCACCTTGATCTGTGTGGAGTCGTTATCGCTCCATACACGGCTGCGTGTAAGCTCATTACCCTCCTTGTCATACATTATCAATCTCCAGGGATCTGCCTTTATTACAAGCTTGCCATAAGCGGAACTATACACTATGTCTTTTCCCACCTTAGTCACTTTCCAGTCCTTGGCATTTACAGCCACCGGGCCTGCAAGCATAGGCGAAAGGCTGTCCGGCCACTCAGGAGTTACCGACGAGGTATGCATACGGAAACGTAATGTACGTGCATTTACCGGCTCGATGCTGAACCCCAATTCCGGATCCTGGGGATATGCTGTATTCGGAAAATCAAGACTTTTCAGAGGTTGATGCAGATACGTGTTTGCATTGAATGCCTGACGAGGCATTAACTGCTGGCGCTTCCATACCACAGTTCCCCTACCGGTTTTAGTATCAAACGACGTCAACGAATCGACAAAGAAATACGTATTTGTAAAGTCTGAGAAATCTCGGCTCACATCAACAGACTGATCAAGCAGATAAGCATTACCACCATTTGTCCTTGTATCGGCCATTATAGTCTGAATTGGCAGCATCATTGCCGCCGCAGCGGCCATTGCCAGCGTCCTGATAGTTCTTGTGTATTTCATTGTCTTGTCGTTTTTCATTGGGCAATAACCGTAAAGGCTTACCGGCAGAATGATATTGATAATTCACAAAGTTAACACTTTATCTCTCTTATCCGCATATTTTAATATTTTTTAATATTACAGCGTATTATAGCGAAATGGATTATTCGTAGCGACGCCCAATGGCGCGTCCTCCGCGGGCGCCAAAATTTAGACAGGAGAACAGTAGAACAGGAGCCGCGCGACTGGGATGACGACGTCCACGTCGTCAATTTGTCTCTGCATCGATGCGGCGGCCGGTGTGGACACCGTCCCTCCAGTACCGGCTGCTCCTGGTCTACTGTTCTCCTGTCTAAATTAATATTTCCCTGTCTAAATTTCTGTCCAGTCTACATTTCTGCTCTCCTGTCTAAATTTCTCACGTGGCTCATAGAGCCTTCGTCTCAATACAAAAGACCGTGCCTTTGGACAAAAGGCCGTATCTTTAGGCTCCTTGGACACAAAAAAAGGGACTCATTGCTGAGTCCCTTCCTTTCAAAGTGGCGATTACCTACTCTTCCGCTT
>CAJKBH010000061.1 GCA_905198125.1 uncultured Porphyromonadaceae bacterium
CCAGGGGGTCTATCAAGACTTGGCGCACGGGGTCAGTCCGCTCTGGATTTTCCAGGCGATGAAGGATTTTCTTGCCAAGGATGCAAGCAAGGAAGTCGGTTACTGGAAGGAGTTTGACGAGGATATCAAGGAGATCACCGCCGACTTCGTCAAGGAATTCAATGACGAGGAGTGTCCGATGGTGCTGACGACTCAACCGGATATGGATGTGGAGTTGCAGATTGTAGTGAAGAAGGTAAGCAAGGGCGGCGACCATGTATGGTGCGATTATGTTTTCCATCCTAAGGATAGCGACGAGCCTCTTGCCATCATCACGATGGATTCCGAGGACGGCAGCTGGGGATCGTTTACCAACCTGATGGGCGATGCGTTCGACTTGGCCGGCGAGAAACTGGCCAAATACATCCGCAAAGCCATCAAGAAGGGATATGTGGCGGAGTGACATCCATCGCCTAAACCCACAATAAAAATGACGGACGCGCCGAGGCTCGGCGCGTCTGTCTTTTGTGGCGCGGGCACGAAGTGCCGTGCAACTGGAATGACGGCGTCCCCGCCGTCAACTAATGGGCGGTGGGGACACCGCCCCTCCAGTCGCCTGCATTAGCGTTCGGTGCGCAGGTAGAGTTTGCTATATTTAAAAAGTGATTGAGGAGATTGGGGTGCTCGATTTCAGGGCGAGGAAGGTGAGGACGGTGGATTCGGGACGGTCGGGGACGTCGGGGACGTCGGGGACGTCGGGGACGGGAGAGGAGATGGAGATGTCAGCCAGGATGTCGTGACGGGTGACGCGGTTTTGAGATACAGATAAGACAGGAAAACCCCAGTCGTTGGGGTAGGGCCGCGCGGCTGTATGGGCGCGTAGAAGCTCGGTCATGGCCGGCCAATTGTCAAGCATTACAACTACATCGATGTCGCGCCAGGAGGCAATTAGATTGGAGAAAGCCTGAGACGCTTGCCCATCGTTGGAGAAGGTGGGGGCGGTTTGCCCTTCGTTGCCGATGGCGTAGTATCGGCAGCCGTGATTCTGCGGCAGGTCGGTTTCGGCGGCATCGATGGTGCTGATGACGGCCACACGGCAGCCGGCATTCTGAAACGGCCCGGTGTATTGGCTCAGGGCGTGGCGGTCACGGGATATGACCAATACACGCAACGGTTTGAATGGGAATGTGAGCAGATGGCGCGAAGCCGGGCTGACGCGCATCGGGGCGCAACCGGCCTTGCGGTTGTGAAGCTCCTCCATCTTCTTTTCAAGGTAATTGTCTGCCATGCCGCAAAGTTACAAAAAATATCCGACACAACCTTTTGTCGTGGTTATGGTTTTAATTATAAAACTTAAGTATCTCAAGTTTATAAGATGGAATTTAAAGAAAGGCAATGTACGGAACTATCAGGTAGATTATATTCCAATCGGAATGTGGTGCCTCGGAGAGGCTGTTTCTCGATAACCCCACGATGGTCGGGGACAGCTTCAGCTGGCACTGGCCTTCGTGGGGTCAGTCGGGCATGATACAGCTTGGTCGGAGACCATGCCGCTGTACTGCCTGATGTGTATCCAGTATGATCAAGGATTAGGTTGCTTAAGGCGAGCGGCATGGTCTCCGACCAAGCTATACTGAGCCGGACTATCCCCACGAAGGCTGTCGGGACGCTTCGCGCCCTATAGCCATCGTGGGGTTAATGAGAAATAACCTCTCCGAGGTATCGGCTCGAAGTGTCTGTCAAATAGTTAGTTCTGTGTGAATCTGTAAGTTCTGTGTAGGCTAAAAGCCTCGCTTTTGCCGTTTAGTTCTGTGCCTTGAGAATCTTTATAATTCTAAAATGCACAAGTTGAATTATAAAACTGTATGGTTATGAAAAGGATTGGAATTATTGTGATGGCGATGGTGACGGCAATGGTTACGGCATCGTCGGCGCAGATATGCGAATATGCGGGCACGAGTCTGCCGTACCCCGGCCACGGCGACCATGAGGCGTATCAGGTGCCGGATTCGCTGGAAGTGGTGTATGTAGACCACGTCGGTCGGCATGGGGCGCGGTTTCTTTCCAAAGCATCATATACACAGGATATGCTGAAATTCCTTGACTCGGCAGGACCGTTAACGGCAGCTGGAGTAAAGCTGCGGGCGTTATGCCATCGTCTTGATTCCGTGACGGCCGGACATTACGGGGCGCTGGATTCGATAGGAATGGTGGAGCAGACGGGCATAGGCGACAGGATGTCGCGGCGTGGAGCGGAGGCTCTGCGTCAGCTTGACAGTGTCACGGCGATAGCCTCGTATGTGCCGCGCTGCGTGATGAGTATGGATATATGCTCTCATGCCGTGATATGGAATCATCCCAAAACGGAGATGCGTCAGGGGAGCGGGCCGCGTTACAATCAACTTGTGCGGTTTTTCGATACGGACAGCGCGTATATCGCATACGACAGGTCGAATGAATGGAAACGTGTATGGGAAAAATATGACGCCAAAGTCAGCCCTGTAAATGCTGTGCGCCGGCTTATACCCGCTGGCAACGCTGTGAGCGACAAGAAGCTGCGGAAGATGGCGCGCGTGATGTATAAGATAGTATCCGGAGCCAATGCAGTGTTCGGCGATGTGGACTGGCGCGCGTTTTACACGCCGCAGGAATACCGCCGTGCATGGCAGAGCGAGAATCTGCGCCATTATCTGACCTATTCGGCCAACGGATTGAGCCTGACGCCGTCGCGTATGTCGCGCAGTCTTGTGGCTGACATTGCCAAGAGCCTGGAGCGTGCCTCGCGGCCCGGTTATGACGGACCGGCGATGACGTTGCGGTTCGGACATGCCGAGACACTGATGCCGTTGCTGAGCCAGCTGGCGGTGCCGGGTTGCAGATATGTGACGACCGACTGGGACCGGGTGGCCGAACACTGGCATGATTACGAGGTTGTGCCGATGGCCGCAAATCTACAGCTGTTGCTGATGAGAAGCAAGGGCAGCGACAGGATGTATGTACAGACCCTGCATAACGAGCAGCCGGCCATGCCGTTGATGACGTACAGGCAGGCTCAAGAATGGCTCGACCAGTCACTTACAAGATGAAGTCCCGCGGATGGTGTTGTAAAACATGCCGTAAAATTTGCCGGAGCCGCGGATTAGTGCTAATTTTACACAATTTTTGGGATGAAACTGCTACCCGTGTGCCCTGTTACCCGTTCGGGGCCTCGGATCCCGATGTGACGTGTGTGAAATTACTAACTAATCTGATATGATGAATAAAGTGTTATTGACGGCTATGTTTGCCGCCGCGGCCTCTATGGGTGTGTCGGCGCAGACATTCAAGGAATGGCAGAATCCGGAGGTGAATGCAGTGAACCGCGCTCCGATGCGCGCTGCGAATTTCGCCTATGACAAGAACGAGGCGGCGCTTGACAGCCGCGACATGAAGGCTTCTAAAAATTATCTGAGCCTTAACGGTCTGTGGAAATTCAACTGGGTCAACGACGCCGACCAGCGTCCCGTGGATTTCTGGAAGAAAGACTTCAACGACAAGGGGTGGGGCGAGATGCCCGTTCCCGGCATCTGGGAACTGAACGGATACGGCGATCCGCTGTATGTCAACACCGGATACGCCTGGAGCAACCAGTTTGAGAACAATCCCCCGTACGTGCCTGTGGCCAACAACCATGTGGGTACATACCGCCGCGAGATAAAGGTGCCGGCCAACTGGAAGGGCAAGGACATCATCGCCCACTTCGGTTCGGTTACGTCCAACATATATCTGTGGGTCAACGGCCAGTATGTGGGTTATAGCGAGGACAGCAAGCTCGCCGCCGAATTCGACGTGACCCGCTACCTGGTGCCGGGCAAGGAGAACCTGATAGCGTTCCAGGTGTTCCGCTGGTGCGACGGCACCTACCTGGAGGACCAGGACTTCTTCCGCCTCTGCGGCGTGGCGCGTGATTCCTATCTTTACGCCCGCGACAAGAAGCGCATAGCCGACGTGCGTGTCACTCCCGATCTGGAGAATGAATACAAGGACGGTGTGCTGAACGTGGATCTGACGCTGACGGCTTCGGCTCCCGTAACCCTGAGCCTGAAGGATGCCGAGGGCAACGAGGTGGCGACCGGCACGGCAAACAAGAGCGGCCGCATTCAGCTCAAGGTAGCCGATGTGAAGAAGTGGAGCGCGGAGACCCCCTACCTCTATACCCTTACCGCTACCATGCAGGGCAACAGCGAGGCCGTGCCTGTAAACGTCGGCTTCCGCAAGATTGAGATGGTGAAGGATCAGGTATTGGTCAACGGCAAGACTGTACTGTTCAAGGGCGTTAACCGTCATGAACTGGATCCCGACGGCGGTTATGTGGTTTCGCCCGAACGTATGCTGCAGGATGTGGAGACCATGAAGAAGCTGAACGTCAACGCTGTGCGTACATGTCACTATCCCGACGATCCGTTGTGGTACGACCTGTGCGACAAGTACGGTCTCTATATGGTGGCCGAGGCCAATCTGGAAAGCCACGGCATGGGGTACGACGAGAAGACTCTGGCCAAGAACAAGCAGTATGCCAAGGCTCACATGGAGCGCAACCAGCGCAACGTGGAGCAGAACTTCAACCATCCGGCCGTGATATTCTGGAGCCTCGGCAACGAAGCCGGCTACGGTCCGAACTTCGAGGCTGCCTACAAGTGGGTGAAGAACGAGGATCCCAGCCGTCCCGTACAGTATGAGCAGGCACACACCACGGGACTTACCGATGTGTTCTGCCCGATGTACGCCGACTACAATACGATGGAAAAGTGGGGCGAGAAGGGCCTGAAAGGGGAGGTGAACAAGCCTCTGATCCAGTGCGAGTACGCCCACGCCATGGGTAACTCCGTGGGTGGTTTCAAGGAGTATTGGGACCTGATCCGCAAGTATCCCAACCTGCAGGGCGGTTTCATCTGGGACTTCGTGGATCAGGCCATCCGCACCAAGGGCAAGAACGGCGTGGAGATATACGGCTACGGCGGCGACTTCAACCGCTTTGACGCCAGCAACGACAACTTCTGTGTAAACGGTATCGTGAACCCCGACCGCATTCCCAATCCGTCGGCTACCGAGGTGAAATATTACTATCAGGACATCTGGACCCTCCCCGTGGATCTGGCCAAGGGTAAGGTCAGGATCAAGAACGAGCGCTTCTTCAAGTGCCTGTGCGACGTCAACCTCGACTGGGTGCTTCTGAACAACGGCGTGCCTGTGCGCGAGGGCCGCATCAGCGACATCAAGGTGAAGCCCGGCACGGAGACCGAGGTGACCATCCCTTACGGCGAGATTTCGGACCGGGGCGAATGGGCGCTGAATGTGTCGTATGTTCTGAAGGAAAGCACCGGCGTCCTTCCCGCAGGATATGAGATTGCCGGCGAGCAGTTCCTGCTCACCGAGCCCAAGGCCAACGACATGAACATCGCCACGGTAGCCGCTTCCAACCAGGATGCTCCCGTTGCCAAGGTGGTGGACAACGACCGTCACTATCTGATCGTGAAAGGTCAGGACTTCACGGTTGAATTCAACCGTCACAGCGGTTTCATGACCCGTTACGAGGTGGCCGGCACGGAGTACATCAACGAGGGTGGCAAGCTGGCTCCCAACTTCTGGCGCGCAGTTACCGACAATGACTTCGGCGCCGACCTGATGCGCAAGTATGCAGCATGGAAGAATCCCGAGATGAAGCTGGAGAAGCTGACCGGCGAAAGCAAGGACGGCCTGGCTTACATCACGGCCAAATATTCGATGCCCGGCGTGCAGGGTACGCTCGATATGACATACGTGGTGAACGGCAACGGGGCCGTCAAGGTGACCGAGGCGTTCAAGGCCACGAAGGATGCGAAGGTATCCGACATGTTCCGTTTCGGAATGCAGATGCAGATGCCTGAAAGCTTCGACGCCATCGAGTACTACGGCCGCGGCCCGATCGAGAACTACTCCGACCGTAACCACGGCACCAGGCTGGGCCTCTACAAGCAGACGGTAGCCGAGCAGTTCTTCCCCTACGTCCGTCCGCAGGAGACCGGCACCAAGACCGACATCCGCTACTGGAAGCAGCTGAACCATGCCGGCAAGGGCCTGGAATTCATTTCCGACGCTCCCTTCTCGGCATCGGCTTTGGACTACACCGTCGAGAGTCTGGACGAAGGCCTGCACAAGCGTCAGACGCACTCGCCCGAGGTTGAGAAGGCCGGCTTCACCAACCTGATCATCGACAAGGAGCAGATGGGCTTGGGCTGCGTCAACAGCTGGGGCGCCATCCCGCTACCGCAGTACCGCC
Organism: uncultured Porphyromonadaceae bacterium; assembly: GCA_905198125.1. Taxonomy (GTDB): domain Bacteria; phylum Bacteroidota; class Bacteroidia; order Bacteroidales; family Muribaculaceae; genus Lepagella. Next base: position 6,278 of record CAJKBH010000061.1, read on the forward strand.
TGAAGTACGGCGACCGCACCTTCACCTTCATCATGAAGCCGGTGAAGTAAGATGAAACCGGAGAAGTAAGCGACCGCTAATCCGGCCCAACGCCGGTAACCCAACAATGCAAAATCGTGTAATTTTAAACTCTGAGTTTAAAATTACACGATTTTTATATCCTCTTAATTATTTCAAGACTTGTCAATATCATAAATTATATATATATTTGCGTAATTTTAAACTCAGAGTTTAAAATTACACGCAATGAATTACATCCCAAGACTGATAACGCCGCATATAGAGGATGCGGCAAGATATTTCCCGGTAATCGTTGTCACAGGACCTCGTCAGGTTGGTAAATCCACTTTGTGCAGGCATGTGTTTCAGGATTATAGTGTTTATAATCTTGAAGATGCCGCTTTGCGGATGTCAGTACGGGAAGATCCGAAAGAATTCCTGAATGGCTGTGGTGATCATGTCATTATAGATGAAGTGCAGCATGTGCCGGAACTGCTGTCATACATACAGGTAATTGTCGACGAATATCGCGACAGAAGGTTTGTTCTGACAGGAAGCAGCAATTTCGCGTTGCTTGAGTCCATCAGTCAAAGTTTGGCCGGACGTTCCGCCGTGTTTACGCTGATGCCGTTTTCACTAAAGGAGTTGGGCGAATATAAACAGTCCCGAACCGATGACATCCTGATAGGGGGATTTTATCCGGCTGTGCGGGCCAATGGAATGCCGTATGAGATGTTCTATTCCAACTATTACACCTTGTATGTGGAGCGTGACGTGCGGCAGATTAAGGAGATTCTCAACCTGCCGGCATTCGAAAAATTCATGCGTCTGTTGGCAGGACGTACTGGAAGTGAACTCAATGCCCTTTCCTTAAGCAATGAGATAGGGGTCAGTTCCCCGACCATCAAAAAATGGTTCGGGCTTTTACAGACCTCGTATATCACCTACCCGTTATATCCATATTATGCCAATATTGGCAAACGACTGTCTAAATTGCCGAAAATATATTTTTACGACACCGGGCTGTTGTGTTATTTGCTTGATATCGCGACGCCTGAGCAGTTGGCCGTACATCCGTTGCGTGGAGCTGTATTCGAGAATATGGTTATCTCAGAGATGCTTAAGGACAGATATAATTCGGCCAAACGACCCAATCTGTCATTCTATCGGGAAAATGCGGGTCGGGAGGTAGACGTGCTGCAGGAAGACGGACAACACCTTTCACTTACAGAGATAAAGTCTGCTTCCACATTCAACAAGGACTTTACACGCAACATCAAATACTTGCAGGATCTTCTCGGCGATAAAGTGACGGACTCAAGAATCATCTACGACGGAGACTTCATACCGCCGAACGTATTTAATTTCCGCCGGGTATTTTAAACGGGCCATTATACTGACCTGTATAAATCGTGTAATTTTAAACTCTGAGTTTAAAATTACACGATTTTTTGCATCTTTTAGATTGATTGAGCAGTAGTATGGTCAGTCCCGGTCGCGACGTTACTGGAATGACGGCGTCCATGCCGTCAACTTATGGGCGGTGGGGACACCGCCCCGCCAATCATAGATATTGTAGACACGTGGGTGTGCTGGAATGGTTTCTATTGTGACTTATTGAATAGGGTGTTCAGTTCCGTGTTCCAAAATTAGCTCGCTTTATTGATGGTCTTGGAA